>NZ_NTFY01000013.1 GCF_002289565.1 Rhodopirellula sp. SM50 | reverse complement strand
GAATGATGGGGCGGCAGAATGATGGGGCGGCAGAATGATGGGGCGGCAGAATGATGGGGCGGCAGAATGATGGGGCGGCAGAATGATGGGGCGGCAGAATGATGGGGGAGTTGCGTAAGTCACACAGTTCGCGACATCCCAGTCGTCCTCAGGGGATGAAGCATCCCGCAGGCACAGCACGCCCTGCATCTCCTAGTCTCCCCTTCTCTTTGTCTCCTAGTCTCCCCTTCTCCTTGTCTCCCCTTCTCCCCTTCTCCGTGTCTCCCCTTCTCCGTGTCTCCCCACTCTCCTATTTGCGGCTATTTCGCCGGCGGTCGGACTCTTTGAGCAGGATCTTTCGCAGGCGGATGCTTTCCGGGGTGACTTCGACCAACTCGTCGTCTTCGATGTATTCCAGCGCCGCTTCGAGTGACATGTCGCGTGGCGGTTTCAGGATGACATTTTCGTCGCTTCCCGAGGCCCGCATGTTGGTCAGCTTTTTCTCGCGACAGGGGTTCACGTTCATGTCGTTGTCGCGTGCGTTTTCGCCCACGATCATGCCTTCGTACGTTTCCACGCCGGGGCCGACGAACAGGTCACTGCGGTCCTGCAGGGCGAACAGTGCGAAGGGCATCGTTTTCCCGGAGACCATCGAGATCAAGACACCGTTGGCGCGGCGGGGGACTTCGGGTTCGACCGGGCGATAGCTATCGAAGCGGTGGTGAATCTGTGCGGTGCCACGTGTCGCATTGAGCAGCCGGGTTCGCAATCCGATCAGGCCGCGGGAGGGAATCGTGAATCGGAGCAAGCTGTAATCGCCGCGTTGTTTCATTTCCTCCAGCGTCCCACGGCGCAGTCCGACCAGTTCCATCACGGGGCCCATTGCGTCGGTGGGCACTTCGACCCGCAGCGATTCGAACGGTTCGTGGGGTTTTCCGTCGATGTCGCGGTTGATGACGCGTGGTTTCCCGACGCTCAGTTCATAGCCTTCGCGGCGCATCGTTTCGATCAAGATGGCCAAATGGAGCACGCCACGACCCTTGACCGCATAGGACTCGGTCCCGGGGATCAATTCGACGCGGAGGGCGACGTTGCGTTCGAGTTCTTTCTCCAGCCGAGCCTTGATCTGCCGCGTGGTGACGTATTTGCCTTCGCGGCCCGCCATCGGAGACGAGTTGACGGCGAACACCATTTCGAGGGTGGGTTCGTCGACGGCCGGGCGATCGAACGGGTCATTTGCGTCGACTGCGCAAACCGTGTCTCCGATTTCGACGTTTTCGAAGCCTTCGATTGCCACGATATCACCGGCGCTGGCCACTTCGGTTTTCGCCCGTCCGAGATTGTTGAACACATACAGCCCCGCAATCTTCTGTTTGACCGGCCCTCCTTTCTGGTGCAGGTCGATCGTCTGCCCGGCGCGAATCTGGCCCGATTGAATTCGGCCAACGGCGATTCGTCCGACGTACTCGCTCCAGTCGAGCGTCGTCACCAGCATCCGCAGCGGTGCTTCGGCGTCGATTTCGGGACCCGGCAAGTGATCGACCAACAGATCCAGCAGCGGCCGCATGTCGCTGTTGGGCTGGTCGGGGTCGGTGGTCGCGAATCCCTCTCTGGCACTGGCGTAGACGTAGGCGACCGAATCGAGTTGGTGCTCACCACCGAGGTCGGCCAACAATTCGAGTGCCTCGTCGAGCGCCTCGTGCGATCGCGCATCGGGGCGATCGATCTTGTTGACCACGATGATCGGCTTGACCCCCGCTGCCAGTGCTTTTTCCAAGACATACCGCGTCTGCGGCATCGGGCCTTCGGCCGCGTCGACCAACACCAGACAGCCGTCGGCCATCGTCATCACGCGTTCGACTTCGCCGCCAAAATCCGCGTGCCCCGGTGTGTCGATCAGGTTGATCTTCACGTCGCGGTAGGGAATCGCAATGTTTTTCGAAAGAATGGTGATCCCACGTTCTCGCTCCAAGTCGTTCGAATCCAGGATGCAATCGCCCTTGAGTTCCGCGTCGCGAAACTGACCGCTTTGCCGCAGCAAACAATCAACGAGGGTGGTTTTTCCGTGGTCAACGTGGGCGATGATGACAACGTTTCGAATATCGGTGCGGCGATCAGCCAAAGTGGAGTTGGTCACGAAAAACGCTTGCAGGGTAATGGAGAGACTTCGAAGGGACTCAGCGGGCCGTTGACGCGGCACCGTTGTGGGGAGGGGGTGTCGAGTTGTTTCGCAACCAAAATCGGTAGGAAATGAGGATTCGCGCTAACCGTTTGGGTCACAGAAACGAAAAGGAATTTTCCTTGTCGGATAGATAGTGAATACGCTTGGGCGATTTCTCGCTAGACCTTTCCTGCCGTGCGGGTGACAGCTTCGCTAGCCGCCCGCACAGGCGTTCCGTTGGCCCTAAGGGTTTTGCGAGCGTCCGTCTCTGGTCTGCGGATCGGTGTACCGTTGCGAGTTATGGTCAGCTATGTAATATTCCCTGGCCAAGGAACTTGCCGTTTTCGTTTGCCCACCGACGTGGGCATTTGCTCGCTGCTCGCTTGTGAAAAAAATCACAATGTGCCCCGTGTCTGCTTGATCCTCCGGCGCCTGATTCCGTCCCCGCGTTTGTTTTTGTTCCCGCGTTCAGTCCCGCGTTCAACCGTTTTTCGAAGCCTATGATCACGATCAAAGAAGGATTGGATCTTCCGATCCTCGGCACGCCCGCTCAGCACATCGAAGTCGCCAAGCCGGTCACGCAAGTGGCGTTGGTCGGGGACGATTACATCGGCATGAAGCCCACGATGTTGGTGGCCCCGGGCGACAAGGTGAAATTGGGTCAGCCGTTGTTTACCGACAAGAAAACCGAAGGCGTGACGTACACGTCGCCGGCGGCGGGAACGGTTGCGGACGTGATTCGCGGTGAAAAGCGAAAGTTTGAGGCCGTGGTCATCGACGTCGATCCTTCGCCGGGCGAATCGGACAGCGTCAGCTTTGACGTCGGCGACGTCCACGCGATGGATGCGGCGGCCTTGACGGAGCTGCTGGTCACCAGCGGGCTGTGGACGGCGTTGCGGACGCGACCGTTCGGCAAGGTCCCTGCCCCGGGCACGAAACCGAGTTCGATTTTCGTCCAGGCGATCGACACCAACCCGCTCGCGGCCTGCCCGGCCACGGCGATGGCCGACCGTAAGGATCAATTCATTCTGGGGCTGACCGCGATCACGAAGCTGACCGACGGCACGGTCCACGTCTGCAAGGCTCCCGGGTCGGCGATCCCTGGCGGCGCGGTCGATGGCGTCACGGTCACCGAGTTCGGCGGCCCCCACCCGGCCGGACTGGTCGGAACCCATATCCACCAGCTCGATCCGGTCGGTCCGACCAAGATGGTGTGGTACCTGGGTTATCAAGACGTGATGGCGATCGGCGCCCTGCTGACGACTGGCAAGTTGGATGTGCGACGGGTGATTTCGCTCGCCGGTCCTGTGATCGGCAAGCCGCGTCTGTTGGAAACCCGCATCGGAGCCGACATCAGCCAGTTGGTCGACGGCGAGTACGATGCCAACATCAAAGTCCGCCAGATTTCCGGATCGGTTCTGTGCGGCCGCACCGCCAGTCCCCCGCACAACTTTCTGGGACGCTATCACACCCAGATCTCGGTGATCCAGGAAGGCGACGAGCGAGAGTTCCTGGGCTGGCAAAAACCGGGCTTTGACAAGTTCAGCACGACCCGCGTGTTCGCCTCGACGATGTTGCCGAACCAGAAGTTTGCCTTCACGACCAGCACCGGCGGCAGCGAGCGGGCGATGGTTCCCTTGGGGACTTACGAGAGAGTGATGCCGCTGGATATCTTGCCGACGCAATTGCTTCGCGCGTTGATCGTCCGCGACACCGACCAGGCGCAACAATTGGGCGCTCTGGAGCTGGAAGAAGAAGACTTGGCGTTATGCACCTTCGTCTGTCCCGGAAAATATGAATATGGCTCGTTGCTTCGCGAGAACTTGACCACGATCGAGCGCGAAGGCTGATCCGAACCGTTCACAGACACCTAGCGGACGCGGCGGGGAGCTGCCGAGCCGTTCCATTTACTCAGAAAAAACCGTTATTGGGCAAGACTGACCAATGAAAGCACTCCGCGCTGCTCTGGACAAAGTCCATCCGCTGTTTGACAAGGGCGGACCGCTGCAGATCGCGTATCCGGTGTACGAATCGATTGACACGTTTCTGTACACGCCGGGCGAAATCACTCACGGGCAAACGCACGTGCGTGACAACATCGATCTGAAGCGAATGATGATCACCGTTGTGATGGCTCTCGTGCCAGCGACGCTGTTTGGAATGTGGAACGTCGGCTATCAGGCGAACACCACGATCCAGCGCGCCGCAGAGGCCGGCGAGAAGTATGTCGGTGATTGGCATTACACGATTCACAACGCCATGGGTTTCACCAATGACCCGGGCAGTATTGCCGACTGCATGATGCTCGGGGCGATCTTTTTCATCCCGATCTACTTCGTTTGCATGTTCGTCGGCGGTCACATCGAAATGGTCTTCAGTGTCCTTCGCGGGCATGAGATCAACGAAGGCTTCCTCGTCACCGGGTTGCTGTTTCCGCTCACCTTGCCGGCCTCGATTCCCCTCTGGCAAGTGGCCGTCGGGATCGCGTTCGGCGTGATCGTGGCCAAGGAGGTGTTCGGGGGAACCGGACGCAACTTCTTGAACGTGGCCCTGACCAGTCGAGCGTTCCTGTACTTTGCACACGCCGGCCAGATCAGCGGTGACAAGGTTTGGACGGCGGTCGACGGTTTCAGCGGCGCGACCGCGCTGGGGCAGATGGCCGTCGCGACGCCCGATCCGGGCGGCGAGACCAACGCGGCCCTGGCCTCGCTTGAATCGGTCAATTATTCACTCGGTGCGGCCGATCCGGTGACCTGGACGGAGCCGATCACGTGGACCAGTGCGTTCCTGGGAACGGTTCAGGGATGTGTGGGCGAGACGAGTGTGTTGATGTGCTTGATCGGTGCGGCGATTCTGATCGGGACCGGGATCGGTTCCTGGAAGATCATGGCCGGTGTGCTGGGCGGTGTCGCCGCGACGTCGTTATTGCTCAACGGTGTCACCACGGGGAGCAACCCGATGATGAGCGTCCCGTTCTACTGGCACTTTGTCGTCGGCGGTTTGGCGTTCGGCCTGGTGTTCATGGCCACGGACCCTGTCAGTGCTTCGATGACGGAAAAGGGCAAGTGGATCTACGGCGCGCTGATCGGTTTCATGACCGTCCTGATTCGATGCATTAACCCGGCGTTTCCCGAAGGCATCATGTTGGCCATTCTGTTCGGCAACGTGTTCGCGCCGCTGATCGATTACTTCGTTGTTTCCGCAAACGTTCGCCGGAGGATGGCACGCTATGTCACAACGTGATTCAACTCTTAACACCCTGCTCACGGCGACCATCCTGTGCGTCGTCTGCTCGCTGGTCGTCAGCGTTGCCGCTGTCGGACTCAAGGGCAAGCAGGAAGAAAATAAAATGCTCGACCGCCAGAAGAACATTCTGGATGCCGCAGGGCTGTCGATCGGCGAATTCGGCAAACCGGCCAGCGAGCTTTCCAAGGCGCAAATCGAAGAGCTGTATTCCTGGGTCAGCGAAGAGCTGGTCGATTTGCAAACCGGTCAGATCATCAAGGACATGGACCCGGCCGACTACGACCCGCGTGAAGCGGCCGACAAGGTCGACGCTAGCATCGAGATCGGCGAAGTGCCGTACGATCCGGGTGTCGGTCGTCGTGAAAAAGTGGCCAAAGTCTACTTCGTCACCAAGCCCGGTACCGATGGCTTCCAACAAGTCGTGTTGCCGGTTTACGGCAAGGGTTTGTGGTCGACGCTTTACGGATACCTGGCACTCAAGGGCGACCTGGAAACGATCCAAGGGTTGACGTTTTACGAACACGCCGAGACGCCCGGATTGGGTGGCGAAGTCGACAACCCGGCGTGGAAAGCGCAGTGGGAAGACCAAAAACTGTATGACGAAAACGGCGAGCCCGCTGCCGTGGTCTACAAAGGCTCCGCTCCTCCAGGAAACCCTTACGCGGTCGATGGATTGTCCGGAGCGACCATTACCAGCCGGGGCGTGACGAATCTGTTGCGTTACTGGGCCAGCGAGGATGGATACGGACCATTCTTGTCACAACTGAAGAACGGCACGTCGAAGACATCGGGGTCCTGAGAGATGGCTGAAAGAACTGCAAAATCTGTAATCGTCGATCCACTGGTCGACAACAACCCGATCGCCTTGCAGATCCTCGGGATCTGTAGCGCGTTGGCGGTGACGACCAAGATGGAAACATCGATCGTGATGGCCGTTGCCGTGATCGCCGTGACGGCGTTCAGCAACCTGGCCGTCAGTGCGATCCGATCCTACATTCCCAGCAGCATCCGGATCATCGTTCAGATGACCGTGATCGCATCGCTGGTGATCGTCGTCGACCAATTCCTGAAAGCTTACTTCTTTGACATCAGCAAGCAGCTTTCGGTGTTCGTCGGTTTGATCATCACCAACTGTATCGTGATGGGTCGCGCCGAAGGATTTGCGATGAAGAACGGCCCCTGGCTGAGCTTCTGGGACGGGATCGGCAACGGACTCGGCTACGGCCTGGTGTTGTTGTTCGTCGCGTTCTTCCGCGAACTGTTCGGCAGCGGAACCTTGATGGGCTATGTCATCCTTCCGCTGGACCGCAACGGCGGTTGGTACAACCCCAACAACTTGATGCTGTTGCCACCGAGTGCGTTTTTCTTGATCGGCTTCCTGATTTGGTTGATCCGAGCATACAAACCGGAACAAATCGAAGAGTCCTGAGGATAGAACCATGTCAGAAATCATAGAAACCCATCTCAGCATCCTGCTCAAAGCCGTCTTCGTCGAAAACCTCGCGCTGGCGTTTTTCCTCGGGATGTGCACGTTCCTTGCGATCAGCAAGAACGTCAAAACGGCCATCGGGCTCGGCATCGCCGTGATTGTGATCGAAGCGATCACGGTGCCGGCCAACCAGTTCATTTACGCCTGGTTCCTCAAGAAAGGGGCTTTGACGTGGGCGGAGGGATTGCTTCCCGTTTCGCCCGGTTACTTCGCGACCGTCGACCTGACCTTCCTCGGGTTCATCAGTTACATCGGCGTGATCGCCGCCATGGTTCAGATCCTGGAAATGTTCTTGGACAAGTTTTTCCCCGCGCTTTACAACACGCTGGGGATCTTCCTGCCGCTGATCACGGTGAACTGTGCCATCCTGGGTGCGTCGCTGTTCATGCAAGAACGGAACTACTCGTTCGCCGAGTCGTGCACCTACGGCCTGGGCTGCGGGATCGGTTGGGCGCTCGCCATCGCGGCGCTGGCCGGTATTCGTGAAAAGATGAAATACAGTGATGTCCCCCCGCCGCTTCGCGGTTTAGGAATCACGTTCATCACCGTCGGGCTGATGGCGCTCGCATTCATGTCGTTTAGCGGAATCCAGCTCTAACGCGGCTGCAGTCCGTTCAGCGAAAGCAACTTTGACCAGACGATACTCAGAAACCTCAAATCAAATCGATCCGATATGGGCACCGTAATCCTTGGCATCGCAATGTTCACCCTGGTCGTGGTGGCGTTGGTGGTCTTGATCCTAGGCGCGAAAGCGCAACTTGTTGCGTCAGGCCCCGTGAAGATCATGATCAATGACCAGAAAGAGATCGAAGTCCCCGCCGGCGGAAAGCTGTTGGGCGCGCTCGCCGATGCCGGCGTGTTCGTCTCCAGCGCCTGCGGCGGCGGTGGTACCTGTGCCCAATGCAAGGTCAAGGTCCACGAGGGCGGCGGCGAAATTCTGGCCACCGAAAAAGACCACATCTCCAAGAAAGCCGCTCGCGAAGGCGAACGTCTCTCTTGCCAGGTCGCCGTCAAGCAGGACATGAACGTCGAAGTTCCCGCCGAAGCGTTCGACACCAAGAAGTGGGATTGCACGGTCCGTAGCAACCACAACGTGGCGACGTTCATCAAAGAATTCGTGCTGGAACTGCCCGAAGGCGAAGACGTCAATTTCAAGGCCGGTGGTTACATTCAAATTGAATGCCCGCCCCACGTGGCGAACTACAAAGACTTCGATATCGAAGAAGAGTACCACGAAGATTGGGACAAGTACGACATCTGGCGGTTTGTGTCGAAGGTCGATGAGCCTGTGATTCGCGCCTACTCGATGGCGAACTATCCCGGCGAAAAAGGCATCATCATGCTGAACGTTCGCGTCGCCACCCCGCCGCCGAGAAACCCGGAACTGCCGCCGGGAAAAATGAGCAGCTGGATCTTCAGCCTGAAACCGGGTGACAAGGCCACCATCAGCGGTCCCTACGGAGAATTCTTCATCAAGGACACCGATGCCGAGATGGTCTACATCGGCGGTGGTGCCGGAATGGCCCCGCTGCGGAGTCATATCTTTGAACTGTTTAAACGGCAAAAGACGAACCGCAAGGTCAGCTACTGGTACGGCGGCCGAAGTCTGCGTGAATTGTTCTACATCGATCACTTCCGCGACATCGAAAAGGACTTCCCCAATTTCAAGTTCAACATCGCACTCTCCGATCCGTTGCCCGAAGACAATTGGGACGGCTACCAAGGCTTCATTCACCAAGTGTTGCTGGACAACTACCTGAGCAAGCACCCGGCGCCCGAAGACATCGAGTACTACATCTGTGGTCCGCCGATGATGAACCAGGCCGTGTTCCGAATGTTGGACGATTTGGGTGTCGAACCGGAAAATATCGCCTACGATGACTTCGGCGGCTGATCTTGATTGAGACGATGGAGTCGGCACGGTCCATTCCCCAACGATCGGTAATAACCATGATGATTCAACAAACGCGACGAGCATTGCTGCTGGTCGCGTTTCTTTTGTTTCCCCTGGCAGGTTTCAAGACCACTCCGGCGGGCGCCCAGAACGAATCGGCTCCGCGAACCATTCGCGAGTACCGCGGCAAGACGATGGGCACGTCGTACATGGTCAAAGTCGCCGGTGCGGAGGCGCTGGACGACCAGACGCTACGGTTCGCCATCGATGCCGAGCTGAGACGTGTCAACGACCAGATGTCGACCTATTTGAAATCGTCGGAGATCAGCGAATTCAATCGTTCGACGAGCACCGAGTGGTTTGACGTGAGCGTCGAATTCGCCCAAGTCGTCGCGGAAGCTCAATCGATTGCCGAGAAAACGGACGGTGCCTTTGACATCACCGTCGCGCCCTTGGTCAATGCGTGGAACTTTGGTCCCACGGAACGATCGTCGGCGGTTCCCGACGCGGACACGATTCAATCACTGATGACGACGGTCGGCTACAAGAAGCTGGAAGTTCGGACCGATCCCCCCGGCCTGCGAAAATTGATTACTGAATTGCAAATCGATCTCTCGTCGATCGCCAAGGGGCACGGTGTCGATCGAGTGGTCGACATACTGGCCGAGCTTGGCGCGCAGGACGTGTTTGTCGAAATCGGTGGCGAGGTGCGGACTAGCGGCGACAAGCCCGGCGGGGCCTGGAAGGTCGGTATCCAATTGCCCGATGCCGCCAAGGACACCGTGATGATCGCTCATCCGATGTTGCAGAACGAACCGGCCGGCAACGCAATGGCGACGTCGGGAGATTACCGCAACATGTATGTCGTCGACGGCAAACGTTATTCGCACACCATCGATCCGCGAACCGGTTCACCCGTGGAACACGACCTCGCATCGGTGACCGTGATCGCCAAAAGCTGCATGCAGGCCGATGGCTGGGCGACCGCCCTGAATGTGCTGGGACCGGAGCCTGCATTGGCGATCGCAACCCAAAACGACCTTCATGCATTGCTCGTCTCGCGCAGCGGGGCGAAGGAGTATCAAATGGTGGGCACCGGAATTTTGGCACAGTACGCCCAGGCGACGCCGGACGCGGCGGAAACCACCAGTTGGTTGGCGGCACTGGTGCCGATCGCCATCCTGACCTTCGGCGTGTTTTCCATCCTGCTGTTCGCGATGGCGATCGGAGTCGTTTTCGGTCGGCGATCGATCAGCGGTTCCTGCGGCGGATTGGCGAACAAAACCAACGAAGACGGCAGCACCAGTTGCTCCTTGTGCAGCAGTCCCTCCGATGCCTGCAAGGAACTGCGAGAAAAGATGGAATCCAGCCAATCGGATTCCAAGCAGTCGGCAACGTAGGGATTGTGGGATAGGCTTCCAGCCTGTCGGTTCGTAGAGTTTGTGGGATAGGCTTCCAGCCTGTCGGCAACGTAGGGTTTGTGGGATAGGCTTCCAGCCTGTCGGTTGCGGCATGACAGGCTGGCCCCCTATCCCGCTTCGGCACCACTAACGCAACAGTTGCCACAATCGCTGGTCCAGTAACGATTCGGCGACCAGCATCGCGCCGCTAAAGTCCTGTTCACGCGTGTGCTCGTTGGGGATCGCAACGACGTTTGCACCCGCGGCGACGCCCGCCGCGCAGCCGTTGCCGCTGTCTTCGAGCACCAGCATCTGTTGCGGTTGAAGCTGGAACTTTTCGGCCGCGGTGAGGTACATCTCCGGGTGCGGTTTGCCTTGACGGACGTCATCGCCGGTCAACACAAAGGTGAGTGATTGCCGCCAGTGCAGTTCGGCGAAGATCACGTCCACCCATTTTTGGCGACTGCTGGTGGTCAATGCAAACGGAACGCCACTGAGTTGCAGCAGATCGATCCACTCCTCCAATCCCGGCATCGGCCGCAGCAGTCCCGGTAACAGTTCGCCGTACAACTGGTCCGATTCGGCCAGCAACTGCTCGGCGGAATCGTCCAGGGAGTGATAATCGATCATTTGCTGGACGGCTGCCGTACCGATCCGCCCCATCATCCGTGCCTGCAGGGTCGCACTGTAGCGGTGTCCGCGTCGTTGTAAAATCGTGTCGCCGACTTGCCAATAAATTCGTTCGGTATCGAACAGCAATCCGTCCATGTCCAGGGCGACTCCCGCCACCGCGGGCACCGGCTCGCTATCATCTCGCTGGGGGATCGGTTCAAATACTCGGTGTGGCGGCGTCGCCATTTCTGTCCCTTTTCGCTTTTGCGTCATTGCCGTGTCTGGATCGGTCGACCGAATTCTTACCAACTGGTCCATCGATGGAACAGGCCCGCTGACGCGTGGGATCAGCGAAGTCAGTACGTCGGGGTGGATCGACGAGGACGCGACGCATTGGTCGATCGAGCCATTTTTGCCGATCGAAACGCAGACGTTGGTCGAATACCTGAGCAATCGGGCGGAGAAAACCGCCGGATTGGATCCAGCCGGACGCGACGCATTTGCAACCGCGGTCCGAAAGATCAGTGATCACGTGGCGGCGAAGACGTCACAGTACCACGCCCAATTTTCGGATCGGTACCACGCGGTGGATCCGGACAGCGATTGCAAGATTCCGATTGATCTGCAAAGCGAGCAGGTCGTCGATCACTCCCAGCGGCTGATGGAACTCTGTGATCAAATCTTGGCCGATGCCGCCTATCAAAAGCTGAGCCAAGAGGAGATCGAGAAGTGCGTCGGTGTTTCGAGTCATTGGGGTGTCCCGATGAGTGCGAATTTCGGCCTCTTTCAACAACTGGCCGTCTATGCCCGCGGGGACATCATCGGGCGGCGATGCAAACGACGTCTGCAGAATCTGTATCGCATGGAGATGGTCGATGTCGCCATCTACCAACGGCTCGTGGTGCTCTTTCAACTGGCCGAAGACCACGAGCGTGGCGAGATGCTGGCCGCCGGACAGTTCCATCTGCGGATCTTTAAGAACATTCCCAAACAAGACGTGGACATGTTGTTGCCGGGCACGCAAGTTCGGCTCAGCAAACTGGATCGCGTCAAGGTGATCGCGCCCAGCCTGGGTGGATGGCTGTTGTCGCTGCAAAAGATCTCGCGGTTCGTGTTGGTCACACTGGCGTTGGCCGCGTACTACTCCACCGCTCTGGTTATCGGTTTGATCCTCGCCGGGATCGGCTACTGTGTCAAAAGTTTTTTCAGCTACTTCCAAACCAAGAATCGTTATCTGTTGGATCTGACGCGGAATCTCTACTTTCAAAAGCTCGACACCAACGCCGGCGCCGCGTTTCAAATCATTCAACAAGCCGGCCGCCAATCGACCAACGAAGCCTCGTTGGCGTACTATGCGCTGGCGACCGAACCGGAACCGATCAGCCGGCGAAGACTGAGACGCAAATGCGAGCGATTGATCCGCGAGGCGATCGAAGTCGAAATTGATTTCCGGGTCGACCGGGCGCTTGAAACACTGTTGCAACTCGGTCTGGTGACAGAAACGATCGATCAGAAGCTATGTCTTGTGACTGGGGCGGGCTCTGCGGGAGCGAAGGAAGGGGCATGGCAGAATGATGCGGATGGCAGAATGATGGGGGAGGCAGAATGATGGGGGCAAAACGATGAGGAACGATGAGGACAGAGTCATCGGGCAAACTCCTCAAGTCTCCCGCATACCATTATTCTGCCCCGTATCATTCTGCCATCCTCTCCCCATCGTCTTGCCCCTATCGTTTTGCCCACTCGCCTCCGCTTCCCTACCCTCCAAATTCGATCGGCCGATTGGCGTGCCGATGCTCACTGGCAAGCGACTGTCGTGCCGACCCGCGGTAGACGGCATTGAATTCGTACCGGTCGTCGTAGGCAGTCCAAGGTTGCAGGGAGTGGTAATGTGTTTTCCCGTGGGGTAATCCCAGGGCGTCGAAGCTGTCACCGGTGCTCGCAAACGTCTCCGCCGCGGTGCTGATTTCTTCGAACTCCACACGCACCTCTTCTTCCTGATCCAAACCCTGGAATTGCATCATCCAGTTGCCGCCCATGTCCGCGAAGACGGATGCGCTGACGATTTGATATCCGTCGGAATCGTAGAGCGTTGCCAGAATTCTGGCTCCCGGACGCGCGGTACCCGAAAAGATTGGGTCTGCGACAAGACGTGGTATCTGCTGGCTGAGCAACCGGTTGGGAATCACTGTGGATTCACTTTCGTATTGCCTGGCAACATCAAACGGAGTGCTGAAGTTATTGAAACCGTCAAACGTGAAGTACGTCAGCGACGTCGGCGTCGGATCGTTAAAGCCGCCGGTATCGCCCGGCGCGTCGGGGTTGTTGGTTGCCGGATCGGTGCCTGAGTCTGACCAATCGGTCACACGGCGGATCGTTTGGTGGGATTGATTCAGCACGGGGCGACCCGCTGCGTCGATGGGCATGCCTGCCGCCATCGCCTGGTTGACCAAGTCCACGTTCGCTTGACCGACTGTCGGTTTGACCTGTACCACCAGTTGCACCAAGATCTGTTCACCCGGTGCCAGACGCCCACTACTGCCGTCGAAGATGTTCCGTGACGGGTCGTCGGCGTATCCGGGCTGCAAGTTCGGATCGACCGTCGCAGAACTTGCGACGATGGTGGGCGCGGTGACGACGGAGTCAAAGTTGTTTCCGAATTGGGATTGGACATCGTCGAGCAGTTCGATGTTTTCCAAGTAAACCGTGCCGGTGTTTTCGACCATGATCTGGATCGTCACCAGCGACGACATCCCGACCCGCTGCACGTGCGTGACGCGTTTGGCGACGCCGATTTCGACGAATTTCAGCGACACCGGATCATCGGGGTCATTGTCGTCGTCGCTGTGGTCATCGGGGTTGGCCGGATCACCATCGACATTGGTCGGATCGGTGGGGTCGTCCGACCGGTCCCAGACCATTTGGCCTGTCGCCGGATCCTTCGCCGCGATGACAGCTTGGGTTTCGAAATCGCCACTGCCGTCGTCGCGGACCGAATCGAGCCTGCGTCCCGAAGCATCGGGATCAACTTCGATCGTCAGCTCGATCACCAAGAACTGGCCGGAATCCAATCGCCCCGATTCGGCGGCGTCGATCAGCGACGCCCCGGTCTCCTGCCCGGAATATTCGGCACTCAGTTTCGGAACGGCGCTGGCATCACCGTCGACGACGGTTGGTGCCGAGACGATGCCGACAAAGGCGCTGCCCAGATGGTCTTGCAGGTTCTCCACCAACACCAGCTCATCGAGGGAAGTCGAGCCGTTGTTGTCGATGCGAATCTGATAGGTCACGTCGTAGTTGCCCGACACGCCACTGGTCGATGGGACGGGCGATCCGATGATCTGTTTCGTCAGACTGAGCATTGGAATCCGGTGGATGTTCGGATCGTCTGGCTCATCGTCGGCAATCGGATCCAATTCGACATTCGTCGGACGATCCGGGTCATCACTCAAGTCCACCGCGGTCAACCCAGAAACCTCGCCTACACCGCTCGCCTGGGCTTGAGCGATCATGGAACCATTGTCGACCAAAATGCCTGGTGCATCCGGATCGACTTCCACCGTGAATCGAATCGTCACGGATTCGCCTTGCAGCATTCGATTGAAGACGCCGGTAGAGTTGTCCACGATGGAGGGATTGGTCGAGGTCCCGTCGTAGGTGGTGTTTACCGTCAGGGGACGGTCTGCCGTCGTGTGGATCACGGCCGGCGGAACCACCACGTCGATGAATCCGTTCCCGAACAGGGTCGAGAAGTCTTCGTCGATCGCGATCTGTGTCAGTGGATCGTTGCCGGTGCTGGTGATCGTCAACTCGTAGGTGATGTCAACATTCCCGCTGGCTCCCGATGCCGCCGGCGTGGTTGCGACGGTCGACTGAGTGATCTCCACCAACGGATGGGTGATTGTCGATGTTTGGCGGGCGTGTGCCAAGTAATCGTCTTGCCCGGCGTGGCCACCATCTCCGTCGCGTTCGCTGTTGTCTCCGCTGAAACCACCGTCCGGCAACGACGTCCAATGGACGACGGCGTCATTCTGCATCGTCTGGGTGATCGCGGACAGATTGTCGGTGACGCGGACGTCGTATCGGATTGTCGCGGTTTGTCCGACAGGAAGCGAATCCAGCCGTAACGCCACCGCCTCCGAATCGGAGTCGTCAAATTCAACGGCCGCTCCCGAGACAGACACATCGAGCAACTGCATCCCGGCGGGAAGTGTGTCCAAAAACGTGAGGTCGTGTGCGGTCGCATTACTGCCAGCGGCGTGGCTGATCGTCGTCTCGTAGCGGATCACCTGATTCAAGGATGGCGTGTGATCGCTGACGGTGACGTCAAGACGGAGCTGAGGTTCGTGGACGGTGACTGCGCCGGCTGACACTGGCGGCGTGGTTTTCAGCGTCCCACGGTGGTTGTAGGTCAACGCGGCGGATTCATCCAAGATCGTTGCTCCCGAGACGGGATGGGATGCATTGGTCGGGATATTGGAAACGCGCGCCGTGTAGGTCAACACGATCGATTCGGTGACGCCGTTGTCCGTGTCGAAATTGGTGACATCGCCCAAGTCGAACGTCAACATTTGGGTGTTGGTTCGGCCGTCACCGACGATCGTTGGTGAAAAAGAAGCGGTGGTCCAGGTGAGGCCGGCGGAGTGAAGGATCGAATCGAGCGATACAAACTCCAGCCCCTGATCCATCATGTCCGAGATCACGAGCTCCTTGGCGTCACCCTCGGGCAGCGTGACCATCAACTGATACGTCACCAATTCGCCGATCACGGCATCATTGAACCCATTGCCGAGGTCGTTGATGCTGGTGCCGAGCAGGGATTTGGAAAAGCCGATCGGGTTCACACTGAATGTGGTTTGGTCGGTCGCCGCGTAATTATTCAGGGGTGCCGACCCGCTGATCGGAAAACCGTCCGCGCCGGTCCGCTCCGTTGGGGCGTCTCCGTTCAAACTGGACCAGGCGATGGTGGCGTTGCTGGAATGAATATCACCCGGCATGACGTCGGCATGGATCGTGCCGACGACCGCGATGGTCAACGAATCCGTCAATGCGATGTCGATCGCTTGCCCGGCTTTGAGTTGCAGACGGTTTCCGGCGATCAATTCAAATCCAGCGGTCAAATCGCCCAGGACGCTGTGCGCGACGGTGTACGACGTGATGTCCATGTCTGTCGGCAGCGCAGCGGAGTAAATCGTGTCGAAGGCGTCGGCCTGGCTGTCCGCTGTGTGGCCGATGATCGAAGTGTAGGTGACCGCGTCCAGGGCATCGCCGGTCGGTGTGCTGACGGCGTGAATGATTTGCAAGCTCGGTTCGATGATCGACACGTTCGTGGCACTGCTGACCGCCGTCGCATCCGAGACGCCGCCACGAATCCAAACGAACTGCACGTCATTACTGAGGGTCTTGGACTGTTGATTGACCGAGGCATTGACGACTCGGGCCGTGTAGACAATCTCCAACGATTCGATCTTGGAATTATCCTCGTCGGGATTGATGATTTGTCCAAAATCGAACGTCAATTCCTGTCCGACGACAGCTGGATGGTACGTGGCGGGTGGGCCGATCGGAACGCCATCGGCGGTGATGATGTTGGTCGCGGCGCCGCCACGGGTCACCGCAAGGCTATCAACGGAGACAAATTCCAGTCCCGGGTCCAACGTGTCGATGATGCGCGCGCCGTCGATCGTCGACTCGGGAATCCGAACGCGGATCCGGTATTGGACCAACTCTCCGATGACGGCTTCCGCCGTCGAGTTCCCGGCGTCGGTGATACTGGTGCCCACCAATTCCTTGGTCGTCAACGGACGAAGGATGCGTAGATCGGTCGCGCGGGTGGCTCGATAATCGTTGACGCCTCCGTCCCCAGTGCGTTCCACTGCGGTCGCCCCATCCATGCTGGTCCAACGGGCGTCAGCATTGCCGGTCAATGTTTGTGCGGGGGAGACCGATTGGCCAACGACGCCGGTCACTCGAAGTGTCAAGGTTTCGCCCTGATGCAGATCAAATACCGCCGGAGCGATGGTGGTGACTGTATTGGTGCTCGGCGACAGCTCGAACAGCGACGACAGGTCGCCGGCGCTGGAATGAATCGCTGAAACCAACGAGACGTGCTGTAGCTCGATGGGCAAGGATTCCGAAAGGATGATGTCAAACGCATCGGTGTCACTGGACGCGGTATGGCGAACGACCAAATCCAGCGTCACGCGATCACCGGCATCGACGCGGTGCGGCGAGGCCACGTAGATCAGTTCTAACTCCGGTTCGATCACAATGACGTCGGCCACGGCGCTGGCGGTCGATCGGGTCACACCATTGAGGTCCCATGTCACCCTGGCCGCGTTGGACAGCACCGTTCCGGATGCTTCGCCTTGGTTGCCGGCGGCGTTGTCGGTGCGTACGGTGTAACGGATCCTGATGGTTTCCGGTGCCGCATCGTTGGGAGCGTTGATCAGATTCCCGAAATTGAAACGAACCTGTTGTCCACTGATCTGCGGCGTGACCGGACCGGAAAGATCGGTCACGATCGCCGAATCGACGGCCACCGCATCCAGACTTTCAAAGACCAGCCCAGGTTCCAGCGTATCAACGACGACTGCGCGATTCATGGTGGTTTCGGGAATCGTTACCACCAACTCATACGTGGCCCGCTCGCCGATCACGGTTTCCGTTGGGCCATTGTTGGCGTCGATGATACTGGTCGAGACGAGCGATTTGGTGATGGTGGGCGAGAACACTGTCAGCAGCGCCGACGCGTTGTCGAAATGGTGATTGACGCCGCCGGCGCCGGTTCGCTCGCCGCGAACGCTGCCCGATCCACCGGGCACATCGCTGCCGGTCGGGTTTCCGACCGTCCCCGATTCCGGCAAGCTGGTGAAGGTCAGATGCGCCGGCGTGATCAAGGCTTCACCCGGTTGTACAGACAATTCCAGCGTCGCGTCGAAGGTCACCGTCACGCGACCGCCGGTGGGGATCTGGTCCAACGCGATGTCGACCTGATTGTCGATGGAGTGGTCGGTGATGGTTCCGAATCCACCGCTGTTTTGGACTCGGATCGTGCCGGTGTGAAGCGTGTATTGGTCGGGCAGTCGGCTGGTCAGCCGAGCTTCAAAGGCGTCCGAGTTGCTTACGGTGTCGTCGTTGCTAAACGTGATGGTGAACGTCACCTTGTCGCCGGCGTCCGCGTTGGGGGGAGAAACACGGATCGCCAAGTCGTCGATCGTCGGTTCGACGACGCGCGTGTTGGCTTGATTGCTGGTTCGCAGGGTCTGTCGCCCGGGCTGATCCGTCGGATTGATCGACAGTTGAAAGTCATTTCGTAACAGCGTGTTCTTTTGTGCCGACGCGTGATTGAGCACCACAGCATTGAACTCGATCACGATGTATTCGGCATTCGCGTCGTTGTCTCGATTGACGAGCGTGCCGAGCTTGAACTGGGGGTCGGTGCCGTTGTTGTAGGAATCGATGTCAGTACGCAGGCTGCTTGTTGAACCGACATTGACATCCGGCAGTGCGAACGTCGGTGAGGTTACGGTGCTGCCGACCGAGTTTGCGGCACCGCCGAGACCGACCGGCAACGTTGCCGATCCGTTCGCCGAGGAAATGCCGGCGTCAGAGATGAAGGCCAACGTGGCGGTGCCATCATCGAGGTACTGCATTCCGCTCCGCAGTCGATCGCGGATGACCAGGTCCGGTAACGTACCCTCGGGGATTTCGACAACCAATTGATAGCGGACAATTTCGCCGATTGCGACTCGTTCGTTGCCACTGGTAAATCTGGTGTGCGCCTCGCTGGTTGCCAGGATCGAATGGTGCGTTGTGACGTTTTGGACCGTGATCGCTGCATCGTCGGCGAGCGACCCCGCCGGCAGGCTGTCCGCATGATTCGCTCCACCGTCGATCGCACCGTAGGCGATGATCTCGGCAGAGGTTTGGTAGGTCTGGTTGATCTCCACGTCCTCACTTAGCTGAAGATCGTAGGTGATGAGGATCACGTTGGATCCGTTGTCTTCACCATCGGCGCGTTTTTGGATCGCCCCCTCCACGGACGATGGGTCTGTGATCTCGATTCCGGTGGTAAACAGATCGCCGCTGAAGTGCAGCGCCGTGCCATCGCCGCGATGGACTTGCAAATTCAGCCCCGACGGGGCGACCGCGTACTGCGGCAGCAGAGCGTCGACAATTGTTAAATTGAAACCGTCTGCGCCGCCCGAGTTTTCGATCGCAATCGCGACCTTCACGCGATCCCCTGCATCGACGTCGCGGAGGTTGGCATCGATCGGATGGACGGCCAGATCAGCACCGGTGATCCGACCGGTAAAGGGGATTGCCGTGTCCCCGGGCGACGCGAACGGCGTCGGCGCCGGCGTGACCGTGAAACGGGGGCTGGTGCCATCGGTCGACACCATCCCTTTGGTGATCGTCAATTCGGGCGCCGCGGCCAGGTTTTGGGTGATCGTGTTCGACGAGCGGACTTCCGTTGTGGTCAATTGGTACGTCGCAATCGCCTGGTTGGTTAATAACAGCCCGTCGTCAAACCGCATGTCTTGCGCGGTGACGGTGAACAGGATTTCGATGGTTTCCGCGTCACTGTTGACAACATCAAAATTTCCAAAGTTAAAGCGCACGCTGTTGGAGTCACCATCGACCTCCAGCGTCGGAGGATCCGTGGCCGATGCGACTTGGTTCAACGTGTGCGCCGGACCGTAGCTGAACATGCCCGCAGGCGGCGGTGTGGCGGAAGATCCACCGCCTGCGAACGCAGTGACTTCGGTGGCCTTGTAGATGGGCAGCGGCAGGAAATCGGTTAGGATCAAGTTTTCGAAGTCGGCGGTGGGCATCGAAAACGCGAGTCGGTACGTGATCGATTGCCCAGCCATGATCGGGTCGTTGCGTTTGTCCGTGTCTCCATCGATGGCGTAAACGGATTTACTGATCGCCGGGCCGACGATGGAGACGCCGGTGCCACTGGAATCGGATTCGAACTGTGTGTCGTTGACTCCGTCTCGCACGCGACCGGTCACCGTGACAGAACTGGCCAACGGATCACCGGCATCGACCGATCGGTCTCCCGACAGGAAATACGTCGCGAAGTCTTCTTCAATGACGGTCCGGAAACGGATTTCCACCGTCGTGCCGCCGTCCGAAACCGCATCGTCAAACAGGTCACCCGTTAGGATGCCATCGCTGATGGCCGACGCCAGGTCAAACCGAACTTCAGTCTCCCCAGTGCCGGATGTCAGTTTGGTGACCGAGTGCTGCGTTTGAGAGAATGTTCCACTGGAAACGAGTCCTTGCTCACGAATCACAAACAGCGGTTGGAAGGAATCGTTCCACCATTGTCCGTCGCTGAATGTCTCATGGACGATCAGATCGGCGAACTCGAAATAGTCCGAGACTTGAAGGTGCATGACGTATTCCAGCGTGTCGCCGGGAGTCGCACCGCGTGCACCGGTGTCGTTGACGATGGAGACGGACTGTTGAATCGACAACGATTGCTGCGAAACCGTGGTGTCGGTGGAGTCGTCGTTGTCGGCAATCGGTGTTGATTGATAGACGCCGGTGGCATGTGCGTCATTGACCACAATCTTGTCGTCGCCGCTGGCACCATCCAGGACCGAATTGCCGTCGGCATCGGTGTGGTTGATCCAGGCTTGATAGCTGATCACCGCGTCGACCCCGCCGGTTCCGGTCATGCTGCCTAGATCGATCGCGAGTCGGTTTCCGGGTGCGTTTTGGGGAGGGCCTGCGATCGGCTCCGTCGTCGAAGCGTCGCCGGTCGTGTCGACATGAAGCGAACCGGGAACATAGACGTGCGAGTGAGGCAGCACGTCTTGCACCAACACCTGTTCGACCGTTGCGCCCCGTGCCAGTTTTAACGTCAGCGTATAGGTGATGGGGAAGTTTGGACCCGTGCTCCGCTCCGCCTCGGCGGCGTCACTGGTTTTCACCAATTGCAACACCGTCGGCGTCACAGACGCTGTCACCGCTGTGCCCAGAATCGGTGGATCGGTCAATCGGTTGTCGAGCGGATCGTTTCCCAATGCGAAGAAACCGACCGCGGACAGATCGAGCGGCGTGCCGACGGACGCTCCGTCTGCCTCACTAAGCGTTGCGTTCAAAAGAACAGTGGCGTCGGGCTGTTCGGGGACAAAGCTACCAAACGGCAATTGGTACACCAGCAAGGTGTCGCCGGCAGTGCCGGTCACCGCTTGTCCCGTCACCGGATGCAGGATTGGATTGCCGCCTTCGTCGACAAGGTCTCCATCAACATTGAACCGGCCTGCCACGATCGGGGGCAATGTCCCGCCGAAGATGGTGGCGTGGTTGACGCGAACTCCTTGCGGTACGTGCAGATCAAAGTAGGGCGCGAAACCGGCGTCCGATGGTGTCGTTGACGTGTTGTCGAATCTGACGGTGAATTGAAACTCTTCGTTGAGAAACGCTTCTGATGGCAGTTGGAGGGAGACGTTTGGTGTCGGTGCCGTTGCCGGGGACAGTTTGCCAAGGCTCCTCATCTCCGTCGTGTCGTCCCTGAGTAACTTTGTGTCGATCTGGACGGGGCCGGTGGGATTCGAAATGGTCTGGATTTCCGGCGCTCGTTCGTCTGGACGATCGGAATTGACGATTTCGGCGTCGCCCGTTGTCGCATCGAGTGCGATGAAATCTGCGACGTCGGCATCAAAGAGCAGACGGTCTTCAAGCTGTTCGGACAGACGCCGTCGGGGCGGCTGTCGAGAGAGATTCATGCGCGTCATCGTTCAACGGCTCCGTGCAGCTGGCGAACGTTGGGAAGGCGCCGGCTGCCGAGTAGTTCGGGGAGAGAACGTCAGTCACGGTGAGCCGTTCGCGTGCGGCACGCGCGGCCACCGGATGCCGATTGCTGTTGATAACGGCTGGGGGTAAACCCTCAGTGGAGCGAAAGCTGCGGGTTTACCCTCGCGATTAGCCAATGACTGTCAATCAGGCGATCCTTGACGTTTGTAGCGATTCGCCGTCGCAGGAGAGACCAAAGTCGGTGCGTTGGCACTTCGGCGGGAGAGGGCAAAACGATGGGGCAAAACGATGGGGCAAAACGATGGGGCAAAACGATGGGGGCAAAACGATGGAGAAGGCAGAATGATACGGGGCAGAATAATGGGTGAGAGAATCAGAGTGGGAGAATCAGAGTGGGAGAATCAGAGTGGGAGAATCAGAGTGGGTGGACAGATGCGAGGCCGTCTGTTGATCGATGGGACAGAGAAAAACCAAGCGAGCAACTCCATCGGCAGCCACGCGGCCAAGTCCTTTCTAACGACTCACCAATCCCATCGTCTTGCCCCCATCGTTTTGCCCGAATCATCCTGCCCCGAATCATTCTGCCCCGAATCATTCTGCCCCGAATCATTCTGCCACCATTTTCCTGCCACCATTTTTTCGCCCCTGATTGCACCGCAACCACTCGCGATCATCCAGCACCGGGTCGATAGCCCTTTTCAAGCTTCTGCTTCGGTGGCGGAGGTGGCGTGATGCCTTCGGCGACCATCAATGCGCGAATGGCGTCGGCGGTTTCGTAGGACGGTTTAAAATTTCCGCCCCCGCGATAACCCATGGCGATCCACAGCGGCATTCGGCCCTGCTCGGTCACCTTGCTCCAGATGTTGATGTCGGCGCCGTTGGCCGCTAGACAGTTGACGACCGACGGCATCATTTTGTAGGCCGCTCCATGCATCGCGGTTTCGCCGTTGTCGTCCACCGCGTTGACGTCGGCCCCCAAGTCGATCAGGTAGGAAACCGCTGCCAGGCATTCCGGTTCCGAGCCCGCCGAGTCGCCTTCGGAACCACTGCCGATGCCGGCGGCCATCATCAATGGCGTCCAACCGTTGTCGGCAGCCAGCGTGGGATCGGCACCCAGTTCCAGTAGCGTCTGCATCAGTGCGACGTCGGCCGTCCCGGCGGCGGCAAAAAACGCGGTCGCGCCCTTCTTGCCGAACTTGCCGCGACCGCCATTGCGTTCCTTGGGCGCATTGACGTCGGCGCCGTGCTCGACCAGTGCTCGCACGAACTGCAAACTGGTCATCGATCCCGATCCGATCGGCGGCGGGTCGCCATACGCATTGTCTCCCAGCGGCGGCTTGCGAACCCAGGACATGGTGAACAGCGGCGAAAACCCGGTCCGTTGGTCGTTGGGATCGGCTCCGGCCTTGAGTAGTTCGACGGCGAGCTCGAAATGTCCGTTTTCAATTGCCAGAATCAACGGTGACGTCCGGTTGGCGACGTTTTTTCCCGCGCTGCTAGCCGGTTTCATCGCCAAATTGACATCCACGCCCGCATCCAAGAACCGTTTCACCACCGGCCAGTGTCCTTGCCGCACGGCAAACATCATCGGCGTGTAACCCGACTTCAGCGGCGTTTCAAAATCCGCTCCGGCGTCGAGCAACCGATCGACCACCTCGGCGTGTCCCTCGTGCGCCGCCCACATCAACGCCGTCTGGTCATTGCGTTCGGTCGCATTCACGTCCGCCCCGTGTTTCAGCAGTGCGCGGACGGGTTCGACGCGACCGATTCTGGCCGCCGTCATCAACACCGTCTCGCCGCCGTTGAGCGTCGCATTGGCATCCGCACCATGCTCCAGCAACAGCTTGACGAGCTGCCCGTTTCCGTTGCTGCAGGCCAGCGACAACGGCGTCACTCCGTAGCGATTTTTGCAATCCACCGCCGCGCCCGCTTTGACGATCGCGTTGCACGTTTCCACGTCGTCCAAGTACACCGCCCAGTGCAACGCCGTCATCCCGTCGACTTGAGTCGCATCGATGTCGACCGCATCGTCCCCGGCATCGGTCGAAACACGATCCAGCAAGTCAGCGATCCGCTGACGATCCTGTCTTTCAACCGCGTCGGCCAATACCGGTTCGACGGTCAATTTCGGTTCGGCAGCCGGTTCCGGTTCGGCAGCCGGTGCGACCACACCGCTGAGCAGAACGCCCGCCAGAACATGGCAAACGGCGATGGCGATGACGCGCAACCCCGTCCGCTGTGCCGTTCTCTCGCCCGCGTGTTTCTCGACAAATCGATTCATGACTGGTTCCATTGCGATCACACCGAAAGCGGTTCAAACAGTTCGTCGACCGGTCCTTCGCTGTCGGCAAACTTGTCCAGTTTGACGCCGGCCTTGTCGAGTAGCGTCAGGTGCAGGTTGGCCAGTGGCGTCGGTCGATCGTATTGGATGTGCCGTCCGCCCTGCATGCCACCGGCAGCACCCCCGGCGACGATGATCGGCAAATCGGTGTGGTCGTGAACGTTCGGGTTTCCCATGCCGCTGCCGTAGAGCAACAGCGAATGATCCAGCAACGTGCCGTTTCCGTCCGATGTCGCTCGCAGCTTTTCTAAAAAGCCCGCGAACAGCGACACGTGGAACTGATTGATCTTTGCCATCTTCGCGATCTTTTCTTCGTCGTTGCCGTGGTGCGACAGTGGGTGATGCGACTCCGGCACTCCCAATTCGGGATAACTTCGGTTGCTGGTTTCACGAGCCAGTTGGAACGTGATCACACGTGTGATATCCGCCTGCATCGCCAAGACTTGCAGGTCGAACATCAATCGGGCGTGATCGGCATACGACGCTGGAACGCCCATCGGTCGATCCAAATCCGGCAGCTCATTGTCTTTGGCGTCCGCTTCGGCCTTCTGGATTCGTCGTTCGACTTCGCGCACCGAATCCAGGTATTGGCCGATCCGGACTCGATCCGACGCGCCGACTTCGCGATTCAGACGGGCAATGTCTTCGGACATCCAATCCAACAGACTCGCCTTTTCATTCAGTTCCGCGCGCCGCTGGGCGGCCGTCCCACCCGCACCGAACATGTTCTCGAACACGATCCGCGGATGCGCTTCGGAAGGCAGCGGGGTGGTCGGTGAGGACCAAGACAAATTGTTTTGGTACACGCAGGCATAGCCGTTGTCGCATTGCCCCACGGTTTGCATCAGGTCCATCGACAATTCCATCGATGGCAATTGCGTGGACTGGCCGATCTGTTTGGCCGCCAACTGATCGGCGGTTGTTCCCAGATAGTAGTCCGTCCCCTCGGTATGCTTCGCCTTGGCCGCACTCAAGAACGCCGAGTTGGATGTCGCGTGCGAACCCGGGTAAGCGTTGGCCAATTCCAAATTACTGATCACCGTGACCTGGTCTCGGACCGGCTCGAGTGAACTGAGGATCGGTGGCAACTCGCCGAGGGTCGTTTCACCAGGCGGTTTCCAGCGTGACAGGTCGCAGCCCATCGGCATGAAGACGTAACCGAGACGTCGAACGGGTGCCGCCGGGGTCGCATCGAGCGCCGTGGCGGCCGGTATCATCGCGTCGAGCAACGGCAGGGCAATGGCACCGCCGACGCCGCGTAACACCGTGCGACGCGAGATGGATTTCTTTCGAATAAAGTTCACCGGTAGGTCCTCATTTGAAATGCCGGGCTGTTGATGATTTCCCAGATCAACGTGGAAAAACGGTACTGGTCTTGTCCGGCGCGACGAACGATCTCTCGAATCGCCGGGCCATCGGATTCGCCGATCCCTCGCCCCAAGGCGTAGGTGAGCAGTTTTTCGGTCATCGCGGTGGCGAACAACTCGGGCCGCTGCCTGATCGCCGCCTCCAGTCCCGTCACGCTCTGGAAACTGTCGCCGCTGGGAAGGGCGCCTTCTGAATCGACGGGCACGCCGAATTCGGTGTCCCGCCAGCGTCCGACCGCGTCATAGTTTTCCAGCGAAAATCCGATCGGATCGATGATCACGTGACAGCTGGCACACGCCGGATTGGAACGGTGTTTGTCAAGTCGCTCGCGGATCGGAAGCTCCGCCCCGATCACTTCCTCTTCCAAGGACGGAACGTTCGGCGGCGGAGGCGGCGTCGGGGTGGCGAGCAGATTGACCAACACCCAATTGCCCCGAATCACCGGCGAAGTGCGGGTGGCGTAGGAGGTCACCGTCAAGATGCTTCCGTGCCGCAACAACCCGCCCCGGTGTTCACCGCCGGAAAGATTGACGCGACGAAAGCGGCTGCCGTAGACATGTGGGATGCCATAGTGCTTGGCCAACCGCTCATTGAGATACGTGTAGTCGGATCGGATCAAGTCCAAGACGCTGCGGTCCTCAGCGATGATGCTCTGGAAAAACAATTCCGTTTCTCGCCGCATCGCTTGCCGCAGGTTGTCATCAAAATCCGGGTACAACCGCGCATCGGGTGTTTTGGATTCCAGGTTTCGCAGATGCAACCACTGGTTGGCGAAATTCGTCACCAGCGATTCGGCGCGGGGATCGTTCAACATCCGTCGGACTTGGCCGCGCAGCACACTCGGGTCGCGCAAATTCCCGCGTTCGGCTGCAGTCAACAGTTCGTCGTCGGGCAGACTGCTCCACAAAAAGAACGACAGCCGTGACGCCAGCTCGTCGTCGCTGATCGCATAGACGTCGCCGGCATCCAGTCCTTCGGGATCGCGTTCGATGCGAAACAAAAACCGTGGACTGACCAGGATCGAAGCGAGGGCGCGTTCGATCCCCGCCTCAAACCCGGCTTCGGCCGCACCGTCCCGATAGAATTCCATCAGTCGTTCCACATCCGCGGCATCGACGGTTCGACGGTAGGCGAGTCTGGCCAGTCGCGAAATGATCTGCCTGGCACAGGCCTCGTTCTGTTCCGGCGAAGCAGGGTAACTGGTGAAGACTCGTCGGCGGCTGGGGGTGTCGGGCGGCGATTCAGCGTCGGCTGATGCATCGTCGTCGGCGTGGGGTCCGGTGATCGAAACTTGATAGACCGCCGGCGTCAAACGCGGATGCCGGTGCGAATTGAAATGCACGTTCAATGGTTGCCGTTTCGTCTCGATCAACGACGACTTGTTCTTGATAAACGTCACGCCCAAATCATGTGGCCCCGCTTCCACCGTCACGCGGGCCTTCAAACGGCTGTCGTCAAAGAAGTATCGATTGCGAGCCTTGGGCGGAACCAGTTCAAACTCGGCCACACGCTCGCGGTCCAACAGGAACTCCATCTGGTACTTTCCGTTGAGCCCTTCGACGTGTTCGTTGCGGTCACGGGCGAGGTTGACTTGCACTTCGTACACACCCGATCGTGGAAACGTATGGTGCAACAACATGCCGCCCCGCGTTCCCAGGGGCAGACCGACCACGTGTTCTTCTTGCGTCACGTCGGCGGGCATTCGGTACGTGTGGCCTTCCAGTTGATCCGACGGTCGGGCGATCGCGAGTTGGCTGATCTTTCGAGCCGCATTGATGTAGCGTGAGACCAACGTCGGCGGCAGATCCCCGACGGTCACGTTGTCGAATCCGTGACTCGATTCATCCGCCGGCAACAGGGCTTCGGTGTCGATGTCCAGCGCCAAGAGATCTCGGATCGCGTTTTGATATTCGAATCGGTTCAGCCGGCGAAAGGTGTCGGTTCTGCCGGGCCGGGGATGCTTGGCAGCCACGTGTGCCAAGGCTTCGACCAACCGTTCGCTCGTGTCTTGATAAATCTGTTCGGAGGGCCGGTATTCATCGGGCGGAGGCATGCGGCGGGAAGTGAGTTCTCGTAGCACGCGTTCCCAAAGTTCCGCGCTCGCTTCGATGCTCTGTTCGCCGACCATGGAAAGATCCAGGTCCGCCTCCGGTTCATCTTCGCTGTGACAATCCAAGCAATATTCGGTCAGAAACGTCTCCAGACCCGAGTAGTCCGATTCGGCCAGCACTTTGGCGATTTCGTCCGAAGGCGAACCCGTCGTATCCGTGGCGTTTACGAGGCACACCGACAGCGATCCGAACCACAGCGACACGGCGAAGACACACGCGGGAAAACCACAAAAAGAGAATCGGTTGAGCGTGCATCGATTCATGTTTTCGTTTCGCATTCGTCGCGTTTTACGTGGCCTGCCGACGTGATCGGCGCGAGAAAGGGCCGGCCACACGATCAAAACGCGTTCCGCCGGCGATTTTGGTGGGACATCTAGTTTAACAGATGTCGGTCAGCGGAAGATCCATTTCAGGTGGTTTTCTATCCCAAGATGGCGGATTTGGGGGGAGTTTCAGGCGTCTGGCCGGCGGATGACGCTGTACAAGTTCCTGCGGGACGCGTGTGCGACCGGTGCGAGGCGGGATCGCGGCAGCAACACGTGCCACTGGCTGACGCCACGTGCTGAGGTGAGCCCACCAGCGGGGCGTGTTAGGCGGGGACCGGATGTCCGGAGGTATCGCTGCGCTCACCTCCGGCGACTGGCTTTGACCCCGTCCGGGGTCATGCCGCGTGGTAAACTGCCGCCGAGTTTTTGCCCCCCCCGACGCAACGCTGAGGTCGCCGAACGAATGCCTACCAGTTTTATGTGTTTTCTTCGTGCAACGGTGATCGCCGGCACACTCACCCTCGCACTGCCGGGACTTCATCCGGCGACGAACGTCTGCGGCCAAGACCCGGCTCCGATCGATTGGGTGCTACGCAATGGCATCTTGCACCTCGGTGATGGCCGCCCCGCGACGACAGGTGACGTCGCGATTTCGGCTGACAAAATTGTGGCCGTCGGCGAGATTGATCCCAAGCGTACGCCGATCCGCGAAATCGACTGCACCGGATTGATCATCTGCCCGGGTTTCATCGATTTGCACAATCACAGTGACGGCGAGATCCAGAAGAAGGAAACCGCTTCGGGGATGAACTATCTGACGCAAGGTTGCACGACCCTGGTCACCGGCAACTGCGGCAGTGGTCCGGTCGACGTCGGCCAGTACTACGATGAAATCGACCAGCAGGGCGTGGGCCCGAACATCATGCACCTGCTGCCGCAAGGAAGCTTGCGACGCAAGGTCATCGGCAGCGAACAACGCGTGGCGACCGACGAAGAGTTGGCGGAAATGCGACGTTTGGCCAAACAAGCGATGACCGACGGCGCGTGGGGAATGTCGACCGGGCTGATCTATGTCCCCAGCTCGTACGCCGATACCGACGAACTGGTCGCGATTGCCGAAGTCGTCGCCGAGCACGACGGAATCTATGCCAGCCATATCCGCAACGAGGGCACGCGACTGCTCGATTCGGTAACCGAAGCCTTGGAGATCGGCAGCAGGGCGAATCTTCCCGTTCACATCTCGCACTTCAAGTCCTCCGGCAAAGACTCCTGGGGACTGGTCCGCAGGGCCGTCGAACAAATCAACCAACGACGAAACAAAGGGCAGGTCATCACCGCCGATCAGTACCCCTATACCGCATCGAGCACGTCACTCGGTGCGACCTGCATCCCCGCGTGGGCACGCGCCGGCGGACGCGAAGAGATGCTCGCGCGGATCGACAAGGCAGACGAACAATCCAAGCGGATCCTCAACGCCATCGGCACGAAACTTGAAATCACCGACAACGGGCATCGCATTCAAATCGCCTCCTATGCGGTACAGCCCGACTGGGCGGGACGTCGCCTGGATGAAATCGCCGCCGAGCAAGGTGTCGACACACTGGATCTGGTCCTGCAAATCGAGCGCAGCGGCGGCGCGTCGGTCGTCAACCACAGCATCAATGAGAGCGACGTGCGGTTCGTGATGCAGCAACCTTGGGTCGCGACGGCGTCGGACGGTTCGGCGAAGCTGCCGTCGGGTTCGGTCCCCCATCCTCGCAACTACGGCACCTTTCCAAGACGGATCGGCTACTACGCCCATCGTGAAAAGGTCATTCCCCTGGAACAGGCGATCTATAGTGCGACCGGATTGCCGGCGGAGATTTTGGACATCCAGGATCGAGGATTTCTTCGTGTCGGGTACGCCGCAGATATCGCCGTCATCGATCTGGACGCCTTGATCGACCGGTCCACGTTCGTCAATCCGCACCAATACAGCGACGGGTTGGTGCACTTGTGGGTCAACGGCAAACCGGCGATCGTCGATGGCAGGGCTACAGGCAGCTTGGCCGGCCGCGCGATCCGCAAAAGCATCGACGGCCAATAGACACGAATCACAAAAAACTTCACTTCTCGCTAATCGCCACTAACACTGATTGCGGAAATTCAGTTCCGCTCGTCAGATTCAGAGACGTCCCGGCAACCGGTCGGCATCCACCGCGATCTGCTGGGCAAGAAGGTTGGTCAAAAAATTGGTTGGTCAAAAAATAAGAAATGAGACGCCTCGCGCGAGTATGAGCGAATCAATGAAAATCAGTCACATAGGCCGTGCTAAACCGTTGTTGTCGATTCACTGTCGCGTTGGGGATCCGACGAATAAAATCTGCCGCCCCTTAGCGGAATTCTTCATTTTTTGACCACCAAATTTTTTGACCCATTCCCCGTCGTCCAACGGGCGTATTGAGTCAAATGTCGTGGCGTTCAGCGAGAAGTGTCCAATAAACAATGAATTCACTGACAAGAGCTTTCCAACGGGCCGGTCGGTCAGCCCGGCAGAGTATCTGGCGTTTTTGTATCGGGCATGTTTTTGTGCCGGTCGTTCTCGCCATCGTGCCATGTGTCAACGCGGTCGCCCAGGACAAACTTTCGGATGACTTGGATAGACGCATCACGCCACTGATCGGTCCGTATCAGGGGGATGTCGCAGTCGGAATCAAGAACTTGTCTGGCGAGGGAGAATTCTGGTACCGCCACGAGCAGCCGATGGCAACGGCCAGTCTGATCAAGTTGCCGTTGTTGGTCACGACGTATCAACAGATTGATTCGGCGACCGTGGATCCCGCCCAATTGATCGAGTTGACACGCGAGGACAAAGTGCCCGGTTCGGGGATCTTGACCCGACATTTCAGCCCGGGATTGAAACTGCCGCTGATCGATGCGATCCGGTTGATGATCCGTTACAGCGACAACACGGCGACCAACTTGGTGATCGATCAGGTGGGGTTGCCGACGACCACTGAAACGATGAAATCCCTCGGGCTGCTTCACACGCAACTCCATGCCAAGGTCTATCGCCGCGACACCTCGATCGCTCCCGAGCGTAGCCAACGGTACGGGCTGGGCAGCACCTCGGCCGCCGACATGATCACGTTGCTGGAGGGAATTCATACGCATCAAGTCGCCAGCAAGTCCTCTTGCGAGGCGATGATCGCACATCTGTTGAGCTGTGATGACCAGGTCAAATTGCCGGCGGGACTGCCATCGGGAACCAAAATCGCGCACAAAACCGGCGGCGTCTCCTCGGTTCGTACCGACGCGGGGATCATCTATGGTCCCGGCAAAGACCAAGCGTTTGCCATTTGTGTGTTGACCGAGAACAACAAGGATCGCGGTTGGTCGGCCGAAAGCGCACCGCATCGATTGATCGCCGACATCGGCCGTGCCGCCTTCGACGTCTTTTACGGAAACGACGCCTCCGCCGACTCGACCGAATCCACGCGGCTCAAACTGGGCGCCCACGGTGACCTGGTCGAGTCGCTGCAACGCACCCTGAACGCACGGATGACGCCATCGCCCGGACTGTCGATTGATGGCGACTTTGGACCGATGACCGAAGCGGCCGTGATGCGTTTTCAAGAATCGAAACAACTGCGATCGACCGGCATCGTCAACGAAGAAACATTTGCCGCACTCGGGGCGTTGATCGATCAAGACGAAGCGGTCCCTGAGCCCGCGACGTTGAATTCTCAGTGGCCCGAAAAGGAACCCGCCGATCCACTCCAAGGTGTTCCGTTCGTCACCGCCAAAGCGTGGGCGATCGTCGACGCGGCTAGCGGCGCGCTGATCGCCGGCCATCATGAAAACGACCCGCGACCGATGGCCAGTACCACCAAGCTGATGACCGCCATGGTGATCAGTGAACTGGCCAAACATGATCCGGGCATCTGGAGCCAAACGGTCACGTTTTCCAAACGCGCTGACGACACGATCGGATCAAGCACGCGGCTCCGTGTCGGCGAGTCGCTGACCGTCGAGCAACTGATGTATGGGCTGTTGTTGCCCTCGGGGAACGATGCCAGTGTTGCCTTTGCCGAACACTTCGGGGAGCAGCGTGATTTGCTCGCCACCGCGTTTCCCGAGGCAACGTGGACGGCAACCGCGGCCTATGATCGCTTCATCGAAACGATGAACCTGTTGGCGGAGCGTCATGATCTGCAACACACGACGTTTGTCAATCCGCATGGCTTGACCGAACCGGGACACCAGGCGAGCGCGAGTGATCTGGCCAAACTGGCTGTCGCGGCGAGTTCACGTGAGAAAATCATGCGTGTCGTCGCGACTCCGCAATACGGCTGCGTCGTCACCGGTCCCGGCGGCTATCAACGTAACGTCGCGTGGTACAACACCAACCGACTCCTAAAAATCAACGGCTACGAAGGCGTCAAGACCGGTACCACCGGTGCTGCGGGCGCGTGCTTGATTGCCAAGGGAACACGCGATGAACAGTCGCGGATCGTCGTGGTCCTCGGGTCGGCTTCTTCGGATGCCCGCTACAGCGATACGCGCAACCTGTTTCGTTGGGGCTGGAATCGCTATCTTGCAGGCCAGGCGGACACTGACCGCCGGTAGCAGACATCAGCAAGTCGCTCGAAAACCATCGCACCGTGCGACGCGGGAGCGCGTGTGGCGACCCGAACGCTGCCGTCGACCGATTCCCTCTTCACCTGAATCAATCCTTTGAACGATCACCCCTACGGCTGGTTCAGCTTACTGCCTCCGCTGGTCGCCATCGTGCTGGCGATGGTGACCAAGCGGGCCGCGTTGTCGCTGTTGATGGGCATTTTGTGCGGCGCGTTGATCACCAACGGCGGTGACCCGATCGGGGCGTTGGTCGATTTTTGCGAAGTCCATTTGTGGCCGACTCTGGCCGACCCCGGAAAGTTGCGAATCTTTTCCTTCACCCTGCTGATGGGGGCGATGATCGGCGTGATCAGTCGCAGCGGCGGGATGCTGGGGCTGATCAAATTAATTTCCCCGATCGCCAAAACACGGCGGGGCGGCCAACTGACGACGTGGATGCTGGGCTTGGTCGTGTTTTTTGACGACTACTCCAATACCGTCTTGTTGGGCGGAACCCTGCGACCGCTTTGTGATCGGTTGAAAATCTCACGGCAAAAACTCGCTTACATCGTCGATTCCACGGCGGCACCGATGGCCAGCTTGGCGCTGCTGTCGACCTGGATCGCGGTCGAGATCGATTACATCGCCGAAGGACTCGGTGACGTCGAAGGGGCAAACGTATCGCGCGCGATGGAACTGTTCATCGCCAGCGTGCCCTATCGCTTTTACGCCATCCTGGCGCTCGCCATGGTGCCGATATTGGCGCTGATGGGTCGAGATTTTGGGCCGATGCTGCGGGCCGAAAAAGCAGTGGTTGCCGGATCAGAGCAGCGGCAAGACGATCCCGGTTCGATCGCCGACCCGTTGACCGAACCGACCGCGGCGGCCTCGTGGCGCGTCGCGGTCGTTCCGATCGCGGTGACGTTGGCCGTCGTGATCGCGTTGTTGTACGCCACGGGAACCGCTTCGCTGCGGTCGGGGTCATCGGAGCCCACCGGTGACACGCCGCCACTGCGAGACATCCTCGGTGCGGCCGACTCGAGTCTGGCCCTGCAATACGGTGCGCTGTTGGGGCTGGCAACGATCGCAGTGATCTGTCTGACGCGAAAGTTGTTGACGTTGCAACAGATCCGCGAAGCCAGCTGGGGAGGGATGAAAATCGTCCTGCCGGCGATCATCATCCTTTGGACCGCTTCGGCGCTGTCACGATTGACCAGTGGCAAGTCCGTCGACGGGCAATCCGGCACGGCGTTCGAATACCAAGACCATCGGCTGTACACGGGGCAGTTCGTCGCCGAAACGATTTTGTCCGGGACGCGAGTCTCTCCGGAACAAGACGCGGAGTCCCCATCATCAAACTCGGTACCGATCGTGGTTCGCCTGCTGCCCACGATCGTGTTTTTGTTGGCCGCGGTGCTGTCGTTTTCCACCGGCACCAGTTTCGGCACCATGGGGTTGCTGATGCCGATGACGCTCACACTGACCGCTCCGCTGATCGGCGTGCTGCCGGCCGACGCCTCGACAGCCGATGCGTTGACCCATCCGTTGATGTTGGCGACGATCGCCAGCGTGCTTTCCGGTGCCGTGTTCGGCGATCACTGTTCACCGATCTCGGACACCACCATCCTGTCCTCGCAAGCCTGTGGCTGCGATCACATGGAACATGTGTTGACGCAAATGCCTTACGCGGTCACTGCTGGTACGATCGCGATCGTCGCCGGGACCCTGCCGATCGGTTGGGGCATTAGCTGGGGGTGGCTGATCATGATCCAAGCGATGTTGCTGGTCGGCGTGGTGGCGATCGTGGGAAAGCGGACGCCGGGTGAGACGAGTGATTGAGTACTGATTGCCATCGCGGTGACGGACACCACTGCCGCCGATGTTGAACGTCGCCACCTCCGCCAGCGGGTGGATTTCCCCTGATCACCGTCTGCGTTCTGGCGACCGCAGCGACATCGAAGCGACCCGTGATTTCGAATTCCCCTCCGAGCGAAGCCTGGCGCGGCAGATTGTTGATCGTCCTGGCGGCCGTGATGTGGAGCATGAGTGGCTTCTTTGCCAAGGCGCCTTGGTTCGACGGTTGGCCGCCGGAGTCGCGGGGCGTGCTGCTGGCTTTCTTTCGCAGCCTGTTCGCATTGATCATTCTGGTCCCGATGGTTCGTCGCCCGGAGTTTCGGCTCGCGATGATCCCGATGACGGTCTGCTTTGCGTTGATGGTCTGGTCGTTCATGACGGCCATGGTGTCCATCCCGGCCGCCAGCGTGATCTGGCTGCAATACCTCTCCCCCGCCTGGGTCATGTTGGGCGCGGTGACGATCCTCAAAGATCGCGTGCGCGGCGCCGATGTGCGGATGTTCTCGTTCTGCATTGCCGGTGTCGCATTGATCCTCGCCATGGAACTCCGCGCCGGAGGAAACTTGCCGGCAACGGCCCTGGCGGTCCTGTCGGGAATCACGTTCGCCGGCGTGGTCCTGACGATCCGATCGATGAGCGATGTGGATTCGGCGTGGTTGATCACGCTCAACCACGCCGCGACCGTGTTGCTGTTGCTTCCCTGGGCCTGGTCCAGCCACCAAACGATTCAGGTTTCTGCGTATGTCGCATTGGGCGCGTTCGGGGTGATTCAGATGTCGATCCCGTACATCGTGTTTGCCCGCGGACTACGCCGGGTCAACAGCGCCGAAGCGTCGATGTTGATCTTGATCGAACCGATCCTGGTACCGATCTGGGTCTACCTCGCTTGGCGGCACCACCCGTCCTATGACGCGCCCCAGTGGTGGACGCTTGCCGGTGGCGGATTGATTTTTGTCGGGTTGGTCCAGCGTTACCTGCCCGCGGTGATCCGCAATACCAAGCGTCGATTCTTATAAGCCGACGCCGTGACGTCGCGGGACAGACGACCGCGGGGCGTCACCGGTTCGGCCCGACCGTTTGTTTGTCGCTGCGATGCGACCGCGTGTTGTGCCGGACCGAGTTCGCTTCGCGAGCCGCGGCCGGGTCCGCAACCCCGCTGCCGGCCAGGTCAAAGATGTGTTGCGTTTCTTTGGCACGAGCCATCGCGTCCTCGTGGCTGCGACCGGCCTCGCGTTGCATTCCGTAAACCCCAGCGCCGATGGTGTTCTTGCTCATCCATTCGATCTCCGCAAGCATCTTTCGCCGCCGTTCCCGTTGCAGACGCTCGGTTTCTTGCTGGTACCGCCACTGATGTGAACTCCGGTTCGCGCTGTCGATGTCCTTTTTGTAGCGTTTGAACACCTCCTCTTCGTGTCGCAATTTGTCCGCCGGATCTCGGTAACACGGCATGAACAACAGCGCATCGGCGACATGGCCGGGAATGGTCAGATTTCGTTCCTTGAGAATACGCTCCATGATGGCGTAACGTTTCTTCAGACGGGCGATCTCAAGTTCGGTTTGCCGCAGCTCCTTTTTCGCGGCGACGCGTCCCGCGGGGGCCTTTTGCTGGGCTTGCCGTTTGAGCTGCTTGGCGTCGTTTTCGCTCGCCGGTTTGGGCGGCGGGGGCGTTTTGGCCTTTTTGCGCAACGGCGGCGGAATGTAGCCCGGTGGAAACGGACCGTTGGGCCGGCGAACGGGCTCCCCGTTGATCTGCTTGATCGTCCGTGTCAGAGCGCGATGGACGCTTTGCGGCGTTCGACCATACTCATTCCACCACGCGTTGAACGTGACATCCACTTGTGCTTGCGTCAAAAACGTTGACATCGGATTCCCCCACTTGATTCGTCGGCCTGAAAACTTCTCCCTTGTTCATGCGTCCCTCGCATCCTGGTTCAGGCCGCAGGCTCTGCCCGTCAAGGCGCCCCATTTGGCAGAAATCACGACTCCATCTTCTCACATCGACGATCCCAAAGCAAATTTTGGGTCGCGATTGGCGAAATCGGCTGTCACGTCTTGATGGCCGACGGTGCCGTCGGCTGGCTGACGAGCACCAATAGCCGCGAATTGATGCAATCGTTCGCCGTGTGTTAGACTGACTCAGGTTCGCATGACGGTCAGCGATGGACTCAACTTCGCTCCGGCCACCCCACCTTTTCCCGAAACACACGCACCGAAACATGAAATACTTCGCCTACGGCTCGAACTGCAACGAGGCGATCATGCAAAAGAAGGGGGTCGCGTTCAGCAGCGCCGAGCCGGCGCTGCTGCCGGGCTATCGATTGCTGTTCAATAAGAAGGCATTGCGGGAGGCGCTGCCGTCCGGGATCGGATTCGCCAACATCAACGAAGACCCGGCCGGCGAAGTCGAAGGCATTCTCTACGAGATCGCCGATGATCATCTGGGCCGGTTGGATGAATCCGAACGCTATCCCGATCACTACGGGCGGATCGAAGTCACCGTTTCGTCCGAGAACCAATCGGTGACGTGCATCACCTACCAGGCCCGGCCCGACAAGATCGCTGACGGACTTCGGCCGTCCCGCAACTACTTGAACCACATCCTGGCCGCCAAGGATTTTCTGTCGTGGCAGTACTTCGACGCGTTGGATAAATCACAAACCTTCACGGACGATTGCGCCTGCTGCCAAAAGCCCGGTGAAGTCGTGTTTATCAAGGAAGACGATCAACTCCACATGCTGTGCCAACCCTGTCGCGAGGCGCGGCTGATCTGGGGCGACACCCGAGGGCGTCGCCTGACGGTGGCCGAGACTCGTGCGATGATGACGCAGTTGGTCGAAGGCGGCCCGGGTTTCAGCTCTGTCAGCGAACTGGTCCAAGAAGCCATCGCGACCAAAGTCATCGACCCCTAAGTCGATCAGGTTTGGATTTCGAAACCCTTGCGGCTTTCGCGCGACAGGAACGAGTTGGCTTGGTCGTCGCCGATGATTTCTCGCTTGTCCGGATCCCAGTTCAGCTCGCGTCCCAGCCGCATCGCGATGTTGGACAGGTGGCAGATCTCCAGCATCCGGTTGTGGGTCCAGACGTCGGAAATCGGTTGCTTGCGTGACTTCATGCCTTCGATGAAGTTGGCGGTATGATTTTCACTGACCGGTCCACCATACACCGCTTCGACCGCTCCTTCGGGCAGAGGATGCTGTACCAGGTCCTCGACGGGCCGCCCGACGATCTTTCCGCGATTGACAAAGAAACGGCCCTTGGTTCCTTCGAACAAAATGCCGTTGTCGCCTTCGCTGGTGATGATCATCTCGACATCGTTGGGCATGTCGACTCGGATGTTGAACTGCGTCGCCGCGTTGTACTGGTCGGCGACCGTGGGATGACCGTCCTTGTATTCGACCGGCAACGTGTAGTCGATCGGAGCGATCTTGCTGGGACCGGTGTCGCTGGCGCCGAGTGCCCAGCACGCGATGTCGACGTGGTGAGCTCCCCAGTCGGTCAGCTTGCCGCCGGAGTATTCGTGCCAGTTCCTGAAGGAATAGTGGCAATTGCTGTACAGTGGCACGCCGCCACCGTAGCCTTCCCGCAGCTCGGGTAGCGCTCGATAGTCAACTTTCTGTGCCGGTCCGAGCCACAGATCCCAGTCCAGCCCGTCGGGCACGGGGGCAACGGGAATCTTGGGGGACGCGACCATGCCATTGATTCCGCAGGTGACTTTTTTGACCGTGCCGATGCGACCGTTGTTGACCAACGCGACCGCCTGCAGGAAGCGTTGTTCGGATTCGGATCGCTGCATGGTGCCGACCTGGAACACGCGTCCGGTTTCCTTGACGACCTTTTCGATCTGTTTGCCTTCGTCGATGGTCAGCGTGAGCGGTTTTTCGCAGTAGACGTCTTTGCCCGCATACATGGCCTCGATCGCGATCTTGGTGTGCCAGTGGTCCGGCGTAGCGATCATCACCGCATCAATGTCTTTGCGGTCCAAGATTTTGCGATAGTCCTTGTAGGCATCGGGCGCCTTGCCCTGAGCTTTCTTGACTTTTTCGACGTTGTCTCCCAACACGTTCGCATCCACGTCGGCCAACGCGGCGAAGTCGGCAAAACGGAACGATTTTTGAGTGATCGTCCAGCCTTGGTTGCGAAGACCGATGGTGGCAAACACGGGACGCCCGTTGGCGGATTCGAATCCGACCGCCCGGTTGGATGCGGACGGCAGAATGCTCGCCGCCCCGACGGCGGCCATGCCCTGAAGAATCTGACGGCGGGTTGTTTTGCGTGACGTTGACATCGGTTGAAATCCTCGGGGCAGAAGCGAATGCAATGAAGGAGGGTGAACGGGAAAATGTTGGGCCGGAAAGACCGTGTGGCGCGGCAATTCACCACCGGTACGAACGGACCGTCACCGATCCGGTTCGTCCAGCATGAACGCCGATTATACTGGAAAGATCACGCCGTCTGTCTCGCGAATTGGACGAATCTCGGCGCCGACGCCCCGGTCCAAACCACGCCCCCTTTCGTCGCAATGAACCCGCTGAAACGCTTCCGCCGCCCCAGACTTGCCGCCAAACCACCCCAGGCGCACATGACCTGGGCGTCGCAGAGCGTCTCCAGCACCATCACCCGGACCGGGGTGTTCTTAACGAAACAGCTTTGGGTGTGGCCGATCGTGGCCGTGGTGATCCTGTCGATCGTTGGCTATTTCGTACGCGATGCCATTGAAACGACGATCAAGGGCAATGTCAGCTCGGGACTGCAGACGTTGGTGGAACTGGAGTCCGAGATGCTCGCCAAATGGTTCGCGGTCCAAGAATCGACCGCCGAATCCTTGGCCAACGACAGCCAAGTTCGGCAGACCGTTTATAAGCTGCTGGAATCCCCGGAGGCCGGATCGCCGCCCGCGGCCGGAGCCGATTCGGAACTGCACCGTCAGCTGGCCACGGAACTGGCCCCCGCACTTGCGGCACACGATTTCGTCGGCTTCCTGCTCGCGGACAATCACAAACGAATTCTCTCGTCCTCGCACGCGTCGCTGATCGGTCAGTCGGGGATCGACGAGTACGACCGTTTTCTGGACCGGGCGCTCGAAGGCGAGACGTTCGTTTCGACGCCCTTCCCCAGCGTCGTGATGCTCAAAAACAGTAGCGGCCAGATGCGGATGGGCGTGCCGACGATGTATGTCTGCGCCCCCGTGCGTGACGCATCATTTCAAGTCGTCGGTGTGTTGGCCCTGCAAATCCCTCCGGAGCGCGAGTTCACCGAAATCCTGCAACTGGGGCGGGTCGGATCTTCCGGCGAGTCCTACGCCTTTGATTCCGCGGGCGTGATGATTTCCAACAGCCGTTTCGACGAGGACCTGATCCTGCTCGGCCTGTTGCCCGACCAAGCGGGCTCGCGATCCATGTTGCAATTGCTCGTTCGCGATCCCGGCGATGACATGACACGAGGGTTTCGCCCGAACGTCCGTCGTAGCCAACTGCCACTGACCAAGCTGGCTGCGACGGCGATCGACGGGCAATCCGGTGTGGATGTCGATGGGTACCGCGACTACCGTGGCGTCTCCGTGATCGGTGCCTGGACCTGGTTGCCCAAGTACGAAATCGGTGTCGCGATGGAAGTGGATTCCGCCCAGGCGTTTCGGCCGCTCGTGATTCTGCAACGCGCCTTCCTTGCCATCTATACGTTGCTGATCGCCAGCGCGATTGCGATCTTTGTGTTTACCATCATCGTCGCCCGGTTGCAGCGACAAGCCCGCGAAGCCGTGATCGAAGCCCAACAACTCGGGCAATACACGTTGGAACAAAAGCTTGGCGAAGGCGGCATGGGCGTCGTTTACAAGGGACGCCATTCCATGCTGCGGCGTCCCACCGCGATCAAACTGCTGCATGCCGACAAGGTCAACGAAGCGTCGATCTCCCGGTTTGAACGCGAAGTCCAAATCACATGCCAGCTGAACCACCCCAACACGATCGCGATCTACGATTACGGACGAACACCCGAAGGCGTGTTCTACTACGCGATGGAGTATCTCGACGGGATCGACTTACAGCAGTTGGTCAATCAATATGGGCCACAGCCCGAATCGAGAGTGATTCATGTCTTGTCGCAGATCTGTGGTTCGCTCTTCGAAGCCCACTCCAACGGTCTGGTCCACCGCGATGTCAAACCGGCCAATGTCATGCTCAATCGGCGGGGCTGTGAACCGGACTTGGTGAAGGTGCTTGATTTCGGTTTGGTCAAAGAGATCACGCAGAGTAGCGGCGGTCCGAACCAGCGAAGCGATCGATCCGAAGACAAAATGTTGACGGGCACCCCGCTGTACATGTCTCCCGAATCGATCCAGGCGCCGATGACGATCGATTCCAGCACAGACATTTATGCGGTCGGAGCGATCGGGTACTTCCTGCTGACCGGACACCCAGTCTTCGAAGCGGGCAGCATCGCACAGCTCTGTCAAAAACACATCGAAGAATCCCCGGTGCCGCCGTCCGAGCGGGCCAAGATCGATGTCTCCGCCCAATTGGAAGACGCGATCATGAGTTGTCTGGAAAAGTCACGCGCCAAACGCCCGCAAACCGCTCGCGACCTGGGGGTGCAGATTTCACGCTGTCCGGCGGCGGGGAAATGGACGATCGAAGACGGCGACCGCTGGTGGGGCCGGCACGACCGCACGTCCGGCGACAAACCGACCATCCGACCACTTCATGCCCCACTCAATGTCTCTCTCAGCGGGGTCGATCAAGTGGCCACGATGGACCAAACCCTCGACAGCGACGCCAAAGACGCTTAGCCCCGCGAATCCGGCCGGCAGGTGCGTGGTCAAAAAATGAAGCGGTCAAAAAACACCTGCCTTGCAGCTGTACCCGATCGCCAGCACGACTTCATTTTTTGACCAACCCATTTTTCGACCAACCCATTTTTCGACCAACCGATCTGATGCCCCGGTTTCGGTTCTAGGCAGCGATGACGACACAACGCGTCTTCCAGGGACACGTCTTGCTCGCCGCGGATCGGTTTGTTCCATTGGGTTGCCGAGCCGATGAGACTTGGCGATCTTCCCTCCCGCCCTTCCCGATTTGCCCCACCCGATGATGCGATTTCTGCTTGCCGCCGCCGCGGCCGTCTTGAGTATCCCACACGTTTGTGCTGGTCAACCCAACGTGATCATCATCATGACCGACGATCAAGGCTACGGTGAATTTTCCTGTCACGGCAATCCGCTGACGGAGACACCGAACATCGATCGCCTGGCCGACCAAGCGGTGCGATTGACCGACTTTCACGTCGCGCCGATGTGCACTCCGACACGCGGGCAATTGATGACCGGACTGGACGCGTTTCGCAACGGGGCGAGCAACGTCAGCAGCGGTCGAACCTTGCTAAACGCGGATCTCAAGACGATCGCCAACGTGTTTCAAGACGCCGGGTATCGCACCGGTATCTTCGGCAAATGGCACTTGGGCGATAACTACCCCTTCCGCCCGGAAGACCGCGGTTTCGAAGAGGCGTTGTGGTTCCCCTCGTCTCACATCAACAGCGTGCCAGATTTCTGGGACAATGACTATTTCGGCGACACCTACATTCACAACACAAAGCGACAGCGATACGAGGGGTATTGCACCGATGTCTTTTTTGATGAAGCCGCCGATTGGATCGCCAAAGACGATGACCGGCCATTCTTCGCCTACATCGCACTCAACGCGGCGCATTGGCCCTGGTTTGTTCCCGAAAAGTATCGTGGAGCACTGCGCAAGGCGATCGAAGACAACCCGGAGATCGTCCAACACCTGAATGAACAACAGCAGGCAGACCTGGTCAGCTTCCTCGCGATGGGCGCCAACATCGATGAAAACGTCGGCAAGCTGGATCAACGGCTGAAGCAAACGCAACGGTTTGACAATACGATTGTCGTGTTCTTGACCGACAACGGAAGCACGATGGGGCAGGACTACTTCAATGCCGGCATGCGTGGCAAAAAAACACAGCTGTGGGAAGGCGGCCACCGTGTGCCCTGCTTCATCCGCTGGCCTGCCGGACCGATCGGGCCGGCTCGCGAGATCGACGAACTGACACACGTCCAAGACCTGTTGCCGACGCTCGCCGACCTTGCCGATGTCCCGCCTCCGTCGACTCGTCTGGACGGTCAAAGTCTGGCGCCGGTGATGCGCCGCGAGCGTGACTCGCTGGGTGATCGCATGTTGGTCATCAACTACAGCCGCATGCCGGGGTTCCGCGTCAAATACACCAAAGAAAGTCCGGCGATCCCGCACCGTGACGGCGCCGGCGTGTTGTGGAAACAGTGGCGATTGCTGGAAAACCGAGAACTGTACAACATCGAAGCGGACCCACACCAGGATCGCAACGTCGCCGCTGCGCACCAACGAGTCGTCGCCAAAATGCGTTCGCACCTCCAGACGTGGTGGGACGGGGTCAAAGACGATGTCATGACGCCGCAACGCGTGATCATCGGCAACGACGCCGAAAACCCGATGTTGTTGACGGCATGTGAATGGCTGGATGTGTTCGTCGACCAACAGCGGCAAATCCGCCGCGCCGATCGCAAGAACGGTACCTGGCACCTGGCCGTCGATCGCGCCGGAACGTATCGACTGGAACTCTGCCGTTGGCCACGGGAATCCGGACTCTCGCTCCAGGGGTCCGTCCCGGAAACGCAAGTCGTCGACGGAACCTTCGTCAAGGGCGAATCGTTGCCGATCGCGTCGGCCACGGTTCAGATCGGAGACATCACGAAAACACTTCAGCCCGATGAATCACGATCGTTTTTTGCCACCACGGTCGACTTGACATCGGGGCCGATTGAGCTGACGACCGCGTTTTTGGACGACGACGGAAACGAGATTTGTGGCGCGTACTACGTCTACGTCCGGCGCGAGTGAATTCACGGGGAACGTGTCGGAGCAATGGGGCAAAAACTAGATGCGCCGTAGGCATCAAGTGAAGAAGTCACCCTCCCCTTCGGCACCCCTAATGGTCTCGCTGCTGCTTGCTGATCCAGTCGAACAGTTCGGGCGTTGCATAGGTCGCCGACCAGCAGTTGTGTCCGATGTGTTCCAGAGAGGTGAAGCGAACCTTCTCGCCACCGGCTTGCTTGATCGCGTCGAACATTTCGACGGATCGTTGGAACGGAACCGCTCCGTCTTGGTCACCATGAAAGATCCAGATCGGCAAGTCCTTTAGCTTGGCTGCATCGGCCGGGTCACCACCGCCGCACACCGGGACGGCTGCGGAGAACCGATCGGGATGGTCGGCTGCCAATCGCCAGGTCCCGTAGCCGCCCATGCTCAGCCCGGTCAGGGCGACGTGGTTTTCATCGATGCTGTGTGTGCTGACGATGTGATCAAGCAGTTCGACGAGCCGCTTCTGTTGCGTGGGGTTTCTCCATGAATCATCTCCGGGGCATTGCGGGGACACCAGGACATAAGGCAGATCGTCGCCACGAGCGGCGAAGCGTGGCGGTCCCCACTTCGCGACCAAACTGAGTGGTCCGTAGCTTTCGCCGCGACCATGAAGGAACAGAATCAGGGGCTGCTTCGCTTCGCCGTCGTAATCCGTGGGCAGATACAGCAGGTACGAAATGCTGCCGCCGTCGCTCGTCTGCAACGTCTGTTCGATCTGCTTGCCCGCCGTCGGTGCGGAAGGCTCGTCGGCGAGGATCGCCCCGCCACTGAAAAACGCGACAGACAGGAGGGCAAGAGAGGTGAAGGCCAGCTTCATGGTCAAGTTCCAAAATCAAAGGGGATAGAAGGGCACGGTCGCAGACGTGGCACAAGTTTATCTCATGTGAGCCAGACGGGGTGCGAGCTAAAAAGGAGGCAGGCCTCTTTTCTGACCCAGCTTCCGATTGACCGCCCCGTTTCGTCAGGCAATTTCAAACTCAGTAGTGCACGCCCCTTCAACCGGAGCCGCCCGAAAGGCGCAAAGACCTGCCACGACCGAAAACATGATCAGACACGCCGTCAGCAACGTTTTGGATCTGACCATACGTTTACTTTCGATGGTTCAACGGTGAGTGAGACGCGCCTCGACCAGACATCGCAAGACCGCAATTACTGGCCGCTCGGACCTTGCGGCGCTGATTGGCGAAGTTCCCATTCCACCAATCCGCGAATCGAATCTGGATGAACCCTCCAATCTGGTGTGGCGACATCGCTGCCCCAAGCCCCCTCCACGTCCTGCCCGAAGAAAAAGACGACGCCTTTCAGCTTCTCGTAGTCGCGCAATCCCATGAACGCCTGATGCAACCAGAAGGCTTCGAAGTCGGAGCTGCCGCTGACACCGAGTTCCGTAATCAAGAGTGGGACGTCGAGTTCCTCCACGACCTTCGCTTTTTCCTGAAAGGTTGTGCGAAAATCGCGGATGTATCCGTACATCTTCTGATCCCATCTCGGATAGCTGTAGACCGGCATGCCGACATAGTCGGCGTACTCCCGCCCCGGCCAATAACGCAAGCTGCCTTCCTTCATCACCCCCGCCCAAATCCAGCGGAGTTCGGTTTCCGTGTTCTCGCGCAGCGAGTCGACGACGTGACGATAGGCACGAACGAATTGATCGGGATCGGTTCCGGACCAGGGATACCGCTCCGTCAAATCTTGATCCATTTCATGTCCCCACGAAACGTAGACAGGCCCATTCAGACTGTCCAAAATCCCGGCCAGTTCTTCGAGCGTTTGGTCGTAGCCGCCCGACAGAATCGCGGTCAATAAGTCGTCACCGCGACCTGGGATGGGCCAAGGCTCGATCGTCAGTAGAATCTGAAACCCTCGGCTTTCCATCGCAGCAAGTGATCGACGTAACGTGTTCCGATCGAAGTCTGCCCACGAAACATAAACGTGTCGCAATCGCAACGAATGGTCGCGTTCGAATTCCCCGTCGGGGTCATAAACACCGAAAATCAACGTGTCATCTCCCTCGGGAATCTCTTCAGCGGAAATGGAATCGACAGGGACCTCGCTGGTCGCCGCATTCAGGTTCAACGCAATCACGTCGGTCCCGTCGCTCTCGTGTGCATCATCCCTTGCATCACGCGTCTTCCCGGACGGTTCAGCAAGAATTCCGTAAAAGGCCCGCGCTCCGTTGACGGCAATCATCGAAAAGGGCAGGACCGCCAAGACGACAAGGCTGGCGAACTGCACGGCGAGCCGTCTATCGTTTTTCATTTGAGACTTCATGTTGATGAATCAATACCAAGGAAAAGAGAGCAATGGCGTAGAATACCTGCGTCAAGATGATGAAAAAATAATAGCCGGAGGCGCGTCCGGCCTCCGAAATCACCATGGTTGGAATAAACGTAAGAAGCAAAACCGCGATATACGGACAGAGCACGCGCCAAGGAAGCGAGACCCGATTCGTCCCGCCCTTCGGAGTGACGCGGAACTCAACAACTTGGCGACGCACGGACATGTACGCCCCCATGACCGAACCGTAAAACGACCAGGGCCACCGCACGATCTGAAATAACGCGGCCTCCCAACTCAGCAGCGGGCTATTGATCGGACGCAAGACTCTGTGTTGCTTTAAATGCGATTGAATGGCAAGCAGCAACAGACACAGCGGCAGTGTATGGGCAACAAAGTCCATATAGCTGACCTCCACCCAGGGCTCGCCTGAAACGATCGCCCAAACTGGTAACACCAAACCCACGGGAATCGACACGGAGAACAAGGGGTACCAAAGTTCGCTGAACAGGAACTGTATCCGAAATTTCCAAGGAAGCCGGCGCCAGTACTTCGGCAACAGCGTCAGCAGCAACACCATCAGGCTGCGCGACCACTGAAATTCTTGCGTCACACAGTCGGCAAACGTTGGCGGTCCCTCTCCGTGAGCGATGGCATCGAGCGCGTGGATTCCTCTCCACCCGTGACCGTTCATCATCAGTGTGGTGCTGTGGTCCTCGGCAAGCTCCGGACCAAGCCCACCAATCTCACGCAAGGCGGCCGTTCGGACGGCATAGTGCGAACCGATGCACAGCGGCGCAAAACCGTTGGAATACCCCGCTTGCAACGGACCGTGCATGATTGCTTCGGCATACAGTCGCCCCCGCGCGGACCAGCTGGAGTTTGAGTTCTTGTCGCAGATGCTCGGCGCGGAAACGTAACCCACCGAATGGTCAACAAATGGACGAAGCACGGCCTCCAGATACCCCGGTTCGGGCACATGGTCCGCATCTAGCTGGGCAACGAAGTCGTAATTCTCATATCCAAAATGATCATAGAAATACGCGAGATTTCCCTCTTTGCATTTGGTCCGTCGTGGCCAAGTTCGCTGATGGTACTCGGGTGAATCTCTGCGTGTCGAAACGCGAACGCCTCGGTCCGCACACCACTGCAGGATGTCGTCACTAGGGTCTTCGTCAGCCAACCAGGTGTCGTGCGGATACGCTTGATCCAGCATCGCTAACAGCGTCTCTTGAACCACTTCGAACGGTTCCGACGGAGCACGTGTGGTCACCATCGCCACCCGCCAGGTTTTCGGTATGGCAACCTGCGGATTGACCCGCTTCATCTGAACGACAAAGAACAACAGATAGGCCGGAATCACCGAGGTCCATGTCACCAGCAACGTGTTGAGCGCGAATTTGAACGCACCGGCCACATGAGTGCCATCAAACCACCAGAGGTAAAAGAAGGCGACACCCGACAACCAGCCGGCGATCAAAACGAGTAATGTCCTCCGTTCCCGATTCGAAAGGACATTGACCAGATACTCTCGGTCAGATTCCGCTGCCGGTTCACACCACGTCTCCCTCTCAACGGAGTCTCGTAAGAGCTCCCGCGAACGCTTCCCGAACGATGGGTTCGTTCCGGGACCGGATCCGGTTTCACCAGCGGGCTTGTAAGTTGAGGTACTCACTTGGTTGCGCAGCTGCTGTTGTGAGTCAAGGTGTTCCTAGCCATAGATGCCGGCCCCACCGCCCACTGTAACTATTCTCACGTCAGCTTCAACTGAGTTCACACCCGCAACTGCGAACACTCTTTCGATCGCCGTGTGGCTGTCGTCACAACAACAGCACGCGACCATTCCGCCCACTTGCGTGTACCAGGCCCCCGCTAACCGGCAATTGCGGGAAGGCAATGCAGCAACTCCAACGTGCTCCCATTTCTGGAGCGTTCAGACTGCTCGTTCATGAGCAACCGGAACGAACCGGAAGACTCCATTGGCGCGGCATAGAGTGATGCATCACGCCATTAAATGCCCTCGATATTTCTGATTGCACCGTTGCATTTCTTGACCAACCAACGCTTTCGATCACGTTCATCAACAGAGTGGACGGTGCGAGGACCAGTCATCCCGGAACGACAGCGCGACCAGCGCGTCTCAGTCCAGCCGCCGATAGGCCTCGCGCACGGGTGCTTCCCCGTGGGTGCGTTCGAGCCGTCGGATCGTGAAGTGTGCCCGGGCCAGGTCCTGGTAGTGATCGATGAAGTAGCTGTTGATCAGTGCCCCGCCGACGGCCCCGATCACGGGAATGGCCTGCGCGGCGATTTTTTCGCTGACGACGATCCCGAATCGTTTGCCGATCTGTGCGATCAACTTCACCAGTGGCGGTGCGGCTGAATCCGCCAATCCGTTCTTGACGATGTACTGCGATGCGTCCTTGATTTGTTTTGCCATCGCCGCCCGGACCGCGAAGTAACCGATCTCGGTATCGTCGTTGACGTCCGACGGTTTACCGGGATCCAGGGCAAAGACTTCCAGGCACGCGAGACGCGTCTCGATCTCGGCCAGGTCTTCGCCTTCGCTGCGGGCGATGTCCGCGACACTTCGCAAGATCAACACCGTCGAGACCGGCAATTCCGCCGCGATCGTGGCCCCACCGAGCGCCCCGCCGGCGGCACCGCTGAGCCCCGCGAGCAACTTGTGCGTCAGCAGTTTGGGTTTGCGACCCTTCTCGGCTCCCTGGCCGAGCGTCTTGACCGCGGCGTCGAGAGCCACCCTCAGCGACTTTTCAATCGCGCTATGGATCATGCCTTCAGCCGCATCGGGCAGCATCTTCAACGACGCCGTGATCGGCGCACCGACCAACTCGGTCAGACGGTCGGCGATCCCGTGGTGCTCCAGTACCTGCTTGGCCTCACGCAGTTCGCTTAACGCTTCTTCAGAAAGCCCGACGCGGATCAAGTCGTTCGTCATTTCAGTCTCAGTCACTCAATCGGTGTTCAGGTCGTCGAAAGATGAAGCGGTCAACAGTGGTTCCCAATATACAACGGTCATCATGGGGATGCGCCCAAGCCGACGTCGACATCGGTTGTGACCTGTGAAACCTGAGCAGGTGCGATCATCGGCCAAAGCAATGGAACTGATTGCAACGAGTGATCCAATCGACGTTCGAAGGCCAACTCGGCGAAACGTCCATGATGGATTTGGCCGGCTTTCTCTTCGTCCGCAGGCATGCTGCGGTTTTGCCCGTCTAGAATCGCAACATCGACTGGATGTAGGTGAATTCGCCGTCGCCACCGGTCGCTCCGTTGGCGGCGATGCCGGCGGGGCCGCCCTGGATGTTGGGGCTGTCGAAGTAGTCGCCTGCCCAGAGGTAGCTGTATCCGACCAACAAGTGGGCTCGTGGCGAGATGCTCCAGCGCAGTTGCAAGTCCAGCTCGTGGCCGACCTCATTGCCAGCGGATCCCGTGGGATCGTGGAACGCCGCGGCTGTACCGTTGGTGTACAGAGCGTCTCGGCGATTGGCGAGCCAGAAGTTGTGAAAATGCACGCGACATTCCAGGTCGTCGCTGACGGCAAGCGATGTCTGGACATTCAAGTCCTGAATGTTCTGTCGCCCGGTCAAATCGGCGAGTCCCAAGTAGTAGTGTCCACGAGGTTCGAGCTGGTAGAACGTCCCGTGAACGCCGTCATTTAAATCGTCGTCGCCTGACGCCCAGTCGTAGTAAATCCAAGTGGTCGGTTTCAGCGGCAACCGTTGTGACGTGTGCCCCAGTCCGACGGTTGCAAAACCAGCCGATTGACGGGAACTTGAAAAACGACCGAACTGATAGCCGCCTTCGACTTCGAACCGCAGGTCGCCTTCGCGGCGCAAAACGCGGCCGCCAATCGTGTGGACATCAAAACCACCAGGGACACCCGTGAATGTTTGCACTCGATCGTCCGTTTCGGTCATGCCAAAATAATACAGGTCGCGCGTCACCGTCTCCTTTTTCGATGTGCCAAACACTCCATAAAATTGTCGGCTCTGGTCTGGCGTATCGAAATTGTGATCGTCCGGCCGATGCTGTCGCGGATCGATCGGCCGCACCCAGAACGCGTCGACCCGTGCCGAACCCAATTTCCACCAACTGCGGACCCCATCGTGGGTCAGCGGCGTGTTCCGCCACGGACGGCTGGCGATCAGTCGCTGCGATCCGTAGTGCATTTCTTGGCGCCCGAATCGCAACCACCATTCTCGATCTTCGCAATCGGACAACAGCAAGGCATCAACGGCAAGCATTTGCATGTCGAAACGGTTGACTTCGCTGCCGCGTGGCCGCAGGTCTTCGCCGTCGCTCGTCGCATCGATCGCCTGACCAAAGACACGCAGGTTGTCTCCCAGATGGACGTCTCCGAATAGGAGCGTCTGCGAAAGCAAAAATTGGTCGCTGGCACCGGTCAATCGCCGACCGCCACGCAAATTGTTTTCGTTGTGAAACCGAGAACGGAATCGACCGCCCAAGTCGATGGTGACGCCGCTGCGGGGACGAAGCCGCTTCAAACGCTCACCCAGGTAATTTCCCTGGTAGGTCGGATCGTCCAGGTAGCTGAAATCGTTATTGATAAAGCTCTGCTTGTAGGCCGACCTGGCGGCCTGGGCATCGTCCGCACGCGTCTGCGGCGTCACCACGGCGAGCGCAGCGATCGCGTACAAAAAAACGTGGAGTCGGCAAAATCGATTGGTGTTCATATCGGAAAATCATCGTAGAAGTGCGCGACGGTGCGACAAGGAAAACACCGGATTCGAGGGGCATATCCATCCGTTTGACGAGGTCATTGAATTACAATCGGATCAATCAAAATCATTTAACGGTGGGACTTCTTTTGGGATACACGGCCATGCGTATCGTCCATCAATTGCTGATTGCAACGATTCTGCCAACGATTTTGATTTGGCTGGTGGGGATTTACGCGACCAGCGTCAGCGAAACCAATTTGCGTCAAGCCATCGAAGCGAACTCGGTCAACCTCGCTCAAGACGTGATGGACGAGGTCGATTGGATCATCCAAACCCGCGCAACGACCTGGCAGGCGTACCTGCAAACCGATTTGGTGCGCGAGTCATTGCGGAAATCGAATCAAGAGATGATGGAGGTGGACGAACCTGCGGCCCTGGTCGAGCAACGTGATCAACAGTGGCGGTCCACACCGGCGGGCGAATCGAACCCCTTGATGCAGCAGGTCATGAACAACGATCTGGCCCGCGACTTCAAGATTTGGCTGCGGCAATTGGAAAAAACGGCCGGGCATGCCGTTTTCGGCGAGGTGTTTCTTACCAACCGATTCGGTGCCAACGTCGCCCAAACCAACCGAACGTCAGACTACCGCCAAGACGACGAACGATGGTGGCAACAGGCTGTTGAAAGGGGCTTGCATATTGAGGATGTCAGTTTCGACGAGAGCGCCGGAATCCACTCGGTCGACATTTGTCTCAAGGCGGTCGACGAAGACGGCGAATTCCTGGGCGTGATGAAAGCCGTTTTAAATATTCAAGAATTGATTGACATTGTCGACAAGTACAAGCGGAACAACCAGACCGACGGATATCTGTTGCTCTTCAATCGAGATCGTAGCGTGATCCACCAAGCCGGTGAAGTATCGACAGGGCTGAGGGATGGCAGCGCCTACTTTCGAGGCGTCGAGTTCGATGAGAACGAGTACGCATTTGTTGCAAATCTGACCGATGTCCATGACGGTGAAGAGCTGTTAGGCGCATTCGCCGTTTCTCGCGGACACGGTGATTTTGCCGGCATGGGCTGGATCGTTCTGGAAGCAAGAAAGTCTTCCGCGGTTTTCGCTCCGATCAAACAACTTCGAAACCAGATCGTCCTGTTGGCGTTGGCCGCAACGCTCCTGGTCATCGCCGCCGGATGGCTGATCGCGCGTTCGGTCACGCGACCTATCGACGAATTGCTTCGAGGCGCTTATCGCATCGGTCAGGGGGAACTCGAATATCGAATTCCCGCTGCCGGTCAAAATGAAGTCGCCAAGTTGGGTGCGGGATTTAATCAGATGGCAGCAAATCTGCAATCCATGGTGGACGACCTAAAAAGCAAAGAGGAGACGCTGACTGAGCAAAACGAACGTTTGGAATCACAACGCTTGACCCTCGCATCGCAAGAAGAAATGTTGAGAGCACAACGAGAGCGGAACACGCTTTTTGAGGCGATCGCTGATGCCGTCGGCCGGCTCAATTCAACCAGCGATGACATTCTATCGACGACGTCAAAACAGGCGCGCGGTTCACACGATCAAGCCGCTGCAGTCTCCCAAGCCGCAAGCACCATGAACGAGATCTCCAGCATTGCCCACGATACCGCGGGGCAGGCCAAGGGAATGGTCGACGAAGCCCGACACGTCGAAGCGACGGCCGAGACAGGCCGTCAAGCCATGGAAAAATCGATCGAAGCGTTGGAGTCGGTTCGAAGGCAAGTCGAAGAGACGGCCACCCAAGTCCTGTCGCTTGCCGATCGAGCCCAAACGATCGGCGAAATCACCGCAACGGTCGATGACATCGCCGAACAAACCAACGTCCTGGCACTCAACGCCGCTGTCGAAGCGGCGCGAACGGGAGAAAATGGCAAGGGATTCGTTGTCGTCGCCGCCGAGATCAAACGGCTGGCTCAGCAATCGGTCCAATCGACACGCGAGGTGCGGGGCATTCTCTCGGAAATCCTTGATGCGATCCGCAAAGCCGTCGAATCGTCGGAGCAAGAAACGGTGGTGGTTGCCGAAGCCCGCCAAGTCGCCCAACAAACCGGCGATCTCGTTCAAACATTGTTGGAGACCATCTCGGCGTCCGCGCTGACCGCCAAACAGATCGCTTCGGCAGCGACGAGGCAGGCAACCGGTACGGTGGAACTCGACAAAACCATGCAGCACATGGAACAAATGACGTCCGACCACGCATCAGCCCTGCAAGAGATCGAACAATCGGCAATGAATTTAACCGAACTGAGCGCCGAACTTGCAGAACTCACCTCAAGCTAAAAAGGCGGCAGGCCTCTTTTCCGCCTCAGCTTCCGATGGACCGTCCCGTTTCATCAAGCAATTTCGAACTCAGTAGTGCACGCCCCTTCAACCGTATTTCAACGATTGATCGCAGCCCATTGCAAAGCTGTAGCTGGTGACACTCAGGGAGTGCGACCGACTGGGAGGGCAGGAAAATGGCGGGCAGAAAAAGCGAAAAAACGGCAGACGAAGCCGGCGTCTGCTTCCCCGGTGTAAATTGGGGAAACGGGTGCCATCCACCCGACTCGTTCAAACAACGCTCTGGAACCGAAAATCAAACCCATGAAATCTGATGGAAACCCACCGAACGCATTGCCTCCCAGAGACGCGCACAAGCGAGGATTACACCGGACCATGACCCTTGGCGGGGCCTATGCAACCCGCAACCACACGATCAAGCACCTTCAAGACCTGAAAGGCAAAGCGGTTCTCACCGAGACCATGCCGTTTACGACCAGCGAGGCAGCGGCGGCGGAAGAGGCGGGAATCGATACGCTGAAAGTCAAGTTTGATCCGGGGAATCCGGCCGATGCGATTGCGATCCGAAACGCGGCGCCGCATACCTTCATGACGTTCTGCATCGGGTTGACCAAAATTGCGACCGCCGCGGAAGCGGTCCGCGCGGGCTACGACGCCATGGAACTGGGCGCCGATGGAATCATGTGCCAATGGGGACCCGAATTCATTCGAGCGGTTGCGGATGCCGGAATTCCTGTCGAAGCTCACGCCGGCCTCGTGCCCCGCTTGAGCACCTGGACGGGAGGCCTCAGGGCGGTCGGCAAAACGATCGAAGAGGCCCTCTGGGTATTCGAACAGATTCAGTCGTTTGAAGAAGCAGGAGCCTGGGCGGTTGAAGTGGAAGTCGTACCGGCGGAGTTGCTCGCACAAATCTCCAGCCGCACCCGACTGGTGACCTCGTCGATCGGCGCCGGCAGTGGCGGTGACATTCAATTCATGTTCGCCGAAGACATTTTGGGCAACCACGCTCCTCCCTATCCGCGACACACCAAACAGTATCGCAACCTCTTCAAGATGGAACAGGCGATGCAAGTGGAGCGAGTCGAAGGGTTTCGGGACTACATCGATGACGTCAAAAGCGGCCGGTTTCCAGGGCCCGGACACATCGTCAAGGCCCCCGAAGGATTGATCGACCAATTCCTCGCCGCCGTTGACGACAACCGGGTCGAGTAATCTTTCGAGCACCGATGATCTGATTTGCGGTGCCCCGCAATCCTAGATCAAGGAACCGGGCAGATGGTCAAAAAATGGGTTGGTCAAAAAATGAATGCGCGAGAACGAAACCCGGGTCAGGGACAAGCTCATCATTTTTTGACCATTCCATCTTGTGACCGAATTTCTCTCGTCGCCAAGTCTATCCTTCCGCCGGCCATCCGATTCACAATTCGCTTGACTACCCAAGAGAGATCGAGCGCAGCAGTTTCCAATCGGCCGACTCGGTCACACGCGGACGCCGCTCAACTTCCCGACGCCCAGATCTCTCCATGCCCGATTTTCTTGTCACCCATTTTCTTGTCTTCCTTTTTGCCTACAGCACCACCTATTTTTCTGCCCCCATTTTTCTGCCATCTCGGTAGGGAAACGAGTGCTAATGCATGGATGAATGGCTCTCCGCCGAATTCGATCGCGTCGACACAAACCAGGCCGAATAGGGCAATGCAAACGCGGCGTAAATGAACGACAGGATGGTGATCGGACGATCCCCTTGTGGAGGCCCCCACGAGTTGTAATTGATCAGGAACACGATGAGCGATGAGAATGCGATTGCGGAACTGCCAAAAATCATTGAGGCGTGATCGCGATTTCGAAAAGCAAGAATGGCGATGATCAGTCCAACGAGCGAGAAGATCGGGCCGGAACCGACAATCGATTCGTGCTCGTACGCCTCGACGGCGAGCGATGCGACAATCACGATTGCTTGCACGACAATGAATCGACGCAGCCAAGGCGTTTGAAACGGAGCCGCGTCGATCAGTGGCGTGTCAGAAACCGTCGAAGGTGGGGCGTATGGATTCAGATCAGGCGATTCGGCGTCCAACGCAATCTCCGTGACTCGAAGGGGTGTACAGTTCGCGTTTGTTCGTCGGTTTTCCAACGGCGCTGAATGGTGGCACCGAAATCGCAAGTGCGACTGACTGGGATGGCAGAAAAATGACGGGCAGAAAAATGGAATCGCCGGGAGTCGGAACGGCAAGAAAATGGGTGACAAGAAGATGGATCGCCCGTAGCCGTTTACCATCGGCCGACTCAGTCACACGCGGACGCGTCTCAGCTTCTCGCCGTCCGGGTCTCTCCATGCCCTATTTTCTTGTCAGCCATTTTCCTGTCTCCCTTTCTGCTTAAAGCCCACCCATTTTTCTGCCCCCTATTTTTCTGCCATCTCGGTAGGAAAAAGCATCTGAGGAATGGTGCCATCGGCTAGCCGTAACCGCTACCCCCAGTTGCTGGGTTGCTAGCGGGGGTGTTGGCTTTCGTTGCCGTGCAGATTTGGTGGGCGGCACCAAATCGCTCGCACCAAATCGCTCCACGCGATTTCAAATTCTTATTCGTTATCCAGTGATCGCTCGATCATTGGCTGTCCATGGATAGAGTGCTCGGAGGTCTGCCCAAAACTGCTGGCTCACCGATTCAATCCGATCATCACCGGATGAATGATGCCACCCACCAACTGTAACCGATGTTATCCAGTTGCTGGCTTGCTCGCAGGGGTGTTGGCCTTCGTTTCCGCGCTGATTTCGCAACGCGGCACCCAATCGCAATCATTGGCCCCTTTGCGCCGTTGAATGAACTGCACTCAGCTAGCACTCTCAACTGGAGTTACGGTGTCCGAGTCGTCTGTGGGTCCCGGCGAATCATAATGCTCGACGCACGTTACGATTTCCTCCTCGAACCTAAAGATGTCGACCGGCGATGAGATCTCGTTTCGCGTCTCTTTTTTGTTCTCGTCAAACACGCCAAAGTACTTTTTTGAACGATTGAAGTGGAGGCGGCAGATCGGCTTGCGGTTGTTGTCGTCGAGCAGGATGCCGCAATAGCTTTTTGTGTCACGCATTGCGACCCGTTTGGGGTCGACGTGCTTCGCCAGAATCGCTCGCACAACGTTGAACCCTTCGATCTCCTCTTGAGTGGTGACGATTCCGTCATCGTCGGCCTGTTCCTCGTCGTCGACCTGATCCTCTGAATCCAAAGAAAGCGCCGCCACTCCAGCCTCGGCGCCGTGAAGCGCAGCCTTCAATCGAGAGTTGACTTGGTCGGCAAGGAACGATCGAAATGCATTCTTGACGAGAATCTGGAACTGATCGTGGATAGCGCTGGTAAACCGTCCCGAGTAGACTCGACTCGTGAATAGCCTGACGAAGTCCTCTGTCGGCGACTCGTATTCTTCGCTGAGTAGCTTTTGGATCTGTTGAGCGTATTTCAGCTCGCTCGCGTTGCTCAGGATGTTTTCTAAGTCAAAGTTCGACTTGGCAAACTTCTTCAATTCGGTGACGTCGCGCCGATCAAAATCACACAGGTCGAACTCAAAGAATGGTTTTTCATCCATCTTGTTAGGGGATTCGATGTCTGAAAAGAACAGATATCGAGTCCCGTTGGTGAGGACGCCGAATCGTGCGTCGGTCACCGAGAAGTATCGATAGAGCTGTGACGCGTGCTTCAGGCTCAGTTCGCTTCCAAAAGTTTTGCACTCAATCAGGATCATCGGATTGCCATCAATATTGATCGCGTAGTCGACCTTCTCCCCTTTTTTGGTGCCGACATCAGCGGTGAACTCAGGTGTCACTTCTGACGGATCGAAGACGTTAAAACCTAGGGCGTTAATCAGCGGCAGGACCAGTGTGTGCTTCGTTGCCTCTTCCGTCTTGAGAAAGTCCGTGTGCTGTTCAAGCCGTGATGCCAAGCGATCCAAAGTGTCGACGAGATCCATTTAGTTTTCTCCAGTGCCCGAGATGCCTTTTCGTTGATCATAGCACCATTCGGCACGGCTGGGGGTTGGTGAATGCCGCGTTAATTGCCAATACCTATTCTGGGGTATCTAAGGCGATCCCCAGTACGCAGGCTTGAGCAGTGCCACTGAGCGGACGCTGCCACCCATGATTCAATGAATGGTGTCACCGAAATCCCATGCGTGACTGACTGGAATGGCAGAAAAATCGCGGGCAGAAAAATGGAATCGCCGGGAGACAGAACGGCTGGAAAATACGTGACAAGAAGATGGATCGCCCAAAAAAGTTTCCTATCGGCCGAATCAGTTACACACAGACGCCGCTCAACTTTCCCGGCGCCCAGATCTCTCCATGCCCGATTTACTTGTCATCCATTTTCCTGTCTCCCCTTCTGCCCGCAGCCCACCCATTTTTCTGCCCCCAAGATTTCTGCCATCTCGGTAGGGGGAAAGCCCCCGGAGACATTTTGATGTAAAATCGGGTTCGAATGCATGTTGCTGTTAGCCGATAGTTTGGTCGTCGGCTCTCATGGTGTCCTTAAATCACAGCGGAATCGGATGGTACGTCCCGTAGTACTGGCAATGGTTATTGCTGATCACGTGTACCAGGATCGAAAGTCAGGGAAGAGCGTCATCGCGGGAACGTTCACCAAGATCATCTTCCAGCCTTTGCTTGAACAGCCGCCCGAAGACAAAGAAAAGAATAGCAGCCCCGATCCCAGCAAAGGGCATCCCGCCGTCTTCTCGATGGGTTCCCCTCACATGTACCTTGCGCTGACCGGGATTCGAAAAGAATTGGAGTTGGACATCAGGCTCATGGATCTTGCGGATGCCAGAGTGCTGATGGAGGGCGGATTGCCGATCAAGGTTGAGGACGCGAATCCCATCGCGGTGCATGAATACGCAGTGCCGCTACCTCGACTGCCACTACCTCGCAAATCCGGCAACTATTCAATCGATGTGCTGTGGAATGGCGAACAACTTGCGTCTTGGAGAATTGACGCAACGATGACAAAACCAGATCAACCAACAGAACCATAGAAAGCCGATGATCCAGACAACTGAAAACGCGTCAATCGTCCATTGGCAAAAGCCCGCACAACCTCGCTATGAGTTTCAGGCGGTTGCGATCCCTGATGACGATGACGGAGGATTCAGTATCTCCGCAATTCACTATCCCGGCGTGATCAGTGAAGGTGACACCCTTTCAGAAGCCGTCAAGAACGTTGCCGAGGCCTTTCTTGCAATGCTTGAAAGTAGGCAGTCTCACGGTGAATCCATGATGTACTCCGAGATACCCGTGACGGAATTCACAGGCAAGGCCCAAATCGTTCGAATCGTTGTCGATGGGTAATCAGCCGCAACTTCCAGCGCGTGAGGTGATTCGGAAGTTGAAGACATTTGGTTTTGAGAAAGACCGCCAGAAGGGAAGTCACGTTGTGATGCGAAACGATTCGACCGGAAGGTCGGTCACGATTCCCGACCACGGCAACAAGCCGATTCGCAAAGGAACGCTGAATAGCATCCTAAGGCAGTCCGGGGTTGATCCTGATGCATTCTGGAATGCTTAGTTTTGCCCACTGCCCACACACTGAACGAATCGCTCGGTCGAGATCAGCCACCCCGCCGGCGTTTTTTTGCGTGATGTCGGGATGCGATCGGCTGCAATCCTATCGTCCGCCCTGTTTTGCCCGATGAGAGAAACAGCCTGTTTGCAGAATCGGGTTACCTTTTCTGCTCAGTCCAGGTTTCCGTGACTGGGGCCCCCTTCAAACTCCGTCGCGGATTACTTCCCCTTCGCGATAACCGAGTCGCACTTCGCAATATTGTATTCGGAAGGTGGCGTTCCTTCTGTCGCTTTAGGGCCCGCCGAAAAATAACTTCCCGCATCTATTCAATGGAATTTGGTGAGGCAACGTAATTCCATTGGGGAAGCCATGCATCAAATGAAATGGGTGACAAGAAGATGGATCGCCCGTAGCAGTTTCCCGTCGGCAGAATCAGTAACACGCAGACGCCGCTCAGCTTCCCGACGCCCAGATCTCTCCATGCTCCATTTTCTTGTCCCCCATTTTTCTGCCCCCTATTTTTCTGCCATCTCGGTAGGGGAAACGGTGCTGATGAATGGTGCCACCCAGCATCCGTAATCCAGGATCAAGGAATCGGGCAGGTGGTCAAAAAATGGGTTGGTCAAAAAATGAATGCGCGAGTGAGAACTCCGGAATTTGGTTCAACCTCGTCATCTTTTGACACCAATCTCCCCGCCAAAGCAGCACGCCCAGGAGGATTCGAACCTCCGACCGTCGGATTAGAAGTCCGATGCTCTATCCAGCTGAGCTATGGGCGCGGGTGGGGTTGGGGGTGGTCGGGTGAGGCGTGCGCTTCGTGGCAGGCTTTGCCGGGATGCGGACCCTGTTACAAGAACCGGAAGTTTATCGATCCGGCGCCCCGGCGGCAATGTCATGGGTTTTCGCGGGAAGGTTGACACCGGCGGATGCCGAATGGCTCGCGGTTTTGGCTCAGGGCACGTGCCTTGGCGAGGGCAGCGGCGTGCTCGGGGGGCGGGTACAATTCGGGGATGAATGAATCCAATCCTTACACGCCGACGACGGACCCCCAGATCAAGTCGACGACCGGTTGCTTGGCCATCGTCGGCTGGACGTTCGCCTGGCTGCTGCTGCTCGGATTCGGCCTCACTTTTCTCGGAGTCCTCGCCTTGACGCTCTCATCGTCGACGGAGCCGGTGCCAGAGGCAGTCGAGGTTTCGGAGTAACACTCGGCACAGGGGATCGACCTCCAAAAGGGAGGGTGAGTGCTGGCGGCGGTGCTCGCGAGCCTCGATGGCATTCATCGACGGCACAAAAAACCCGCTCGCCGAGACCAAGGTAAAATCTCGACGAACGGGTCTGTATCTCGCGATCAAAAAGATGATCTCGAGTGGGGAAGCTGACCCAGAAGCGTCAGCCCGCCGACTTGGTCTACGGGTTGCTTCCCCGTTGGCTAGTACAGCAATAATCCACTTGATCACCTCCTTTTAAAACTTTGGTTTGACGCGTCCGACCCTTGCGCCAACAAGAGTGGTGCCGGAAGCGTTCGGAAGTAGTCCGTCGCACCGCGTCAGTGCGACCCGACAGCAGAAGTATCCTTACTCGGCAATTAAAAAGCAAGAACAATCTGACTGTGCTCTATGACGCACGCCCCTGCCAAAAGGTTCACGGGGCGACGAAAAGCACGGAATTTGCCTACCGATCGGACGCATTTTTCCATCTGTGCCGATTCGGATCGGGTTGACCTTGCCGCTGACCGGTGCGGTCCGTATCGTCGAGGGCAGCCGAGTTTCACGGTGGACAGTTGGCTCTGATTCGTGCAAGGGAAGGCACCGGCAGCGATGCGAAAATGGAAAATCCGTACCAAGATGATCGTCGGCCTGTGTGGCTTGGCGTTCGTGATCGGGCTGCTGGTCTTCAACAGCTGGTCACAACTCGCCCGCGACCGCTACCTGGCGACCGAGATCAGCCTCTTGGCCGACGAGATCGAGCACGCCCATGAGCTCAATCAACAGGCGGAATTGCTGAGGCAGTCGTACGAGCAGTTCAGCGAACTGAAGACCCGCATCGAATCCAATCAGATGATCGGGTTCGAGGGCATCGAAGAATCTGCACTCGGCCTGGAAGAGGCCAACATCCACGACCGGCTGATGTCTTTCCGTCGACATCTGACGCCCTACATGTCGATTGTTCTGGCGCGCCCCAGCGAGCATGCGGAGACGCGTCTGTTGCTTGACCGGGGCCGGCAAGGCGACAGCCTGAAAGAAATCGACGGTCTGTTGACCAGGGTCACCGACGCGTGGTCCCGGCGCAGTCTTCTGAAGAGGACCTTCTCGCGGTACGACGCTCAGTATCAGGGAGTTGGAGAGGGGGTCGACGAACTCGCCAACCTGACGAACGTGTACTTCGGCGAAATCCGCGGCAAGATGAAGAAATTTCGCGACAGCGTTCACGCCGAGCAGAGGGCGAACCGCAATGGGTTTCGCGTCTACACAGGATTGTCCGCGTTTCTGATCATTTTCATGGCCTGGCAGTTCTGGACGCTGATCGTCGTGCCGTTTCGAACCCTGTTCCGCGGCTCGCAATTGATCGCCAGCGGTCACCATCAACACAAGATCCTGTTGGGGACCAACGACGAAATCGGATTGATGGCCGACACCGTCAATGACATCACCGATCGATTCAACCGCGCGGTGGCCAACGAAACGCTTGCCAAACGGCGTGCCGAACAGGAGGTCCGCGAGCGAACTCGCGAAGTGATTCAGAACGAACAACTCGCCAGCGTCGGATTCTTGGCGGCCGGTGTTGCCCACGAGATCAACAATCCGCTCGGTGCGATCGCCTGGGGCGCCGAGGCGCTCGAAGGGACACTCGAAGACCTGCCGGCGGACGAAAAAGAACGATTCAACCAGGAATTCCTGCAAGAGCTACAGACCAACCTGGGGCTGATTCAATCCGAAGCGTTTCGCTGCAAGGGCATCACGCAACGCCTGCTCAATTTCAGCCGCTTGGGTAATTCCAGCCGCAATCAGGAAGACCTCGGCCAGCTTGTCACGGGGGTCGTGTCGATGGTCGGAAAAGTCGGCGAGTACCGCTGCAAAACAATTCGCACACATGCCGACGAGACGGTCACCGCGTACTGCAATTCTCAGGAAATCCAACAGGTCGTCCTGAACCTGGTCTCCAATGCCCTGGAGTCGGTGGACACCGACGGCAAAGTCGACGTGTTTGTGCGGCACGAGATCGACCCGTTCAGCGGCATCAAGGAAGCCGTCGTCGAAGTTGAAGACGACGGATGCGGCATGGACCAGGAGGTGATGGACCATCTCTTTGAGCCGTTCTTTACGCGCCGCCGCGATGACAGCGGCACCGGATTGGGTTTGAGCATCAGCTATCGAATCGTGTCGTTGCACCACGGCTCCTTGACGCCGCATAGCGAAGGGGAAGGCCGTGGGTCAAAAATGATCTTGCGGCTGCCGACGGAGCCCGCCAAGAAAGAGTCTCCTTCCGATTCGACGTTCTTCACGTCGCGGGAGCTGAACGATCACGATGAACTGCCCTCTTCGACCAAGTGGAATGATGTCCAAAAAGTCGCCTGAATGTGAGTCCATGCACGTACTGTACGCCGACGATGAAACGTCGCTGCAGACGCTGATGAAGACTCAGCTTGAGAAACTCGGCCACAGCGTGGTCGTCTGCCCCGATGGAGAAACAGCGATCGCCGCGCTCGAGCGGGAGCCGTTCGATTGCATGATCGTCGACTTGGACATGCCGGGCATCAAGGGTGCCGAGGTGATCGCTCGGGCGCGCAAGATCCGCCCCGAGATCGAAGCGGTCGTGATCACCGGCAAGCCCGATCTGAAGTCCGCCTTGACCGCGATCGAAAACCACGTCTTCGCCTTCATCAGCAAGCCGTGCAGTTTCAAGCAAATCAAATCCTTGCTCAGCGAAGTCTATCATCGTCTGTCTCAATCGCGACGGCTGGCGGCGCTGGAGCACCGCGTCCGCCAGGCGGAAGGAGATTCTGAATTGGTGGGCGACGGCAAGTCGATGCTGCAGGTCCGCAAAGTGATTGAAAAAGTGGGCCCGACCGACAGCACGGTTTTGATCTTGGGCGAAACCGGATGTGGTAAAGAGCTGGTCGCCCGCGCGGTCCACCAAGCTAGTCTGCGGGCCGGCGAGCCGATGGTTTCCATCAACTGTGGTGCCCTGCCGGAAAACCTGATCGAGAGCGAGCTGTTCGGGCACGTCAAAGGCGCCTTCACGGGCGCCGACAACGCCCGGGTCGGATTGTTCGAAGTGGCCGACGGAGGCACGATCTTCCTGGACGAAATCGGCGAACTGCCGATGACGATGCAGGCCAAACTGCTGCGGGTCTTGGAAACCGGCGACATCCGGCGATTGGGCAGCAACCAATCCAAACGCGTCGACGTCCGCGTCATCTGCGCCACGCACCGCGACCTGGAAAAAATGGTCGGCGAGGAACAGTTCCGCGAAGACCTGATGTTTCGCATCAACACCTTCGAAATCCATGTGCCGCCGCTGCGAGAACGGATCGACGATCTGATGCCGTTGGCGGTTCACCTGCTCCGCCGCCACCGCAGCGATGGCGACGATGACGCGTTGTTCACGCCGCAGGCCACCGCAGAGCTGCTGGCTCACAAGTGGCCCGGCAACGTCCGTGAACTGGCCAATGTGGTCGAACACGCCGCGATCCTGTGCGATGCCCTGCCGATCGATGCGGAGCACTTGCCGCGTCACTTCAGTCGCCGCCAATTGCGAAGCGAGATTCGTGACGCCGGTCCGATGACCATTCGAGAAATGGAGATGATTGCGATTGAACGCGCGATCGAACGGAACGACGGTGATAAAAAGGCCGCCGCCGAGGAATTGGGCGTCAGCGTCAAAACGCTGTACAACAAACTCAATGCCGCCGAAGAGAAGGCGGCGTAGCGGTTGGTGCGCGTCTAGAATTGGGCGGCTAGCGTTCGCGCAAGCGGCCTGTCGATTGAAGCCCGTGCGTGTTAGCGACGCTCACAAAATAAGTGGGATAGGCTTCCAGCCTGTCGATGCTGAAATGACAGGCTGGAAGCCTATCCCACTGCAAGAGAGCCGACACTTATGTTCCGCTCATTGCTTACGCGTTGGCCTGGTGCGAGCGTGTTGAATTCGCAAGATCGGCCAAGCTCTCAGGCGTTGGGTCCCGGAGGTGCCATTGCGTTAACCTGCTGCTACTCGCTTTCATCCCTATGGATGTCGGGAGCTCGCAAGCATCGGCCGATACCGATACCGCGTTCCGCCGGTTCTCACCAGCGTGCGGGTTTACCGGATCGTTTTCTCGTCGCCTTGACCTTCGGCCACGCGGACGTCATCTGATTCTGCGTCGCTGGCGTCGGGCGCGGATTGTGCGTCGATTGCGGCGATCCATTGTTGCGGGTCGTTGCCATAATCTTTGCCGATGACGCCTTTCAAGCTTTGCATCGCCAGATGAATGGTTGCCGGGTCGCGGTCTTCCAAAGCCAGTCGCAGTGATTCGACGGGGACGTTGCCCTTGTGCTTGCCGAGTGCGGCGATCGCCGAATTCCTGACATCGGATTCGGGCGTCGTGCCGAGGGTGGACGCGAGCAACTGGGCGGCTTCGGGTTCACGTCGTTTTCCCAGCGAGCGACAGGCTTCCATTTGCACCTTCAAGCTTTCGTCGTCGAGTCCGCGTTCGATCAAGTCGATCGCGTTGGGCGTCTTCAACTTACTGGCGGCGAGAATTGACAGCCGTCGCATTTCAGGACTGGGATCGTTTTCGATGATGCGATCCAGATGGGTCGCCCATTTCGCTTGTTCTTTCACGCTCATGCCGCCGATCTGACTGGCCAGCGTTTGCAGCTCTTGCCGTCGTTCGTGGTCGGTCACGCCGAGTTCTCGGTCGCGTTTCCATTCTCGCATCGCGAAGTACGGGTTGATCCGTTTGAGGCCGTAGAGCGGTCCGTCATGACACCCGCATGCCAGCACACAGAGGACTGCGGCGAGGACGCCACAGGTGAACGAGCGCAGGCGGAGACGATGTGTCATGTCAGTATCGATGATTGGTTGGTGCGGCATTCCGTTTCCAAAACCAAGACTTCAACGGGAATGGTTCGTGACGGCAAGACCGTCGGACATTGGGACTTATCAAACTCAAGGCGGGCTCGCCAAGACCACTTCCATGGTTCATTCGGCCACCGCGCCGACCAATTCATCAGGGCGCTGTCGGATCAAGCGGTACGGCAGCAGGGCGGTATCGAACAGAAACTTTGCTCCCGAATGCAAATTGGTCATGATCCCGCCAGAAAAAATCCATTCGGTTTCACCGCATCGCTCCAGCGGCGCGTCTTCAAAATACAACGGCCTTCGTGTGTAGGTGGTCACCGAGCCGAGCGGTTCGCCGGGACCCACGCCGCCGGCGGGCATCCACACGCTTGGCTGCGTGAAACCCGGCTGTGAAACCTGTCGCGGCGATGCCAATCCGGAAAGCCGAATTTGCGAAAGCGGTTTGTCCAATCGAGCAAGCTGTGTTGTTGTGGCGGTCGGCTTGCTTTCGCTGGTGCGCGGGACCGGTTCGGAAACGCCCTTGAGCGGTCGCAGCGTCTCGGTGGTTGGTTTAGATCGTGATGGTGAATCGTTCGGCGAGGATGATCGGCTGACGTCTTCGATTTGGACCGGAGCAAGTCGTAGCGGCTCGACAGCATCCTGTCCCGGCAGGCTGGAGCCGATCACCAGCACGGCGATCAACGAGAGAGTCGGTGAGTTCATGGACAGATTGCGGTCGGTCGGCGGTCGAGAAGAAGCCACTCCCACTGAGTTTTCGACTGCCCTGAGCGACGATTGCCAGTAAAATCGTTACGGCCGGTAGATTTTCCCCCATTTATCAAACTGAGATTTGACGCCCACAACAGCCGTCACGATGCTACTGGTCTGCCTGATCTGTCGGCCTTGACTGGTTTGCGCAGTCTGACGTCGTGGTTCTCATCAAGCCTCATTGTGGCGACTCCGAATCAAGCCCTTAGAGGGGATTTATCATGCTTGGCCGTGGGGCGAAAAACGATGAGGGGGCTGGTCGTCAGATCGGGCGCTGGCTGCGCGGTTTCATCGACAGATGCTCCGTTGTGGCTGCACGTCCGATCGAGTCCCCGGGGGGGCCGCAATGGGTGACGCCTCGCCTCACCCCCCTGGAGCCGCGAATCGTCCTCAACGCGACGGCAGAACTCTCGGCCGCCAGCGGACTGTTGATCTTCGGCGACTTGGCCGACGACGAAGTCCACTTCCAAACCGTCGGCAGCGGCGACTCCATTCAACTCACCGATGCCTTCGGGACGGTGATTCCGATCGCAGGGCATCACGGCGGTGCGACGGGCAACGAGTCCGATCCGTTGACGGTTTCCCAGATCACCAACGGTCAGGTGACGATCGACTTGGGCGGCGGAGACGACCTGTTGCAGATCGAGTTGCCCGACGGAATCAACTTGGATGTCATCGATGCCGATGGCGCCGACCGAACCGTGCTCGGGTTCCAGCCCGTCACGTCTCCCTCGCCGCCAACGGAGATCAATCTCGTTGGCGAGACGATTGAGTTGACGCCCAGCGGTACGTCGATTCAGTTCGCCGACCGGATCGTTTCTCTGACCGGAGGCGTGATCCTTGGAGCAGCGTTGCCCACCGGTTTGACGCAGATCGACCTGGGCGCCGGGGTGTTCGAAGTTCAAGGAACGGTGACGCTTGACGGTAGCGTTCGTGTGATCGGCGATTCCGGCGAGGTGCTCTGGCAAGACGCGACCATCAGTGCGTCGTCGGATGGCCTGAGTTTGTTCTTTGAGTTTGATCCCGACGCAAATTCGATGATCCGTCTCGGGCAGATCGATGCGTCCGCCGGCGAATCGATCGAAGACGTTCGCGTCGTCAGCGCGACCGAGACCCGATTCTCCGGTGACGTCACGATCCGGGACTCCCTATCGGTTGATTCGCGTGATCACGTCGACTTGCAAGGTGATGTGACCGCGGGGAACGTGGGGATCCGTGCCGGCGAGATCGTGGCTGCGGGGAACATCGCGACCGATTCGGGTTCGCTCGTTTTGATCGCCGGTGACCGCTTGGCGATCGGCGGCCAAGTGGATGGGGCGGCGGCCGGCACCGCTGGCAATGTCACCCTGAGTGCTCCGAATCTGTTTTTGACTGATGCGTCGATCGCGACCGACGGCGCCAATGTGTTGGTCAGCGGAAACTCGCGGATCGCCGGTCAGGTTGTGCTCGATACCGCGCTGGGGCCGACCGTCACCGGCGGCGATGTGATCTGGATTGGTCCGATCACGTCGGATGACTCGATGCCAGCTGGAACACTGACGGCGGGCGCACTGACGATCGAAGCGCTCGGGGCATTGACCGGCGGCCGTGTCGAGATCCAGGGGAACGTCGGCGGGACGTCGGTCGGCAGCCCGCAAAACTTGGCGGGTTTTACGATCGCCGCCGGGGATCTGTCCGTTCGTGACGTGTTCGTCGACGGCGGCGACGTGGTTCTGGCCGGCGATCAGATTCGCCTGACCGGTGCGACGATCCAATCGACTGACAGCTCCTCAAACGCCGGCGGCAACATTCAGCTGTCCGGCGACGTTGTGTTCGAACGGACGGGCACCGTATTGAACGCGGCCCAGCAGTTGACGATCGATGGCAATCACCGCACGCTCGGTCCCGACGGCAGTGTGATGGTTTTGGCAGGTCATTCCGCCACGATCCGGGGTGTATTCCAAGGCGGTGATCAGCTCTCCGTTGACGCCTCCGGATCCATCGTCGTCGATGCTGTTTTATTCGATTGGAACGGGATCAGTTTGGCCGCCGATGGAGGCATCCACGTCGCCGGTGACTCATCGAGCACGCGGCAAATCTCGGCAACAGGTTCGGTGTTCTTCCAGAATGCTGTAACGTTCGCAGCCGACACGGAACTGCAAGCGATGCATGTTCGGTTTGATGATGCGATATCGGTCGGGCCAAACCGCATCGTCGAACTCAGTGCGGTGATGATTGATTCCCTAGGTCAGACGGCAATCGAAAAACAGGGTGATGGCGAACTCGTTTTGCTGGCCGAGAACACATCCAGCACGGATCTGATCATTGTTGACGGAACGTTGCGGGTCGACGGAAGCATCGATGCGGCTGCGGCCGTGGAAATTCGTGACGGTGCCGTGCTTGCCGGCAGCGGCGAGATTCGAGGGGCGGTGACAGTCGCCGGTGGTACACTCGCACCCAACGAATTCAGCAGCGGCTCGCCCACCGGTCAGTTACGATTCGGCGCGTTGAGTCTGAACGCCGACGCGACGTTTCAGGTGGATGTGGACGGAGCGACCGAGGGCCAATCCTTGGACTCCGTCGCCATCGACGGGCAGCCGATTGAAATTGTCGGAGCCCTGTTGCAGTTGGACGTCGCCGTCACCTTGCCCGGCGATACCGAATTGCTGATCGTCCAAAACGACTCCGACGGACCGGTGACCGGGCGGTTCGTTTCGAACGTCGACGAGAACGGCCAGCCGCTCGCGACGCCTCGTGAGTTGTTCGACGGAGCCCGTGTGTTGACGCGGTTTGGTCCCGGCGCCGCCGCGGTGCCGGCGTTCATCACCTACTTCGGCGGCGACGGCAATGACGTCGCGATCGTGACCGCCGGGGATCGTCTGCAGCCAGCCGGAAAGGTCACCATCGTTTCGCGAGCCGGCGTTGATTTAGAGATCCGTAGCGGCGATTCGCTGGCCGACGCCCAGGCGGCCGATCCGACCGTACGGCCGATCGCCGGCTTAAACGGAGGCATGCTTGTTCTGGATGCGACTGCCGAGCAGGCGGAATTGTTGATCGACGTCAACGGGTTTGTGGACATCGGCGCTAATCCATTGCACTTCGATGTGGACATCGTTTTTGACACCGCGCAGGTTCCCGGCGACGCGTCGGTGACGATCTTTGACAGCGATCGCAGTACGCTCGATTCCCCCGATCAATTTGACTTCGTTTATCACACCGCAGATGAACTCAGCTTGACCGTCCAACATGATCCATCGATTGCGCCGGCCTATGACATCACCATGCTCGGCGTTCGTCTGGTCGATCTGCAATTGGCCTCGGCGGTGCTGGCCGCACAGCTCACCCGCGCGGCGGATCAACTGGACGTGATCGGCGATCCAGACCCCACGATGACGCAATGGCAATTGTTCAGCGGTGGTCGGAGCGGCGAACTGCATTTCGAAAATCCGACCGACAGTCTTTCCATCGATGGACGTGATGGAGACGACCGGTTGTCGTTTGCCGATTTCGGTCAGGACTTTGACGCGGTGCCGACGGTGGTCGGCGGTCAGGGTGTGGACGAACTGAATTGGAATGCAGACGTCGACGTCGGAATGCTCAATGTCGCCAGCACATTCTTGATCGATGCCGAATCGGTGACGATCGATGGTGATCTGACGTTGATCGGCGGTGACATTCGAATCAATGCCGGCGACGAGCTCATCGTGCGTTCGACCGTCGATGCCAACACCGGTCAAATCGTCATTGACTCCGCCGCGACCCAGAGTGATCTGTCGCTTGGGACACTTCGCAGCACCGCAGCCGGCGTCGCGGTGTCGCTGCATGGTGGCGATTTTCTGTTGGGAAACCTTTTCACGCCGACTGGCACATTGGTCCTGGGCAGCAACGATGGACTTGGCACGATCGGGGCGGTCGGGCAAGCGACCGGTTCACAGATCGATGCGATTCAAGTCACCGCTTCGTCGACCGGGCAGCTGGACCTGGGATCGACAAGCAACTCGATGGACAACGTTCATGTTGCCGCCGACCAGGGCGTGACGTTGCGTGATTCAGCGGACGATCTGCGGTTGTTCGTCTCCGCCGCAGACTCGATCGATGTTCAGGTTGCCGGCGACTTGGTGTTGGAATCGGCTGTCACGACGAAGGGTTTGGTCAAACTGGTTGCCGCCGGAAATCTCGTCTCCCAGGCGGGGCCGTCGAGCGTCCACGTGGGCGGCGATGTCGTGGAGATCACGGCGGGAGGCATCTTCCCGGGACAATCCAGCACCACCGGAACGATGGCCTCGATCGGCTCGGTTTCCGTTCCCATCCAGGTCGCGGCACTGCAATCGTTTTCAGCCAGCACATCGGCGACGGGTGGATCGATCTTTGTGGGCAGTTCTGAAGTGTCCGGGGTTATCGCGGCCACAGGTACGTTGCCGATCGGCCTGGTTGACGCCGGCAACGGGCGGATTGAGATCGATGCGGTCGCAATCGAGGATGCGGATTCGGATTCGACCGTTGATCTGATCGGACGCGAGATCCGTCTAGACGCCCGCTCCGGTATCGGAGTTGGTGGCACGATCACGGTGACCGGCGTCGCTGATGTCCAGGCGGTCACGGACCAGGGGACGATCCGGATGGACGTTCTGGCGGATCGCACCGTCAAACTGTCTCGTGTTCGGACCGGCGGTGGCAATGGCGATGAAATCCTGATCCGCCACAGCGGCGATGATCGCTTGTCGATCCTCGACGTCGGCAACGCAAACGGTGATGTCACACTCTTGACGGAAACCGCTTCGATGGACGTCTTATCAGAACTGTCGCCGACGGCGTTGTCAGCCGGAGGCGTTGGCAGGATCGTGCTGCAGAATCTGGGCGGCCAGTCGGATATCACCGTTCGGGGCGGCATCGTCAGCGACTCGGGTGACGTCACGATCGCGGCACGACGAAACCTGGTGGTCACCCCGTCCGGGCGCTTAACGTCCCTGGACGGCAGCGTCCTACTATCCGGCGGCAATGCCCCCGATTTGCCCGCCAGTACGATTGCGCTGCAAGACGGCTCGATGATCGATGCCGGGGCCGGCACGGTCATGATCCAAACGCCGGGCAACGTCTTCGTCTCGTCGATTCACTCGACACATCGCGGGCAAGCGATTTCGATCGAGTCGCAATTCGGCACGTTGATCGATGCGGGTGACCAGGATGTGGATCTGGTCGCCGAGTCCGGTTTGGTGCGCCTTGATGTTGCCGGGGGAGTCGGTGACGGAGACGCGATCGAGACGGAAATCGCGGCGTTGGCTGCGTTCGTTCGACAAACCGGGGCGTTAGAAATCCGCGAGGGCTCGGCGATCGAGTTGGTAGATGTGCTGACGGCTGATGGGAAAATTGAGATCGTCGCCGTCGGGGACATCGTGGCCGAGCGAGTCCGTTCGCAAAATGCCGCCGGCCAGGACGCCGGCCAACACCGCGATGTGCGGTTGGTTGCCACCGCGGGCGGCAGCGACATCTTGGTCCGATCAATCGTCACCGACACCGCTGAGTCCACCGGGCAGGTGACCGATGTCGAATTGGTGGCCGGCGACGATGTGCTGTCCATTGGCGCGGACTCGCTGTTGGTCGCGGACGATTTGCGGGTCGAAAGTGGCAACGCGACCGATGATTCGACCGTGGCGATTCGGTTGTTGACCAACGTCAATGAATTGGAATTGAGCGTTTTGGGAACCGCACGCGGGGATGTGCAAATCGATGAGGTCGATTCGATCCGGTTGGCGTCTTCGGACCGGCAAGACGATCGCGAAACGGTCTCAACGGTTAACGGCGAAATCCGAGTCCGCGCGGCGGAGTCGATCCTCGTGTTCGATTCGTTTCGGGTAGACGATCTGAACGCGCGGCGCGGCGATGTCGAACTGATCGCCGGCGGTGCGAACGGTCGCATTCGACTGCAGGCCGGTCAGTTGATTCAGTTGGACGATTCGGTCCAGATCCAAGCTCGACAAAGCGTCAAAGGGGCCGTCACGATCGATGCCCCGCAGATTGTGTTGGGACAAGACTTTCAAATCGAAACCGGTGAGGGCGTGGGGGTCGCGCGTCGGTTTGCCACGCGGCCTGATGACGGGCTCAGCGACACCGCGTTTTATGATGCCACCACGATCGCGACGAATCGGCTGGAGCAAGCGGCCGTCAACGATGCGACCGGCGTGTTGACCGTTGACATTGGCAACCCCGGCGAACGCGGATTGACGATCAACATCGATTGGGGCGCCGCGACGCAACGTTTTCAACAGATCGATTCATTGAGCGGTGATGCGCCACCGTTACAAGTCGAACACTTGTATTTGGAACCTGACATTCTCGATGCCCGCTTCAACGGCCGAAATTCCGCGACCGATCCGTTGGAAGTGCGATTTTCGGTGCGACATCACGAGTCGATCATGGTGACCGGGACAACGATCCGGCAAGCAGACAGTGTGGTCCATGTCGTGGAGGGAGAGCTGATCTCGTCGACCGATAATCCGTTGACTGAAGATGCTCCGTCCGCACCGATCTTGGAGAACGGCACGGCCCGTTTCATCATTCCATCGCTGTCGATTCCGGTGGCGTTCTTTCCCGTTCGGGACGTGATTCCGGTGATCGAACAAGTTCCCGTGTTCGTCAGCAATGAAGCGGTCGTCGTCGTTTTGGGGGGGACGATGGAGACGACCGAAGCGGTCGCGTCAACGACGACTGCCCGAGAAGAATTCTTTCAGATCCGCGTGCTTTCACCTGATCCCGAAGGCGACGACTTGGTGCCGCCGACACGCCTGCCGGATGACATCATCAGCGGCGATCAACTGCAGAAGCTGTTCCAATCCTTGCCCGATGGACGCTACCAGATTCAATACGTGCTCGGCGACGGCAACGTGCGTTCGATTCTGAGCGTAGATTTGCGTAACGGAAAACCCGTTCTGCCGGGTGACGCACCCGATGGAGGCGCCTTGCGGTTGGTCCCCGTCGATCCGGATGCGAGATTGGACATTCAAGATGCGAATGATCCGGACGCTGATGATTCCGATGCTGCCGATCAACTCGACGCGGTCGAGGGACTCGATCGATCCTCGCATTGGGTTCCGCCAATGCGAATGGACCGCAGCCCTGACGTTCGCGGGCCGGACGCGTGGGAGACCCCTCGAGTCAGCCGGTTCTCGGTGGCGGGGCGTTTTCGAGCGCGTGTGGATGGGCTCAACGCCGCTGACGGTCGGGAGGCAAGCGAGCGATGAATGACGATGAACGCAACGACAAGCGAGACGATTCGCTGAACGATCTCGACCACGGTGGCACGTCATCCGACGAGACCAAGGGCGACGCGCTCGAAGAAACCCTGCAATTTGACGGGCCGTCGGATCAGACGACAACCGATCTTCCGCCAGCCAAGACGGAGGCCACCCGTGTTTTTGCCGGCGGCTCGGCGGCAAATCAGACCGCCAACGATTTGAATGAAGAGACCGCGGAGGCTGAACCGACATCGGTGATGCACAGCCGAGATATATCCCAGACGATCAATCCACGCGAACTGAGCAAGGAAGATGCGGCGTTCTGGGGATCCGCCGCGATCGGTGCCAGCAAGCAGAACAAGGAAGAACTGTCGAAGCTTCGCCCCGCGGTGGAACGGACCATCACCGAATCGAAGCTGCACATCCGCGAGCGTGACTTGGCGATCCCGACGCGTGACCCCGATTCACCGTCGGACTATCGTTTGATTCGATTGCTCGGTCGCGGCGGCATGGGCAATGTTTACGTCGCTCGTCAAGCATCACTGGATCGCATGATTGCGGTCAAGGTGATCAAGCCGCTGCCCAAGGCCAAACGTCAGTCGCTTCATCAATCCGGGCGATTGAAGGACGTCGAACACGAACGCCGTCAGCAATTCTTGTCCGAGGCTGTCGTTACCGGTGATCTGGATCACCCCAATATCGTTCCCATTCACGATATCGCCGTCGCGGCCGACAACACGCTGTTCTACGCCATGAAACGTGTCGTCGGTCAGCCCTGGCTGAAGACGATCAACGAAAAATCACGCGATGAAAACTTGGAAATCTTGCTGAAGGTCTGTGACGCGATCGCGTTCGCGCACACACGTGGCGTGATCCACCGCGACATCAAACCCGAAAACATCATGCTCGGGGATTTTGGCGAAGTCTTGGTGATGGACTGGGGGCTGGCGATCGCCAAACCCGAATTCGAAAAACGCGATTCGATCACCTTCACCGCCGGCCTGGGCGGCACACCAGCCTTCATGGCTCCGGAGATGGCGCTCGGTCCGGTCGAGGCGATCGGTCCCCACAGCGACATTTATCTACTCGGTGCGACGCTGTTTTACATCATCTCCGGCGTTCCACCGCACCGGGCCGAGAACGTCAGCCAGTGCATTCGTAAGGTCGCTCAGAACGAGATTCAAGACACACCGGCGCAGCAGCGCGGCGAATTGTTGCAGATCGCCTTGCGGGCGATGGCGACCGACCCCAAGGAACGCTTCGAAAGTGTGCAGGCGTTCCAGCACGCGATTCGGTCCTACCGATCCCACTCCGAAAGCATCGCGATTTCGACGGCTGCCCAGCGGGAATATCAGCGCGCCCAAGAAACGTTGCGCTACGAGTCCTTTTCACGCGCCGGTCACGGATTTGAACAGGCCCTCGCGCTCTGGGATGGCAATCGAGCCGCTGCAGAAGGATTGGATCGATGCCGGATCGATCACGCAGCGGCCGCCTACGAAAATGGCGATTTCGATCTGGGATTGTCATTGCTCAATCCCAGCGATTCGAAACACCTGCCACTGATCGAAAAACTGAACGCGGGGCTTCACCAGCGTGATCATCGTCTGGTTCGGTTGCGACTGCTCCGCCGCCTTGTCGCTGCCAGCTTGCTGGTCATTCTGGTCGGCGGAAGCATCGCGTTGTACGTGATCAACGACAAACGTCGGGAGGCCCATGAGCAGCGTGAGATCGCCGACATCCAGCGGCAGGCGGCGGAGGAGCAATCTCGGATCGCGAACGAGCAGCGGGATCGCGCCGAGACGTCGGAAAAGTTGGCGGCCAATCGACTGATCGAGGTTCAGCGGGAAAAGGAGAACGTTGAAATTCAGAAGGGAATTGCCGAAGAGAATGAGCAGGATGCAAAAGATGCCCGTCGCTTGGCCGAGAGCAACGAACGGAAAGCGAAAGAACAAGAGCTGATCGCAAAGCAAAACGCCGAGGATGCGGTCCGACAAAAGCTGAAGGCCGAGCAGAGTGAAAAAGCGGCGCTGGCCGCGCTCCAGCGGGCACGGTATGAGTCGTATCTCTCGCAGATCGGTTTGGCCAAAGCCCGCGTCGACGGCAATGAGTTCGACGACGCGCGTTTGATCCTGGCTGCGATTCGCGCCGCCCGCCCCGGACAGCCGCCGGCCTGGGAATGGCGATATCTGTGGCACTTGGCCAACCAATCGCGGTCGGCGTTCCGATTCGATTCCGGCGTCATCGATCTTGCCACCATGGCGGACGGTCTGTCTGGCGTCGTCGTCTGCAGCGATGGAACGGTGCATCGCTCCTGGTTTGATGAGCCGGCGGGTCCGACTTGGACGCGCGATGATCTCGTGGCGACGTGCGCGGACATCGCCAGCGACGGCCGTTGGTGTGCGATCGGAACCCAACGGGGCGCCGTGCTGATCGTCGACCTGATGACAGGCCGCACCCTGCACACGCTGGACGGACATTCGGCGACTGTCAATGATCTGCAGTTTCTGGCCGACGGACGGTTATTGTCCGCCTCCTCCGATCGCACCGTCGCACTGTGGGATCCCGGCCGCGAGCAGCGAGTCTCGCGCGGTTGGCACATCGCACCCGTTGTCTCGTTGGCGTCCCGTCCAGCCGACGCCGAGGATCCGTCGACCATCATCGCTGCGGTCAGCGACGGGAAAGCGGGACGAGTCGTCGCGTGGCATCTCGAGTCCGATCGGTTCGCGCGGATCGGAGAGTTTTCCGGCCACCCGTTCCCGGCCACTGCGCTGGCGCTTTCCAGCGATGGGCGACTGGCCGCATCCGGAGACACACGCGGCAACGTTTTCCTGTGGCGTCCCCAGCAACTGGGGCCGACGGATTTTGATGCCGCCCTCCAGCAGGCGATCGAGTCCATCGGCGACAATCCCGAGTCGCCCAAACAGCCTGCCACGGAAAAACAAACAGCCCTGCGCCCCGACCGAGATGCCGTCGTCGCGAGCTGGAAAGCGCACCCGGACGCGATCGCCGTGATGCGGTTCGATGACGTCGACCGAACGCTGTTGACCGGATCGGATGACTACACGATTGCCGCATGGAAGGTTGCCGATCATTCGCTGCAGTACACCCTGCGTGGCCATGGCGGTTGGGTCCGCGCGTTGGCAATCAGAGCAAACGCCGTTGGTCTTGGCGACGCAGCCGTCGTGTCGGGATCGGCCGATGGAACCGTCCGGGTTTGGGATCGTTCGGCACCCGACTCGCTTCCGCGCGACGTGGACGACCCGGCCCAGGAAAATCGGCGACCAACGAGTCAGGCAAACGAGGCACAGGCAACCGGGACGCAGTTGCAGGGGGCACAGTTGCACGGGGCACAACTACACCGTGACGAAATCCTGGCCGCCCGGCTCGACCGTTCCGGATCACGATTGATTTCCGCCAGCCGCGACCACACCGCTCGGATTCTGAGGCTCGACCGAACCCGGATGATGTTTCGCGAGATCGCGCGGATCAACACCAAAGAAGGTGCGCCGGGAGAATTGAACGAAGGGACCGAGTTCCTGGCGATGTCAGCGCAGCTGGATGCATCGGGAGCACGCTTGTTTGTCGGCAGCGCGGATGCGACGATCCGCATCTGGGATGTCGACTCGGGAACACAACTCGGTGTGTTGCCGGGGACGGGGCTCAACAGCGCCTTCGCCCTTTCCCAGGACGGACGCCGGTTGTTGTCCGGTTCCAGCCGAGCGGATGCCAAGGCCTTGTTGTGGGATGTCGATCGGCGCACCGGAACTCCCAAAATCGTGCACCGTTTTACCGCCGGCGATCAAGCCGTGACCGCGTTTGCGTTGTCCAGTGATGGGGTGTTCGCGGCAACGGGAGATCGTGGGGGGCGTTGTCTGCTATGGAACGCGGCGACCGGGCAACAAATCGGGCCGCCGATCGACCTGTTGCGAGGGTACCGCATCAACGAGCTGGCGATTGCGCCGGACAACCGATCGCTTTGGGTCGCCAGTGACAACGGGCAATTGACGGAAATTGATTTTGCATCGCGTCAGCCGCGCCGCCGGCTGGATCACGACGGATTCGTGACCGGCGTCTCGTTGTCACACCGCGGCGATCAGGCGATCACGCTTTCGGCACAAACCGCAAATAACCGCTTCGTCACGACGGCGACGTGGTGGGATCTGGCAACACAAGACAGCCGTCGGCTCGATCGTGTGGAGGCGCCACTCGATGCCGAGGGCCGGGCCGCCGGTGACAACGCGCGGCTGACGTCGGCTCGGTTTGGAAATCGGGGAAATCAGGTCGTGGTCTGTCGTCAAACCAAAGACGGCCGCGGCGGCCGCGTGACACTGATCGATCTGGCCGGACAACAAGAAACAGCCTTCGACTTGCCGACCACGATCGGAGCACCCGAGACGGGATTGTTGTCGGGCAGCGACCAGTTGATCACGCTCAATGGAGAAGCCGCCTTTCGTTGGTCGATCAGCGCGATGGCTCACGTGAAGAGCTATCGTCCCCACGCATCGGTGATCGATGCATGTTTCTTTCCCGATGGAAAGATCGCCGCGACGGCCAGCCGAAGCGTGCGACTGTGGCAAACCGATTCCGGTGAGGCGATCGACAAGCTGGAAAACCCGCACGCCGGTGCGATGACGGGGCTGGATATTTCAAGCCGCGTGGACGAACACGGTTATCGAATCGCAACATGTGGCGCCGGCGCGGCAGCACGCCTTTGGATTTGGAAGGATCGCCAATCGGGTTTCCGCTTGGAACGCGAGTTTGAAATCAAAGGAACCGAAATCAAACAGCTGCGGTTTTCGCCCGATGGCGGGCGGTTGCTGCTGGCCGGTTCCGATGGGGCGATCGAGCTACACCCAATCGACGGTTCCGCGGCAACGTTCCGCTGGAAACTGCCCAACGGACTCGCGCCGACCTGTATCGCGTTCTCGACCGACGGTCGTTACGTGGCGGTCGGCGCGTCGGACAAAACAGCCTGGTTGATTGATTCGACGGAAAATTCGGACGGAAAGCCGCGAGTGATGCGTGGGCACGCCGATCGGATCGAATCGATTGCGGTGTTGAACGACGGTTCCGGCCAAGTGCGAGTGCTCACCGCATCACGCGACAAGTCGGCACGGGTCTGGGATCCACGGCTGGAGGTTCTGGAGGACGACCTGTCGGCGGATTCCGACTTGATCTTCGGTCGCGAGCTGCTGGCCCTGCGCCGCCACACCCAAGGCGTCACGGCGATCGATTGTGACGCGGACGGAAATCTTATCATGACCGCTGCCAGAGACGGAAAAGTGCTGCTGTGGCCGGCACCCCGAGCCGTCGGACTCGATTCCATCCCGCGTTAGTGCGTTCATCCTAAGATGGAATCTGGACGACGCACTCCAGCAATTTTGACAGACAAGCGCAACCCCAACTACAAACCTGGTCAGGGCGTTCGTCGATCACCGCAAGTAATTCTCTTAACCAGACCATCTTGGATCTTGTGCACGATCCCAAGTTACCCACAATCGGCAAGCTAAAGTTTTACGCCGCGGTCGCCACCACACCAGACGTTCAGGACAATCAGCTCTCATGACTCGCTCGCGCCGAAGATCGCCCCTGTACCAATGCATGGGCTGCTTGTTGGTAACTCTGCTCCCGTGGCCGACGTCGTGCAGCACGTACGGGGAGGAGCAGAGCGAGCAACCTCCGGCGGCTTTTGAAGACGATTTTTCCGTCGACACGACAGCGGACTATCAAGTCAACGGAAATGCACGCTGGATGGATGCGTCGCTCTCGCTGACGTCGGGAGCGTCGATCGTGCGACGGGTCCAGTCAGAGGCGGATTTCGAGCTTGCGATCACTCTGAGACCGAATCCGAACCAGCAGGCCGATGCCGCGACGCATCTTCGTTTGGTCTTTTCAGGCGGTCGCCAAGTTGTGGTTGCGATTGTTCGTCGAAAATCGGACGACACCTGGACCGAGCACGTTGAGTTGGCTGAATTACGCAGCGCCGACGCCGGGTCCAAACCGAGCACCCACTTCTTGCGTCGATTTCCGCCGACGGACAGTCAAGCGGATCAACGGCGATGGAAATTGAAGTACAAGGCGGGCGTGATTCATGTTCTGCGAGAGCACGATTCGATAGGGACGGCATTCTGCGGATGCCTCGGGGCTTGGTGCCACGCGGTGGTGATCAGCCAACTCAACAGTTCGGTTTCCCTGCAATCAATTCGATTCTCGGGGACCGAGACACAGCAGACGGCCGAACAGTCCAAGGTGTACGAAGAGATCAACCGTTTGAAAACTCGAGCGGCTTCTTCCTTGCGACTCGGCCTGCATTCGGCGAGGGAAAGCTTTCTGCGTGATCAGTTGAAGTTGTTCGACGAACACTTTGGCGAAAACTTTTACGCCAGCGGTGTCGAGCTTCAATACCTTGCCCAGTGCTATGAACAGCAGTCTCGACTTGACGACGCGGCGCAAACGTATCGAGACGCGGCCAACGTATTCTCGGTTTCCTTCGGCATTAATCATCCCGAAGCCATTCGGTCTCGCATCCTCGCCTGTGACGTCGCCTCCCGTGGCGAGAATGTCTCCAGCGACAACGGAGAAATGCTCAAGGACCTGTTCGAGCTCGTGCGATTAGCCGGCTCGGATTGTGAACATTCGAAGCAGGCGTTGGTACTAGCCGCAAATACCGTTCAACGCTGGGCCACGCTGGCCCGCAACGCGTCCGATTATGAAGCGTATCAGCGACACCTCGAGGAGTTGATCTCGATTCAGAAAATACTCAGCGATGGGAAATCGGAACGCTACCAGTTTCAGGTCGACACACTCAGTTTTGCCAAGCAGATCAACAGTGCCGACGAAGCGGAAAAACAAACGCTGATCGAGATCGACCGGTCCTATGCCCGACTGACGGAGGCCAGAGAAAAGGGGGATACGATATCACGGGCGCAGGAGAACGAGCTATACCAAGCCTGCTTGAATCATCTCGGTAGTGACCATCCCAAAACTCTTTTGCTCAAGACAAACCTCGCGATCGGTGCGTCGAACGTCGGGAATGCAGGGCGTGCTCTGCAATTGCTGAAAGAGGTTTCTGAATCGACAGAGCGGCTGTACGGGCGAGATCATCTGTATTATGCGACGGCAACGTACCAGCTGGCGACGGCCTATAGCACTGTGCAGAGAAAAGCAGAGGCCGATCGACTGTTCGATCAAGCGAATGCCATGATGGAAAGCGAGGGACGTTCCGACAAGTACGAACACGCCCTCGGATTACAACTGTATGGACGGCACTTGAAACGGGTGGGGCGTTTTCGAGACGCGCTCGATTCATTGAACCACGCCCAAGCGATTCTTGTCAAACTGGATCGCAATTTGAGTCCGCTCTCTCTGGTCATCCGTACCCACTTGGCGGATACCTACCGAGCGATGGGGGAGGCGCGCAAAGCGAAACAGTTGCTGGACGAGCAACGCCGGATCCTGGAAAAATCGGGCGGTGAAGACGCAACGGCAAAGTACGACGTCGCATTCGCGGAGGCGATCCAGTTATTGTGGGAGAATCGGACGGAGGAATCACTGGAAAAACATCAACACGCGAAACAACTCGCGATTGAACTGTTTGGACGCAACAGCCGCCCCCACTATGCAGTCTTGGATTCCGAACTGAAGACGCGTGTCGGGATCCGCGATGCCGTCGGTGCCGGTCGCGTCTTGAAAGAAATGATCGAGTTTGAAAGCCTGCGGCGACAAACGCTGTTCCAAGTGTATTCGACCGCGGAGCAGTTTGAGCGTTCGGCGGTGGATCGCAAATCGCTCGACCGTGCCATGTTGCTTGTCCGCAACGGCCTGCTGGAGGTCCGTGATGCCTATCAAATGGTGTTGGCGGCCAAGGGTAACCTGCTGGAATATCAGCGTGCCCAATCATCGATCCGGCGAAATCCAGAACTGAAAGAAGAGGTCCAGCAGTTACAGGATGTGACGAGTCGATTGGCGGGGTTACTCGGTGATACAGAGAAAATGATCGACAGCGAAATCGATCAACTTGTGGCCAGTCGCGATCAAATTCTAAAACAGCTTGCTAAAAGTGGGCCATCGACCCTTGAATCATGGCCTTCGAATTTGAACGAAACGCACGGCGTGACGGCGATCCTTGATGCACTGCCGCCGGGAACCACCGTGATTGATTTCGTCGAGTTTCTCCGCCCGTCCTTGTTGGCCACACTTCGAGGTCGCGACGAGATGGAAATGTGTGCGTTTCTCTACTCCGATCGTCGCGGTGTCGAATTCATCCACTTGGGCCCCTCGGCTGCCATTGGGGAGAAGGTGAAGCGGTGGAGCGACGCGGTCAAATCGGAATCGCGGACAGCCCGGCCGAGCATTCGTGGTGACGATGAACCTACGATTGACCAACTCGGTGAAGAGCTGCGGCGACTGGTCTGGGACCCCCTTTTTCCCGCGGGAGAGACTCCGTCACGCGTGCTCGTTTCGCCGGACGGGCCGCTCAGCCAATGTCCACTGTCCGCATTGCCGAGTAAACAGGACGGACGGTTTTTGGTGGAGTCTTGTGCCATTTCGTACACCATCGCGCCCAGGCTGATGATCCAACCCGACGCGGGCAGCGAGGCAGATGGCGACGGGGCGAACACGTTGTTATTGGTCGGTGACATCGATTACGGGGACGTGAAGGGCTTGCGATCGGTGCGTTACTACTTCAGCGAAATCGCGGAAGCGAAGCGGGAGTTGACTTCGATCGAGGAGGCGTTCGGTCGGCGGTTTGCCGGATCGGAAGTGATGCGATTGACCGGGCAAAATGCGACGGAGGCGATGATCCGTGATCGAGCCCGGGGGGCTCGCGTGGTTCACCTCCAATCGCACGGGTTTTATTTGCCGCTGGAAGATTCTGAACGGGATGCTCAAGACCGTCATCCGACCAGTCGCGCGGGGCTGGCCGTGACCAACGCCAATCGCGGAATCAACGTAGCGGACGAAGCGAGCGGAATTCTCTGGGCGGATGAACTGGCAGTGTGGGACCTCACCGCGGCACAATTGGTGGTGCTGTCCGCCTGCGAAACCGCGGCGGGAGCCAAGGTGCCGGGCGAAGGGCATCTTTCCCTCCAACGGGCTCTCGCGACGGCTGGCGCAGAATCATCGGTGACGACACTTTGGAGCGTCGAAAACCTGTCGACGATCAAATTGATGCAGCACTTTTATCATCATTTGCTGGTCGATGGCACTGATGTGTCCGAGGCCCTGCGTCGGGCAAAAGTAAGCTTGATGAAACAGGGGAATCGTGAAAGTGGTGGCAAGGCGACGCAGCAGCGATTGCCGATCCGTCAGTGGGCACCCTTTGTCGTTTTTGGAAACCCGGCGATCAATGTAAGACCCTGACCTGTCTCGGGTACGTGCGGGTCCGCAGCCTCCACAAATAGGAATCTGCAGACGATGGAATTGATCACAATCACCTCGACGGTGAGCGCGTTGGCGCTCAGCTTGCCAGCCGAGATGAACCGCGGGCTGTTGGTCTCGGTGACTTACGCCGTTGTCGTGTCCTCGATCATCATTCAAGGCCTGGCCGTGGGCATGTTGGCCAACAAGTGACGGCAGGGAAGCGGAAGAGTCGGCAAAGGCGTCGGTTTAAGCGCTTTACCCGCCGCATGTTTCGCCTGACGCGTTAAACTCGTTGCGCGCCGCCATACCAGTTGCTGGTTCGGGTGGGCGCAATGCTCCCCATCCAACGGTAGGAAACGGTGATCGATCTCAAGATTCTGGCCTATGAAGAGACTCCCTTGGGACCCCTTTGCTTGCGGCGTCGTAAGACGTTGTCCGAGCCGCGTCAGTGGGTCACGGAAGTGACGCTGAATCATGAGTTTCTGATGAGTAGCTTGCACACCGATTCCGAACGGGCATTGGCAACCATTCCGTTACAGCAGGCTTCGGGAAGTGGGCTGCGCGTGCTGGTCGGCGGACTGGGGCTTGGCTACACCGCCCATTCCGCATTGACGTTCGAAAAAGTGGACCATGTGGAGGTGATCGAGTTCCTGCCGCAAGTCATCGGCTGGTTGCGTGACGAAATGACTCCGCTGGCCGAGGAACTTAACGCGTCGAATCGTCTGAACGTCTCCGAGGGAGACATTTATGAGTTCTTGCTCGCGTCGCCGACAGGGCAACGGTTTGACGTGATCTTGATCGATGTCGATCATTCGCCCGAGGACCAACTGGCAAAGAAGCACGATTCGTTTTATCAAGTTGACGGCTTACGAAAGGCCGCGGCGCATCTAACCGAGCAAGGAGCGTTTGCGTTGTGGTCTTACGATCAACACACGCCCCTTTGGGATGCGATGCAGCACGTTTTTGCCTCCTCGACGGCTCATCCGATTACCTATTTCAACCAACACGTTCAGGAATCGTTCACCGACTGGTTGTACGTCGGCACCAAGGTGTTGAAAAACGATTGAGCAACGGGGCAATCCCTGTTCGCCCCGTGTCAATGCGGTGCCCCGCCATGCTACAACATGGGAATGAATCACGAAGAACCGGCCGCCGTTGAACCTTCGGCGGCAGCAAAACAGACGAACGTCGATCGCGACCTGGATCGCGATACGCTTGCCACCGAATACTTTTCGCTGCTTCCCTATGAGCCCTACCCGGTTCAAGAGGAAGCGATGCTGGCGTACTTTGCCGGCGACCCCGATCGCGGCGATCAGGGCGTGTTGATTTGCGCGCCGACGGGAACCGGCAAGACGATGATTGCCGAAGCAGCGGTCTACGAGGCGCTGCGGACCGGCCGGCGGATGTATTACACCACGCCACTGATCGCGCTGACCGATCAAAAATTGGACGAGCTGCGAGAGAGTGCGGTGCGCTGGGGGTTTCCCGCCGACAGCGTGGGGCTGGTCACCGGCAATCGACGCGTCAATGGAGATGCGCCGGTGCTGGTCGTCGTCGCCGAAATCCTGCTCAACCGGTTGCTCAATCCCGAGGCCTTTGATTTTTCAGACGTCACGTCGGTGGTGATGGATGAGTTTCATTCATTCAACGATCCCGAACGCGGCATCGTGTGGGAACTGACGCTGGCGTTGTTGCCTGCGCACATTCGCACCATGTTGTTGAGCGCGACGGTCGGCAACTCGCTGGAATTCACCTCCTGGCTGTCGCGCGCCCACAACCGCCGGCTGCAACTGGTCAGCGGAGATGAACGCAAGGTCCCGCTGCAGTATGAGTGGATCGGCGATGAGATTTTGAATGACTTTGCCGAGAAGATTGCCGCCGGTGATGACGAGATTCGACGCACCCCGTCGCTGGTGTTTTGTTTTTCCCGCTCGCAGTGCTGGACCGTCGCCGAGATGCTCAAAGGGAAAAGTCTGATCGACAAAGAGCGGCAAGCGGAATTGGCCGACTACCTCAACGCGGCCGACATGGCGGACGGTGCGGGACCCAAGCTGAAACAGATTCTGATGCGCGGCGTCGGTGTTCACCATGCCGGCGTGATGCCGCGCTACCGCCGAATGGTTGAAGAGCTGTTTCAACGCAAACTGCTGGCGATGTGTGTTTGCACCGAAACGCTTGCCGCGGGAATCAACTTGCCCGCACGCAGCGTTGTGCTGCCGAGTTTGCTGAAAGGCCCCAAGGACAAACGCAAACTGGTCGAAACCGCTTCGGCACAACAGATCTTTGGCCGCGCCGGACGACCACAATTTGACGATCGAGGATTCGTTTATGCCTTGGCCCACGAAGACGACGTCAAACTGAATAAGTGGCGTGAAAAGTATGACTCCATCCCCGAAGACACCAAAGATCCGGGATTGTTGAAGGCGAAGAAGAAGCTGAAGAAAAAGATGCCCAAGCGTCGGGCGGGTGAAACGTACTGGACCGAACAACAATTTGTCCAACTGCAAGAGGCGGATTCGGCGGACCTTTCCAGCCGCGGACAATTGCCGTGGCGGTTGCTGGCCTACATGCTCGGAAAAGATTCGAGTGTCGCACCGTTGCGAGAATTGGTCTCCAAGCGATTGTTGACACCCAAGAAGATCGAAGAGGGGCAACGGGAACTGAATCGGATGCTGATCACGATGTGGCAAGCCGACTATTTACAGCTGGACCCTAAACCGGTTCCCGCGTCTGCGAGCGATCTGCAACCGAAACCGCCGGTCGCGAAGAAGATCGCCGGTGAGAAGGGAAAGGTCGCGGAGCCGAAATCCGGCACGGGCGGATTGTTCGGTGAGTTGTTGGACCAAATGCGCGACGAAGTACCGGAGTCGGCCCCGGAGTCGCCGGAGACTGACGAGGGCGATGATCACGACCAGTCGCGCGTCAAGCAATACGATCTGGATGCGTATCGGCCGCAAACCGCGACCGCGACCTCGCGTTTGGAGCGTTTGGTTCATCTGCGCAGTATCAATCCGCTGTTCGGCGTCTACATGGCCGACCTGTTGGCAACCGCGGATCCCGAAGAACGGATCGCGGCGTTCGAAAGCGTCTTGGAAGTTCCCGGTACCGTCGCACGCTTCACACGCATGCCACGGATTGAAGACATGCCGCCGGGAACCTTGGCCACCACGCGGCTCGATCCCCAGTTGCTGAAGCTCGGCCTGGCGACTCCGGAAGAGCTTGGTGCGCGGGGCGAAGACGACGATGAGGACGTCAAGGACCGCGGATTCGGCCGCGTGATGTTCGAAGAACCGCGAGTCTGGCCATTAACGATCGGTGAAAAGATTCATCGCCTGTTTCAGAATGATTATCCCACGGTTCAGGGCGTTCGCGTGCGACCGGTTTGGATCGTCGGAGAGCTGCTCAATTACGACGGCGATTTCAATAAGTACGTGACGACAAAGAAACTACAAAAGGAAGAAGGTATTCTGCTGCGTCATTGCCTGAGGATGATTTTGTTTCTCGACGAGATGGCGAACGTGCCGCCGGAGAACACGACCGTGGAAACCTGGGAAGACCCGCTGGACGATCTCGCGGACATTTTGACCGAGACCTGTCGCAAAGCCGACCCGCAAACGACCGACGAAGTTTTGGCCCACGACGAAACTCTCGAAGACGCCTTGATCAGCAGCGGACGACGGAAAAACTGAGCGGAGCGAGCTGAGCTCTCAGCGGGTGAAAAAGGGGAAAGGGGTTTTTATGAAAATGGGGAAAGGGGTTTTTAAGGCATTCCTGCCGCTTGGCCTGCCTGCCCTGACCGCAATTCAATCCGACGAACGACTCGACAACGGAGAGTCGTGTCGATGTAAAACTGTTCGCGGGGTGCAGCGGGTGCGATTTCCGTTTGTGGCCGGCCGCAGCAGATGGGTGACTTTCTTCCTCAGGTACGTCCATTCGCGGTTCGTGTGCGGGGGGGACTCAATCTGGTCGGAGTTTTCTCAAGCGAGATGACAAATGCGTGGCGTTTCGGTTAACCTGAGGAGTCCCACATTTGATCGTCCTATTTTCTAGGTCATCCCGCCTTCATGTATCGCCTGTTTATCAAACTTTCGTTGCTCGCCGCTATCGGTTCGGTCGGCGTTCTTGTTGACGAGTCGGCAGCTGAGCCATCGGTCGGAAACAGGTTGAGTTTCGATCGCGACATTCGGCCAATCTTGTCGGAAAACTGCTTCGCCTGTCATGGGTTCGACGCCAACGCACGCGAGGCGGACTTGCGACTGGATACCCGCCAAGGGGCGATTGAAGAAGGCGGGGCGATCGTCCCGGGGGACCCGATGGCGAGCCCTCTCGTCGAGCGGATTTCGTCGACAGATCATGATGAGATGATGCCGCCGCCCGAATCGGGCCGAACGTTGACGGCTACCCAAAAGGAAAAACTGAGTCAGTGGATCGAGCAAGGCGCAGAGTACGAAACGCACTGGGCGTTCACGGCACCGACCGCGCCGACGCCGCCGAGCATCAACGGCGTGACTCATCCGATCGATCGATTCGTGCGGGCTAAACTCGATGCTAACGGGATCGAACCGTCACCGCCTGCCAGCCCGGCAACGTTGCTTCGCCGAGTCAGCCTCGATCTCACCGGGTTGCCGCCGACCCTTGCAGAAGTGGAAGCGTTCGAGCGGGACGTGCAAACCGATTCGGATGCTGCCTATGAGTCGTTGGTGAATCGTTTGCTTGCCAGTTCGCACTACGGAGAACGTTGGGGGCGATGGTGGCTCGATCAGGCTCGCTATGCCGACAGTCACGGGTATTCCATCGACGGGCCACGCGAGATCTGGAAGTTCCGCGATTGGGTCATCGACGCAATCAACAACGACATGCCATTTGACCAATTTACCATCGAGCAACTGGCCGGTGATTTATTACCGCAGGCAACAACCGATCAAAAAATTGCCACCGGCTTCCACCGCAACACGCAAATCAATCAGGAAGGCGGCGTCGATCCGGAACAGTTTCGTGTCGACAGCATCTTTGACCGAGTCGGCACGACGGGGACCGTTTGGCTTGGGTTGACAATTGGCTGTGCACAGTGCCACGACCATAAGTTTGACCCGATCACGCAAAAAGACTTCTACCGAATGTTCGCGTTCTTGAACAATCAAGACGAACCAAGGCTGATGGTCTATCCCGACGATGTCGACGCACCCAAGCTGCAAGTCGAGAAGAAACGAATCGAAAACGAGTTGCAAACCATTGTGACTCAGCATGCCGATTCGGTTGCCGCTTGGGAACAATCCCTCGATGACGAGGACAAGGTGAACCAAGAGCTCGCCAAAGAGGTTCAAAAAGCCATCGCCGTGGACGCGAAAAAACGCAAACTCAGCGACAAGCTAACGATCCTTGCAGCGAGCGGTGTGCTGGATTCGCTAGACGAAATCAAAACCAAACAAGCTCGCATCGCGGCCATCGATCGAGAATTGGCGAAAGGTGTTTCGACGATGGTGTTGTCCGAGCGTTCCAAGCCGCGACAAACGACCGTGTTCATTAAAGGCGACTTCACTCGGCCTGCCGAGCCTGTCCAACCGGGGACGCCCGCAGTACTGCATCGGCTCAACAGCGAGCAGGAATCGGCAACACGCCTGGATTTGGCTCATTGGATCGTTGCCGACGAAAACCCTTTAACGTCTCGCGTGATTGCGAACCGAATCTGGCAACAGTATTTCGGTCGAGGGCTCGTCGAAACCGACAGCGACTTTGGATTGCAGGGAACTTCGCCCTCGCACCCGGAGTTGTTGGACTGGTTGGCCGTTTTTTTTCGCGAGTCCGGTTGGAGCATGAAGCAGCTGCACCGCCAAATCGTGATGTCGCAAACCTATCGCCAGAGTTCGGTGGTTCGAGACGACTTGAATGAGGTCGATCCGCTCAACGTACTGCTGGCGAGGCAAAATCGATTGCGAATTGATGCCGAAATTGTTCGCGATGTCGCACTCGTTGCCAGTGGCTTATTTGCTCCGAAGGTGGGCGGCCCACCGGTGTTTCCACCGATTCCAGAGGGAGTGATGTCACTGGGGCAAGTGCGGCGCAGTTGGAATGCCAGTCAAGGGGAAGATCGCTATCGGCGTGGCCTGTACACATTCGTCTATCGAGCCACACCGCCACCGGCGCTCAACGTGTTCGATGCTCCTGATGGGCAAAGCAGTTGCACGCGGCGAATTCGCAGCAATACGCCACTGCAGGCACTCACGTTGCTCAATGACGCCGCGTTCTACGAGTTCGCCCAGGCGCTGCAACAGCGGATCGAAGACGAAGGACTTGAGTCTGCCTTCATCCGCTGCACCACACGCCGGCCGACTCAGGAAGAACTGGAACTGCTCGGACAACTCGATTCGCTCGGCGCTGCGCGGGCTCTCTTGAACCTCGACGAAACCATCAATCGCGAATAAATAGATGCATCATCAGCAAGACTCCGAACTTCAGGCCTCGACGCGACGCCATTTCTTCAGCGACTGCGCGATGGGGATTGGATCGATCGCCTTGGCATCCTTGATGGCTGACAAATCGCTCGGCAACGATCCGATGGCCGCGATCAAGAACCCACTCGAGCCTCGCGTGGCCCATTTTCCGCCGAAAGTGAAAAACGTGATCTTTCTGTTCATGGCCGGCGGACCGTCACAGCTTGAAACGTTCGACTACAAGCCAAAACTAAACGAACTCAGTGGCCAACCGATTCCCGAAAGTTTCACCAAGGGGAAACGATTCGCGTTCATGAGCAGCAGTCATCGCACCGACCTGCTCGGATTTCGACCGAAATTCAAACAGCATGGCGAAAACGGAATTTGGGTCAGCGATTACTTGCCGCATACGGCCGGTATCGTTGACGAGCTGAGTATTGTGAAAACGTGCAGCACCGATTTGTTCAACCATGCGCCGGCAAAACTTTTCATGAACACGGGAACCGGCCAGTTCGGTCGGCCGAGCTTGGGGGCTTGGACGACGTACGGTTTGGGCAGCGAATGTGACAACCTGCCCGGATTCGTTGTCTTGCAAAGCGGTCCACGTGGCCCGCGTGGTGGAGCGGTTCACTGGAGTAGCGGTATGTTGCCCACCACTTATCAGGGCGTGCCGCTGCGAAATCAAGGCGAACCCATTTTGAATCTTTCAACGCCTGATTCAGTCACCCAAACCGAGCAACGACAGCTTGTCGACACCCTGAAAGAATTGAATCTCAAGCGTCTTGTGGCAACCGGCGATCCGGAAATCGGTACGCGCATCAATGCCTACGAAATGGCGTACCGAATGCAATCGAGTGCACCGGAGTTGATGGACACGAGTGACGAAAAGGCCGAGACGTTTGAGCTGTATGGCATTAAGGATGCGAACGAATCGAGTTATGCACGCAACTGTTTACTCGCACGTCGGTTGGTCGAACGCGGTGTTCGGTTTGTGCAGCTGTACCACACCAACTGGGACCATCACGGCGGACCGACGGAGAATCTGGAGACACACCTACCGAAGATTTGCGAAGAGATTGACAAGTCGACCGCAGGTTTGATTGCGGACCTCAAGCAGCGTGGTCTGCTGGATGAAACGCTCGTCATCTGGGGCGGTGAGTTCGGCAGGACACCGATGGGTGAAGTGCGTCAGTCGACGGGACGCAATCATCATATCGATGCCTTCACGATGTGGTTCGCCGGGGGCGGATTCAAGCCAGGCTATGTCTACGGCGAGACGGATGAGTTTGGTTTCGGTCCGGTCGAGAATCCCTGTCACGTGCGAGACATTCACGCCACGATTTTGAACCAATTGGGACTCGATCACGAGCGACTGAGTGTGCGATTCCAGGGACTTGATGTGCGGTTAACCGGGGTGGAAAAGGCGCATGTCCTCAAAGACATGTTGGTGTAGACAACCGCGGGATTTCTGTGCCGACACGTTGCGCTGTGGCGGCCTCAGTCGCATCTGTCGCGGCTGGTCGGTCAACCGTTGCCGGGTGCACTGAGTTTGTTTTATGCCATTGACCATTGTCGTGGGAGTGTCAGCCGGTGGATGGTACCGTTTGGCCGTTCTGTGGGCCGTGCCAGTTGGCTCATCGGACTGACCGTGGAAATGCCCGGCGTCGACCACGTCACAGCGGTCCGCCAGGGACCAAGCTGGGCGAAAATGATCCCCTTGCAGCTTGCGAACCGAAGCATCTCCGCCGGAAAGCCAGGAAAGAGACTCTGCTGTTCGTCTTTGGAGGCACGGTGGGCAAAGCCGAGCAAGCCGGGCGTCATCGCAAGACCGAGCGACCGGCCGAAGCCGCTGGACATTCAATCCATACGCCGAATCAACGGTGTCAGCACGATCGCGAACAACAGAGCGTGGAGAAGATCGGCGAGCTTCATGCATCGTATTCGGCAGGCGTTCGGCACACCGGTTGCTATGAGTGCGACAACGGCACACTCCGTAGCAAACCGCACGCCAAAGAACCAGGGCTGACGAAAATGATGATTCACGCTGATGTCCCCGCTGTTCAATCCACCATTTCGACCGGGGATGGGCGGGGCCTTCATGTTCGTCGATGGGGAGCTCCGACCGCTGACGTTGCGATCGTTGTCGTTCACGGCTTGGGAGAGCATAGCGGTTGCTATGCGGAGTTCGGCGAGTTCATGGCCGGGCGTGGGTTCCTTGTGTACGCTTCCGATCAACATGGTCACGGCAAGAGCCCCGGCGTTCGCGGGCACGCACCGGCGATTGAGACGTTCATCGATGACATCCAAACCGTGTGCGGTCATGTCGCAGATCATCATCCTGATGCCGAGACAGTACTGCTGGGGCACAGCATGGGCGGCCACATGGTGCTGCGGTTCTTGCTTGACAAAGATCGTCCGCCGATCGAGCGGGCCATTGTGACCAATCCCATGATTTTGCCCCAGAATCCGCCAACCAAACTCCAATCGTTCGCCGCGTGGCTGACGTCGAAGATCATTCCCCGTGTCCGTGTCACCGCCAAACAGCCGCCCACGCAACTAACTCAAGATCCAGAGATGCTGGAGCAACTCGCGGGCGATCCGCTTTTGCACGAAAAACTGTCGATCGGAATCGGGGGCGAACTGATGAGCAGCGGTCACCGAATTCTCGACTCGGCCGATCAACTCAAGAGCGACTTGTTGTTTCTAATCGGCGCGGATGACGACATCTGTGATCGCGAGACCAGTCAGGAGTTCTGTCGGCTGGTTGGACGACGCTGCACGACCAAACTTTTTGATGGGCTGCGACACTCCCTGTTGATTGAGAAAGATCGGCGCAAGGTCTACGAGACAATCAACCAGTGGCTGTCATAGAACCGCTCTTCTTTGGTGCCACCCACCGTCTCTATGCGTCTTTGGTGCCACCCACCGTCTCTATGGGCGTGCATTCGGTGTTTTGAGAACAACACCGTCCGGCCTGACAAACCGATAAGGGCATTGCGAAGGGAGTCACAGCGATCTGGAGCTCGAATTACCGAACGATTTGCACGAAGCTGTCACCTGCCCGCAAAACAAGACGCCAACGTGTCTATCGATTGGCCGACTGGTCGACCCAGCATGCTTGGCAATGCTGATTAGATTTTCTTTATGCAGCGAAACACTCGGCGACTTGCCGGTGACCTTTGGCCCATTTGCGACCGCTCGACTCGGCGAACTGTGTCATGCCGCTCGGCGATCCCGCACAGCAGCTATTGCCGAAGTAACGTTGAAAGTTCCAGACGAGATCACGCCACATCGATAAGTCGATCCCTAATCGAGAAACCAGTCCCTGCAGGCTCGGTGGGACCTTGCGCCCCGCTCCCTCTTCGCTTTGCTTCGCCGTCCAACGGAGAAGTTTCGTGTAGTCTGTCAGGCTGATTCCCAAGAACCCTTTGTCGCTCGCCCGCACACCCTCGCGATTCAACTCCGCATCGCTGGAAAGTTTCGAACGATTCAGGGTCAACGGCGCCAGCCAACCGTCACGACGAATGCGTTTGCCGGTCGGGTTCCTTCGTTTCGCTCGCTTCTTCTCACGCAGCTCATCGACTGGCTTGGTGCGACGCTCTTCGCCGGCCTGCTTTGTGGTGATCGGAACCAGGTCAAAGGCGGCTGAATCGATCTCCTGACCTTGCTCTCCCTTGATCCGATCGTAGCCCGACGTGTGCACCGACTGGTCCGGCGATTCGGCCAGCGCGGCACGAACCGGATTGAGGTCCACGTACATTGCACACGCCAACAATCCGGCCTCATCGGTGATGCGTTGCAGCTTGAATCGGCCCTCCCAGAATCGACCGGTGCACTCGTCTTGCCGGTTGGCCATCCGCGCGATCGGCTCACTCAGGGAACGCATGAACCAGGAGATATCCGACAACCGACGCCGTACTTCGGCGAGACGCTCCCGGTCGGAAACCAGCATTTGTACATCGTTTTCGGTGGGCTCGCCCAAGTGTTCTTCGATTCGACGTCCGGGAAAGACTTTCAGCCACCGGATGGCGACCTCTTGATCAGTCCAAGCGGCAACGACGTCGGGCCGATTGCGGAGCATCAGATGCATGTGATTGGACATCACGGCATAGGAGAGCACATCGACGCCGAACACCGACGCTAGAGCTTCCAACCGCCGCCGAATCCATTCGCGTCTGAAGCCGTAATCCTTCCCAGTCGCCCGGTCGACGCCCGCTAAGAAAGCGCGCCGGACACACCGCTGAACGGCATGGACAATCGACACTTCATCAACCGCAACCTGCTCTGAACGCAACGGACGTCCCATGACATACTCCTCCCAACAACTGAATGGTGGCTTGATCATACCCCGCAGGGAAAAAAAGTCAAATGAATGGTGGGTGGCACCAGTTGAGAAAGGCAAATGGTGGGTGGCACCAGTTGGGAGGGGGGTGCCAGTTGAGAAAGGCGAATGGTGGGTGGCACCAGTTGGGAGGGGGGTGTGGGGCGACGGCGGGGGTCCGATGTCCGTGTTCCCCTACGTTCGAGAAAATTAGCAGTTCCTGCCGACCCCGTCGCTCAACGGCACCGACAATTGCCCGACTCCCCTACGTAATCATTACAGTGGTATCTCTGATGACCGTCCAAACCTGCTCACCACCCGAAAAGCTCAAACAAGCCCTTCTCAAGCGTTCGGACGAATTGGCCATGCTGCCGGCGGTCGCCACCGAAGCCTTGGAGTTGGCACAAGACCCCGACTGCGTGACCGCCGAATTCGCCGGAGTCATCGAGCGCGATGTCAAACTCGCCACCGAAATCCTGTCGCTGTCCAACAGCGTGTATTTCGCTGCCAGTTCCCCCGTCGTCAGTCTTCGTCAGGCGGTCGTCCGACTCGGATTGCGGCAATGCCGGAACCTGATCCTGACCTCCAGCGCGGCGAGCTTGATGAAAAGCATGCCGCTTGAACAAGAGTGGGTCCGCGAAGTCATTTGGCAACACAGTTTTCGCACCGCCAAGGTGGCCAGCCACATCAACAAACAGCTGCGGCTCGGTTTCGAGGGTGAAGAGTTCACCGCGGGTCTGCTGCACGATTTCGGCCGCCTGCTGTTGGCGGTCGCCGCCCCCGAGTCCTTCGCCAAAGCCGACCCGTTGGCGTTTGTCGAAGACGGGCAGTGCTTGACGGCCGAAAACGAAATCCTGGGGATCGACCACTGCGCGTTCGGCGCCTGGTTCGCCACGCACAACGGACTCCCCCGCGCCCTGGTGGCCTCCATCGAATTGCATCACCTGCCAGAAACCCATCACCCCGACGGCAAGCTGATTTCGCTGGTCGCCGCGGCCGACCACATCGCCAATCACTTCCAACGGTACGAAGAAGCCACCGACTATGACGTCGGACTCAACCGCGGGGCTCATGTGATCGCCAAGAACGGGCATCCGCAGCTCTTGAACAACGACAACGGGATCGTCGAAACGATTTTCGGCGAAGTCCTGCAAGACAACCAGCGCGATCCCAGCGATCTTTCCTAACGTCGAAGGAAGCTTGACTATGAACAATGAGATTCGCGTCATGGTGTGTGACGATTCAGCGATCATGCGCCGGTTGATCCGAACCGCGCTGGAGCTGGAACCGTCGATGACAGTGGTTTGCGAAGCCAAGCACGGACGTGACGCCATCGATCAGCTCGACCAGACCCGTCCCGACATTGTGGTGATGGACATCGAAATGCCGGTCATGGACGGCGTCGAGGCGGTCCGAGAGATTCGTAAACTGGGGCGCACCCTGCCGGTCATCATGTTCAGTTCGCTGACCAGCCGTGGCGCCGAAGCGTCGCTGGATGCCATCGCCGCCGGGGCAACCGATTTCGCCACCAAACCGACCGGTGCCGGACACATCCAAAAAGCCTTGGATTCGCTGCGGCGGGACCTGATCCCCAAGCTGATGCAATGGACCGCCGGCAAGCGAGCCGATTCGATGGCGGCGACCTCTGCTGCCGAGCCGACCACAACCTTCCCGACCAGGGACGCCGAGGGATCGAATCGCAGCGTCGCCGCGATCGCCATCGGCGTTTCCACCGGTGGCCCCCAGGCCTTGTCCAAACTGCTGTCGGGACTCCCTCAAGACTTCCCCACACCGATTCTGATCGTCCAGCACATGCCACCGGTGTTCACCGGGCTGCTCGCCGAACGGCTCTCCTCACAAACCGGCCACTGTGTTCGCGAAGCCGCTGACGGCGAGCGGCTCACACCGGGCACCGTCCTGATCGCCCCGGGCGACTATCACATGGTCGCGTCACGTGAGCGTGACGGCGTCCACGTGCGATTGAATCAAGAGCCCCCGGAAAACGCCTGCCGTCCTTCGGTCAATCCGCTGTTCTGTTCGCTGGCCAACTGTTTCGGTGATCAATCATTGGGAATCGTCTTGACCGGCATGGGACAGGACGGAACGCGAGGCGCCAAATCGCTCAAAGCCTGCGGAGCGCGAGTCTACGTCCAAGACCAGGAAAGCAGCATCGTGTGGGGCATGCCCGGCCAAGTGGCCAATGCCGGACTTGCCGATCGCGTTTTGCCGCTCGATCAAATCGCCTCGCAAATCCTTCGCGTCGTCGGCTCCGGCATGCGTGAAACCCTGACCGCATCCACCAGTTGATCACCGCAACGCAGCTGGTCTCCTTTGCAATGACACTCGCAACCGCCGACTTCGCCTTCCTTCGCACGCTGGTCGCTGATCACTCGGGCCAACGGTTGGCGCCGCGACACGTCGGCATGCTCGAACAACGGCTCGCGCCGATTGCCGGCACCGCCGGTCTGAAAGACGTCTCGTCCCTGGTCCGACAGCTGCGTCGCGGTGACGATTCGGCGCTCTCCTCCCAGGTGGTCGAAGCGGTCGCCGTTAACGAAACCAGCTTCTTTCGCGACGCCTCCGTGTTTGAATCGCTCGCCAAAGGAGTGCTACCGCAAATCGTCGCCAACAACCGCAATCGAAAGCAACTGCGAATCTGGTGCGCCGCCTGTTCCAGCGGACAAGAACCGTATTCCATCGCAATGTTGCTGGCGGACCACTTTGGCCACTTGCACGACTGGGACATTCGCATCACCGCATCGGACTTGTGCGAAAAAATGATCCAACGCGCCCAACTGGGAACGTTCAGCTCCCTGGAAATTGCCCGTGGATTACCAACCGCCCAACTCCTCCGCCACTTCGATCGCCGCGGTGCCGCCTGGCAGGCCAAGCCTGAGCTGCGCGAGAGGATCGAATTTCATCGCATCAATCTGGCGCGGCCCTGGCCCTACCTCGGGCAATTCGACATCGTTCTGGCCCGCAACGTGTTGCTCTACTTTGATCAGCCGACCAAGCAAAACATTCTGAAACGACTTCGCGGTGCCATGCGTCCCGATGGATACCTTGTCATCGGAGCCGCTGAGACTCTGATCGGACTGTGCGTTCCCTATCAAAGGAAAGAAATTGATGACCTCGTTTATTATCGCCCCGCGGCCATCTGAGCCGAACGGTCGCGACAGGATCAGTCACCAGAGTCTCGCGCAGATGGTCCAAGAAGTCTTGACGACCATGCTCGAACTGCCGCACCAATCCTTCGACGGTTCGCCCGCACCCATCGCCCCCAACCAGCTCATGGCTGCGGTTCGAATTTCTGGCTCCTGGCAAGCAACTCTGCAGATTTACGCCTCCGAGAAACTGGCCCGCCGCATCGCCTGTGCTATGTTTGCTCAAGCCGCCGATGTCCTGGACGATGAAGACGTTTTGGATGCGTTCGGCGAAGTCGTCAATGTTATCGGTGGGAACGTGAAAGGAATGATCGACCAGGATTGCACCCTCTCGCTGCCCTGCGTCGGAACCGCCCAACCGGATCCGACACCCACCAGTCTGACGATCATGTACGACGTTTGTGGAACCCTTCTCACCGTCGAACTGATCCAAGCATGAGCTCCTCTCCCGCTACTGGCCAATCGTTTCATGGAGAACGAAAATGAAAATCCTGATCGTTGACGACAGCAAAGCAATGCGAATGATTGTCTGCCGCACACTGAAACAAACCGACTTCAGTGGATTCACCGTGATCGAGGCGGAAAACGGAATCGACGCGCTGAACAAGATCGCCAGTGAATCGCCCGATCTGGTGCTGTCCGACTGGAACATGCCTGAGATGAAAGGCATCGATTTGCTCAAACGCGTTCGTGATTCGGGCAACAACGTCCGCTTCGGTTTTATTACTTCAGAAAGCAGTCTGGAAACCAAAGAGCTGGCCCACGAGGCGGGTGCCGATTTCCTCGTCACCAAACCCTTCACGCCGGGTTCGATGCAAGCGGCGCTCGATCCGATCCTTACCTAGCGTGTCCATGCGGTCCGATCCTCACGATGCCCCCGACTTACCGTTAGTGCCCCATTTTATGTCTATCGCCAGCCCTGCCATCCCTGCCGACGAAATCGGCAAATTCATGAACCACCTGTTCGGGTTGAAGGTTTCGGCTACCACGATCAAACCGCAAGAACACATTCATCCGCCGGCCGCTGTCGCGATTTATACCGACGGAGACGGTTCCGTTCGCGGTCAGATCGCCTGTGACCTCCGCTGCGTCGCCATCCTGGGCGCCGCCTTGACCCAAATCCCGATGGGTGCGGTGGCCGACAGCCTGGAAAGCGGCGAACTGTCGGCCAACCTGAGAGCCAATGCCTACGAAGTCTTCAACATCTCGGTGAACCTCTTCTCCTATCGGCCCAGTCGCCGCGTCGTGCTGAGCGAAGTTCGCTTCGAACAGAACGCCGCTCTGGCCGAGTCGCAATCCTCATGGAGACGTGACGCCTTTCAAATCAACATCGAGCGTTACGGCAGCGGACATCTGCAGCTTATCCACCGCGTCTGACACTCGATCCGCTCTTTCGCGCGACCCAGCACAGTCCGCTCACCGCTTTGCCGGCCTCTTTGCGCAACACGGACTCCTTGACGCTGATCTCGGAAAAACCGCATCGCTCCAAAGTTTCCCGAACGTAATCGACTCGATGCGAATAGCGTCCCGATGGATTGAGATGGTACCCCGCCGCCCCGTCCGATGCGTCCCATTTCTCGAGCGTAAAGACCAGCGGGGCGCCCTCACCACGCAGCGACTGATTGGCCGCCAGACAAACGGCCGCCAGATCACCAAAGTAGATCAAGGTGTCCATCGACGCGATCAAGTCAAACTCGTCGGGATGCTCATCCAAAAAGGCGACCAACTCCGAACACTCCAGCGAGTCGTAACCGCGATCGACGGCCCGCTGGAGCATCCCCGCAGACAGGTCCACGCCCACCAGTCGCGAAGCAAACGGCCGCAACAGTTCGCCCATCAAACCGGTGCCGCAACCGGCATCCAAAATGGACCGGCTGCCGTCGGCGGACAACCCGAGATCCGCAATCATTGACCGAAGCAATCGTGGTGCGGCGTAATCGAGTGACTGCAACTGCTCGTCAAACGTTTCGGCAAACTGATCAAACACCTCCCGGACGTAATCGTCCGAGGCCCGCGACGGCAACGCTTCGACTTCAAGTCTCTCGGATTCCTGTGCGGACAGCAGGTGACGAGCGATCGAGTTATCGGGGTCCCGCTGCAACCAATCGCGAAGTGCCGCGGCGACGCCCGCCTGGTCATCCAGCCTCCGGTACGCCGTCACCAACTTTCGCCGCGCCAACTGATGATCGGGATCCAGCTTCAAGACAATCGACAACGCGTCGACGGCTTCCTGCCACGATTCAGCCGCCATCCGCAAGTCGCCCAACTGAAACGCCAAGTGCACGTCGTCGGGCCATCGCTTGACCGCCGCCTGGCAATCGGTCAACGCGGTATCGAGTTGTCCAGATTCCTCCAGCACCAGAATCAGATTTCGCGCAAAAGTCACTTCATCAGGGTTCTGATCTCGCAGCCGAGTCAGAATTTCGATGGCTTCCCCGTATCGCTTTGCTGCATAAAACGACTTGGACAAATCGTTTTGAATCGCCCTCGCTTGGACCGCGTCTCTCGCAGCGTCGCTCCGTTTGGCCGCCGCCCGAAGCGTCTCAATCGCGGAATCGAATCGCTGCAGTTGCGTCAACGCCACGCCATCGACATGCATCGCCAGCACCGACAGCGGACCGTGTCGCCGATGTTTTTCGCAGGCCGCCACGATCTCACTGAACTGACCTTGCTGGGCAAGTGCGACCAGTTCTTGTTCAAATTGGGCGGCATTGGGGCGTCGCTTTCGCCGACGCGCCGGTCGTCGAGTCGCCATCGAAAGAAAATCCTCTCAACATCTTCATGCGCCAAACCACCCTCTCACTCAACGTGAAGGATTGCCGCAGCGTAACATACCGGCGGTCGGCGGTGACCTTGGAAACCGAAGATTAGCGCCACTGGGCCATTGATTCATCCAGCAACTCGAGCGGCGTTGATTCGAGCCCCGTGTGTCGCGATCCCGAATCGTTCGCTTCGGCGGTCCGGTCAGCCGTCGGACGGCGAGACGAATCGACCACCGAGTCCGTCTCCCCGGCCGAACCGAGCCTTGTGACTTCGGCCTTGGCCGCGAGTCCCCAACCGGAGCCTTGCAACACCGAGTCGGGATGAACCTCATCGAGCGACTCGCGGGCAGGATTAGAAAAAAACGATCCGGCTGAGGCGAGCGGTGCCGGCGGGGGCGGAGGCATGGTCCGTCCATTCCAGTCACCCGACAGCGGCACCCAGCCCGCATTGCCGCCGGGGCCAAACGCAAACGAGTGATCGGCAGCACCGGGCGTGAACGAATCCTTCAGTTGAAAGAACGAGGTGTCGTCCCGGTACAGCCCGATCGTATCGAAGCCGTCGCCGTCCCAGTCGCCGACCAGCGGAATCCGACCGCCGCCGCCAGGGCCGAATTGCAGGTAGTGATCCGAAGCTCCCGGAGTAAACGAATCCTTCAAGTGGAACAGCGAGATATCGGGTTGGTACAAGCCGACCGTGTCGATCCCGTCACCATTCCAATCTCCCGCCAATGGCGTCCAGCCGGCGTTTCCACCGGGCCCAAACGCAAAGTAATGATCCGACGCCCCCGGTGTAAACGAATCCTTCAAGTGGAACAGCGAAATATCCGGCTGGTACAGGCCAATGGTGTCGACGCCGTCCCCGTCCCAGTCGCCCGCCAACGGAATCCAGCCGGCGTTGCCGCCCGGACCAAACGCGAAGTACTGATCCGAGGCCCCGCCCGTGAACGTATCTTTCAGATGGAACAGCGAGATATCACCTTGGTGAAAACCGACCGTGTCGATGCCATCCCCATTCCAATCCCCGCTCAAGGGAGTCCAGCCCACGTTGCCGCTCGGGCCAAACCCGAAATACAGATCCGAAGGCCCCGACGTGAGCGATTCCTTCAAGTGGAACAACGAGATGTCGCCTTGGTACAGCCCGATGGTGTTTTGCGTGACCTGATCACCAAGAATTCTGCCCCTGGCAACCGACGGCGTCCCGATCAGGTAAGGCCGGCCGGTCATTTCCAGTTCCCTGGACGTGTCCCGGCTGAACTGGCTGACCGATAGCATCGTGTGCCCGGAGAACGCAAAGCTGTCGTTCCCGTCAAAAGCATAACCGAACACATTGTCAAAGTCTTCGTCGGGGTCTTGGGCCGGTTTCGGCCAGTTTTCGATCACACCACCGGTACCGGGCGTCTTGATTTCGATCAACGAATCGTAGGTGTCAAACACTCCGAATTGGTCGTACCCCGATGCCGATAAGGCCAAATGCCCTCCGGACAGGTAATCCAAGTCACCGCTGGCCACAAAACGAAACGGCATCAGTTGAGACTGAAGCGTGCCATCGATGTCAAACACGGTGGTGACATTCATCATCACCACTTCGTCGTTGACCAGCTCCAAATCGATTCGCTGCAAATCCAAGAAGGAGTCCCCGACGGCAAACAGATCCCCCGATTCACTTCCAAAATCACCGTCCCGAGCGTCGATGAGCGTATTGGCGCCACTGATTCCATGTTGTCCGAGCGACGTGACCGGAATCAGTCCCGCGCTCGCATCGGCCAAATGGACTTCGTAGAGACGCTCGAACGAGATTGCGAACAGCCGGCCGTCTTCGGTGAACGCGATGTCCGTGATCGTGTCGGCGGTATTGATAGCGCCGAGCACCTCAACGACACCTGTTTCGATCACGACCGTGCCCAGTCGATTCTGATCATCTGCGATAAAGTACTCGGTGTCTTGATGACTGACGAACAACGCCGCACCACTGTAGACCGGGCCGAATTCGTCCGCTTCGACCAGGGTCACCACCACGCTTTCGTGGGGTTCGCTGATCGAGTCGGTTCGCGCGGTGATGATCAAATCGACCGTCGACTCACCCGGAAAAAACGTGGCAGTGCCGACGACGTCACCGCTGACGGGGGCACCGTCGGGCAGCCAAATCGTATCGCGGTCCCGCTCCCGTGCCGTGTAGTCCACGTCGTACGTTGCGTCTCCGGACAGTTCAAACGGGACTGCCAAAAAATCATCGGTCTCGTCCCGATTGAACGTGTAAACGATCCGCTGCAGCGGTGCCTCGGGGACGGCGACCGGCGCCTGGACCGTCACCGAAACCGTCGCCACCAGTAACCGTCGCTGCTCCAGCGATTCATGGCGCAACGGTCGCACTCGGCCGCTTGTCTTTGGCCGACCCACACTGCTTCCGGCCGATCTCCGCCCACCTCGTAACCACATGATCTTTCTTTCCACGATTCAATTGATGGCCGCGGGACTCCGCGTCGCTTTTCAACGCGTCATCTTACTCACAATCCCGCCCTTGGGGTGGACCACGTTTGCATAGTGGTCAACGATCCCGAGGTAGTTCCAATCCAATCGGCGGGTTGCCTCAGATTTCGGCCGGCGAAGCGCAGCGCCGAACGATTCGGCGGCGCCGGCGCCGACGTCGCCGCGTGGACTTAGACGCAGAAGGTCAGAGAAAGTTTCCCGCCGTCGGGTGCTTTATCCCGAATCAAGCTTCTGAACTCCAGCTGGCAACGGCGACCGGAGCAGCGTCGTGGCCGGACCGTCCCGCAACATCGGCCACCTTGACGCCCGTATCGGCAAACTCGTAGCCGCGTCCGAAACCGACTTTGCGACGATCGATCGTGACCCAGTTCTTCAATCGAATGAACTCGGGATCGGCATGAAACCGTTGGATGTGAAACGGATCGCTGCCCGGGAAATTGTACGCGCCATAGGCCGAACAGACGCCCGACAAGCCCTGGTCTTTGGCCAGATGGACGGCCGCCGCGCTCAAGTTGGCTTTCTGACCATAGGGAAACGCGAAGTAGCGAATCGGCTGCTCCACCAATTTGCCGAGCTCCTCCGTCGCGGTCACGATTTCATCGACCATCGTCCCGGGATCCCGGATCGCCCCGACGTCGCAATGATGGCGAGTGTGCGCCCCGATTTCGATCCCCGACGCCGCCATCTGTCGAAGCTGCTCGGGCGTATTGACCGGCAACGGCTGACCTTCGGCAACATCGTGCGGAAACGGGCGATCGTGAAGTACAAAATCCAATGCAACGAAATACGTCATCGGGATCTCGTGTTCGATCAAAAACGGAATCGCCTGCTGGCAATTTTCCGCGTACCCGTCGTCAAACGTCACCGCGACGGCCACCCGATCGTTGCGACCGGATCGCATCCGCGTTTGAATTTCATCCAGTGAGACCACGTCGACATGCTGCTTCAACCAAAGCATCTGACGTTGGAATTCACGATTGCCGATCGACCAACCGTTCGGATGCGTGTCGGCGACGCGATGATAAAACAGAACGCACAGCGGCGCTTGCCCTTCCGCTTCGAGTCGGTTGCGATAACGCATCCGCATCGGCAAGCTGCTGTAATAATAGGCGTGCAGTGCGAGTTCACGAATCTTCATCGTCACGGACATCCGGGTACTTCGTCTCATTGTGCGTTTCAGGGGTGGATCAAGGAACCTCGGGCTGCGGACGCGAGTGCTGTGTCAGCGTTAAATGTTCGGGTTGCGTTTGTCGAGCGGAAAAGAGGTCAGGTACCAAAAACCAAATGGCCCGCAGGGTGCTTCGCATTTTTGGTACCTGACCCCTTTTCCGCGGCACCCCAAGTTTAAAAGTTGACAAAGCACTAGGACTGCGGTTGACCGATCCCGAGACCCGACTTGACCAGGTTTTTAAAGGTCACGCCGACCTTGACGACTTGTTGACGCAATTGGGCCGATCGCCTAGGGCTGCAGACACGAATCTCCCGAGCTGGTATTAGCTCAGCCCGCCAACGCAATTTGTACGGTTCGTCTCCACGCATCATGTCAAACGTCGTTCGACCCGTCTGAATCGATTCACGGATCGCGTGGCAAAACATGCTCAACCCCGGACGTAACGCTTCGGCGTCCGGATCCATGCCTGATTGGTAAAAGTACCAACGGTCGTTGTCGGCGATCGCGAAATGGGCCGCCACCGGAACACCATCAACGGTCGCGATGATCAATTCCAGCAACCCGGCATCGAGCAGTTTCGATGCCGCATCACGCAGGAACACGTCAAAGGGCGGATGGTCGAAACAGCCCGTCGTGCCGGAGGCGTGCCGACGTCGCTGATGAAGCGTGACGAACTGATCCCAAACCGCATCGAGCTGTTGCTGGTCCTGCACCCGATCCACGCGAATCGTTCCCGTATCGATATTTTTCAGCGACTGGCGAACCTCGCGACGGCCGCTCTTGGATCGCATGCGGACGTATTCATCCCAGGTTGCGGGCAGATCGATCGCGTAGCACCCCAACCCGTCGGCGAGTTCAACATCTAGTTTTTCCCGTTGCATCGACTCGACCAACGTGTTCATCGTCCGATCCGATCGATCGACGCCGATCAACTCGATCGAATCCCAGAGCAGACGTTGTTCGTCGGTGTTTCCGGTCGGATCCGCCGAGTGGGCCAACCAGCGAGCGACCGCGGAACAGACGTCGTCGATGTCACCATCGGCGACCAGCAGCGACAAGTGGTCAGTACACGCCTTTCCAGAGCCCAGAAACTGAATCGTCTTACCCGTTCCAACGCGACTCTCCAAACACCATGGCGCAAAGGCGATGATTTCGTCTTGCCGCTTGATTTTCAACACACACAAGCGGTAATCGCCTTGGTACGCCCGCCACCAACTGCCCAACCACTCCCAACGTTGCAGCGGGTTGCGGGCGAGCTCGTTCCAGCGATTGAGGTCGTCTGCGGAAAGTTGTTCGACGTTTGTGATCAATTCAACCGATGGAATCATGCTTCGTTCCGGCCAGGGATTCAGTTGCTTCCGAAAGCGTGCGTGGATCGGTCCACGCAAAGAACTTTGGGTTGAAGCATCGACAAGGCAAACGTGTGGAGGCAACTTGCCGAGGGAACTTGAATCACATCCGCCGGTTGCACCGCTTGTGTCGGCGGCCATTAGGGTCGACCCGCGTGTGGACTCATTCGGCCGGTGGGCACGAACCCACGGGCAGACGCGCTGCCGCCCCGCCCGGCCCCTCCGTGAAACCAGAACGCGAATCGATCAATCCGCGCAACCGCCCCCATCGAAACAAACCGCACGTGCCCTTGCGTCAAAAACCGCTCGCGGTCCGGATCACCGCAAGCCGCTTTGTTGGCAACGTAAGGTTGGCCAACGGTGGTCGTTCGTCGCGGGATTCGCGGTTCGGGACACAAGGACGGCTGTCACCAACCCACGATCGCAACGACATTCGACGTTTACGCTTTTGCCGTCCATGAGCCAAGCCACCCTCTCCCGACCGCGTCCGAAGTCCGCCAACAAGATCGTCGCCGATTCGTTCTCCCAAAGTGTTGTCCTGATCAGCCTGCTGATGATCGTGCAGCGCGGCATCGGGTTTGTCCGCAGCTTTTATGTCTGCGGCACGCTGTCGGCAGCCGAAGTCGGTCGTTGGGATTTGGCGTTCAGCTTTTTGATGCTGGTCGCACCGCTGGCGGTGTTCGGTATCCCGGGCTCCTTCGGACGCTATGTCGCCCGGTTCGAAAAAAAGGGCCAGCAATCACGTTTCCTTCGCCAGACCCTGCTGGCCTGTCTCGCGCTGACGCTGCTGGCTTCCGTCGCGATCTGGTGGTTCCGAGAAACCGTCGCACGATACTTTTTCGGCAGCGCCGATGAGGCGCCGATGGTCTCGCTGCTGGCGATCGGGCTACCCGTCGTCGTGTTCTTTAATTTCGCCACCAGTTGGTTCTCAGGGAAACGTCTCAATCGATTTGTCTTTCGCATCCAGTTCGCACAAACCCTATTCTTTGCCCTGCTGTGCGTCGTCCTGTTTCAGCTGACTTCGGTCAGCGCGTTTTCGGTCATCGTCGCCTACCTGGCTTCCTGTTTTGTCGGCACCACGCTTGCCGCCAGCTACACCCTGGTTGACGGACGATCCGAGGCGGAGCACGGGGACGATCACCCAACATCCGACCCGGCCGATCCGATTTGGCGAAAAATCCTTCCCTTTGCCGTCTGGGTCTGGATCAGCAATGCGCTCATCAATCTGTTTTCGGTTTGTGACCGTTTGCTGTTGGTCAATTTTTATCCCGATCAACAGGTCGACATTCAATTCCTGGTCGGCCAGTATCACACCGCATGTATCTTCCCCCTGTTGCTGATGACGATCGGCGCGATGGCGGGATCGACCGGCATGCCCTATTTGAGCAAGGACTGGGAATCGGGTGATCGCCAAGCGGTCGCCGATCGGATGAACCTGATGCTCAAAGCGATCGGTTTGTTCTGCGTCACCGCATCGGTTGCCATCCTGCTGCTCGCCCCGCTGTTGTTCGGGCAAATCTGGAAAGACAAATTTGCGATGGGCGAGTCGTTATTGCCGATGACGCTTTGCTACTGTTCATTGGCGGCGATGACGATGGTTGCCCAAAAGTACTTCTGGTGCCTGGAAAAGACTTGGATCAGCAGTTGCTTTTTGCTGCTCGGGCTGGTCTGCAATTTCCTGGTCGGTCTGGCACTGATCGGCGACTTCGGTATCGACGGTGTCGTCGCCTCCACGTTGATTTCGCACGCGATCGTTTTGGCCGGTGTGCTGCTGATCAGCAAGTACCACAAGCTCCGAATCGATTTCGGCGTGTTTGTGGTTTCCATCGCATTGTTTGCGCTCTGCTTCGGCAAATGGATCGCCCTGCTGTGTCTGATCCCCTTGCTGCTGAGCGTTTGGTTCACCCCTCTTCTTTTCAGCGATCCGTTTCGTCGCAACGCGATCGCGAAACTTCGCTCCACGCTTGCTGGGAACACTCCATGAGTTTGGCAGAATTAATCGACCAACCCGAGTTCGGCCACCACGAATCCCCCCGACATCAGACACGTCGCGTGTTACTGCTGGGCAATGACGACCGCGTCCTGCTGGCCGTCGCGCGGGGACTGGGGCGCAACGGCATCTCGGTCGACGTCGCCTGGTGCGATCCGGATTCGCCGGCACTGAAATCCCAATATGTTCACGCGTTTCACTCCGTTGTCCCCTACTCCCCCCACGACGATCAATGGCTCGACGGCTTGCATCGATTGGTCAAACAATATGACTACGATCTGGTCATCCCCTGCAACGATTATGCAGTCGTGCCGCTGCAACTTGAACGCGAGAAACTGGATCCCGACACCCATTGGTACCTGATCAACGACGACGCCTTTCAGGTCGCGTTTGACAAAGCCAAAACAAGCCGCGTCGCATCGGAGCTGGGGATCAATGTGCCGCGTGAATGTGAAATCACCGACGCTGACGTTCGATCCGGTTTCTCGAACCGGGAATTCAGCCTGCCCGACCGTCGCTCGCTGCGATTCCCGGTTTACGTCAAACCACGCTCCTCGATCACCGCATCGGACGTGACCAACAAACGTTCCGCGCAGCGGGTCGATTCGCCCGACGCGCTGGCTGAATACCTGATTCATGAGTTCCCCCACGACGGCGTGCTCATCCAGGAAAGTTTCTCGGGGGTCGGGATCGGCGTCGAAATCCTGGCCCACCAGGGGAAGGTTCTGATGCAAATCCAGCATCAACGGCTACGCGAAACGATCGACGGAGGCAGCACGTACCGAGAAACGATCGCCGAACTCCCCGAGTTGACCGAAGCGACACGAAAACTGGTCCAGCATCTCAACTACACCGGGGTCGGGATGTTCGAATTTCGCTACAACCGAGAAACCGGTGACTGGGTGTTCCTGGAAATCAACGCCAGGTTCTGGGGTTCGTTGCCGCTGGCGATCGCGGCCAAAGCGAATTTCCCGTTTGCCTTGTACGAACTGTTGGTCAAAGGCCAAACAAACTTTCACACCAACCACACGATCGGCGTCCGTTGCCGAAATCTGATCAACGATCTGCGTGCCTTCCGGCATCAGAAGGCAGAGGAGTTTGACCTGGAAAACTTGTTGTTCGGTAAGGACTATCTCGATTTCTATGCCCCCGATGATTGGCGTCCCCAGCTCGCCACACTCGTTCATTTCGCCCGATCGGTCCTGGGAAAATTTACGCGGCGAATCGGATTCAGCGTTTAGTGCACGGTAGGGCATGCTGTGCATGCCTCGTGTCACGCACGGCGTGACGTCTTCTACTCGTTCCAGGGCTCTGCCTTGGAACGTAAGGCCGGTGTGGCTCCCGCCACACGCTGAGAGCGGTCAGGAGGCGGGAGCCTCCATGACAGTGTGTTCCCAGGCCGGAGCCTGGGAACAAGGGCACGGTAGGGCATGCTGTGCATGCCTGGTGTCACGCACCGCGTGACGTCTTCTACTCGTTCCAGGGCTCTGCCTTGGAACGCAAGGCCGGTGTGGCTCCCGCCACACGCTGAGAGCGATCAGGAGGCGGGAGCCTCCGTGACAGTGTGTTCCCAGGCGGGAGCCTGGGAACAAGGGCACCGAAGGGCATGCGGTGCATGCCTCGTGTCACGCACAGCGTGACGTCTTGGCTTGGATCGGTAGGAAACAACGCTGCCACGCGATAAACTAGGCCGGCCCGACCGATCGATTCCGCCTGTTTTTGAGCGTGCTGAGCCTGATGCCGACCCCCAAACCACTCACCGACGAAGAACGCGCCACTTACCAATGGCAGATGTGGGTCCCCGACTTCGGCGAATCGGGACAGGAAAAACTGAAGGCCGCATCGGTGATGATCTCGCGGGTCGGCGGCGTCGGCAGTGTGGTGGCGTACGAGCTTGCCGCCGCGGGAGTCGGAAAAATGGTGCTCGCGCACGCCGGCAACGTGAAGCCGAGCGACCTGAATCGCCAACTGTTGATGACACACGATTGGATCGGCAAGCCGCGGATCGAGTCGATTGCACGCCGGTTGTTGGAATTGAATCCCCGGCTGGAAGTCGTGGCCGTGGGAGAAAACGTCAGCCAATCCAACGCCGCCGAATTGGTCGCCCAATGTGACATCGTCGTCGACTGTGCGCCGCTGTTTCCCGAACGATTCGCGATGAACGAACAAGCGGTGTTGCAAAACAAACCGATGGTCGAATGTGCGATGTACGAACTGGAAGCCCATCTGACCACGCTGATCCCGGGACGGACGCCCTGTCTACGCTGCCTGTTCCCGCAGGAGCCGCCGACGTGGACCCGCCAATTCCCCGTCTTCGGCGCCGTCTCCGGCACCGTTGCCTGCATGGCCGCGATGGAAACGATCAAAACAATCGCCGGAATCGGCGACCCGCTCGCGGGCCGTTTGCTTAAAATGGATTTACGGGACATGAGCTTCCACCGGCTCAACGTGACTCGACGTCCCGATTGCCCCACCTGTGGCCACTTGCCACCCGATCCCTCCACGGATGTCGCATGAAAGTCATCATACCCACCGCGCTGCGAAAACATACCGACGGGCAGAATCATCTCTGCGTCACCGCCACCACGGTCGAAGACGCCTTGAAGCAAGTCGTCACCACGCACCCGGAGCTGCGCAGCAGTCTGTTCGATGACCGCGAACAATTGGTTTCGTTCGTCAACGTGTTCGTCAATGATCGCAATATCCGCGACTTGGAAAACGAAGCGACGCCGCTGACCGAATCGGACGAGATTCTGTTGGTACCGGCGATCGCCGGAGGTTAAACCGATGGCGGAGAAATCACTTCTGGCGCGGGAAGAGACGGCACGCTACGCGCGGCATCTGACATTGCCGGAAGTCGGCACCGATGGCCAAGTCAAACTGAAATCGGCATCGGTTTTGATCGTCGGAACCGGGGGACTGGGATCACCGGTCAGCCTGTATCTGGCCGCCGCCGGCGTCGGCCGGCTCGGGATCGTCGACTTTGACCGTGTCGAGTATTCGAATCTGCAGCGTCAAATCATCCATGGCTCCGACGACGTCGGCCGGCCCAAAGTCCAGTCGGCTGCCGAATCCATCCGACGCGTCAATCCCTTGATTCAAGTCGACCAGCACGACGAAGCGTTCACCAGCTCCAATGCGATGCGGATCGGCGCCGAGTATGACATCATCATCGATGGCACCGATAACTTCGCCACACGCTATCTGGTCAACGACGTCTGCGTGCTGCTCGGCAAACCGAATTGCTACGGCAGCATCTTTCGATTCGAAGGCCAGGCATCCGTATTCGGACTTCCCGGCGGACCCTGCTATCGATGCCTGTACCCGAAACCGCCCGACCCCGGAATGATTCCCAACTGTGCCGAAGGCGGGGTGCTGGGGATCTTGCCAGGCATCGTCGGAACGATCCAAGCGACCGAGGCGATCAAGTTGATCCTGGGGATCGGCGAGTCCCTTTCCGGCAGACTGCTGTTGCTGGATGCCCTGGAGATGAAGTTTCGCGAATTAAAAGTCAGCCGAGATCCGAAGTGCCCGGTGTGTGGCGACCAGCCGACGATCACCGCGCCGATCGACTACGACCAGTTCTGCGGAACGCCCAAACAGGACACGTCGCAGAGCCCCTGGGACATCGAACCGACCGAATTGAAACGGCGCATGGACGCCGACGAGCCGATGACGATCTTGGACGTTCGGCAGCAACATGAGTATCAGATCTGCAATCTCGGCGGGACCCTGATTCCGCTCGATGAATTGCCGACGCGAACCGACGAATTGGATCGTTCGTTGCCGATCGTCGTCCACTGCAAGATGGGCTTGCGGAGTGCAAAAGCCGTCCAGTTGTTACGCGACGCCGGATTCACCGACGTCAGTAATTTAAACGGCGGAATCAATCGCTGGTCCAAACAGATTGACGCCACCGTGCCGACGTATTAGTACTGCAACCGCTTAATGACAGCGGGACGAAATCGGATCATTGAAAACATTGGTCAAAAAATGGGTTGGTCAAAAAATGGGGAACGGGGTGCGGGGCGGTCTTGCGTGGTAGCGAACACGTACGCGATGGTTTGCCGGAGCCGATCCGCCTACGCTGAGCATCCATTGCGGCCCTCTATTTTTTGACCACCAAATTTTTTGACCACCAAATTTTTTGACCATTCAATTTTTTGACCATTCAATTTTTTGACCATTCAATTTTTTGACCATTCAATTTTTTGACCGACCGATCAGCCCTCCGTCACCACCCCGTCGTTGAGTTCAAAACGCTGATCCGCCAAGACCTCGGCTTCTTCGTTGCTGTGCGTGACATGCAGCGTCGTGACTCCGGTGGTCTTTTTGACCCGTTTAAGCAACTCGTGCATTTCCGCCCGGGTCGATTCGTCGAGCGCACTGAGGGGTTCGTCGAGCAACAAGACGGCGGGGCGAAACGACAGCGCCCGCCCGAGTGCGACGCGTTGTGATTCACCACCACTGAGCGCGTCCACCTTGCGGCCCAACAACCGCATGATCCCGAGCACTTCGGCGAGTTGCGAAATTCTTTCGTCGATTTCGCTCTGCGGACGTTTCCGCAACCGCAGCGCGAACGCTAAATGTTGTGCGACCGTCAGGGTGGGAAACAGCGCCAAGTCTTGGGGGACATACCCGATTTGGCGATCCCCCGGCAACCACGTCGTCACGTCCACGCCATCGATCAGAATCCGTCCCGACGTGATCTTGCGCAACCCGCAGATCGATTCCAGGATCGTGGTCTTGCCGCGGCCGGTCCGCCCCATCAGCACCGCGTAGTGGCCGCGGGGCACTTGCATGCTGATGCCCGAGAGCGAGAACTCGCCGGCATGAATGGAAACATCGTCCAGCTCGATCACGCGTTCAACCCCGTTCCCAGCACGCGGAGAATCAACAACACGACGACCGCCATCGCGACCATCAACAGCGAGACGGCGACGGCGGCGTTCAGCTGCCCGATACTCAATTCCAAAAAGACCGTCGTCGAAAGCACCTCCGTCCGCATCCGCGTCGCCCCGGCAAACACCAGGATCGGCCCGAACTCGCCGAGCGCCCGCGCCCAGGCGATCGTCGTCGCGGCGATCATCCCGCGCCACGCCTGCGGTAGTGCAATCTGCATGAAAGCCTGCCCCCGCGTGCAACCCAGCGTCCGCGCCACGTCTTCGGCGCGCGGATCAATTTGGTCAAACGTCACCCGCATCGTTCGCACCGCAAACGCGCACGCGACCGAGAACTGCGCGAGCACGACGGCGGGCCACTGATACGTGACCGGAAAACCGACGCTGTCACGCAACCAGGCTTCCAACTCCCAACCGAAAATCGGCAGGTGAAACAAAATCAACAGACTCAATCCCAGCACCAACGGGGGCAACACGATCGGTATGTCGACCAGGGTGTCGACCAGCCAGCGGCCGGGAAATCGATACCGCGACAACAGGTACCCCAGCGGCGTTGCGACCCACAACGACAGCACCGCCGCCGCCGAACAACTCAAAATCGTCAATCGGAACGCGGCCTGAATCTCCGGCTTGCGAAGTGCATCGATGAAGTCGCTCGGGGAGGTGAACACGACATCGGCGGCCAACAGCAGCACAATCAAGATGATGAAGCAGGCCGAGATCCCGCCCATCACCAAAAAGAACGGCGTGTCGCTGCGGCGCCGAAACGTCGGCGACGAAGATGCGTTCACCGGCTCACTCATCAGTCGCATCGTTGCCGAGATTCTGCCAACGAAATCCTTCGGCGGCGAAGACGTCTTGCGACTCGGTGGAGCAGATTTTCTGGAACAAACGCGATGCCAGATTCGGATACGGCGACTCTTTGGCGACCGCCCAGGGCTGGGTCGCAACGCTGCAATCGATGCCTTGAATGCGGATCGCGTCCAAAAATTCTGAAGCTCCGGCCGCGTTGCTCAAGTACGCCACCGCGGCGTCCAGCGAACCGGTCTGCAATTGGTTGACCAGCATGTCGCCGGTCGGCGTTTGAACGGTCACGTTGGGCATGATCTCTTGCTGAACCCCGCCCTCGCGAAACGTGTTCTGAGTGATCCAGCCCATCGCGCATTGTTTTTCATGACCGATCCCCACACGCAGACCTTCTTTGGCCAAGTCACGCAGCGATGCGATTCCCTTGGGATTTCCCTTTTGCACCAAGATCACCAATTCGTTCTGCGAAACGGGAACGGGTTCGGGAAACAGGTCGTGGACTTGATTCATGAATTCGTTGTCACAGGCAAAGTAGGCGTCCGGATGCTGGCCGGCTTTCATCTGCGCCACCAAAATGCCGCACCCGTTGTAGACGCGGTTGACCTTCACCCCTTCGCGTTTTTCGAACGCCGCGATCGTGTCTTCGATCGCCGGACGCAACATCGATCCGGCAAACACCGACAATTCGGGTCGGTCGGCCCAGTTGTCACCGCCGGAGACGCGGAAGCCGTGATCGGCGTAATGCTGCAAGCCTCGATCAGCGGACGAAATGTAGCGGGCGAAATGCAACGCATCGGCAGAATGCTGTGTCGACGCGATCACCCCGACGGAAATCTGTGACGCCGTCGCAGCCAGCTCGGGGATTTCGACAAAGGTCAAATCGGGATAGGTGTGCAACACCGCGTCATACACGATCCCGGCGTCGGCGGCACCGATCTTGATGTCGTTGGCCACTTCATTGACGGTCCCACGATACGCTTTGCTGGCTTTGTCCAGGCTGTCCCAGCGACCGGCCTCGCGTAACGATTCACGGACGACCTTGCCGATCGCCGCCGAATCGGGACTCGCCAGGACCACGCGGACATCATCACGCAACAAGTCGTCCAAGCTTTGGATCGATTTGGGATTCCCTTTGGGGACCGCGATCACGGCTTGCATTTTTGCGATCGGGATCTGTTCGGCGATCAGCCCCTTTTGCTTGCCCAGTTTCAGGTAGCTGTCATCAGCCGGCAAATACAGGTCCCCCTGTTTGGCCACTTCGATCGACGACAACAGCGTTTGCGACGGTCCGTATTGAATATCGACGCTGCGTTCGAACTCTTGCTCGTATTGCTCGCGGATCGATTCCATCACCGCGCGGTTGCTGGCGGCACAGTACAGCATCACTGCCCGTCCGCTCGTCGAGGGTTTTTCTCGGTCACCGAGTAACACGACGATGCCGATCAACGCGACCAGCGAGCCGGCCATTAAAATGTAGGTGCGATTCATGATTTTAGTTTACTTGCGGCCCTGCGGGATCGGAACCAGGACGGGATTGCGATTGCGTCCTTCTTCGGCACTACGGTCGGGCGGACGATTGTCGATGTCCCCAAAAAGCTGACCGTCCCAATCGGCATCGATCAGCAAATCAAAACCGGGGTTCTGCTCTTTGACCTGACAGGAACACGCCCCGCTGAGAAAGACCGTCAGCTCTTCCATCAATCGGGCCGAAAGGTCGCCTGCCGGGATGACTTCCAACGCCCGACCTCGTCCAAATACCGGAACCAGCAACGGCTCGCCTGCTTCGAAGGCCGACAACCGCAACCCCGACAGCAGACCGACCAAAAAGGACTCTTTCGGGTCCTTCGGATCGATCTCCAGCAGGCTGAATTTGACGACCAGCGGCAAGTCGGCGTACAACTCGGACCCCGGCAGCCCGATCCCCTCGGGCAACGTCACCTTCGATGACAGCGTCTGGAACGTTTGTTGGACAAGCTGCTTGGCGTTCTCGTTCTTTTCGTGGTCGGCCGATCGAATCAGCAACCAAACGACGCTGTGCCCGGCCAACAGACGATCGCGGAGTTCGGTTCGAATCGGCGAGTGAAAGATCCCCAACCGATCGGCGTCGGCAAGTGTTCCGTGCCAATGGTTGACGAAACGTCCCCGCCCCAGCTTCGTTCGAACCAGGACGTGGGGCAACGTCGTCTTCTCCGCGTTGGCGTCGATTTCTTTCCACAAAGCCACACGCTCGCCACTCGTGTCACCGCTGACATCGACCGCCATGACTTTGGCATTGGCATGCCCGCCGTAATCGTCGGTTGACGCATTCAATCGATTCATCAAGGTGGTGTCGGCGGGCGAGAGCGGTCCATCGTGAAAAACCATCACTTCGCAATCATCCGGCGTCCAACGTTCCAGTGCGTAGCGAAAGACCGGAATGTTGCACGCGCCGGCGCAAGAACTACAGGCCAAAACGATGAAGGTCAGGAGAAATCCGCGTGAAGGATCAAGCAGTCCGTCGAGTTTTGAACGGTGTTCCAAGTGTCTTGCCGAGCTTAACAAACTGAACCTCTTGTACATTGAAACGGAGCACCGACCGATCCCGGGCTGCAACTTTCCGAAACACATCACGCTACTTTCCAAAACACATCACGCTGCCGTCGAGTGTCGACAGGAACAGGCTTCCGTTGGCTCCGGCCAGCCCGTCCCAGGCGGGCAGCGTGTCCAGCTTGATCTCGTTTTCAATCTCGCCGGTGTCAATGTTCACGGCCAGCAACGACGAGCCGTCTTTGCCCATCAGTGCCGCATCTTGGTCATCGAGCAATGCTTGCACTTCCGGATCACTCTCGCTGAGTTTTTGGAACGTTTCTTCTTCGTTGATCGTGTCCGGTGGACCGACGATGAACAGTTTGTTCCCGGCCAACACCATGCCGCGCACATAGACCGGCACGTCCTTGGCCCACTTCGGTTTGACCAGCGAGTCGCCGGGTTTGACGGTGCTGTTGTTACCGCCTTTCTTGGCGGGACCTTGATTGCGGTTGGTGAACTGAACGGCTTTGCCGAACTTGCCTTCGACGAGTTTGCCGCCTTCCAGGGTTCCGTTGTTGCGATGCAGGCTGTGGTCTCGGGCGGTGCCGTCGTCAAAGCTGACCGCCAACACGGCGTCAGAAGAGATCTCGGATCCGTCGGCGTAGCGTTTGGCAATCTGCTCGGCGCTGGCGGCTTGGAAATACAACCGCACTTCGTCGATCGCACCGGAAAACGGCAGCGGAGACGTGTAATCGCCGACGGCCGTCTGTCCGTCCGCACCGATATCCATGCCCTGTGCGGGGTCGATGTGAATCAATCCGCCCGCCTTGCCGCTGGCGGCCAGTTTCCCATCGACATACAGCGACATCGATTTGTCTTCGCCCAAGACCCCGACGACATGATGCCAACCGCCGACGATCCGTTTCGGGCCTTCCACGGTGGCGAGCCCCTGATCGCCGCGAACCAAGAACTGTGGCTTGCCGGCTTTCAGCGTCAGGGCAAATCCGGCGGACGGCCCGCCGCGGGCAATGATCACACCCTGGGGCTTGGTCGACGTGATCCAGGCCTCGACGGTGATCGGTTTGCCTTGGGGATTCAAGCTCGGCGATTTCGGGAACGAGGCCGAAGGAGCCGACGGGCCGCCGCCGCCACGCTTCTTCCCAAACCCCTCCGGGATCTCCGGCGGGTTCTGCTCGGCGGAGAACAGCTGGTGTTCCAACACCGTGGTCCAACGCAGGTACTGTGGCTTGCGGCCGTAACCGTAGACGTACCCGTCGCCCTTGACCAAGATTCGGCCCGAAGGCGCAAACTTGCCGGCTTGATAGTAACCGCCGTGACCACCGGCAAAGCTTTGCCCCAGCACCCAATACGATCGATGGAACCAGGTGTCATCCAGGAAACCCATCGGTGCAAAGATGTGTGCGTCCTCGCCGCGTTGCTTGGACGCCTGGGTGGCAAAGTCGCCGGAATTCGGTCCGATCTCCAGCCGGTTGCCTTCGAAGTCAAATTTCTGTGACTTCATGTAGATGTGCCGCCCGTCGGTGGACAAGATGTCGGGGAGCCCGACCGGCATTTGCAGGATCTGAATTTTTTCCTGCAGGTTGTTGCCGCTATCGGGATTGGTTTCATCCATGATCGTTTCGGAAAGTTTCTTCCCGGTGGCTAAATCCAGACGCAGCAGACGCAGCCCGCCGTCCAGGAAATTGGATCGTCCGGCGACGGTGTACACCGTGTCGTCGTGAATCAGAACGCTGCCGTGGACCGGCCACAAGGATTCCAGTTGTTCGTACGCCATCGCACGACGATCCATCGGCGCGGCACGGTAACGCCAGACCAATTGCCCGTCGGTGGTCAAGCAATACACCCATCCGTCGGCACCGCCGAAGACGACTCGTCCGCGATGGATCGTCGGCGGCGAATCGATCCGCGCACCGGCGGTGAAGGTCCATTTTGATTCGCCCGACGTCTCATCCAAAGCGTGCAGGGTGTGCTGGTCGATCTGAGCCACGTAGACGATTCCACCGGCGATGACCGGCGAGGTCAGACGGCCACCCAGGTTGACCGTCCACTTGGAATCGACGTCCTCGGAAATCGGGCCGCTGGTCGTGCCGCTGCGGCCCGCGTCGTGACGGTACGTCGGCCAGTCATCCGCCGGCGTCGCGCCGGCCGGTTCGGCCGCGGCCAACTCCGCTCCAAACGCCGGGCCTTTTTCACGCCGTCCCGCTTCCAAAACCTTGGTCGGGATCGGTCGCGTGGGGGCCAGCGGCGCCAGGGCATTGAACCCGAACAGCTTGGCTTCCGGATAACAGGCACAATTGTGTGGCGGTGCGTAGGTCAATCCGTTGCACGGCATCACGCCATACAAACACCCACCGCGGACCCAGTGATGGATGTCCCAGTGCTCCTTGTCCGGATCGACAAACTCGATCCCGGTCCGTGACGGCATCAAGAAGTTATCGGTCGCTTTGGCGATGTAGCAGCGGTGGTGAAACCAATACGTGTCCACATCGGGCGCGAACGACTTGACGACTTCACCGGTTCTCGGATTGCGTCCGGTGTAAACGCCGCTGTCCTTACCCGACGTCAACGGCGCCAACCACACCAAGTCGTTGACGACCATCAAGTCTTGCGGTGATTGATAGCCGCTATTGGGAAAACTCGCCTCCCACAACTTTTCTCCACTCTTGGCGTCGCTGCTAATCATCTTGCCGTCGCCGCCGGCATACAACACCACGTCGTTGTAGACGACCAGACGCGGCCCGAAGTTAAACGTGAACGCATCGCGGCGGGTCACCGATTCACTTTCCCAAACGACGTCTCCCGAGCGTCCGTCCAGGCTGACGATCTTCTCGCCGTCGTGAAAGTAAAGTTGCGAATCTTTGGCGGCCAAGGTCAGCGGAGAAACCTTGGTCTTCTTGGCCCACAACTGCTTTCCCGTGCTGGCCTGGAACGCCATCAACACGCGCGGTTCTTCGTTCCAGAAAAAGCTGCGTGAGCGTGCCTGGTCGCCGACCGTGCCGTGCAGCGGGGCGTAATCTTCCAATTCCGCCTTGCCTTTTCGCACGACCAGGAACAACAGGTCGCCGGTCGAAATGATTTCTTCGGTCGCGTCGCTGCCCTCGTAGGTCCGCAGCAACTCACCGGTGGCGGCATCGAGTGCCGAAAGCGGCGCGTTGAATCCCAGCGTGACGAAAACTTCCGAGTCCGTCGAAACCAATCGCCGCGACAATTGTGTCGGCCCACTTTTGAGCGGCCAGAGGTGCGGCTGCCAATTGTCGATGTCTTTTTTCCACAACACGCTGCCGTTGAAGGCATCGCGGGCGATCAATTTCCATTTCGGCGGCAACTGGATCGAGATCCGGCTGCCCTCGTCCATGATGTAAAACATCCGTCCGCCGGTGGAAACCAATGCGCTCATGCTGGCCATCCGGTCGTGGTGCCGCGACCAACGCGGGCTGCCCACCCATTGCAAGTGACGCGGCGGCGCGACGACGTCGTCATGGGCGACCGAGTTTCCGGTGGCATCGTGCAGGTAATGCGACCACTCGTCGATGTTGTCCGGACGCGGCTTGCGAAACTTCGTCCACTGACCGTCTTTTTTGATCAGCGCGACGCCGTTGGGAACCAGCACCCGCGTCACCTCGTCCATCGCCACATCGCCCAGCGATTCGGCGATCAACAGATTGACCATGTTGTCGACATAGGGAAGCTGGTACCCCTCGATGCGGTCAAACGCGACATCACCGTAACCGCCCTCGGCCAGCACTCGGTCGCGAATCGTTTTCAACCGGTCCGCATCGGTGACCAAGCCGTGCACCTGAGTCGAATCGTTCTGTCGCAGCGCCGCGGTGAGCTGACCATCGCCCGCGCCCAGATGCACAAAAAATCCAGCCTGGACGCCCGCTTGATCGATCAGCTTGGCTGCATCCTCCTGCACGTCCGCACGGCTGACGTCGGGAAATCCAGTCACGCCAAGCAACAGCAAGGCACAAACGACGGCTCGAATCGGAAATCGCAACATGAATCAGCTCCGGACGAAGCGACGGCGGGGGAAAACAGCAAGGCGTTGATTGTAACCCTCACCGAGCCCCCGCGTTGGCTTCGTGGCGGAGAAAGAATGGCGGAATCACAATCCTCCACGGTCGGCTGAACCCGGCGAATCCGTGCGTGTGCCAACCCGCGCACCGGCGAGCGGATCGGCCACAGCGGACAGGCCACGGCGCGGCTGGCAACTCGGCGCCGCGGATCCATCGATCGTTTGGTACGAGCTATGCTACATCGGATGAATCCCCCGCCGGTCCGCCCGCCAGTCCGCCCGCCTGTCCGCCCCTTGCACCTCCGAATCGGAAATGTCGCCAAAACCCTCCAAACCGTCGAAAAACGGCAGCAGTCGCACGAAGACGAAATCTAAGAAGAAATCCAAACGTCGCAATCGCCTGGTCGCTGAGGGCGACACCTCTCCGTCGCTGACCCCCGACGAGCTGGAGGCCTTCGAGGTCGACCAATCGGTCGCCGCGGCCCAGCAGAGCAAGATCACCGCGGTCCGCGACATCATTGAGACGACGCCGCCGCATGACGTGCACACGCTGGCCAAGACGCTGGAAGTGATCATCGATGGCGCTTCACCCGAAGACGCCACCGTGCTGCGCAATGCCTTGCTCAAAAAAGCACGCCCCGGCTCCGCGGGGCGACACAGCAGCCCCGACGACCAACTCGCCAGCGGCTGGCGTGACGGTGCCTTCCCCTATCGCAACTTGATGTCGCGAAAAAACTACGAAAAACAAAAGTACCAACTGCAGGTCGAACTGCTCAAACTTCAGGCCTGGGTCAAGGAATCGAAAGAGAAAGTCGTCCTCCTGTTTGAAGGCCGCGATGCCGCAGGAAAAGGTGGAACCATCAAACGCTTCATGGAACACCTCAACCCCCGTGGTGCACGCGTCGTCGCGTTGGAGAAACCGAGCGAAACCGAACGCGGACAATGGTACTTTCAACGCTACATCCAACATCTCCCCACCGCCGGCGAAATCACAATGTTTGACCGATCGTGGTACAACCGCGCCGGCGTCGAACGCGTGATGGGATTCTGTAGCGATGATGAATATGCGGAATTCATGCGGCAAGTCCCCGACTTTGAACGAAACCTGGTCCGCAGCGGCACCTGGTTGATCAAGTTCTGGTTCTCGGTCAGCCAAGACGAACAGCGGAGACGTTTCAAGGAGCGTGAAGCCCATCCGCTGAAACAATGGAAACTCTCGCCGGTCGACCTCGCGTCGCTGGACAAATGGGATGACTACACGCGCGCCAAAGAAGCAATGTTCTTCTATTCAGACACGTATGACGCCCCGTGGACGGTCGTCAAATCGGATTGCAAAAAACGCGCACGACTCAATGCGATGCGATTCGTCTTGAACACCATTCCGTACGCCAACCGAGACCAGGATCGAATCGGCACAGTCGATCCGCTGCTTGTCGGTCGAGCGAATTTGGTCTCCCAGAACCGAGACTAAATCCGACGCTGGGACGCGACGGTTTCTCGATTCGGACGCGGTAGGCCCCCGCTGTCCCGCCATAGAACGATCCTTAAACCGTCACCCCCCACCCGCATGGATCCGATACGCTACGTTGGTAACGCGTTTTCTTTCTCTCTTGCAACCGACCGCTTTGCTCAAGGATCCCAACATGTCAACCGGCAATCCCTACGAAACTCCCAATGTCGCTCAATCGGTCACCCCAACACGTCGGACCGTCACGGTGAAACGGCTGGACGTCATGTCCTGTGGAACCATGCTGGGCGTGCTGTACGCCTTCATCGGTTTGATCGCAGGCGCGTTGGTCACGCTGATGGCACTGGCCGGGATGGCGGCACAGGGAGGCGACGCGCTGGCAGGCCTGATCGGCGGCATCGGCGCGATCATCCTGATGCCGTTGTTCTACGGGATCGCCGGATTCATCGGCGGAATCATCGGCGCGCTGCTCTACAACCTGTGCGCCACGTTCGTCGGCGGCATCAAGTTTGACCTAGAGTGACCGCCGGCGTCACGGCGCCCTGGACCGACCGGTTCAGCCGGCCTCGCCCCAGCTCCAACCCACTTGGTCCGCTGTTTGCATCATAGCCTTGTGTCGACCGGGAGCCTGGCTCCGGCGCGGCACTACGCCGGGCGGGACTCCCGAGTTGACTGCCGTCGAGACGAAAAAACGCGCCCTGACCGTGCGTTTTTGTCACGAGTGTGCGAGAATGCACGCTCATTGATCGGTGGTATCCAGCCGATAGGACCGATCAAACGGAATGCCAAGGGTTTGGCATGATTGGTCGTTCCACCTGATTACCCACCCGCAAAACCTTGCCAACGAGTTCAGCAAGCCACCATGTCCAATTCACCGATCAAGCTCCTGCTTGTTGAAGACGAAGATGATTTCCGCGAGACCTCCGCCCGCTGGATGGAGCGGAAGGGTCACGACGTCAGCGCCGCGGCGAGTGGTGCCGAAGCGTTGGAGCTTTGCGCGCAAGACAGCTTTGACGTTGCCGTGTTCGACATGAACATGCCGGGGATGTCCGGGATGGAATTGTTGCAGCGTGTGCAGCAGGACAAGATCGAGATGGAAGTGATCATCTTGACCGGCCAAGGGACGATCGAGTCGGCGGTTTCGGCGATGAAGCTGGGGGCCTGCGATTTTTTGACCAAGCCGTGTTCGCTGGGCGACTTGGAACACCACTGCATGTTGGCCCGGGATCGTGGCCGTCTGCGTCGCGAGAACAAACAACTCAAGGCGATCATCTCGCGCAGCCGGCCCGCCCTGGAGCTTGTCGGCGAATCACCGTCGATGCGACAGGTCGTCAAGATGGTGCAAAAGGTGGCCCCGACCGACAAGCCGGTGCTGATCCAGGGTGAGAGCGGGACCGGCAAAGAAGTGGTGGCCAGGGCGATCCAACAAAACAGCAAGCTCGCTGACAAACCCTTTGTCACGATCAACTGCGCCGCGCTGCCTGAGCAGTTGGTCGAAAGCGAATTGTTCGGCCACCAGAAAGGCTCGTTCACCGGGGCAACGTCAGACAAACCTGGGCTCTTCGAGATCGCCGACGGGGGCACGCTGTTCATCGACGAAATCGGCGAGTTGCCGCTTTCGTTGCAACCCAAATTACTGCGTGTCTTGGAAGACGGTTCGATGCGACGGATCGGATCGCACAAGGAACGTTTTGTCCGTGTCCGAATCATCGCGGCGACCAACCGAGATCTGACCAAAGAAGTCGAATCGGGGAATTTCCGCGAGGACCTGTTCTATCGGGTCAATGTCCTTTCACTGGAACTGCCGCCGTTGCGCGAGCGTGAAGGCGACGTGGACCGCTTGGTCGACCACTACTTGCCGGTCCCTTGGCACGTCGACCAAGCCGCCCGGGATGCGCTCAATCGCTACGCCTGGCCTGGAAACGTGCGGCAACTGATCAACGTGATCCAACGCGCCACGATCCTGGCCGATGGGCACGACGTGACCCTCGATGATCTCCCCTCAGAAATCGCCGATTGCGTCGATGGTGATGTCGAGCGTCACGCCACCGACCGGGCCAGTGCCCCCGAGGCGGCGGAGGCCAGCGATGCCGAATCCGCGTTCAAACCCGACTCGCTCAAACTCGACGACATCGCCAAGGCGCACGTGATGTATGTGTTGGCCAAAGAAAACGGCAACAAGGCCAAGGCGGCACGCGTGTTAGGCATTCACCGACGCAAACTCTACCGCCTGCTGGAACGGTTCAGCTGCAACGAAGCCGAAGCTCCCTTGAGCGTGGTCGAGTGACCCGTCGCAGGGGGCCAGCTAGGCTCTGTCCCTAAACGACGCAGGAGTCAATAGCCGGAACGGCCCTACGGGTGCTTCGCACGATTGACTCCTGCCCCCCTTTTCGCTCGCCGGACTTTAGGGACAGAGCCTAGCCATCGACGTTGGCGTCACCGGTGATTTTGTCTTTGTAGAGCGCCAGTCGTCCCAAGGCGTCATCGACATCGCGTTTGGAGGCACCGTGGTCTTCCATGGCATCGGCAAAGTGCCCACAGAATTTCGCGAAGTGCACCGCCGTGATGCCGCGACCGGCGTGAATCCGGGTCAAGTCGGCCCCTGAGTATTCGGCCGGCCCGTCAAAGGCGGATGCCAGAAAGTGAAACTGCATCGTCTGCAACCGGTCCATCGAGGCGTTCTCGAAAAACGGCGCCAACTCCGGGTCGTCGAGGACCCGAGCGTACATCTCCTGAACAATCGCTGCGACGGCGGCGGTGCCACCGAGTCGGTCAAACAGGGCTCGTGAATCGTCGGTCATGGAAATCTCACAGAAGGGGTTCAGCAACGCTCCTGTTGTAACCTCCGCCACGCATTCTGTCAGGAACCAGACCCTTCGACTTTTAGAATGTGAACCGTCGTTTTCAGAATCGAATCCGGGGTCAACGACATGCTGTCGATCCCTTCGCGGACCAGAAACTCGGCGAACTCGGGGTAATCACTGGGCGCTTGGCCACAGATGCCGATCTTGCGACCGCAACGCTTCGCCTCGGCGATCACGCTGGAAATCATCCGCTTGACCGCTTCGTTTTGCTCGTCGAAGACATGCGCCACGATCGCCGAATCGCGATCCACGCCCAGCGTCAATTGGGTCAGATCGTTCGAGCCGATGGAAAAACCGTCAAAGATCTCGGAGAATTGGTCGGCCAGAATCACGTTGCTGGGGATCTCGCACATCACATAGATCTCCAAGCCGTCTTCGCCCCGCACCAGGCCATTCTTTTTCATCTCCGCCTGCACCTTTTTGCCTTCTTCGATGGTGCGGCAGAACGGGATCATCAACTTGACATTGCTCAACCCCATGTCGCGCCGGACCCGCAGCGCGGCTTGGCACTCGAGTGCGAACGCGGCTTGAAAACTTTCGTGGTAATAACGCGAGGCGCCGCGAAATCCGATCATCGGATTCTCTTCTTTCGGCTCATACCGGCGGCCACCGATCAAGTTCGCGTACTCGTTCGTCTTGAAATCGCTCATCCGCACGATCACGTCTTTGGGATAGAACGCCGCGGCGATCATCGCAATGCCTTCAGATAGGCGATCGATAAAGAACTGCGGCTTGTCGTCGTAGCCCTGGGAGGCCTGATCGACCGCGGCCCGCGTGGTGGGATCCAGTTGATCGTAATCCAGCAACGCTTGAGGATGCACCTTGACGTAGTTGGAAATGATGAATTCCTCCCGCGCCAATCCCACGCCGTCGTTGGGGATCGCCGAGAGCGCAAACGCTTCGTCGGGCGTCGCGACATTCATCATGATTTTGGTCTGCGGTCGCCCGATCGCTCCCAGGTCGATCGTTTCGATTTCAAATGACAACTCGCCTTCATAAACCACGCCGGTGTCTCCGCTGGCGCAGCTGATCGTGACGACTTGGCCGTTGCGAAGTCGATCCGTGGCGTCGCCGGTGCCGACGATCGCCGGCAATCCCAACTCGCGACTGACGATCGCCGCATGGCAGGTCCGTCCGCCGCGATTGGTGATGATCGCCGCGGCGCGCTTCATCACCGGTTCCCAATCCGGATCGGTCTTGTCGGTGACCAGAATCTCCCCGTCAAGGAACTGCGACAACTCATGGACGTCGCGGATCAACCGAACCGGTCCCGAAGCTATTTTCTCTCCGACCGAACGTCCTTCCAACAGCTTGACGCCTTCCTGATTGAGGTGATAACGCTGCAGGGCGTTGGCCGATCGCCGCGACTGCACCGTTTCGGGGCGGGCCTGCACGATAAACAATTCGCCGGTGACGCCGTCCTTCGCCCACTCCATGTCCATCGGGCAAAACGAACCGCGAACGCTGCTGTAGTGGTCTTCGATTTCGCACGCCCATCGGGCCAGTCGCAAGATGTCATCGTCCGACAACGCGAATCGTTTCGCCATGTCGTCCGACACCGGAACGTTCTTGACCATCTTGCTGCCACCCAAGTCGTACACCATCTTGATGGCTTTCGATCCCAGCGTTCGCTTCAAGATCGGGCGGTGACCGGTCCGCAATGTCGGTTTGAAGACATAATATTCGTCCGGATTGACGCTTCCCTGGACGACGTTTTCTCCCAACCCGTAGGCGGCATTGATCAGCACGGCATCTCGAAACCCGGTCTCCGTGTCGATCGAAAACATCACCCCCGACGTCGCCAGATCCGATCGCACCATTTCCTGGATACCGATCGACAACGCGACCTGCATGTGGTCAAAACCTTGGTCGGTGCGATACGAAATCGCGCGATCGGTGAACAACGACGCCAGACAACGACGACACGCATCCAACAGCGATGCCTGACCGCGAACATTTAAATAAGTTTCTTGCTGGCCGGCGAAACTCGCGTCCGGTAAATCCTCCGCCGTCGCGCTGCTGCGGACCGCCACGTCGGCCAATTCGCCACGACCGCTGGACAACACGTGATAGGCCCTGACGATCGCGTGGGAGAGATCGTCCGACAGCGGCGTGTCCAAGATCATGTGCCGGATGATCCTGCCATGATGTTGCAACGACCCCACGTCCCGGTAGTTGATCCCGCTCAAAATCTGTTGGATCTTGTCGTCCAACCCGCTTGCGGACAAATGATGCCGGTAGGCCGCTGCCGTGGTTGCAAACCCGTTGGGAATCCGCACACCGCGGGATGTCAATTCGCGATACATCTCGCCCAGCGAAGCGTTCTTGCCGCCCACCACCGCGACATCGCCCATGCCGACTTGGTCGAACCAGCGAATCAGGTCCGTGGCGGATTCTGCTGCCGTACTCATCGTGCATACCGGAGATTGAAGTTCGATGGATGACCACAGACACGGCGTGCAATGTGCATACCATCATGCCGGCGATCAGGTGCGGCCGTGGTTGGCCGTCGCCCGAGGGTGGCCAAGCCGGGCGGCGTTCTTGCACCTGCCACGGTGCTGCAGGCCGCATCTTCGGCTTCACGGTCGCCAGGCACGCCCGTGCTGCGCGAAGTAGGTCGTAGAATTTTGCCACAAGACGCTGTGCCCATTCCGCACAGGCGCGACAATAAGCGCGCCTTCCCGCGGCAAACGCTTGCAATCCGTCGCGGATTGATTTTGGCACAAATCATGCAAACCTAGAGAGTGAGTAACACTCTTAGGAATCTGCGATGCAACGATTTAAGAACATCTTGGTCTACGCGGGAACGAACGATCCCGAGACGGCAATTCAACGGGCTTTTGAGATCGCCAAGGAGAACAAGGCGGTGGTCACGCTGATGGACGTGGTCAAGCCGCTGCCTGGTGCGATCGGCTTGGTGGCACATGGGGCCAGTCACGAGGAACTGGAACATCTGATGATCGAGGACCGCGGGCAAAAATTGGTCCAACTGGCGAATCAATTTTGCCGAGAAAGTCTCACCGTGGAGATCCTCGTTCGTTGTGGCGATCCGGCACAGGAAATCACCAAACGCGTGCTCACCGGCGGACACGACTTGGTCATCAAGACGGCCGACGGGTTGTCGACCACGGGGCGTTTATTCGGCAGCATCGCTCGATCGCTGCTGCGTGTCTGCCCCTGTCCCGTCTGGATCCTCAAACCGCTGATCCACCAGGAGTTCAAACAGGTGCTCGCGGCGATCGATCTGGATGCCGATGATGAAACCCATTTGAATTTGAACAACACCATCCTCGAATTGGCGTACGCGATCGCGTTGCGTGACCGCGCAAAACTGCACGTCGTCAGCGTCTGGGACATGTGGATGGAACACGCCCTGCGGCGACGCGCCGGCGACGCGGAAGTCAATGCCGCGTTGGCCAAACGCGAAGCCAAGGTTCGCAAACGGCTTGATCGACTGTTGCATGAACCCTTTGCCGACGCCGACGACATCCAGGTCCATCTGCGTCGCGGTCCCGCTGCCCCCAACATCCTCGCCGTCGCCGAAGACATCGAAGCCGACTTGGTGGTCATGGGGACGGTCTGTCGGACCGGAGTGGCCGGATTCCTGATCGGCAATACGGCCGAAAACCTGCTCTGTCAGTTGAACAGTTCCGTACTTGCCCTGAAACCCGAAGGCTTTGAATCCCCGATCCACATCAGCGAAGATGATCAGTCGATCGAAACATGCTTGTTGCCGATGACTTGACCAAACGGATCCGTCGATTGGACGAGGTTGCTTGAGACAATCGCGGTCCGTGCTACGCGACCCAAACAGGTAAGACAATGAGTCACGCCGACGCCACCGCGACCGCAAACGGCCCATCCAGCGAAGAATTGATCAACGGTCTTCGCAATCCCGAGGCCTATCCGGAGGTCCAAGCGGATGACGTGGAGTTGCACGAGACCCACATTTCGTGGGTCTTTCTGGTCGGCGATTTTGCCTACAAGATCAAAAAGCCGGTGCGCACCGCGTTCCTGGATTACTCCTCACTCGAAAAACGCAAACAGTTTTGCGAACAGGAACTCCGCTTGGATCGACGGTTCGCTGCGGAACTTTACCTGGATGTCGTGCCACTGACGTGGCAGGACGGAAAACCGGTGGTCGAAGGCACGGGGTCGGCGGTGGAATACGCCGTCAAAATGCGTCGGTTTCCCGCCGGCTCGCTGCTCAGTGAACGACTCGACGCCGGCAAGCTGACGACCGACGAAGTGTTCGATTTAGCCCAATGTGTTGCAGAGTTTCACGGTTCGGCCGAACGACTGCCCAGTGATGCCGATGGAAAGCGGCTCGGATCGATCGACTTGATCTACCAGAACGCGACCGACAACTTGGCCGCGCTGAAGGATGCCGTCACGGGTCCGTCGGCCAAGATCCTACGCGTGCTCGGCGATTGGACCGGCACCTTTTTTGAAGAACACCGTCGCGTGTTTGTGCAACGAGTCGCCAACGGTTTCATCCGCGAATGCCATGGCGACATGCACTTGGCCAATATCGTTCACTGGCAAGACCGGTTGATCCCCTTTGACGGGATCGAGTTCAACGATCAGTTTCGCTGGATCGATGTGCTCAGCGACGCGGCGTTTGCCGCGATGGACTTCGCCGCCCGTGACCGGATGGATCTGTCACGCAGTTTCATCAATGCCTATCTGGAACACACCGGCGACCATGCGTCACTCGTCGTGCTGAGATGGTACTTGGTCTATCGCGCGCTGATCCGTGCCAAGGTGGCGGTGATGCGGGCGTCGCAACCCGGTCTATCCGACGCCGAGCGGGCCACCGCGATGCAGGATTGCGAGCACCACATCGAACTGGCCTATCGGTTTTCCTTGCGTGATCGCCCCGCATTGTGGATCACCCACGGCGTCAGCGGCAGCGGAAAAACCACCGCCAGCGAGTGGGTCGTCCAGCGGCACGGTGCGATCCGACTCCGCAGCGACATCGAACGCAAGCGGCATTTTGGAATGCAGCCGACCGACCGTCCCAACCAACGGCAACAACGCGAACTGTATGGTGAAACCGCCAATCACGCGACCTACGAACGGTTGCGTCGGATGGCCCGTTGCATCCTCCGTTCCGGCCACTCGGTCGTCATCGACGCGACGTTTCTGCGACGGGCCGACCGCCAGATGTTCAAGACCCTGGCGACTCGCGAATCGGCGACGTTTGCCATCCTCAACTGCCACGCCGAGGAGCAAACGCTGCGGCAACGCATCAGCGACCGGATCGCCCGCGACGATGACGCCTCGGATGCCGATCTGGACGTGCTGGATGGCCAACTGTCCAGCATCGAACCGCTGTCCGAAAGCGAACGAGACAGCGTCGTCGAGATGCCGAATTAGCGCACGTTCGTCGAGTTGCTCGATGGCGAGCAACTCGACGACGGTCACGGCGGCAACCCTACTTGGCCTTCACCGCCACCCGCTTGGCTTTGGTCACCTCGCCCTTGGGCAAGTGGATCGTGATCACACCGTTGTCGGCTTCGGCGACCACATCATCGGCCTTGGTGCCCGGAGGCAGGGCGATGCTGCGATAGAACGATCCGTAACGGCGTTCGATGCGATGCACTTTCGTTTCCTTGTTGTCGTCTTCGGTTTCCTCTTTCCGCTCGCCCTTGATCGTCAACCGGTCATCGCTGACGCTGATCTCGACGTCTTCGGGTTTGATCCCAGGCAGATCGACTTTGACCTTCAACGCCGAATCGTCTTCCGAGATATCAACGCTCGGCTGCCATTCGCTGGCCGGAAGCATGCTTTCAAAATCGCCGTTTCCGCCCCAGAAATTTTGTAGCGCGCGATCGAATTCATCTCGCATCCGATCAATGCTCGTTGGAAAGCTAGAACGGTGTCGTGTTAGAAGTCCCATCTCTCTCTCCTCAATTCAAACAGACGTGATACAGGTATTCTCTTTCGGTGCACCGTTTGGCAGACAGGCAGGTGCACTGTTGTGTTTGTGTCGAATTGCAAAAGTTGTGCCATTTCACGATCGCGTAGCGTTTCGAATGTGGGGGCCGTGCCGCCTTGGAATCACACTGGCAGAGTGCCGTTTCCATCCAACGTTGGTGGGCTTACGTTCTGGCGAAAGGGAGGCGTTGGAGGATGGCTGACGGCCTGGTGGCATGCACAGCATGCCCTACGATTACTACGATGACACGGCAGCCCATTCACCTCTGCACAAGTTACACACGACCGCGCGCGGCGCATAAAATGCACAGGTGGTGACGCCGCGTCCCACACAAGCCTTCAAACTCAATTGCCATGACTGCACCTCCACTGAGTCTCGTTTGTTCCGACTGCCTCGCTGTCAATCGTGTTCCGAGCGATCGGATCGACGACCGACCGATCTGTGGCAAATGCCAAACCCCGTTGTTGCCCGCCACCCCGATTGAGTTGACCGATCAATCGTTCGGCAAATTTGTGTCGCGATCCGACGTTCCCGTCCTGGTCGATTTCTGGGCGTCATGGTGTGGCCCTTGCCGAATGATGGCCCCTTCGTTCGCCGAAGCCGCCGCGGAGTTGTCACCGGGGTTCATCCTCGCCAAGTTGGACACCGACGCCGCCACGCAGACCGCGGCGCAGTTTTCGCTCTCGGGAATCCCCACGATCATCCTGTTCCGCCGCGGATCCGAAATCGCCCGCCAAACCGGCGCACTGAACACCCCGCAAATCCTTCAGTTCGCCCGCTCAAACGCCCAGCCGAGCTGAAACGTCGATCGCTCCGCCGCGCTCGACGTTTTTCGATTCGGGATCCCCCAAGTTTGTTATCCTACACGGTGCTCTCCCCATCTCCTTGTCTCCTTGTCTCCCTCTCTCCCCATCTCCTTGTCTCCCCCGTCTCCCATGTCCACACCGATCTCCCAGCTCGATCGTGAACACTACCAACGCGACGGCTTTTTGCTTCGCAAATCATTGTTCGATGCCCAAGAGATCGACCTGTTGCATCGGTCGGCGCGGGAAGACAAACAGCTTGACGATCACGCGTTCGGCCGCGCCGATGGTGAAGGCGGGACGGTTCGTCTGTCGCTTTGGAATCATCCCGGCCAAGGAATCTACGGTGCCTTCGCCCGCTGCCATCGAATGGTCGATACCGCCGAACAACTGCTCAACGACGAACCGTATCATTACCATTCCAAAATGATCATGAAGGACGCCCGCGTCGGCGGCGCCTGGGCGTGGCACCAAGACTATGGGTACTGGTACGCCAATGGCGTGTTAACACCGAACCTGGTCAGCGCCTTCATCGCCGTTGATCCGGCCACGCGGGAGAACGGTTGTTTGCAAGTCATCCGGGGCTCTCATCACTGTGGCAGGATCCATCATCAATTGACCGGCGATCAAGCCGGCGCGGATGTCGAGCGTGTCGCAGAAATCCTGAAACGCATGGAATTGATCTATGTCGAAATGGATCCCGGCGACGTGCTCTTTTTTCATTCCAATCTGTTGCATCGCAGCGACCAAAATAAATCCGCCAATCCTCGCTGGTCGATGATCTGTTGCTACAACGCCAAATCCAACGACCCCTACAAGGACTCGCACCACCCCCGCTACACGCCGATCGATCGCCTGGACGACGCGGCGATCAAACAGATCGGCATCAAGCGATTCGACACGGACACCGCGGAAGCGGCATTCCTGGATCCCGACCACGACGCCAGCGCCAAGTCGCTCCGGGACGAGTAATCCTTCGATGCCGCAACACCCCGCCTCCGAAACTCTCGACTACCTGCCCACGCTTCCCGACCGGCTGGACGTCGGCATCGGCTGCATCGGCGCGGGATTCATCATGGCCGACTGCCATCTGGTCGCCTATCGCGCCGCCGGCTTGCAACCGGTCGCCATCTGCTCGCGAACGATCCAAAATGCCCAACAGGTTGCCCAGCGGCATTCGATCGAATCGGTGTATCCAACCTACCAACAATTGCTGCAAGACCCACGCGTCGAAGTCGTCGACATCGCCGTCCCTCCCGATTGCCTGTTGGACGTCGTCGGCGAAGTCGTCCGGCACAAACAGATCCGCGGCATCCTGGCACAAAAGCCGCTCGGCGTTTGTCTCGATCAAGCCAAAGAGATCGTTCGATTGTGCCGCGACGCCGGCATGACGTTGTGCGTCAACCAAAACATGCGCTACGACCAATCCGTTCGAGCCTGCCGCCACCTGATCGCGCGAGGCGATTTAGGCGATCCGGTCCTGGCAACGATCGACACCCGTGCGATCCCCCACTGGATGCCCTGGCAAGAGCGACAGGGCTGGGTCACGTGCCGAATCTTGTCGATCCACCATTTGGACACGATGCGTTTTTGGTTCGGCGATCCGCAGCGAGTTTATGCCAGCTTTCGCTCCGATCCACGCACCACGTTTCAACATACCGATGGGATCGGGCTGTACATCTTGGAGTACGCATCGGGCTTACGTTGCATGATCTGTGACGACGTCTGGGCCGGACCGGTCCGCGAGGGGGCCGCCGAGGCCATCGGTATCACCTATCGCGTCGAAGGCACCCAAGGCCTGGCGCTGGGCGACATCGGTTGGCCCAAGTATCCCCAGCGGACGCCAAGCACCCTTCAGTACAGCACGACAGCGAAGGGCACCTGGCAACGCCCGCACTGGGACGAGGTCTGGTTCCCCGATGCCTTCTTGGGACCGATGGCCGAATTGTTGGTGGCGTTGGAAAACGGAGTCGATCCGGCGCTCAGCGGCGAAGACAATCTGGCCACGATGGCGCTGGTCGATGCCTGCTATCAATCCGCCGCCCAGCATCGGGCTGTTGAACTTGATCTTTAGCGATCATTGCCGGGGGCGAGGGTGAGGACGGGATGCCAGAAAAATGGTGGGCAGAAAAATGGGGAGGTGAAACCGGACAAGAAAAGGGGACTCCGTCCGATTCAGGCCCTCTGAGACACATCTGGCCATCGAGCACCATTCGCTGCTACCCCATGTTCCTGCCCCCTATTTTTCTGCCCTCTCCCCCTCGGCGGCCTTACACCGATGCAGCGTCATCAGCGCGAACCCGGTGCCGTAGGGTCGGTGGTAATCGTACAGCGGGTAATCCCACCACGACCCGTTCTTTTCTTGACGGTCCAAGATCAATTTCGCCAACATTGCTTGATAGGGCGCTCGTTGTTGGGCGGGCAATTGGTCCAAGCACACAGCGCCGTAGTAGTGTCCGAAGTAATAAAAATACCCGGCCACTTGCATCCACGACTCGTGGGGAATCGGTCGTTTACGTCCGATATCCAGCCAACCATTGCGGACGTACAAGCGATACAGCCACGTCTTGATCACATCATCGGTCACCGTTTCGTCACCCCAGGCCCGCAGCGCGGCGTTGCAGCACTGTGTCCGTCCCAGACTGCCGCCCGGGCGATTGATTTCTCGTGCCGGCCGATCTTTGAGATACTCACCGTACAGGTAGCTGAAATCCGACTTCTTTTGACGGTTGGTTGCGGCAATGGCTCGATCGACCATTCGCTTCGGGGGCTCCACTCCGATCTCTCTCGCTTCGGCCAAAGCGATCAGCACGGCGCCGTTGACGAAACTGATCGAACTCGAGGTGGGCTGATTGGACTGGTACCGGAAATCGTAGTACCCCCAACCGCCGTCCACCGATTCGTAACGTTGCAGCATGTCGAATTGATCGCGAATCAGAGCGACAATCTTTTCCTGAGCCTCGGTCTCGCCGGTATGTCGCCCGTGCAGCCGGACGAGTGCCTGGATCGAATAGGCATGGCCCCAGACGTTGTAGATCGCGTCACCACTGGCCCGGCGGAGTGATCCGAGGTGTTCGTACAACCAAGCTTCGGCTCGATCAATCGTCGTCTGGGTTTTGGGATCATCGGGGGCGACTTCCAGCAATCCCGAAAGTGCCAACGACGTCGTTCCGGCGCGAAACGCGTGGTGTGCACCGGGAACGGGCGCGTAGATATTCAACCCCTTGGTCTTCGTCGGCGACCCCCAGGATCCGTTGGGGTTCTGGTCGTCGATCAAAAATTGCACGCCACGTTCAATCGCGGCCTGCAGTTCCTCCGGCTCGGTCGGCTCGACCACCGGCAACGGTCGGACTTCCTCTCCGATCCGAACCGTCTCCTGGGGATGACCTTCGGCCTGCAACAGCACCAGGACGGCTACGGCAACAAGCCAACGTCGCGACAAGAATCTCATTTGGATGCTTCGTCCTTTTTCTCGGCGCCATCGGCAGCCTTTTGATTCGCCTGAGCAAACTGCAACTCGCACGTCATCGCCGGCAGCACGCCGGCCAAGGCTTTGCCACGCAGGGATACGATGCAGTCGTATTTTCCGGCGGTGAGGGGCACGATCCCGATCGACTTGACGACGCCATCGAGTTCCGCGTCGGCGATTCCCTTGGGAACGACCTTGCAACGGTCTGCGACGTGAATCGCTTTCAATTGCGTCTCGGGCAATTCGACACGCACCTGCAACTTGGAGGGGTCGAGGACCGTGCCGATCACTTGTTTACCGCTAACACTGGTCCCCTTTTTCAGTTCGACCGGTTTGGCCGGAAGCTTGGCCCGCGTGACGCTGCCGTAAACGAAGATCCCGTCCAGTCCTGACTTCAGGACGACCTTTTTCCGTTCGGCTCGCATCTCGTCAAACTTTTCTGCCTGCTGTTCCAGCTTGATGCGTTTGCGTTGCAATTCAAGCTCGCGTTTCTGTTTGTCGATGCCCATCGCGTGGAGGGCTTTTTCATACTCGATGACGGCGCGTGCCAAGGCTTCTTCTTGATTGGCATCGTCGCGGGGGATCGACTGCTTGATGGTTCGATCATGCTGAATCTGGGCTCGATCGAGTGAGAATTGAGCCGACTCCATCGCCCGCTTGGCCCGTCGCAACACGATCTCCTCCGACTCTTCGGTCAAGTCGTCTTCTTTGTACATCTGTTCGAGTTGCCGAAACTCTTCGGTGGCACTCTCGAGCGAAAACTGCGAGGACTCAAGCGAGAACTTCGCCTGCTTGATGGCCCGCTCCCGGTCCACCCGTTGATAGTTGTCGTAATTCTGTTGTGCCTCATCTCGAGTCCGACGTGCCTTTGCTTTGTCGAGCGATTGTTGTTTCAGAAACTGCTCGTGAGCAAACTCGTCAGATTTCAGATCCAGTCGGGCGATCGCGAGATCCGATTCGGCGCTGCGAATCTTGTCGTTGAGTGGTTCGGTTTCGAACCAGACGAGCGTCTGCCCTTGGGTGACGTTCGTCCCGGAAGGAACGATTCGCTCGATCACCAATTCCGTCAAATGCTTGTTGTCCGCGGTGACTTCGAATTGCCGGATGGCTTCGAAGGTGCCGTCCAATTTGACCGTCGCGTCGGCGGAGTCACCCGACGAGGCGGCCTTGTCGTCCTTGTCCTCTGCATAGCCGGCAGGGACAGACACGGTCAGTAGCAAGACAAACAGGAACATCGGCCGGCACGCGGCGGGCCTCCAAGATCGCATCATCGTTGTGTGGCTCTTCGTTGCAGAATCGGTAGTTTGGCAAGAGGCACCATGATTACTCATCATCCGGTCCAGGTCCAGCTTTTCTTGGGCAGCTCGATTGATCGATCCGTATTTGCCCGCCATCTGAGGCTGAAGTGGCTATGATGGAGGTAAATCGAGTCGTCCCCCACATTGCTGGTCTGACGCCATGGCAAATGCAGAAATCGGAAGTGCTTCAAACAACGCTGAACTCGATTCGGGCACGCTACCTGCCATCCCGGAGCGTTTGTTGCAACGGTCCAGCGAGTGCCGATGGACCGCGTCCTTGGACGAGCCACGGTTTCAATGGATCGATCCGGCCTCGGTGAATGTCTTTCGCAAATCCGCCGATGAACTGCTCGCCACCCCGGGCGCAAGGCTCGACCTGATCCACCCGGACGACCGAGCCGTCGTCGTCGGGATCTGGAGGGATTTGGAAAAAACGGAACAAGCGGAATACGACTATCGCCTGGCGGTCGCCGAAGGACCCGCGATCTGGATCCGTGAATCGGTCCTGTTGGATCCTGACGCCTCTCCGGAGCCGCTGGTCTGCGGTGCCAGTCACGACATCTCTGAACAACGACATCTCAGCCGATCGCTGGGTGACGCCGAGGCGGTGTATCATTCGTTGGTCGAGAGTCTTCCGCTGTGCGTGCTCCGCAAAGACCTCCGCGGCCGATTGCAATACGCCAACGAACTGGCCTGTGAAGTGATGGGTATCTCGGCCCCCGCCATCGTCGGCAAGACGGACTTCGATCTCTTCCCCGCCGACCTCGCCAAGAAATACTTGGCCGACGATCGGCACGTGATCGAAACCGGCAAACTGCACCACAACGTCGAACGTCACCAGGATTCCGGCGGCAATCTGAAACACGTCGAAGTCTGGAAGGCACCCGTTCACGACGTCAGCGGCGAAGTGGTCGGGATCCAGGTGATGTTTTGGGACATCACCGATCAAAAGAACGCCGAGCACCAGGTCGAATACGAAAAATTCTTGCTCTCCATCTTGCTCGATACCGTTCCCGACGCCGTTTATTTCAAGGATTGCGATAGCCGCTTCATTCGACTCAGCCGCAGCTGCGCCAAGAAACTCGGCCTGGACGATCCGCGGCAAGCGATCGGCAAATCCGATGCGGACTTCTTCGGCCGCGAACATGCCCGCGAAGCGCTCGCCGACGAACGACGCATCATGCAAACCGGCGAAACCATTTTGGCCAAGATTGAACGCGAAACCTACACCGATCGCGAGGACACATGGTGCAGCACCACCAAGGTTCCGCTGAGAGACCTGCACGGTGAGATTGTCGGCACCTTCGGGATCTCACGCGACGTTTCCGAACAAAAGAAAGCCGAGCAGGAACTCTCGCGCGAACGAGACCTGCTGAAAACGATCATCAACAATGTCCCCGACTTGATCTACGTCAAAGACCGTGCGGGCCGATTCATCACCGCCAACGCCGCGCTCGTCCAGCTACTGGGACTCCGATCCGCCGACGATCTGATTGGCAAAACCGATTACGACTACTCACCTCCGGAAATGGCGTGTAACTACGTAACGGACGACCAAAACGTCATGCGGACCGGCGAGCCACTGCTGGATCGCGAAGAGTCCCATCACGGAGACCATGGCGAAGAACTCTGGCTGTTGACGACCAAGGTACCGCTCCGCAGCCCCGAAGGGGATGTCATCGGGGTGGTCGGAATCGGACACGACATCACCGAACGGAAGAAGTTCGAAAAGGAACTGATGCAGGCCAAGGAGGTGGCGGACAAGGCGAATCGGGCCAAGAGCGATTTCCTGGCCAACATGAGTCACGAAATCCGCACGCCGATGAACGCCATCATCGGCATGACCGACCTGGTCCTGGACACCCGTCTGGACGCAACTCAACGCAACTTCCTGTCGATGGTTCAAGAATCGGGCGAAGCGCTGCTCGCGGTCATCAACGACATCCTGGACTTTTCGAAGATCGAAGCGGGCAAACTTGAGATCGAATCGCAAACCTTCGATCTCCGCGAAAGCCTCGGCGATACGATGAAGACGCTGGGGCTGAAGGCTCACGCGAAAGGCTTGGAACTGGCCTTCCGAGTCGATCCTGCGATCCCACGCTATCTCTGTGGCGACCCCGGACGTCTGCGTCAAATCATTGTCAATCTGGTCGGCAACGCCATCAAGTTCACCGAACAGGGTGAAGTGTTTGTCGAAGTCGAGCTGATCTCGCAATCCGACGAAGAACTGGAATTGCAACTCTGCGTGCGCGATACCGGAGTCGGGATTCCGGAAGACCGGTGCAGTGCGATCTTCGAAGAATTCGAACAGGCCGATACGTCGGTCACACGCCGCTTCGGCGGCACCGGACTGGGGCTTGCCATCTCGTCCCGTCTGGTCGGTTTGATGGGCGGATCGATCTCGGTGGATAGCGAAGTCGGCCAGGGCAGCCAATTCACCTTCAACATCCATCTGCGTCAGGCCCCCAACGGCACCGAAGCCCACGCGACGACCGGACTCGTGTACGTCGGCGGCTCGAAAGTTCTGGTCGTCGATGACAACATGACCAACCGAAGAATCCTGCAGGAAATGCTCGGCAACTGGGGCATGGTTCCCATCCTCGCCGACTCGGGGGAAACTGCACTCGAGTTGCTGCGTGAAGCCGACCAACGCGACGAACCGTGCAAATTGGTCATCAGCGATGTGCACATGCCCGAAATGAGCGGGTATGACTTTATCGAACAGGTGCGGCGAGATTCAAATGTTTCCGACACCCCGATCATCGTTTTGACCAGTGGCGGCCGCGAAGGCGAAGACGCACTGCGCGATCGACTGGATATCTCCGAACGATTGATGAAACCCGTCAAGCAATCCGAACTGTTCGATGCAATCGTGCGAACGTTGGGCGTGACGGCCCCCGAAGACACGCCCGACTACGATTTCAATGAGCCCATTCACGAATCCATCGATCACCTCAAAGTCTTGTTGACCGAAGACAACGCGATCAATCAAAAACTGGCGATCGGTGTCCTCACTCGGTTCGGTCATCAAGTCACCGTGGCCAACAACGGCGCCGAGGCCGTCGAAGCATTCCAAAACGATCAATTCGACGTCGTGCTGATGGACGTCCAAATGCCCGTCATGGATGGATTTGCCGCCACCGAAGCGATCCGTGAAATCGAATCGAAATCCGGTGGCCACATCCCCATCATTGCCATGACCGCACACGCCATGAAGGGCGACCGGGAAAAATGCCTGGAGGTCGGAATGGACGAGTACGTCGCCAAACCGATTCGCATCGGCGTCCTCAAAGAAAAACTCCTCAAAGTCCTCCAGTCACCCGCCGCCGGTAACGTTCCGACCGACGACACCACGCCCCACGACACTTCCACCGAGGATTTGGTGAGCGATGGTTCGCAGTGCGATGGTCCGGTCGATGGGAATGCCGCGCTCACCGCAGATGTCGATACGTCCGCCACGCCGCCCCACTCGGCGGAAACCAAACCGGCTGAAACCGAACCGGACGCCGACTGCCCCGCCGACGCAGCGTGCGTTTATGACTTGGAACCCGTCCGCACCATGGTCGCCGGCAACGACGAACTGTTGCGTGAATTGTTGGGCATGTATCTCGACGAAAGCGAAATGCTGTTGTCGCAGATCGAATCAGCAATCTTGGCCGGCGACGCCGAAGCGGTGCGGCGTGCCGGACACACGCTTTGCGGAGCGTCACGCAGCGTCGGCGCGGCTGAAACGTCTGAAATCGCGGAGGAATTGCGGTCGGTCCAAGACGACGGCCCCTTCGATGATGCCGCCGAATGTGTGACCAAACTACGGGCATCCGTCGCCGCCGTTGCCAAAGTCATGAAGGCCTACCTGGAAACCGATCCGTGTTAACGGACACCGACCATCTCACGAACCCGGTCCTCCAGTGCCTCGCCAGAATCGAATCCCACCTGATAGTCGACCACCGTGCCTTTGCGATCAACGAAGAAGGTCGTCGGATAGGCGCCAACAAAGTAGACGTTCGACGCGACTTCTCCGCCGCCTAACACGATCGGATGCTCCAGTTTGTTCTGCGTCGCGAACTTGGCAACTACCTCGGACGCCTCGTCATATCCGTTGACCGCGACGATCGCGAACCTGTCGCTGTACTTTTGATGCATCCGCGTAAGGTGTGGGGCTTCTTGGCAACAGGGCCCGCAAGCAACGCCCCAGAAGGTCACCAAACCCGGCCGTCCATCAAGAAATCGATTCAGCTCCAAACGATCGCCGCCCACCCGATCCAACTCGAAATTGGGAACCGAATGCCCAATCAGTTTCTCCGGCGCCCCACCCCCCGGCGAATGGACGTAGCTGATCGTTTCGAACCCCAATTCACGCGCCAGCTTCATCGCTGGCGAAGGGCGATATTGCTTTCGCTGAGACTGAAGGAAACCAAACAGCGGACCGTCTTTGATGTCCTTCGGAATCGTCGGCGGACGACGGGCATCAAAGATCTGCTCCACCAGCTCTCGCCCGGCGGCCGTACTTTGCACTCGAAAAAGAAGCTTCTCCTTCTTCAATCCTGGTCCAACCGATTCAATCGCACGACAAGTTTCAACGGACCAGCATCCGCATCGGCAAGCGTACGCAATTCCGACATCAGCGATGTGGTGTCAAAGGCATTCGGAGCAAATTGAGAATCAACCACAAACGCGTTGCAGTTGACCATCGCATAAGCACTGGCACTTCCCGAAATCTCTCGACGTTGCACTTCGGTTTCGATCGGCGCCACAACGTACTGAGGCGTGTTGGTTTGCTCCGCTTCAGCCTCCGCCTTCCCAACACAAGTCAAACCCAGACAACAAACCGCCGTCACAATCGCAAGCTGTTTCATTTTAATTCTCACCAACGAATACGATGGGCAAACGCCGCTCGCTCCAATCGACTTATTGCGTGTTGCGTTTCTTGCCCTTGGCCCGTTTCCCTTCCGTTTGCTTTGCCTTGTTTTCCCGTTTACGAAACGCTTCATAAGCTTCTTCACGGGACATCCCTTTGTACCTGCCTTGATGCAGGATCGCGTCGTGCTCGGTTTGGATTCCCTCGTCACCTTGCGATTTCATCCAACCGGTCAACTCATCCTTCAACCGTGAGACGACTTTGGCGTACTTTGGATCATTGACGATGTTGTTCATTTCCAAGGGATCGGTTTCACAATCGAACAGTTCGAACTCGGGTCGGTAGTGATACTTTCTGACCAGTTCAGCCGCTTGGGCATCACCGGCTTGAGCGGCTTGGATCATGGATTGAAAGTAGTCTGCCTTGGTGCAGGCGTTGGTAAATTTCGTTTCGTGGTTCAGGTTCCAAACCAGCCGATAACGCCAACCTCGCACCGTGCGGATCGCGTATGCATCGCTGCCATTGATGATGCCTCGCGTGGTCATGATGCCGTAGGCGAAATTCTTGTGCGTGTCGGCTTGGCCGGTCAGCACCGGCACAAAGCTCTTGCCGTCCAAGACGTCCGCGGGTGTCCCTCCGGCGGCCTCGACAAACGTCGGCGCCAAGTCGACGTATTCCACCATCGCATCGGTCACCGAACCGGCCTTCACGTGCCCCGGCCAGCGAACGATCATCGCCGACTGAAGCCCATTACCGTAGCACGTCCATTTGGCGAACGGGAATGCGTTGCCTTGCTCGGATACCACGACCACAAGCGTGTTGTCACGCATCTTGTGTTTGTCGATCAATTCCAAGATCTGTCCGACTTGGCTGTCGTAGTACGTGATCTCGGCCAGATAGCGGCTGAAAGTTTCCCGCATCACGGGAGTGTCCGTCAAATACGGTGGCAGCTTCACTTGCTCCGGCGGATAACGCGAGGCGTCGCCTTTGTTCCAGGGCGAATGCGGTTCATTGGAGCAGGCGAACAAACAAAACGGAGTGGAAGACTCACCGCACTGTGATAGCAGTTGATCGACCGCTTCCATGTCGGGGTTGTTGCGTTTGCCGCTGTACTCGAAGGGAAAAACGTCTTTCGGACCGATGTGTGTCTTGCCCGACAACGCGACGCGATACCCCAACGGTTTCAGATAGTGGACGATGCTCTTCGTCCCCTGCTCGGCAAACGTGTGGTTCGGGTACGCTCCCGATTTGACCGGGTACAGACCGGTGTAAATGTTGTGTCGGGTCGGCGAGCACATCGGCGCGGCCTGAAAACAACGCGTGAATTTCATGCCCTGTTCGGCCAAGCCATCGATGTGGGGCGTGTGCGCCTGGCCGCCATAACATCCGATGTCACGAAAGGTGCAGTCGTCGGCGATGATGAAGACCAGGTTCGGGCGTGCCGTGGCCGCGTCGATCCGCGTCGTCTGCGCCAATGCGATGGCCACAAACGCAGCCATCGCGATCTGTTTGGTGGGGAAATGCATGATTCGGTCGCGATGGGTGAATTGCGAAATCGAAGGGCATCGAATGCCTGACAGGCCCGATTGTAATCGATCGTTCTGGTCGTCGAGTGTGCCTGGACGGCGGCATGCAGGCCCGCTTGCGGATGGCCCCCATCGGGGCGACAACCGTCCGTTCGATTAGCAATTCACCGCGTTTGGTGCCGCCCCTCGTTCGATCCAGTGGTGCGGATCACGCATCCACCGGTGCTTCCGATGGCAGAGCCGTGCGGATGGTTTTCAAGACATCCGACAGACGCGCCACGCGGGCGTAGCGGTCACACAATGTGGCCAAAGAAGCTTCATGCAACTCGGGCGTCACCGTCGCGCAACAGTCTTCGACGACGGTCACCAAGTATCCCAGGTCACAGGCGTCGCGGACGGTCGTTTCCACGCACTCGTTCGTGTACACGCCGACGACCATCAGCGACTCAATCCCCATGTTATTCAGGACATAATGCAGATTGGTTGACGAGAACACTCCGCTGGCCGTCTTGTTGATCACAATCTCATCCCGCTGTTCGTCCGGCGCCACCATCTCCAAAAAGTCCGCGTCACGTGACCCCGGTGCGGCCAACAATCCCAACCGCCGATGCCCCTTGCTGCGGTCGCGGCCGTCCCGCGTGAGCGCCTGAATTCGCGTGTGAATCACTTCCAATTGGCGGGCCCGGAATGCATCCTGCAACCGTCTCACATTGGGCAACACCAGTTGCTCGAGTCGGTCGAAATAGTATTCCTGGGCCTCCATCGGGATACCGCTGTTCTCGGCATCGCGAAAGACGCCGTGCCCGCGGGCCGCGTCGAGATACTGGATATCGATGCACAGTAACGCCGTGTGCCCCTCGACCAACAATTCCTGCCGCTCGGGATTGTCGACGATCGCCTCGTGATAGACATCCCGGAGCGGATCGACGTGGGAGGGATCGAGCAACGGGGAAGCGTACGGTTCGTTTTCGTCTTGGTTCATGGGTCGTGTTTCGTCAGTTCGTTGAAATCGGGTTAGCCAGATCCATCAGGGAATGCAGCATCAGGTTCGCCCCGGCTTCGATGTCCGTCCAGGATGTCCATTCGGCCGGCGAGTGACTTTGTCCATTCTTACTGGGAACAAAAATCATGCCAACCGGAACCATGCTACCCATGATTTGCGCGTCGTGGGCCGCCCCGCTATGCATTTGCAGATGCGTCAGTTCCAACCGTTCGGCTTGGCGGAGCAACCGTTTGACGATCACGGGGTCGGCGGCGACCGGCGGCAAAAAACTTTTTTGCTGGAATTCGAACATCAAGTTCCGGCGCCGGGCGATGGCCGAGAGCGCCTTGCGAAAGGCGTTGCCCAGATCGGCCAGCGTTTCCGGGCTGGTGTCCCGTACGTCCAGCGAAAACTCGACGATCCCCGGAACCGTGTTCGCGGCACCCGGCAAGATCTGCGCCTTGCCGATCGTGGCACGGCTTCGCGCACTGCCGTTTTCGTCCAGGATCCGGGGGATGGCGGAGGCAAAGTCGGCCAAACCCATGAAGGCGTCGTGCCGCATCTCCATCGGAGTCGTTCCGGCGTGGTTCGCTTCGCCCTTCAGATTGACCGACCAGGTAAACAATCCGGTGATCTCGTCGACAATGCCCACCGATTTCTGACCGCGATCCAGCACCGGGCCCTGCTCGATGTGCAATTCCAAATAGCTCGCAATCGTCTCGGGGTCGCGCGCCGCATCGAGCGCACCGAGGGGATCGAATCCGTGCCGCCGCAGCTCGTCGCCCAGTAGCACGCCGTCCAAATCAGAAAGCGTGGCCAACACGTCTGGGTTCAATTGTCCGCACACCGCCTGAGACCCGAACATCCCGCCGAATCGCCCTTCTTCGTCGCTGAACGCAATCAATTCGATCGTGCGCTCGGGCACGACGCCCTGTTCGCGAAGACAACGAAGGCATTCCAAGGCGACGATGACGCCCAGCGTCCCGTCCAGGGCTCCGGCGCACGGCACCGTGTCGATGTGCGACCCGACCAGGATTCTCGCCTGGTCGGTCGCCCCCGACAACTCGGCCGAAACATTCACGGCGCCGTCCGTCCGAGGCTCAAACCCGGCGTGTTCGATCCGATCCTTGAGCCAGCGTTTCCCCTCCATGTCCGCATCGGTGAACGCCATCCGATAAATGCCACGATCGTCGCGACAGCGACCGATCTCGGCAAGTTCGTGGATGTCGCTTTTGATTCGTTCTAGGTTAACGCTCAAGTCCATGGAGTTCTCATCGTTAATCGACCGTCGGCAGCGGCATGCCTTCGACGTACTGTCCCTGCAACATGTGCAGCTGTAATGCGTGGTTCATCAGAATGTCATTTCGACGCGCAATCGTGCCGTCGGTTTCGCGCCATGCCTGGGTAATAAACTGATCCACACGATCGTGATCCAAGATTCCCAACTCGTTCATGCGAGTCGGCGTCAACCAGTGATCGATCATCTCCTGCACGGCGTTTCGCTTGACCGGATCCGTGTGCGCCGGCGGTGCCATGAACGCGAACTTCTTTCGTTCGTAAAGTTCCCTGGGCAACACGTTGACCATCGCTTCGCGCAACACCCATTTCTCGATGCCGTCACGAATGCGGATGTCCGGCGGAATCGTCACCGCATACTCGGCCAGATGATGGTCCAAGAATGCCGGTCGGGCTTCCATGCTGTTGGCCATGTCCATTCGGTCACCGCCCCAGGTCAGGATCTGGCCTTCGAGCATCGTCTTGCTCCAAGTGTATTGCGAGATATCCAAACGATGTCTGCCGCGAACCTGGTCGGGGTCAATCGCCGCAGCGACTTCGGCGACCGGATCGTAGGTCTCCAGCAAATCGATCAACTCGTCCGACAGCAGCGAACGTGCCGCACGCAGCGTCAGCATCCAGGGTTGAATCCACGACGGCGTAAAACCGCACAGGTCTTGCCAGGCCGGGTGCAACTGGTCCTCTTCGGCCAAGATGGCGCCGGCAAAAATACCCCCTTCCCCTTTTTCGCGTCCCAGCCAGTCGCGTTTGAAGAACGGATAGCCGCCGAACAATTCATCGGAGCCTTCGCCCGTGATGACCGCCTTGTAGTTGCAGGCCCGGACGCGCCGGCTCATGTGCCACTTCGCCACCGCCAAGGTGTTGTAAAACGTCCGCTCGGCATGCCACGTCGCCCGCTCGAACGCCGGCCCGTAGAGTTCCTTTTCCGTCAACCGCAACAACTCTTGTTCCGCACCGGTGCGCTCGGCCATCAACTTAGCGATGTTCGATTCGTCGTATTCATCGCTGTCAAAGGCGATCGTAAACGCCTTGACCGGCGATTGCTGCAGCGTCGTCGCCAATCCCAAAATCGAACAACTGTCGATGCCGCCGGACAGGTAACACCCCACCGGCACGTCGGCCTCTAATCGGGTCGCGACCGCGTCGATCAAGCGGTCCTGAACGCCTTGGACATACTCTTGCGGATCCGCACCGGATTCGTGCGACGTGGGGAACTCCAGATCCCACCAACGCTTCGATTCGGTCACCAAGCGATCGCCCACCCGTTGGACGATCAGCATGTGACCGGGCTGAATCGCTTGCACGCCTTCGAATGCCGTCGTTCCCGGAACCATGACCTGCATCATCTGATGGATCGCAGCCTTGGGACACAGTCGCGGAACGACGCTGGGGTGCTTCAAGATCGACTTGACCTCCGATCCCCACACAATCCCATCGTCCTTGACGGCGTAGTACAGCGGTTTGATGCCGAATCGATCCCGAATCAGAATCAAACGTTTCTCGCGATGGTCGTACAAAACGATCGCGAATTCTCCCCGCAACCGTTCCACGAAGGACAAACCGTGCCGCAGATACAACGGCAGCGTGATCGCGCTGTCGCTCTTTCCGTCGCTGGCGAGCGACTGACACGCCAACCGGGTTCGCTCGCGTTTGTAACCATACAATTCCCCGTTGACCGTGACCGCGTAGTCACCGTCGCGGGTCTCGATCGGTTGGTGCCCGTGATCCAAGCCGATGATCGATAGGCGGGTGTGCCCGAGGGCGAGACCTTGGTCGAGAAAAAACTTGCTGCCCCGTTCGTCGGGACCGCGATGGTCCAACACGTCCAACATTTGGTCTAGCGTGAAACGCAGCTCGCGCTCGTTCGTCCGCGCGGGGTTCCAAAATCCAGTGATTCCGCACATGTGTGCCTTCCGTATTAATCTCTATCGTGGTGTCGTTAGCAAAGTTCCGAAATCCGGTCCAGCCGATTCAAGACGGCGGCCAACACGGCTTGACGGACGAACACGGCGCCCGCGGCTTGGGCGAAATAAAGGTTGTGTTCCGATTCGTCCAAATCCTCGGACAGTTCCTCGTTGCGGGCGAGCGGATGCATGATCACCGCACCCGGTTGCAAATTGCTCGACGCATCCAACGCGTACCGGCTGTCCAGATTCCGGTAGCTGTCACCGAGAAACGCGATCGAGTTGACATAGACGACATCCAGCGTCGGCAAAACCTGCTGGACATCATTGGTGATCTCGATCGGAATCGGCGACTCTTCGATCGGCTCGGTCAAATCCAATCCGACCGGGTCGGCCATTTCGGAAACCAAGGTGATTTTGGAAACCGAATCGACGAACATCAGCGACAGACGCAGAAAACTCTTGACCGCACGCATCGATCCCGGCGTGCCGACGATTCCCAAATGAATTTTCCTGTCGTTCGGGCACGACGGGTCACTCAACTCCGGCCGCCATTTCAGCAACGTGTACCAGTCCAGCAGCGCCTGGGTCGGGTGATGACCGCTGCCGTTGCCGGCGTTGATCAGCGGACGCTCGAGATTCTTTTGAATCTCCTCGACACTTTCGGTTTCGGGATGCCGCATGATGACGACATCTCCGTAAGTATTGAACATCTCGCCGATGTCGGCCAACGACTCGCCCTTGGCGATGCCGGTGACCTGCCCGTCGGGGACCGACAGGACCTTTCCGTCCAATCGGAGCACCGCGCTTTCGAACGACAATCGCGTCCGCGTGCTCGCTTCGAAAAACGCCGTGATCGCGATTTTCCCGTCCAGCGGCTTCTTCATCTCCACATTCCGCGTTTCCAACAACGCGGCCAACTGGGCGATCGCCACCACGGTCTCGCGGTCGAACTGCCGCGGATTGACGATCGATGTGCCCGCAAGCTTGTGCAGCGTCTCCCAGTCGACCTGCATGTCGGTGTGAGTGAGCAGATCCTTGGGATCCAATTTGCGGCCTTTCGAATTGGTCGCAAACTCCGTCAACGCACGGCGCCTTTGTGTCGTGTTCATCATCAGTACGGGTCTACCAGATTCTTTTTTCTTTAAAGTCGAGGATCCAAAACACGATGAGTGCCGCCGCACCCACGCCACATAGCGTAAGTCCACCCACCACAATCAACTCCAGAAACCAGAGGGAAAACGTCATCGCGTTTCTCCTTCCTTAGGAATATCTCCAACCATAACACCTCGTCCATTGGGGTCGATGGGGCCACCCTCTTCGCCACCGCCTGACTGCGGCGTTCCCGGCGAATCAGACAACAATCCGAAATCAAAGTCATCGGGGTACAAATACATCCCTATCAAGAACACCACCCCGGAAGTCGCCGCCCCGATCAACGACGCGACAAACCATCCGATCGCAAAATACGCCACCAACCCGAGTGACGTGCCGACCACCATCGAGGCACAAGCCGCGATCGGACTGGAACGACGAAAATACAAACCACCGATGATCGGCCAAATGCAACTTCCGACCATCGGTCCGGCAAAAAACAAAACCGTCGCAAGGGTGCCCACGTTGGGATAAGCGGCGCACCAGGTGACTCCCCCCAACCCAATGATCGCAAACAGCGACCAACGCCGCTTGATCGCGTCGCTGGCGCGATTCCCCGTGACCCGCTTCGCCAGCGGCTCGGCAATGTCGTTGACGACCAAGTCGCTCGTCGCAGCCAACAAGCTGTCGATGCTCGACGCCAGCGAGCAAAACACCACCACGAACACCAACAACGCCCCGCCGGTGCCCAACAATGTCGCGGCAACCAACGGCCCGACCGTGTCGGGTTGGCTGACTCCGATCCCCAAGGCCGGCGCGGCCAAGCCCAAAAACCCGGCGACGATCGGAACAGGCAGCCACAGCAACCCTCCCAAACAATACGCCTTGGGCCCAACCCCCTCACGCATCGCAAACGCGCGGCTCCACCACACGTTGCTGTGAAAAATTTCGCCAAAACCGAACAGCATATTATTGAACAGTGCCATCAATGCCGCCGGAAACAGAACCGACAACAGCATCGGTCGATCGTCTTGCAACTGATGATGAACGTCCGCGATATCGACATGCAGCAGCACCGCGATCGCGACGACAACCAGCCCGATCAGGATGATGATGCTTTGCACAAAGTCCGTTCCGATGACCGCGTACATGCCGCCGAAAAGCGTGTACAGCACACACACCGCTAACACAACCGTCATCCCGACTTCATAAGGAATGCCCGAGAGTGCGTTGAGTAATTTGCCGCCCGCCATCGCCATCGAGATCAACCACGTCATCGCGTAGAACAGCGAGATGATTAAAAACGGGATCGAGCCCAAACGCCCGTACCGACGCCGAACAAACTCGACCGCCGTGTAGCCGTGCGGCATCAAGCGACGAATCCTACCGCTCAGCGGAGCAAACGCGAACAATCCGAAACTGGCCGTCGAGTACGCCAACGCACCCCAAATGCCCAATTGCAACGCGAACTGCGGCGCCAACATCGTCGTGTTGGATGTCACCCAAGTCGCCACCGCCGTGGCCGTGCCGAGGGCCAATCCGACGTTCCGGCCCGCCACGGCAAACCCGTCATAGGACGTCGCCCGGCGGCCCCACCAAATGCCCAGACCGATCCACGCCAATCCGAACAACAACAGCATCCCATAGCCGGCCTCTTGACTGAGAATGCGACCGGCGTCAACGGATTCCGAATAGATCAACAGGCCCAAGATTCCTTCGGCTCCCATCTCGGCGCTGGTCATGATTGGTCACCCGATTCGTTCAAGGTTGGCAACGATGACGCGTGATCGTCGCCGCCGGCGATCTGTTTTTCGATCCACTGTTTTTCGATATAACGCCCGCGCATGATGACAAAAACGATACCGGACACAACAACCGCTCCGATCGCAAACAAACCAAGTGACGGAAACAGGCCCCAGTGCTTGACCGTCGCGACCGCCGGTTCGGAGGTCGCGAGGACTTGCCCGTCATCGCCGATCGCTTCGACACGATACCGGTAGACCCCGTCGCTCAAACCGGACTGAAACGATTTTGTCGCGACGCCCTGATACGCAATCTCGTCGGCACGATCGCGGACGCGGTACAACACCGCCCCGTCCACCGCCGACCACTCGAGCGTGAAGTACCCCTCACGCGAGACGCCCAACTGGGGTTCGACAAACGCCAACGCAGGCGGCGACTCGAGGTCACGCGGCGACTCCGACTCGGGCTCGGCTGCCATCGCGACCGAGCCCAACATCGTCAGCGGAGTTCCAAGCAGCAACAGCACGGCCCCAGCCATGTCGGCAAACACCGGCATGCCGGCAAATACTGGGCCACCCAGTGCCTGCGCGCCGCGGCGATTTCGGCGAGTGTTCATTAGACCTAACATCCCCAAGGAAGCGGACTTCTCGCCTAGCGGCGTCGTACGCGTTTGAGCCAATAGTCGACACCCATCTCGTTGATCGGCGCGCCGTCCAAACAGACGGCGATTTTCTCAGCCCCGTCGGCCAGGTTTTCCAGCTGTTTGGCGGCAGCTTCGCCGCTTTTGGCATCCACCGGAAACGACTCCAACACGGTGCCGTCGCCATCGATCTGTTTGACTTCATAAGTTTTGTGTAGTGAATCCGACCATTCCATCTCATGTCTCCTTAGGAGGAAAGTGGTGAGGAAGAGATTTGAGAATCTCTGTGAAGCGAAGTCACCAACCCGTAACAGGCCAGCAACAAGACAAATGTCAAGGGAAGTGCGGCCGCGATCGACGCGGCCTGCAATGCGTCCAGGCCTCCGCCATAGAGCAAGGCAGCGGCGACCAGCCCTTCACTGATCGCCCAGAAAAGTCGCGTCCCGACGGGTGGATTTCGTGACCCGCCCGACGCGATGATATCGATCACCATCGACGCGGAATCCGACGAGGTGACGAAGAAGAGAACGATACAGAGCGTTGCGATGCCGATCGCCACCGTTTGAATCACAACCGATGGAAACAATCCTTCCAGCATGACAAACAAGACCGTCGGCAGCGTATCGACCTTCGACCGCCCGTCCGGCGTGACCACGGCTGCCTGGTAGTATTCAACCGCCGTCAAGGGTTGTTGCGCACGCTTGAACTCGCCCGAAGCGAGCCGAGCCAATTCGCCCGTCGGGCCGACTTCACCGACCCAGTACTTCGGCAACTCGCGGCCGGGATCATAGTCCGGGTCGCTCGACAAGCGTTCGACATGATCGGTGTATTGCCGCAGCGTCGTCGTGCCGAACGCGGTCAACCAGGCAATGCCCACCGCCGTGGGAACCAGCAACACGCCGATCACAAATTCCTTGATCGTCCGCCCGCGAGAAATGCGGGCGATGAACATCCCGACAAACGGTGACCATGAGATCCACCACGCCCAGTAGAACACCGTCCAGCCGTTGACCCAGGTTTGAGACGGCTCGTTGAATGCCCCGGTCCTTAATGAATTAAATGGCAGCGTTTGCAGGTAGGCGCCGGTGTTTTCAATCGCTGCACCCAGGTAGGTGAACACGCCGACGCCCAACACCACCAACACCATCAACGTCGCCGCAAGCACCAAATTCAACTCACTCAATCGCCGAATCCCGCCGTGCAATCCGACGACCACCGATGCCGTCGCCATCGCCGTGATCCCGGCGATCAGTGCCATTTGCACGCCGATTCCCGCACCGATCCCGAACAAATGCGACAGCCCTGCATTGACCTGCTGGGCCCCAATCCCCAACGATGTGGCCACTCCTGTCAATGTCGAAACGATGGCCAGAATGTCGATCAAATCACCCAGCCGTCCCCAAATTCGATCGCCAAAGACCGGGTACAACAGCGACCGAAAACTCAACGGCAGCCCACGGCGAAAGCCGCTGTAGGCGAGCGCCAGGCCGACGACGCAGTAAAGCGCCCAGGGATGAAGCCCCCAGTGGAAAATCGTGACCGCCATCGACAATCGCGACTGATCCAGCCCGTCGGCAAAACCCGGCGGCGTGCTTTCGTAATGAATGATCGGTTCCGCCACGCCGAAAAACAACAGCCCAATGCCCATCCCGGCACTGAACAACATGGCGAACCATGACCCTCGACTAAACTCCGGCAACTCGTCATCACGCCCCAGTCGAACCTGTCCGTACTTGCCCAGCGCCAACCAAAACGCAAAGCCAAAGAAGAACGCCATCGAGGCGACATAGAGCCATCCGAAGTTGACCGCGATGGCCTTGCGAACGGCAACAAACGCATCCTGCAACTCGTTGGCCGGCCACACGAAACACAGCAATGCGACCGCCAACACGATCGCAGCACTCGTAAGAAAGACGACCGGATGCATCTCAAAGTGCGGACCGATCACCACGCGCGGCATCTGCTCGGCACGGGGTGGGGTGGGGCGTTGAGAAGTAGTCGTATGGCTCAAGAATCGATCGGTAGAGGAAATGGAACGTGCCTGAAAACGTGCCGGGCTTATCGGCCCGTTGATCTCGGAACATCGATTCAATCAACACGCCTGGATGGCTTACCGAACAGAAACACGCCCCAGCTCAAGTGCCCTTTCCGGCCTCCATCGACCCAGTGCTGAAGCCCCGTTTTCATTCGCTCCAAGTACCCGTCGGAAATCTTGCCGCTCAATTCCGACTGGCGATCTTCAGTCACGCTGAGCACGCGGGAGTAATGATTGACGAGCTGATCGGTCAGGTCCTCAAACCCCAGATCGTTCCACCCCAAATCTCGCGCAACGCCCTGATAGAATCCTGGCGAACCGAGGTCGGCCAAGTGGATCCGCGCCAGAATATGATCCAGCACACCTTCGGGGCAATCGTTCGACTGCATCGGATCGGTAAACACGAATCGTCCGCCGGGTTTCAACACCCGGTCCACCTCGCCCAGCACGCGTGGCCGATTGCCTGCGTGCAAGATGGCGTCCTGGGACCAGGCGGCGTCGAATCGGCCGCCCTCAAACGGCAGCTCTTCAAAACTGCCGTCGACGACGTCGATCCGATCGGCCAGACCGGCCTGCTCGTTCAGTCGACGATTGCGCGCGTTCTCGGTCTCCGACAGATTGACACACACCACTCGGCAACCAAACCGCTCCACCATCCGACGCGCCGCGCCGCCGTAACCCGACCCGACGTCGATCACGGTGGAATGCTCGTCCAAATCGCCGATCCGCTTGAGCAGATGGTCGACCGTTCGCCGACTGGCTTCCTTGATCGGCTCATCGTCGGATGCGTACAACCCGATGTGGATGTCCTCGCCACCCCAGATCTCGGAGTAAAAATGATCCGCGTCCGAGCTGTTGTAGTACTCACGGGCGACCTGCGTCGCCGTCTCTGAACTCATGCTCATTGCGGCGCGCCCTCATATTTCTTCGACGCAACATGGACGAAAAAGTCGGGCTCACGCTCGTGGTAGGTCTCCTGAAAATCGCCGTACGTGTTCACCGTTTGGAAACCGACCTCTTGCATCAGCTGACGCGTGTAATCCTTTCGCAGCGGAAACATGTTCAGGTGGTAAACCGACCCGTCGTCAAACGAGTACTGAAATCGTGCCAGCCCCTCGTCGACGTGCTCCGGTTCCGCCGAGACTTTTTCGCCGCAGTAGTAATATTTATGCTTTGAGCTGAAACCGTGATCGAGCATTTCGTCGTAGTTCCGCTGGTCCAAAATCAAGACCCCGTCGTGGACCAACGCCGAGTAGAATTCCGCCAACGCCCTGCGCCGATCCCGCTCGTCAAACAGGTGCGTGAAGGAATTGCCCAGGCAGATCACGGCGTCGAAGCGACCGTAGACGTCCTGGTTCAGCCAACGCCAATCCGCCTGGACGGTGCGCAGCACACGCCCCCGCTGGCGGGCGTTCTCAAAGGCACGCGCGAGCATGTAAGGGCTGCCGTCGGCGCTGACCACATCAAAACCGGCCTCAAGCAGCCGAACCGAATGAAAACCGGTCCCGGTGGCCACGTCCAGCACCCGTTTGACGCCGTGAGCCTTGAGCTGCTCGATGAAAAAATCGCCCTCCGACTCCCAGCGTTGCTGCCAGTCGATCAACTCATCCCACTTCTCCACGAACCCCCGAACATACTCGTCGGTGTAGGTATCTGTTGACCGCACCTCTGTGGGGGCCGCCCCGTAGTCTTGGGATTTATATTCGAGCAGGAATTCGTCGGGCGTCATCTGGTGTTGCCTGGGGGAAATTATCGTCGACTTGCGGTCTAGCCACTCTGGACAAGTCACGCAGGATAACAGAAATTGGTTTGTGCTGAAAGCAGTTTTGCGATGAGTGAGAGTCTATGGACGGATCCCCGGCGGCGTCAACCTCGCGCTTTTTCACCGAACCGAACGCCTGAACCGGCCTGAAATTTCCGCGAGTGCCGATTGAGCTAAATTGAGTGGTGACGGTGGAAGACGCGTTTCATTTCATTCACTTCGGGATCGATGCATTTGTTGACTCATGAGGACCAGATCGTGGCGGCGATCAGGCAGATCATTCGGGCGGTCGATCTGCATTCTCGAAAATTGGTCAACGGCCACGGGTTCACAGGCCCCCAACTGGCCGTCTTGCAAGAGGCCCAGCGTCTCGGCAGCGCCTCCCCCAAAGCGATCGCCCGCGCGGTGCATCTCAGCCAAGCGACGGTCTCGGGCATCTTGCAACGACTGGAACGGCGGGAACTGATCCTGCGCAAGCCCAGCGCCAACGACAAACGCTCCGTCATGATCGAGATTTCACCGAAAGGCGAACAGGTCCTCCAGGATTCACCCTCGCTGCTCCAAGACCGCTTTCGTGACGCGCTCTCGTCGCTGGAAGAATGGGAGCGGCTACAAATCCTTTCGACCCTGCAACGCGTCGCCGGCCTGATGGACGCCGAACATCTCGAAGCGTCGCCCCACCTGACCCCAGGTGAAATCCCCGGCGACGAAGTGGAACTCAACAAAGGGGTCTAGTGTTCGACCAACCGAACGGTCAGGTGTTGCAGACTCCAGATCCCGGCGGCTTCGACGCCGTAGTGCGGACTGCTGTCCAATCGCAACGACGCTCCCGCCTGCAGCACCCCGATGTCGCTCAGCAAACCACTTTGGTCTTTGGCGTCCAGGTCGGCATCGACGCAGTAGATCGCCAACGGTGCCCCCTCGCCGACCCGGTAAAACCCGCCGCAGACACCGTCTTGCCCGGCCACGATCGCTGCGGATTCAACGATCACGTCCCGATCGAATTTGATCACGATGGCTTCGTGCTGATCGACTTTGCCCGGACGGCCGCCGCGGATCCCTAAGCCGACTGCGGCGGTGCGGAACGCCGGCTCCGCGGACGCTCGTTTGTCGGCAACGGCTTCCATCACCATCGTCAATTGCGTGTCACCGAAGTCGATCACCGCTTCAGCGACCGACTTGCCATCGATCTGCTTGGCAACCGCCGCGTCGGCATGCAAGTCAATCGTCGCTCGCTTCGTGGTCGCGATCGGCACCAGGCGATGGCCGCCGGCGTTGCGATGCAAGAATGCTTGCTCTGCCATGGAATGAATCAACGGCTCAAGCGTTGGGTCATCGATTCGATCATTGGTTTCCCACTGATCGACCGTCAAGTTGTACAGTTCATACGGGTGCGTTTGTCCGGCTCGCAACAGACGGGCATCAAAAAACAGTTTCCATTGCCCGTCATACGTTGTGCCGTCGATCGTGGGCGAATCAAGACGCATGGCAACCGCGGCCGGGTCCCCCTTGGCTTCCTTGTGATCGTTGAAGAACAAGGGCGGGCGTCCGGCGATTGATTCTCCACGGAGTGCCGCCAGGACGCTGAAACTGTCTTCGGCGCCTTTTTCACCGCGTCTTAAATCGGGCAGGTCGGTACCGACGATTTCCGCAACGGTTGCATACAAATCCTGGAGCCCGATGGGTTGGCCAGAGGTTTGGCCGGGCGTCGTCGCATCACCGTCACCGATGCCTCCCGCCGCCCACGCCGCGATAAAGGGCACGCGGTGGCCGCCTTCATAGACCGATCCCTTGTGCGAACGAAACGGTCCGGTCGCTATGTCACTGTTCTTTTCCGCGCCGTTGTCGCTGGTAAAGATCACCAGGGTGGTCTCGATCATCTTGCGGCCGGCGTGCCGGGGATCGTCCGTCTTTTCCAACCAGTCGAGCAACCGTCCCAGCGCGACATCGTTCTCGTAAATAAAATCGTGCCGCGCGTCCATCGGATCGCCCGACTTCGTGCGCGCCGCGCCCGCAACCGGCTTGCCATCAATCGCTCGGTCCGGGGTGTACGGTCCGTGATTGGAATTGGACGGGTAATACAAAAAGAATGGCTTGCTTGAGCCTCGTCCGGGTCGCGTCTGTTGCTCCAGAAACTCGATGGCGTGATCGGAGTGACGGCTGCCCAACTCGCTCAACACATACGCGGCCGGGCCGACCGTGGCAAGCTGTTTTCCGTTGGCTGTTGCAGCGATCGCGGTGCGACCGTGAATGTGCCCCGGTCCGACGCTTTGCCGGGGGCCGTTTGGCTTCTTCGCTTTTTTTGCACCCGCGTCGGGTCCCGAAGTTCCATGAGACCGCGACGTGAATCGGGCGAAATCAAAACCGTGGTCCAGTGGCGTCGTGAACAAGGGCTTGCGCAGATCGGCGTCGCTCCATTGGGCGGCCGGTGAACCGTCGCTGCGGCGATAGCGCAGCCCCACGTGCCACTTGCCGACCAGCCCCGTCGAGTATCCCTGGTCGCGCAACATCGATGCGATCGTCGGCCGATCCGCTTCGATCATCGGGTCACCCTGGGCGCCAAACAACACCCAATACTTCAACCGATTGCGCCACGGATATCGCCCGGTCAGTAACCCGTACCGCGTCGGCGAACACCGTGAAGAAGGCGTGTGGGCATCGGTCATCCGCACGCCCATTCTGGCCAGCCGTTCCATTTGTGGCGTGTGGACTTGGACGTCATCCCCGTTGCCGGTGAAATCCTGATACGCACTCGTATCCCCCATCCCCATGTCGTCGGCCATCATCAAGACAATGTTCGGCCGACGCGTTACCACTTCGGCCCGCAGTCCCCTAGGCCACAAGGCCTGATGAAGTGACAAACCGACAACCAAGACCAAAATAAACGGGGTGACTTTCATGATCTATCCGCGATCGACACGTTTGAAAGCGTCGCATTGTAGCCGCTGTCGCTGCGCCCTTTGGCCGTCCCGGAATTATTTTAGCGAACCCGCGAATCGATTCGTGATCGCGCGCGCTGAGCCTGCCGACTGACGAAACTCGACGTTGCGATCGCGTGCCTGGAAATCCTTCAGATTCCCTGAGTCTATCGTTTTTTTGTGTATTGAATTGCAATTCACGGCACCATCCCGGGTGGAGATCGTGCAGTTTTAAAGTCACCCTCCTGGCAGGAGGGTCGAGCGAAGCGAGGGGAGGTCGGTTTTATCAGTGGCGGATTTGATCGTAGCGGAAACGCTATGAACTTCGCAGCGTCGGCCCTCTCTGGCGTTTGCTTGCTGCGCAAACGCCGTCTCTCCCAGAGGGAGAGAATCTAAATGGGTTGCCAAATCCTGCAGCAAATGAATCGACGTCCTGCGAGAGGGTGCATCAGCGTCTTGAGATGAACGACGACAGACATAGATTCCGCTAGAGTCAGCAGAGCCCCGACAGCCCCATTGTTGATTGCCCCGTTGGAAGACGAAAATGCGGTCGCCGACATTCATGCGGCTTTCGGTTCGATCCTTCCTGCCCGGTAACCCACCCTGATGAGAAAAAGCAAAACACTGGCACGCATCCGCAATGGAGAAGCCATCCGAACCTGCGTGCTGGGGCACTATATCCCCGCCTATGTCTGTCATGCCGCGCGTGCCGGGTACGATTGCCTGTGGCTAGATCTGGAACACCGCGCGTTGTCGATCCATGAAACTCAGGCGTTGCTGGCGTTCTCGCACTTGTACGACATCGACGTGATGTTGCGGCCGCCGACGCTGGAAAAAACGGGGCTCTATCGGTACCTGGAAGACGGCGCGACGGGCTTGCTGATCCCTCATGTCTCGACGGCCGAGAAAGCCAGGATGTTGGTCGACGCGGTCAAGTTCCCGCCGCTGGGCGACCGCGGGATTGACAACGCCGGACTGGACGCCGACTTTCATGTTCACGACCCCGACCACTACGTCCAGTGGGCCAACCGCGAAACCTTTCTGTGCGTGCAAATCGAAACGCCCGAGGGTGTTCACAATGTCGAGTCGATCGCGGCGGTCGAGGGCGTCGAGATGATCTTTGTCGGCCCAGGTGACCTGGGACTGCGGTTGCGTCAATCCGGTGAAATGACGATCGACGAAGCTTGGGATGCGGTCGCCGCGGCCTGCAAAAAGCATGGCGTCGCGTTTGGCGGTCCGACGATGGGGCTTGAAGAGATGCAAAAGCGGCGCGATCTCGGTGCCCAGTTGCTGGTCAACAGCAGCGAGTTCGGGCACTTTTCCAAAGGCCTTCGAGAAGACATTCAGCAATACGACGAACTCAGCTGATCGGATGACGCTGCCGGGACATCAAGCCCTCGCCACCGGAGTCGTTCGTGGGCTCGGCTGTGTGAGCTCGGCCGCGTTGGGACCAGCGTGGAACCCGATGCGTTCAGCGGCAGGCCATCAGCAGATTCGGTGGCAGAACCGCCGTCGAACAAAATGGCTGTTTTTTTCCCGGTCGCTCGCATCGAGTGCGCGGGGTGAGTATAACCATTCGTTCGCGTCACTCTGTTTCTGATGGGGCATAAGGCGACTGGTTCGGATGCGAGATTAGTGTTTGCCCGATCGTCTCGTCTGCCATCTCGTTGGCATGCCTGCCGATCGGGGATTCCGATTTTCAATGCAGAACAACGAGGTTTCCCCATGCGTCGTCGCAATCGATTTGAGCGTTTAGAGGCCCGCACACTGTTGGCTGCGGGCCTGATCCCCGTCGACACGACCTTCAGCGTTGACACCAATGAAGGTGGACTTCAGATTTCCGGCAACGCCGTGTTGAGATTCGACGCGGTGGTTCTCGATCCCGCACTCGACGGCCCCGAAGACATCAGTCTGACGAACGTCGAAGTGACAAGCTCCGGTCAAGTGAGTGGACTGGTGGATGGATTCAACGTCGTCGCCTCGTTCCAGACGACCAACTCGACGCCACCGTTGGCGATCGTCGCAGGTGTCAGTCCCGATACGTTGCAGGTTGACAGCGTCGGCCCCGATCACTTTCCCGGCACCGTGACCGGAACCGTCGCCGGTCAACCGATCCAAAACGGTCTGTTCACCGCGACGTTGGTTTCGGGCATCGATTTCCCCACAAGCGGTTTGTCCGGCACACTCGGCATTTCAATAACCGGCACCGTCTTCGGAGTCCCCTTTTCCGAATCCGCCCAGGCTGCGATTTCGCAAACCGATGTGATTCCATCCGGAACCGAATTCCCAGACCCGAGCTTGAGAAGTGTTTCCGGACGCGTCTTCTCAGATGCCGATGGAGACGGTCTTCGAGAAGCAGGCGATCAGCCCGTCGAGAATATCACCGCCGTGTTGTTGCAAGATTCCGTCGCCATCGATTCGATGCAAGTCGATAGCAACGGTTTTTATTCGTTCTACAATTTGCCCTCAGGCAATTACCAGGTTCGTTTCGACAACGTGCCCAGCGGCCAAGAATTCACGTTGCTGCAAGTCGGCGCCGACACCACCGTCGATAGCGATGTCGATCCGGCGACCGGGGCCACCGCCACGCTTGATTTTAGCGGCGGTCAAACGCTGCTCAACGTCGACGCCGGCATCCGCACGGAGACGACGAATGAATTCAAGCTCGATACGATCGGACTTTACCAAGGCGACATCTCACTGTTCCATCTCAAGGAATCCTTCACCCCCGGCCCTTCGGACCAGTACTTCGGGTTTGGCCCGGGTGGCAATGCGGGCTGGACCCCGGTGGTCGGTGACTGGAACGGCGACGGCATCGACACCATCGGGCTGTATCAACCCGATATCTCGCTGTTCCACTTGAAAGATTCGTTCACGCCCGGCGCCTCGGATCAGTACTTCGCGTTCGGCCCCGGCGGAAACGCGGGCTGGATTCCGTTGGCCGGTGACTGGAACGGAGATGGCACCGACACGATTGGTCTGTATCAACCCGACATTTCGCTATTCCACCTCAAAGATTCCTTCACCCCCGGGGCGTCGGATCACTATTTCGCATTTGGCCCGGGCGGCAATGCGGGCTGGATTCCGCTGGCCGGTGACTGGAACGGCGATGGCGTCGACACCATCGGGCTGTATCAACCCGATATCTCGCTGTTCCACTTGAAGGATTCGTTCACGCCCGGCGCCTCGGATCAGTACTTCGCGTTCGGCCCCGGTGGAAACGCCGGTTGGACACCCTTGGCGGGCGATTGGAACGGTGACGCTACCGACACGATCGGTCTGTATCAGCCCGACATCTCGCTGTTCCATCTGAAGGACACCTTCACCCCCGGCGCCTCCGATCAATACTTCGCATTCGGCCCCGGCGGAAACGCGGGATGGACTCCACTGGCCGGTGATTGGAACGGCCCCGAAAGTCCCGTCTTGTTGGCAGCCAGTCCCACGCTCGCCTCGCCATCGGACGTGCTGCGAACGGGTGCCAAATCCGTTGCCGAGCCGGAATACGCACCGGCCCCCTTGTCGTTGCTGACGAGTTCGAATGCCGAAACGAAAGGAATCCGATGGAGTGCCGAAGCGGTCCGTTCGTCGGACACCGGTTCGACAACCACGTCATCCGATTCAAGTGGACAAGACGGTGAAGAGACCTCATCGGACGCTTCTCCACTGCAGTTGCTCGACGACGCCTTCGCAGCCTGGCGGTAACCAAGCACCAGCCATCCACCTTATCGCGAAGCGTCAGCGACCGGCGCATGAACGTTCCGCCGTCTGGCGACGGCAGCTACGCAACAGGAGACACTGATTGACCAGTCGTCGCTAAACGATCGGCGCCTCCTCCCAACCGGCGGCGATCAGTTCCTCGACGACTCGCCGCTGGTGTTCCGGTGATCGTTTGAAGAACCGATGGTTGATCTCGATCTCAATGCCAAAGTATCGCCGCGAATCGTAACGTTGCCGCAACGCCGTCGTCAGCCCGTCGGCGGTGCCGGCATACGGCTCGTTCATCAGCACCCGCCGTTTCGGAAACCGCTCCACCAAACGCTGTCGCCAGCGCCGACAATACTCCGCTTCGCCGCCGGCGTCGGGGTCAAACAATAATCCGATATCAATCGGTCGCCACACGCCAGCGATCCGAGGCGTAAAGGTATGGACGGAAAAGTGGATGGCCGTCTGGCCCTGATCGACGATCGAATCGATCACCTTTCCCACTGCGTTTCGATAGGGGTGATAATATCGATCCAGGATGATCCGCTTCCGCTCGTCGGCCAGGTCGCGAGTGTATTTGGAAAACAGCATCTGGTGATCGAGCGATCGATTCAAATCAACCAACAAACGCGTGGTGGTCGATGAAATCAGATCGACGTTCAAGTGTTCTGCCAACTGCATCGCGGCCGTCATCGATCCCGGGTCGTGACCGCGATGACTGGCCAGCCAAGCCATTGCATCGCCGCGACGAAACGCATCGGCAAACTCGCTCGGAACCTGGTTGCCACCATGTTCGCACGTCACGACGTAACTCTGATTGCAGTTTGCAGAGGGCAGCGAATTCATTGACGTCCGTTGATGGTCAGCCGGTTTTGCAGCGACAAGAGCGTGGCGTCGGGATCCCTGCACCACGCTTTCCCGTGTCACGGCTGAAAGGGTTCCCAATGATCCAACGAATCGGCGACTTCGTCATACACATCTTTCAAGTCGTCCAACGTAAATCTCTTGCCCAGTGCGGCACAAATCCGCGTCGCCAGCGTTCCTTGGTCGGTGATCACCTGCAGCGGTGCAAACAAACTATCGAGCACTTCATCGTTTCGCTTCATCCGGTCAAGCAGGAACGCCCACAAGTCACCGGCGCGGCAACTGGAGCCGGGATAACCGAACAGCTTCAGATAGTCGGGCGATTCGATCTTGGCGTTTTCAGCCCGCTCGCTCACTTGGTTGAGGATACCGCGAAGCAATGAGGTCGGGACCGTCTTTTGCTGGTCTAGTGACGTCCAGGATTCCGCAACAAGTTCTTTCACCAACGCGATGACCGCGGCGCAGACCGCCACGTCGGCACCGGGATACTCCTGCACGTCCATCACCCGCAACTCGATCGATCCACGGTCAAATCGGGCGATCGCCCCCCGCGCATTGAGGAACTCGCCGTGTAACACTCCCTCGGCATCATGGTGACGCATGTCGGCGAACAGACGATCCATGATTTCCGCCTGGTACGTGGCCTGATCATAAATCGGTTCGGGAATCACGTCGCCGACCAGCGAGGGCACCTTGCTGCAGTGTTCGGCATAAAACGTCATCCGCGAATCGAGTTGCCCCGAATAGTTGCCACCGACCACCGGTGAACTGGCCGTCAGCGCCGGCAGCAGCGGCAGCACCAACCGCACGGCGGCATGCAGCCGGCCGAACTCCTGATCATCGGCAAACGGCAAATTCAGGTGAACGCTTTGCACGTTCGCCCAGCCATGGCTATGACAATCAAAGATCTTATTGTAGAGATCGTAGATCTCGTGATACTGATGCGGCCACAACGCGGTCTCGACGACGGGATCCATCCAAGGATGCATCCCCGTCGGCATCAATCGCACGTTCAGCGCGTCCAAGGCAGGCCCCAGATCGCGGATCGCCTTTTCAAATCGCGACGCCAAAGGACGAATCTTCGTCGCCGGGTCGGTCGTCTTGAGCTCGATGACGTGCAAGGCCAACTCGTTGGACCAGGTAATCGGTCCGGATTCATATTCCGACGTCAATTCACCGCCGGCCAGTGACGCCAGCAACACATCGGCGATCGGTCGCACGCTGAGCGTGTCGCGGTCGACCAACATGTATTCCAGTTCAATGCCATACGCATCGAACAACTTCAAACGGTCTGACATGATTATCTCGAGTTGGCTAGTTGCTTTTGGACTTCGATGCGTCGAGTGAACGACTCCATGATCCGTCGATAAAGTTCATCGCGGAGCACGGCGTCTTCAATTCCGGAATCGAGGTTGGGATTGTCGTTGACTTCGATGACATAAAATTGACCATCGGATTCTTTGACGTCGACACCGTACAGTCCGTTACCGATCAAGTTGGCAGCTTTCAACGCGACCGAGACGGCCTTTCGCGGAGCGGTTTCGACGGGCAATGTTTCACATTTGCCGAATTTCGGTTTGCTGCCCTTCGAACCGTGATGGGCGATCTGCCAGTGCCCCCGCGCCATGTGGTACTTGCAGGCGAACACGGCGCGTTGATCGAGGATCCCGATCCGCCAATCGAAGTCGGTTCGCATGTACTCTTGGGCGATCAGCAGCTCCGAATCGGAAAAGAATTCGTCCAATCGACGTTTGAGGTCGCCGGCGTTTTCGGCTTTGACGACGCCTTGCGAAAACGCGCTGTCGGGACGTTTCAACACACACGGAAAACTGAGTTGCCCGGCGACTTCGTCGGCGTTGCCGCGATGGGCCACGATGGTTCGCGGCGTCGGCACTTTGGCTCGATTGAGCAATTCGGCCAGATAGACCTTGTTGGAACAGCGTAAGATCGAGAGTGGATCGTCGATCACGACCATCCCCGCGGCTTGGGCACGTCTGGCTGTGCGGTAGGTGTGATGGTTGACCGCGGTCGTTTCGCGAATGAACAACGCGTCGAACTCCAGCAATCGCCCGGTGTCCTCACGCGTGATCAACTCCGCCGCAATGCCTTCTTTCGCTGCGGCCTTGACCATCTTCTTCAATGCGGCCTCGTCCGACGGTGCCAATTCGCCTTCCTTCGGGTCATGCAAAATCGCCATGTCGTATCGCGTCACCTGACGCTTCGTGCGAACGGTGCTCCGGCGTGTGAAGTGCCGCTGAGCCGCATCGGCAACGAATTGACGGTGGTGCTTGGGCACATCGTTCAAAGCGATCGCCGAGGCGCCACGCAACCGCCACTTGCTGCCTCGGGTGAACTTGAATCGCAATAGCGGAGCTTGAAACAACGCGTACAATTCTTTAGCCAGCCGGCTGTGCTTTTTGGCAACGTTTTCACCGAAATACACGCTCAACACAAAACTGTCAGTCGTCAACGATTGCAACGACTTTTGAATCAGCTCCTCCAGATGTTGCGGAATCAGCCGAATCGCGGCGGTCCCCCGCAAGTCTTGGATCGTGACGACATCGGGCACCGCACGCTGCCCCCGCGCCTCGGCCAACAACGACACGTAGTATCCGAGGCTTTGGTAGGCGTACGATCGACACAGGTTGTAAACCCTGGCCCCACGTGGAGTGCTTCCATTGAGACTGGATAGGAATTCGCCGGGGTCAATGGTTTCAACGCCCTCAAACCGCCCGAGCCAATCGTCGGCGGTTTCGGCAACAAGCACGATGTTCAATCCAAAATCCTTTTTGATGACGCGGTGGGTTCCAAAGTCAATAAATTGGCATCGTACGTGACGATACCCAGTAAGATGGCCGAGGTGACTTGCGACAACGGCGCCAAGTAATTGTTCGTCGGTGCGAACGGATTGGGGTGCAACGGATCGGCAATCAAAACATTGCCCGAAACACGGTCGTAGCCATGCAGCACCACAAAATGCCCGACCGGATCGCCGGCAATGTCGTCGGCAACACTGCTGCGTCCGTCCGCATCAAGCGGTTGGGGGCGCTCCCGTGATTCCTGATACAAATATGTTGCACTCAAGCCACACAGAATTGGCACGCCGGCGGTCAACGTTTTCGTGATCAAACGATCGTCCAGACGCTGCATCCGCACGCGCCCGCCCAGCCGGAGGTACTGCAGGTAGTATCCCGTCGCGACTTCGAAACGCTTCACATCAATGTCCTTGCGGCAACGTTTGGCCTCCAGCTGCTGTCGCAGCTTGTGGGACAATCGATCGGCCTCGGCGGTGCCGCTGGTCGGATCAAACCACGACGGATCGAATAGATGCAGGTTATACGTCGTGATCTCGGTGTCGTAGCCTCGCTGCAACGCGTGGCACCCCAGTTGAACCGCCAATGTCCCCGCCCCATTCCCGCCACCCGTCTCACCGATCAGCTGGCCAATGTCGACGGAGTCATTCCAGTAGGCATAGACGGCCGCTAAGCATGTCGGACCACAACTTGAATCGTTGGGCTGGGGTTGTATTTCGAGGTGCAGCGCATGTTTCATGGAGCGACAGTGGCAAGGCAACAGAACTCATCCGCTCCATACCAATGGGGTCGTAATGATGATCGCCAGTTGCGAGGCACATCGCGTACCAATCTGGATCGCTGCGGCGGTCACTTGCCCGATCCTGGTCTCGTCCGGTCGACAGCACCATGGTTTTGCCATCATCCGGTCGCTCTGGGCGGGTTGAACCGTCGCGAAAGTCATCGCGACGCGTCAGCAGCATCTCCATCCGGCAAAGAAACTGCCATCGGCGGAAAAATTTTTTCCAGTTCGAATCGTCACCGGTCGTGCGTTTCGTTGTGATGCCGCTCCGTTGAACGCCCATGGTAGTGCAATGTCCGTCGGTAAAGGTCATGCGAGTCAGCTGCGGACCGTCTGGCAAATGGCTTCCTTCGATCAATTCGATTGCACGGACGATCCCAGGCTGCTTTCTATCCGTGGGGACGCCTTGCCATCGGTGGGCTTATTCAAATCCGGCTCTGACTTGGCACGATTCGTGCATTCCACCGGCAACGTCAATACAAACCGTCCGCGGGTGGTGTTCTCGGCGTGCAGCCCTGCACCGCGACTTCCCCGGCGTTTGTCTCTCACGCTTGTTCCCAAGCCCGCCATCAAGCACCTCCATGCCACTCAAACGCTACCCGACTGTTCTCAGCTGCTGCCTCTGCCTTTCTTTCTTTTTGCCGATTGCCGCAGCGAACGACTCGGCCAACTGGACACAGTGGCGTGGCCCGAATCAAAACGGCATCGCACAGGTATCGGGACTGGTCGACGACGTCAAATGGTCCGGCGGTTCGGGAAGCAACATTCGATGGAAGAACCCGCAAGCCGGCGGGATCTCCACACCCGTCATCTTCAACGAACGACTCTACACCATCGTTCGTGATCAACCGGGCACCCCCAAAGATGCCGAGAAAGTTATCTGCCTGGATGCGAACACCGGAGAACAACTTTGGGAAAACGTTTACAACGTGTTCCTGTCCGACGTGCCTGCGGAGCGAATCGGTTGGTCCAACGTGGCTTGCGATCCGGACACCGGCAACGTGTACGCGCTCGGTGCCTGTTGCCTGCTGCAATCGATGAACGGACAAACCGGCCAGACGCTTTGGTCCCGGTCGCTGAGCGAAGAATTCGGAATGCTCAGCACCTACGGCGGCCGCACCAACACTCCGGTGGTGTTCGAGGACTTGGTGATCATCAGTGGGGTCACGACCGGCTGGGACGAAACCGCCAGACCCGCGCACCGTTTCCTTGCCTTTGACAAATCGACGGGCGTGCTGGCTTGGATCACCAGCACCCGACCGCTGCCCGAAGACACCACCTACAGCACGCCCGTCATCACGAACATCAACGGACAAGACGTGATGATTGCCGGCGCGGGCGACGGATTCCTGTATGGCATGCAACCGCGAACCGGCAAGATTCTCTGGAGTCAGCCGATTTCACGACGCGGTATCAACACGTCGGCCGTCGTCGATGACAACGGCCAGGTTTACACCGCCCACGGTGAAGAAAACCCGACCGGCACCGCAATGGGCGCCGTGGTCCGGATCGATGCCACACGTGCAAGCCTGGAGACGGCGTCGGCCGAAGTCTGGCGGACGCCCGAGTTAACGGTCGGCAAGAGTTCGCCCTTGTTGGTCGACGGACGGCTCTACGTGGTCGAGGATTCCTCGCACCTGCACGTGCTCGACGCGGAAACCGGCAACGAGATCGGTGACGGACTGAAACTCGGTACCTCGATGCGCGGCAGTCTGATCTACGCCGACGAAAAGATCTATGCCTGCACCGCGACCGGCTACTTCTATATTCTCAAACCGACCGAAGACGGGATCGAAACGGTTTACAAGTCACGTTTGCCGCGCGGCCATGAAGTCGGCGGTTCCTTGGCCGTTTCCAAAGGCCGGCTGTACCTGCCCACTACCGAAGGCCTGTACTGTTTGGCCGGCGAGGAGACAGAGGACACCGCATCCGGCCAAAATGCGATCGCGTCGGCGCTCGACGCCCAGCCCCGACCCGCCGTCACCGACAGCACGATCAGCCACTTGCAATTGATCCCCGCCGAAGCCATCTCAATCCCGGGCGAGGCGTTGCCGCTGCGGTTGGTGGCGTACAACGCGATCGGACAGCGTTTGGAAACTCCGACAAACGCGACGTATGAAGTGTCCGGCGATGGCCGAGTTGATGCCGACCAGAACTTCCTCGCGTCCAGCGACGTCGCTGGCCACACCGCCGCAGTCGTGACCGCACGCATCGGCGACCACGTCGCGACATCCCGCTTCCGCGTCGTCCCTCCGTTGCCCTGGCAATTCGATTTCAGCGACAACGCCGTTCCGGTGACTTGGGTCGGCGCCCGTTATCGCCACGAACCCCGCAAAATCGATGGCGACCCGGCGTTGGTCAAAATCACCACCATTCCCAAGGGCACACGCAGCCAGTCGTGGATGGGACCGACTGACATGCACGACTACACCGTGACCGCAGACGTCAAAGCGGCGGCGGCTTCCAAGTTGCCCGACATCGGTCTGATCGCGCAGCGTTACACGCTGGATTTGATGGGCACCAATCAGCAGCTGCAAATTCGCACCTGGCCGGCGCAGAACCGAATGGCGCGCAGTGTTTCCTTTGCTTGGAAAGCCGACACGTGGTATTCGATCAAGTTTCAGGCCACCAACGAAGAGGGACAGCTCGTCTTGCGCGGCAAGGTTTGGCCGCGGGGAACGGAGGAACCTGATACGTGGACCTTGACCGCGACCGACCCCGCGCCCAACACCCAGGGCAGTCCCGGATTGTTCGGCAACGCCACCAACGCAGAGATCTTTATCGACAACGTCACCGTCGCGGCAACCCCGCCGGTCGAAAGTGAGCGTGTCGACCGTTAACAGGTTGCACGGCCACCGTGCTTGACGAAGTTCTAGCGGCAGGGCGCAAGCCCGCCGGTCTTCCTTGACGAAGTTCTAGCGGCAGGGCGCAAGCCCTCCGGTCTTCCGCGCCGCCCAAGGGCGCCGTCACCGGACGGCTCGCGCCGATCCGCTAACAGCGTTGCCTCACCTCACTGAAATTCGGCTCTCCCGCAAAGGGAGAGTCAAAGAACCCTTCTACCTTCCAAATCACACTTCATGAAATATCTTGTTTGGGGACTTGTTGTCCTTCTGGTCGTCTTGCACCAGGATCTCTGGAACTGGGATAACGACCGATTGGTGTTCGGATTCATGCCGGTCACGTTGGTGTATCACGCCGGGATTTCCATCGCGGCGAGCGTCGTTTGGTTTCTGGCGACCAAGTTTGCTTGGCCGCACGATCTGGAAGGCGTCACAAAATCGGCATCCGAAACCGACCATCCGGAGGCCGTGTCATGAGCCCCGGAGTCATTAAAGTTTTAATCATCGGCGTCTATCTGGCGGCGCTCGTCGGCCTGGGACTCTTTTCCTCGCGGCTGTTTCGCGGCACGTCAAAAGACTACCTGCTGGCCAGCCATTCGATCGGCCCGTTCCTGTTGTTGATGTCCCTGTTCGGCACGACCATGACCGGGTTCGCATTGGTCGGATCGACCGGCGAAGCGTTTGCCGAAGGGGTGGGCGTGTATGCGATGCTCGCTTCCTCGTCGGGCATCATTCACTCGCTCTGCTTCTTCCTGCTGGGCATCAAGCTTTGGTCTTGGGGAAAGCGCTACGGCTACACAACACAAATCGCGTTTTTTCGCGATCGACTCGGCAGCGACAAGATCGGCTTGCTGCTGTTCCCGATTCTCGTCGGGCTGGTCATCCCCTATCTGTTGGTCGGAATCATCTCGGCCGGCAAGGCGATCGAAGGCGCGACGCGTGGCGATTTTCTGATGCTGACCGAATCGGGCAGCATTCCGCCGTGGTTGACCGAATTGGTGATCTGCGCCGTGGTGCTGGTCTACGTTTTCTTCGGCGGCATGCGCGGAACCGCTTGGGCCAACACCTTCCAAACGATTGTCTTCATGGTCCTGGGCGTCGTCGCGTTCTATTTGATCGCGACGGGATTGGCCGCCAAATCGGTTGAAAGCGGACGTGCCCATGAGATCCGCGATGGTCAGCGCGTCGTGCGTACCGAGCCGCCGTCGGGACTGATGGATTCACTGCACATCGTCTCCCAAGAAATTCCCAAGGCGCGGCGGGTGCGGGCCGAAGTTACCCTTTCGGACCAACTCGCCACCGTCGAAGCGCCCGAAAAATTTCGCACGCGGGAGCGGATGGATCCGTGGTTGTTCTTGACGTACATGTTGATCCCGTTTTCGGTCGGCATGTTTCCGCACCTGTTTCAGCACTGGTTGACCGCCAGGGACGCCAACGCATTCAAGTTGTCCGTGGTCGCACACCCGGTGTTCATCTTGATCGTCTGGATTCCGTGCGTGTTGATCGGCGTCTGGGCGACGACGGGATTGATCGACATCCCACCTCCGATCGCCAGCGATCCCAACAAGGTGCTCGGATTCATGGTCAAGTCGCTTTCGGGCGATGTCCTGGGGGGGTTCCTGCTGGCCGGCATCTTGGCCGCGATCATGTCCAGCCTGGACAGCCAATTCCTGTGCATCGGCACGATGTTCACCAAAGACATTGTGGTCCACTACAGTCGGGAAGACCGATTCAGCGATCGTCAGATTATCCTGATCTCACGTGGGTTCATCATCGCGGTCGTCTTGGCAACCTTCCTGCTCAGCTTGACCACGATCGCCCAGACCCGCGTGTTCCAATTGGGGATTTGGTGCTTCAGCGGATTCAGCAGCTTGTTCCCGCTGGCGTTCTTGGCCATCTACTGGCGCGGGTTGACCAAGTGGGGCGCCTACGCGGGCGTGTTGACCGCGGCGTCGGTGTGGTTCTGGTTGTTTTCGGCCTCCCAGTTTGGCGCGATCGAAAACTGGTCGGTCGATTTCACGCTGGGCGGCAGCACGATCCACACGATGCCGGTCGCGACGATCTTCATCGCATCGACGCTTGCGACCGTGATCATATCGCTGGTCACCCCCAAGCCCGACGCGACGACTCTGGAGAAGTTCTTTCCCGCGAAATGAGTTCGCGGGGGCATCAACCCAAGTCACCCTGCCTGCCAGGTAACGCTGAGGAGCATTGATTTCCTGTGATTCGCGATTTCGCGGTATTGGGCTCGCGGGCTGTCGGTTTAGTCGGGTTCTGCAGAGTTAATGGTGAGCCGCTGGCCGTGAGGCCTCGGGCAACGTCGCAGTGCCCGGCCGCTCACGCGTCACGGCTCACAAAACCGACAGGCCGCTCGCGCCGTTCCGCGAACAATTGCTTCACAGCGTCGCCTGCCAGGTAACGTCGATGGGTGGCTCGTCGATATCACTCCAACGGTAGGACGCCTGCCCCATCGCCTTCCGCCATGCCCTATGCGTCGTTAAAGTGCTTCCTTTGGTGCGGTTACCGTAGCTCTCCGCAGACACTCCACCCGTCCAAAGCGATCCCATGGAAATTCTCGACATCCTCTCACGCATCGTTCACGTCGGTACGGCGATCACTCTGGTCGGCGGAAGCGTGTTCACGGCGTTCGTGTTGATGCCGTCGGCCAAAGAGCTCGGCGACGAACCGCACCGCCAATTGGCCGCGGCGATCGCGTCGCGGTGGAAGCGGTTCGTCCACATCGGCGTGCTGCTGTTTCTCGTCAGCGGACTGTACAACTACTACCGGGCCATTCCAGCGCACCAGGGCGACGGACTCTACCACGCCCTGGTGGGCACGAAGATGTTGCTCGCACTGGCCGTCTTTTTCATCGCCGCGGCCCTCGTCGGACGAAGTGCCAAACTGCAACCGATCCGCGACAAGAAAGCCACCTGGATCAAGATTCTGGTGCTGCTGGCGGCGATCATCGTCGCCATCTCCGGATACGTCAAAGTCCGCGGCGCCGCGAAAGCCTTGCCGCCAATGGGTGCGACGACGGTGTCGCGTGGCATCGATGTGGGATAGGCTTCCAGCCTGTCATTGCGGAATCGATGTGGGATAGGCTTCCAGCCTGTCATTGCGGGATCGACGTGGGATAGGCTTCCAGCCTGTCATTGCGGGATCGACGTGGGATAGGCTTCCAGCCTGTCATTGCGGGATCGACAGGCTGGAAGCCTATCCCACTTTGACGTCTCATCTGGTTTTTCCGGCATTCTTGCCCGCGTGCAAAACACGATGCTCGACAGGGCGGCAGCCTTGACCTAGCGGCGGCGATAGCTCAAGCGACGTGTGAACGGCGGAAATCGCACCTTGCACCGCGGAACTCACTCGAAGGGCATGTGGATGCTTGGGGCTGCTCAACGTCAAAAGTGCCGCGATGGTCGCCGACAAACTGCAGCCCGCACCGTGACCATGGTTTCCCGGCACGTCTGCTACGGCGATGCAAGTCACGTGTTCATCGTCGGCAAGGATGTGGCGCCGATCCCCGTCGATCACTCCGGCTTTGATCAACACATACTTTGGCCCCAACCGATGCAGGTCATCGGCGGCCCGGCAAAAGGAATCCAGATCGGTCAGTTTCCGCCCCAGGATGGCTTCGACTTCATAGCGGTTCGGCGTGATCAGGGTGGCGATCGGAAACAGGTGCTCGCGGTACGCATCCGTCATGCTGCTGTCGCCCAACAGATCGCCGTGTTTGCTGATCAAAACCGGGTCGACGATCAAATCGCCTGGATACGCTTCCAAGCGTTGCGCGATCGCGCGGACGATTGCTGGACTGCCGAGGGCGCCCGTTTTGATCGCCAGCGGAGGAATGTCTTCCAGGACGCCTTCGAGTTGTTCCGCCACCAAGTCGACCGGCAAAACCTCGACGCGTTTGACTCCGACGGTGTTCTGAACCGTCAACAACGTCACCACGCTCATCCCGTAGACACCGTTCTGCTGAAACGCTTTCAAGTCGGCTTGCAGCCCCGCGCCGCCACTGGGATCGGATCCGGCAATCGTCAAGGCAACCGATTTGCGGGCAATCGAAAAGGAACGGGTGGCAGCCTTTCCGGCAGACGAGTTAGGTTTCATGAGCGTGGGAGCATTTGGCAAAAAAAGTGATCCGGTGCGGACAAGGTGACGCTTTTTCGCGAACTTGCCCGCCCATGATTGCCTCTCCCTTGATTGGTCGCAATGTGCCGTCGGCACAGGTCCGCTCGGGGTCACCGCGAAATCCGCACTGATCGGAACGCGCGAGCGGGCTGTTGAATCCTCAGCAACGACCCCTCTTGTGGTTCGCCACTGCAGCCAGAGGATGCGGTCCGATTGATCAGGTCAAATGACACAGCAGACATCCAAACAGTACATTGTCTTGCCAACGGTTTTCCCGTCGCCCCAACCCCCAGTTTTTCTGGCCGACATTTTTCGGCCACCCGTCTTCCGATTCTCCGGGCTTGGCTTCGGCACACCGTCCGCCGGATTAACGTTCCCTCGTCAATGAACTAACCTTCCTTAGAACATTGTCAGCTTCCCTTTCCTGATTCTCCGATGAAACGCCTGATCGCCGGTTCCGTCTTCGTCCTCCTTCTTGTGGTGGGGGCACTCGGCGCGGTCGGCTACGCCAAGTACCGCCAAATCCAGGCCGCCGGTGCGATGCCCCCGCCGCCGGAAATGCCCGTCGCCGTCGCCACGATGACCGCCACGGACCAACCCTACCGCCGCAACAGCGTGGTGATCGGAACGGTGCTGGCGCCACAGTCGGTGATGCTACGCAATGAGTTGACGGGGGTTGTCACGGAGGTCGCCGTCAAACCGGGCGACACGGTACGTCGGGGCGACGTCTTGTTCAAGTTCGACACGGATCTCGAATCCGCCGACTTGAAGAGCGCGGTGGCGACTCGCAAACTGGCCGAAGACGCATTGGCGAGAAATCAGCGATTGAAACAATCCGGTGCCGGCAGCGAGCAACTGCTGGAGGAGGCGACGGCGAACCTCTCTCGGTCGATTGCCGAAGTCGAACGTCTGGAAGCGTTGATCAAAAAGAAAACCCTGACCGCGCCCTTTGATGCTCGCGTGGGCCTGTTCGACCTGCACCCCGGACAATACCTGGCCGCCGGCAGCGAAATCACCGAACTGTCGGGCTTGGCGGATTACCTGAACATCGATTTTGCGATGCCCCAGTCGGTCGCGGCAACCGTCGGTACCGGTGACGAGATCGAGTTGTTGCTGCCGTCGGCGCCGCCAGAGCTCGCCTCACAACCGCTCCTCTCCAAGATCATCGCGGTCGATGCGTCGGCGAATCTGCAGTCACGGTCGCTGATGGCTCGGGCGCGGCTCGACGATCCGCGGGCCCCCCTGCACCCGGGTGATTCGGTCAAGGTTCGCATTCCCTACGGGCCCAACGTGCCCGCGGTCACGGTGGACGCGACGGCGGTGCGGCGTGGACCGACCGGCACCAATGTGTTTGTCGCGGTTGAAAACAACGGCCAGTTGCGAGCCGAGTCGCGGCCGGTGGTGGTGTTGGGCAGCGACGGTTCACGGACTTGGATCGCCGAAGGGATCGCGGCCGGGGACACCGTGATCACCGACGGTTCGTTCAAGGTCAGCGAAGGACGATTGCTGGCACCGGGAGACACCCGATGAGGCAAAACGAAAACACCGCCGTTCCACGCCGCGCGATCACCGACCTGTTCATTCGCCATCCGGTGCTGGCCGTCGTCGCCAATTTGATTTTGGTGATCATCGGAATTCGCTGCGCCGCGTCGTTGCCGGTTCAACAGTTCCCGAAACTGGAAAGCAGTTCGATCACGGTCACGACGCTGTATTACGGTGCCAGCGCCGAAACCGTCCGCGGTTTTTTGACGACACCGATTGAACAAGCGGTGTCGTCGATCGCCGGTGTCGACACGATTGAATCGACGAGTATCGCCGGCATCAGCACGATCACGATCAAATTGCAACTGAACCACGATTCGACACGGGCGCTGGCGGAAGTCAACGCGCGGCTGAGTCAGATTCGTTCGCAACTTCCCGACCAAGCCGAACCGCCGACGGTCGATCTGGCCCGCGCCGACAAACCCTACGCGACGTTTTACATCAGTTTCACCTCGGATCGGTTCGACATTCCCGCGCTGACCGATTTCCTGGCCCGCAACGTCCAGCCACGATTGGCGACCGTCCGCGGCGTCCAGCGCGTCGCCGTCGAGGCGGGCCAGACACCCGCGATGCGGATCTGGATTTCGCCGCAGCGGCTGGCGGAGCTGAATCTGACGCCGGGCGATGTCTACCAGGCGCTGCAACGAAATAATTTCCTGGCCGCCATCGGCCAGGTCAAGAGCGACTCGGTTCAGATCGACTTGTTGACCAACACCGATCTGCGAAGCGTCGAAGAGTTTGGTGACTTGATCGTTTCGCAAACCGATGATTCGATCGTGCGTTTGCAAGATGTCGCCGATGTCGAACTGGGATCGGAAGAACCGACGGCGACGGCGATGTACCGCGGCCAAAAAGCGGTCTACTTGAGCGTGTGGCCGCTGCCGGGAAGCAATGAAATCGAAGTCTCCAACGCCGTCGCGGTCGCGATGTCCGAGCTGCAACCCCGATTGCCCTCGCACGTCGACATGCAGATGGCCTACGACGGCACCAAGTTCATGCGCAAGGCGCTGTCGGAAATCTTTACGACGCTGTTGGAAACGGTGGCGATTGTCGCCTTGGTGGTCTTTCTGTTCATGGGGTCGCTGCGTTCGGCACTCGTACCACTGGTCGCCATGCCGGTCTCGCTGATCGGTGCCGCCATCGTCATGTTTATATTGGGTTTCTCCCTCAACCTGTTGACGTTGCTGGCCATCGTGTTGTCGGTCGGCTTGGTCGTCGATGACGCAATCGTGGTGGTCGAAAACGTCCAGCGACATCTCCGCGAAGGCTTGTCCAAGACCGGTGCGGCACTGGTCGGCGCCCGTGAATTGGTCGGTCCGATCATCGCGATGACGATCACGCTGGCGACCGTCTACGCTCCGATCGGGTTCCAGTCGGGACTGACCGGCATGCTGTTTCGCGAGTTCGCGTTTACCCTTGCCGCCGCCGTGATTGTTTCCGGAATCGTGGCGGTGACGTTGTCGCCGATCATGAGCGGGTTGCTGTTACAAACCGAGGAACGCGAGGGGCGGCTAACCCGATTGACCGCGCGGCTGTTCGATCGTTTGCAAGCGATCTATGCGCGGCTGCTGGTTTGGGTGCTGGATCTGCGTTGGTCGATCGCCGTGGCGACGTTGATCACCGCCCTGGCTGCCGTACCGCTGTACATGATGTCCGGCAAAGAACTGGCACCGATCGAAGACGAGGGAGCGATCTCGTTGGTCGTCAGCGCCGCCCCCGATTCAACACTGACGGCGTCGACGCATTGGGCCGGCGAGTTGGCCGAAAGCTTGCAAGCGATCCCCGAGACGGACTACATGTGGTCGCTCGTCACCGCCGGTGGGGGCTTCGGGGGCGTGATCACCAAAGACTGGGACGATCGAGAGCGTGACACCCAATCGATGCTTCCCGAAGTCTTCGGAATCGCATCCCAGAGTGTCGGCCTGGAAGCGTTTCCCGTCCTGGTTCCACCGCTTCCCGGCGCGGGTCAGTTCGACGTCGAACTGGTGATCAAAAGCGACACACCGACGCGACAGCGGCTGGATTGGTCCCAGCAGATCATGCAACGCGCCAGTCAAACGGGCATGTTCATGTTCGTCGACTCGGATTTGAAATTTGACTTGCCCCAGGCACGCGTGATGGTCGACCGCGAGGTGTTGGCCGACCTGGGACTCGACCAAGCCGCCGTGGGCCGCGAGTTGGGGGTATTGCTCGGCGGCGGGGAAGTCAACCGATTTAATTTCTTTGACCGTTCGTATCGCGTCATTCCACAGTTGGACGCCCGCCAGCGAGAAGACGTCGGGTCGTTGATGGATTTAAAGATCCGCAACCCGGCCGGCGAGTTGATTCCCGTGTCGGCATTCGCCTCGATCCAGCCGGTGACCGCACCGCGCAGCTTGCATCGTTTCGGACAACAAGACTCGCTCAAAATCTCCGCCGCCGTCTTGCCGGGTGTCACCAAAGCGACGGGGTTGGATGTGATCGAGCAGATCGCCCGGGACGTCACCGGTGGTGTCGCGGAAATTGATTACGCGGGCGAATCACGTCAGATTCGCAACGAGGGTTCCAAGCTGGCCGGAACGCTGGGGTTTGCCTTGGTGCTGATCTATCTGGTCCTGGCGGCTCAGTTTCATTCGTTTCGTGATCCGCTGGTTGTGCTGCTCGGTTCCGTCCCGCCGGCGATCACGGGCGTGCTGGTGCTGACCTGTTTGAATTTCACGACGATCAACATCTATTCCCAAGTCGGGCTGATCACCTTGGTCGGACTGGTCGCCAAAAACGGAATCTTGATCGTCGAGTTTGCCAACATGCTGCGTCACGACGGCTGGGAAAAACGGGCGGCAATCATGCATGCCGCACAGACGCGTCTGCGCCCGGTGTTGATGACGTCGGCGGCAACCATCCTGGGCCACTTCCCACTGGTTCTGGTGACGGGTGCCGGGGCGGAGGCTCGCAACAGCATCGGCATCATCCTGGTGGCCGGCATGGCATTGGGGACCCTGTTGACCCTGGCCGTGGTGCCCGCGTTGTACCTGATCATCAGCACCAATCGACGACTGGATCAACATCCAGACGACCGAAAGCGGGAAACGGAGAACCTGCCGCAGAAACGCCCGCCCGTCGGCGAGTTGGAACTCGTCTAATCGCCGAGGGTATAATGGAAAGCGAACTTGACGCCGCCCACCGCGACGCCAAACACTGCGCACTATGTTCTTGTCACCCATTTTCCTGTCGCCCGTTTCTCCAGCGTTGACGTTTTGTTGCCCACCCTTTTTCTGCCAATCCAACCTCGCATTTCCAACACAACGAACGAGTCCCTGCGATGCATCGACTCCGAATGATCTGGTTCGCCGCCGCCGTTGGCTGTGGCTTGATCTGCTTCGGCGACGAAGCCGCACCGGTTGCGCCAAGCGTCGTACCGTTGGAGCTGATCGGCAATTCCTACCAAGCGACCGATTCGATCAACATCGGCAACGAGCAATCGCCAGACGCCCTGGCATGTTTAAATGGTTTGACTTGGCCCCCCTCGGCGTTCGAGACCAAGTGCACCGCGGCCGATGAGCTTCGGGGCGACGTCACGGTGCGTTTTCCGTCGCCCATCGACACCGGCAATCCGTGGAACGACTCGGTCGCGATGGAGTGGTACGTCGCACGGGATGAACAACAGCGTCCCAAACGAGCCAGGGCGGTCGTGGTGGTTCACGAATCGGGCAGCAAGATGCCGGTGGGACGCATGTTTGCCCATGGATTTCAACACTGCGGTTTCCATGCCTTTTTGATCCATCTGCCCCACTATGGCAAACGTCGCGAAAACGGCAAGAAGCCCGATGACGCTTTTTTCTTCACCGCAATGCGGCAGGGGATCGCCGATGTGCGACGTGCCCGAGACGCCGTCGCGTGCCTCCCGTACGTCGATGATTCCAGTGTCTCACTGCAAGGCACCAGCTTGGGCGGATTCGTTTCGGCAACCGCAGCGTCGATCGACGATGGCTACGACCACGTCTTCATCACCCTTGCCGGCGGAAACCTGTTGAGCGTGATCGAAAGCGGAACCAAAGACGCCGCCAAGGTGCGCCAGCGACTGCAAGAAGCAGGCATCACCGGCGAACAACTTCGATCGCTCGTCAATCAGATCGAACCGACGCGTGTCGCACATCGCTTGGCTCCCGACCGCACCTGGCTCTACTCCGGAACCTTCGACACCGTCGTTCCGATGTCCAGCGCCAACGCCTTGGCGACGTCCGCCAAGCTGGATCCATCGCATCACGTCAAGCTGTTGGCCAATCACTACTCAGGTATCATCTACCTGCCCGCGATCATCGACCACATGCGAAACCAGATCGAATCGGTCAAGTAGCAAGCACCATCCAACGGTGTCGCCATGCGTCGGCGAATCAATCCAGCCCACTCACCCAACAACATGACCCCGTCGATGGCAAACCCGACGCTTCACTGGACGATTCAATACCTCACAATGAACGTGCTGATCGCACTCGGTGCGCTGCTCGCCGCCATCGCCGGAGCGGATGAGCCCGATCGAGCGTCGACGACCTCGGGCCAAGCGGGATCGAACGATCGTCTTGGCCCCGTCTATCGCGACGCGACGTACGATGTGACCGTGTCGAAGGGTGAGCCCTATGCGCAGGGCATGATCTACCATCCGTCCGATCCGACTCGAAGCTTCCCTCGCAATCTGACGCTCGATGTCTACCAGCCGAATGACAACCACCATCAGAAGCGGCCTGTGGTGGTGTTGATTCACGGCGGCGGTTTTTGGACCGGAGACTCGTTGATGTGGTCCATGGTGACCGCTGCCGAGTACTTTGCCCAACGAGGATGGGTGTGCTTCTCGATCAATTATCGCCTGCATGGAGATCGCGGGATTGCGCCGAGAGGCTGGCCGGATAATCGACCGACCTACTCCGCGACTCGGGACGCGAAGGCTGCGATCCGATGGATTCGAGCCAACTCGCAAACGTACCGAATTCATCCCGACTATGTTGCCGCGTACGGTGGTTCGGCGGGCGCGTACATCGCAGTTGCCTTGGGAGCATCTGACGAGAAAGACTTTCAAGATGAACTGTTGAACTTTCCCAATGAAAAGAAACTCTTGGAGAATACTCATCGTGACCAGTCCTCCCGTGTCCAGGCCGTCATCAGCCACTGGGGTTCCGGCTTGCTGCTCGATCTGCTCAGCCGGTTTGATGGTCGCAGCAGATTTGATGCCGACGATGCACCCTTGTTGATTTTTCATGGAACGGCCGACACCAGGGTGCCGTTTAGCAATGCGATCGAACTCCAGCAAAAGTACCAAGCGAAACTGGAACTCTGTACGCTGGATGGATTGGGGCACTCGGCCTGGGGAGCGAAACACGAAGGCCTGCCGATCATCGACATCGCGCACACCTTTCTACTCCGCGAGCTGAAGATCACACCGGCCGCCGGTTGAGCCGCTGTGCATCAAAGCTTGTTGAATCCCAGCAACACGTCGAGCGATTCTCGCCGGCGTCCTGCCCACGGCTTTCTGCCGCCCCTTTTTTCTGCCAGCGACCGCGTTCGGCTCGGCACCGACCGCCCAATGCCACCTACTTTGGCTCGAATGGTGTTAGCGGAACGGCGCGAGCCGTCCGGTCGCGCTTCAAAAACACCGTGACAGACCGGAGGGCTCGCGCCCTACCGCTAACAAAAACACCCCGCTTGGCGTCAAAGTAGGTGGCATTGATCGACCGCCATTTGCTCCGGGAATCACCGCGAGAAAGACGAGAAACGGGGCGGTCGCGAAAATCAAACGCAGCTTTCGAGAGGGATTTTTGGATTCCCGTTGTGGGAATCTGACCGCCTATCCGGCGGAACAGGGGAGGCCCCAACGGCCCTGTTTAAAGAAACCAACGTTTAGCGGCCGCGTCACGGGGCCCGATCGCATGGCGAGCCGGACGAAGTGGTTGTGTGATCGTTTGAGCCGTTGCAAAATGGGGCTGTGCGCGTTCCCCCAAGAAATCTCACAACCTGAACAGGGGAGTATCGATGGCTAAGAAGAAAGCGGATAAAACGTCGAAGACGAAGACAATGTCGAAGCCGGAATTGGAGTCAGCCAAAGTGCAGACCAACGGTGCTTCCAAGAAACCGAGTTCCAACGGCGCTGCCAAGAAAACGTCGACACCTCGGCGGATCTTCGACAACTCCGAAATCGGTCTGGTCGCCGGAGAGGTTTGGCAGACGCTCGAAGATGGCGGTGAGCAAACCCTGACCAGTGTCAAAAAGAGCGTCGAAGCCCCGGGAGATTTGGTGACCGCCGCCGTCGGCTGGCTGGCCCGCGAAAACAAACTTCGCTTCGTCCAATCGGGGCGGACCACCAAGGTCACGCTTCAGTAGTCGCACCCGATCGCCGGGCAGACACCCTTTCGCATTCGATGCGACACGAGCGGAGCTTGCTGGCCGCCCGCCGAAGCCAGGCACAAAACCTCCGCGTGCTCAAGCGGTGGAAACCATTCAGCGGGAACCGGCTTGGTCGGCGTCAACACAATGGCAAACTTCCCCGCTCTTGCTCGTTCGATCGTCGCACGATCCACCGGCTTGGTCCAGCGATCGCCCCGCTCGACCAGCTTATCCCAGGCCTGTTGGTTATGCCGCAGAACATCCGCTTCGTTCATGGGAGACCTCGTTGTTGAGTCGATCCATTGCGGCGGGTGCACGTGAACAAGGGCTGGCGTCGTCGCTCGGGCAATGCAGAGCTGACTTCAATGGATCCTACCAATTCGACGACGGCCGCTGCTCTGACAGTCCGAAAGGGATGGCAGAATGATGGAGACCGATCCACAACTGAAACATCATGCTGCCCCGAATCATTCTGCCGTCTCCATCATCCTGCGTGAAACGGGCTCAAGCGTTTTATCCCAGGTCGACCAGCAGAGACTCACATGGGGCTCCACACCCGTGAAAGCATCAGCTTCAAATCCACCCGGCCGTCCTTGCCCCCATCGTCTTGCCCCCATCGTCTTGCCATCGACGACCAGCGAGCACATGCGTCTGCCCACAGCGGATCAGATACTTTCAACCACTCCCGTGCTGTCGGCGAAGGAATCGGTTTGGACTCTTAGTCGTTGCAGCATCGTCACGTAGAGATTCGACAACGGCAGGTCTTCGCCTTTCGCTTCGTCTTGCCACGGCTCACGCTTGCCCAACCATGGACCGCCTTGGAAATTTTCACCCGCGTGATTGAAATATTGCCCGTGCTTGAATCCCATCTGTTTGCCGCCGGCCAGAATCAACGGGTAATTGCGTGACAAATGGAATGCACTCGATGCCGATCCCAACAGCAGCAGCGTGTTGTCCAGCATGTTACCGCTGCCGTTCGGTTCGGGTGTCGCCTTGAGCTTGCCGATGAACCGTCCGTATTCTTCGTTGAGGAAACGACAATAGGTGCCAAAGTTTTTCCAGCCGTCGGGATTCTTCGTCTCGTGCGACAATTGATGGGCCAGATTGAATCCGACCGCACGCGCCAGATGATCGCTGCGTCCGACTCCGTTTTCCCGCCCGATCTGGTACGTCGCCACCCGCGTCGAGTCGGTTTTGAATGCAAGGAAGATCAAGTCGAACATCGTCTGCAGATACTCGCGTGGCTCGTCGGTGCTCAGCTCCAGATTCAATTGATCGCCATCGACGCTGGGAAGCGGCGCCCCCAGCCAACGCTTGGCTTTTTCGACCTTGATCTCGGCTTGTCGAACCGAGTCCAGGTATTCATCGAGGCTGCGTCGATCGGTGGCCGACAGTGATTGTCGCAGACGTCGCGCATCGTCCAGCATTTCGTCCAGCGCGCTGCGACTGAGCCGCAACCGGCGAGCCGAATCGGCGTCGTTTTTCACGAACAATCGATCAAAAATCTGTTTGGGGCGATGCTCGGCAGGAATCGGCCGCCCGTTGCGATCAAACGAAATCGTGTGCGTTCCGCGCGCGGTGCCCGTTCCCCCATCGGTCGACATCACCAACGACGCAAAACGTGTCTGGTCCCCGACGTATTGCGCGTATTGTTGGTCCAATGAGATCGTGTTCTCGTACTCTTTGTCACCGCCGCCGGTGGCCGCTGCGGTCAGAAACTGATCGGCGTTGTTGTGACCGTGAACGTTGCGCGACTTCGGATGCGAAAAACCAGACAGCACCGTCAAATCCTCTTTGAGCGGCTCGAGTGGTTCCATGCATTTGGAGAACGTGAACTCGTTGCCGCCACCATGGGGAAACCAGGACCAGTCTCTGTAGGCCGGGTCTTCCGGCAAGGGCATCGGCACACCGTCGGGAAAGTAAAAGCAGCCGAGACGTTTCGGGTTCTCTCGCGCCTCCGCGCCGCGAGCCATCGGCCCTCCCACCGACCCGAACATCGGCAATGCCAACGCCCACCCGCTGCCTCTCAGGAATCGACGACGATCAATCATATTCATGTTCCATGCCATGGGCGGCTTCCCCTGTGAATGCTAACGTTGACGTGTAACGGTTTGGGTACGGTGTTTACATCGATCGAAACAGTTCGCTTTGAACGATCGCTTCGACGGTCGCCCTCAGTCCATCGCCATTGCGGCGTACGCGAGCGGTGATCGCGTCAATTTCCGCTCGATCGGAAAACGCCAGAGGGCGGCCCAAGGCGTACGTGGCCAGCTTGGACACCATCGCTCGGACAAATTGATCCTGCCGGTTGAGTAACAGGAATCGTTTCAAGCCATCCATGCCATCGAGCGTTTGGTGATTGAACAACTCACTGGACGCGTCGATCGGTTTGCCTCGAACTTCATCACGCCACTTGCCCACCGCATCGTAGTTTTCGAAAGCGATACCCCAAGGGTCAATCTTGCTGTGACACGACATGCACGCGGCGTGATTGCGGTGGTCTTCGATGCGTTCTTTCAACGTCATCTTCGCGATTTCCGGATCGGCCAGATCGATCTGCGGGACGGCGGGCGGCGGCGGTGGTGGCGGATCACCGAGGACGCTTTCAAGCAACCAAATCGCCCGTTTGAGCGGGTGGGAATCAGGCCAATCGGAATTCATCGACAGCAATCCGGCCTGCGTCAGCAAGCCTCCGCGGCGAAACCCTTCGTCCAACGAAACGCGACGGAAATGGTTGCCGTATACACCGGACAAGCCATAGTGTCGGGCCAGTCGCTCGTTGACCATGGCGTAGTCGCAGTGGATGAAGTCCAACACGCTCGCGTCGTCTTGCAGCATCTGGTCGAACAAGGCGACCGGCTCGTGCTGCATGGCTTCTTTCAATAGCGGATCGAAGCCGGGCAGATGTTGTTTGAAGTTCAGGAAATCGAGCAACTGCATGTCCAGCCACTGATGCACGAAGTGTTTGGAGAAACGTTTGCTGCGGGGATCGTCAAGCATCCGCTGGACCTGCGATGCCAGGATACCGCTGTCGGTCAGCTGCCCGGCATCCGCCAGTGTCAACAATTCCTGGTCGGGAATGCTGCACCACAGGAACAACGACAGTCGATTGGCCAAAGCATGCGCATCGATCGGCGCGCCGTCGGTGGAATCGTCGGTGGAATCGTCGGTGGAATCGTCGGTCGTTTGCGCGTTGCTCGTGTTCCAGACGTACAAGAACTGTGGCGACGAGAGCACGGTCGCCAGGACCTCGACGACGGCTGCTTCAAAACTGTCACATTGCGGACGCATGGCGGCGAAGAGCTCCAGCTTGCGATCGATCTCCGCGTCGCTGATCGGTCGCCGCCACGCTCGGGTCATGAACGCTGCGATGGTCGTTCGGGCATCAGCCAATTCGTCGCTGGAGTCTTCAGTCGCGGTAAAAATGCGGCGATGCGACAGAGACGGCCACTGGTCATACACCGGTGCAGCGACGTGCACGAAATCGATCTGGATCTCCGACGACGACGCCGAGCTGTTGACCAAGCGGATGTATTCCGATGGGCTGGGCGTGACGCCCATCGGCGACGTTTTCCTGACCGAGTTGCGGGGATAGATTTCACCCAGCGGCACGTCCCACTGGATGATCTGTGGTTGGTCCGGGCCAGCCGTGACCGGTGTGTCTTCGCCGCTGACTCGTATCAACGCGCGGCCTTCGTTGCTGGCTTGCCAGCCGAACAGCAACTGCAGGCTGGGAAAGCCATCGCCGATGGTGTTCACACGCGACGCTCGAACGGTCACCCGCATCGTGCCTTCATCAGGCAACTGGTTTCCCAGCTCGACGGTCAGCCGCGTTCCCATTCCGTTCGGCAGAATCGCAACGCAGTCACCTGGGTCGGGAAACTCGGCAGGCTGCTCCGTGGGCGCAAACGCATACCGGGCGCCGTGGTACCGCCACTCGGCCTCTGCCATCCGGCCACTGGACAAGTCTTTGTAATAGGCCCCACGCGGTGGTTGACGAAACGTGTCGCGTAGCTTCTCCAGTTCAACGGTGAGCTTCTCCGGATCGTCTGCCCATTTTTCTTTCAGCTCGTTGATCTGTTTGTCTTGCTTGGACCACTCGCGCTGGGCGGCATCCTTCATCGCGATGCCCCAGTATCGCGTCGTCGGCTTGGCGCCCGTCGCCGTGACCCGATCGAGCGTGTTGCGGGCGATCCGGTGATAGGTCTCGAAGTGCGTGACCGACAAATGCAATACATCGGAACTGTTCTCGAAGCCTTCTTCGGAATGGGGTTCCGGTGGCAGGTCTCTGGCAAAGTCCCAGGGAACACCGAACAGGTCTTGCAACGCGTAGTTGTATTCGTACCGGGTCATGCGTCGAAACGCGGAATGACCGCCGGAGCGTCGGCGCACGATGGAAGCGGTTTGCAGTTCACTGGACAGCCAATCGACAAGCAGCCGCCGCTCGTCGTCACTGAACTCGCCCGCGTCAGGCGGTGGCATTTCGCCCTTGATGATGGCCGCAAAAATTTCGGACCACCAATCGGTATCGCCACCGGTCAACAGATTTGGATCAAGCGTGTCGATTCGGACGTTGCCTTCGACGGTATCGGGGCCATGACAATCGAGACAGTTTTGTTCCAAGAGTGGCTTGATCGTTGATTCGAACTGGGCCAAATTCGCTTGACGCGTTTCGGTCTTCCTCGGGCCCTCGCCTGGCTGATCCTTCCCTGCGGCAACGTCGTTGAACCGGGATCGCTCTCGCCCGATCGTCTTCAAATCGGCGAGGCTCGGTCGGCCGTCTGCAATCCCTGAGGAGCGGGCGTTTGCGTTTGCTCGGAGCTGCTCGTCAGGCGTCTCGGCGCGGATCGACGGGGCGACAACGGCGAGCACGGCTGTCAGCAGCAACAATCGACTGGCTGTTCGTAACATGAGAAACATTCGAGGGGGGGACCCATGGTGGTAGGTCGTCGTTCTGTCGGGCGGGATCCAAACGGCGAACTCGCCAAGCACCGAACCGGTTTCGATCAATCGTCGGCGGGAGCACGCGTCGGGACGCATCCATGATAGCAGGTGATCGCGATTTGTCTCCGCAGACCGTCAGAGTTTCGGCGTCGTTTATCGCTTCGTCGAAATGCCTCGAAGCCTCTGTGGACTACAGAAACGTAATGTTTCGCACCATTGTTTTGCCTGTGCCGGCAGAAAACTCGCCGGCAGAAAAATGGCAGAGCAGGAGGAAGGAGCGACAAAACAAAAGAACGGGAACGAGTGCTGGTGTGCAGGCTTCAGCCGCCCATGTCGCTGCGTAGCAGTGATCGGGAATCCCCGATAGTGTTAGACGCCTTCCCCTGTTCCCCGCACCAGCCTCCAAAACGTTGTCCGCGATGTCAACCTACCTTCGCAACTCCATCGCTCGCCGGCAGTTCCTTGGCACGTTTGCCGGAGCTTCCGCATTGGCCATGTCTGGACAAACGATCCGTGCTCAGGACTCTCTCACGCGTGATCCGATTTCGGAATCGACCGCGCGACTCAACCCAAAAATCCACCAATCGCGTGAGGTTGCCCTTGGAATCCTGAAACCCTCCAAGGCGGAAATCGATCGGGGCATGAAACTGCACGCCGAGTCGATCGTGTTTGATGCCTATGGTTTTGGACCACGAGCCGCCATCGACGGCGACGCACTTGCAGCCGCGATCGAAGCGGGGGCTTCAGCGATCGAGATCAAGGACATCCGCAAGGTTATTGGCGGGAATGTGATGCGAGTCATCGACGCGTCTCTGTCGTAGCCGCCCGCATCGGCGGGATGATCGCTCACGACCGCGACGTCAACGCCCGTCAGCGAGGCATCGAGCAAGGGCGGGCACACGAACCGTCAAGCAGACTCCCTCCGACGCAGCTCCTGAATCGATCGCCGTAAGATGCTTGCGACGATGAAGGCTGTGACGATCGCCAACACGACGGCGATGGGGCGATTGAGCAAACCCAATGGGGTTCCGCCGGACGCGGTCAGCGATTGAATCAGACGTTCCTCCAGTGGCCCGCCGAGCACCAATCCCAGGACCACCGGGCCGAGCGGAAACCCCCGTCGATTTAATCCAAACCCCACCAGTCCCATCGCCAACATGATTCCGACATCGAACAGGCTGGCGTTGAGTGCATAAGAGCCGGTGACGCAAAACAACACGATGATCGGTAACAGAATCTGTTTGGGAATCCGCACCAGACGAAGCCCCAAGCGGATCGCCAGGAAGCCGACCGGCAACATCACGAGATTCGCAATCAGAAACACAAGGTAAATGCCGTACACCAGCGATGGTTGACTCTCAAAGATTGCTGGCCCCGGTGTGACGTTCTTCATCAACAACACCCCGATCACGATCGCCGTGATGGAATCACCGGGAATGCCAAACACCAACGTCGGTATCCAGCCTCCGGCCAAGGCAGCACTATTGGCCGTCGTGGCGTCTCCGATGGCATCGATCGATTCCCCGTCTGCGTTCGAACCACGACCGCGTTTGGCCGCGGCGAACGTGACCCACGATGCGATATCGGCGCCGGCGCCAGGCAGCATCCCGATCAAGACCCCCATCAGGCTCGACCGGATCGTCCCTGATCGGCGCTTGACCAACCGAGTCACCAGTGCCGACCGTGAAGCCCCGATGATCGTGCCGAATGATACCGACGGTGCAACGGCACACGCCCGGCTGTCACCTCGCTTGGCCTGAGAAAGATTCGCAAACACCTCCGACAACCCGAACAGACCGATCATCGCCGGGATGAACGAGATCCCTTGATACAGCGCTACGGAATGAAAGGTGAATCGCGGTTCAAGATGCACCGCGCTCAGGCCGACCGTGGACAACAAGATCCCAAGAATCAAACTCAGTAACGCTTTCCAACGAGCGCCCGCCGGTACCACCAACACACAGCAACTGAGTCCGATCAAGTACAACCAAAAGTACTCGGTGACAGAAAACCAGCTCGCGACCGCTGCGAGTTGGCTGCCCAGCACCATCAAGAGGACCGCCCCGATGATGCCGCCGGTCACGCTGCACGTCAGCGAGACGGACAAGACTTGCTGCGCCAGCCCCTTTTCCGACAACCGATACGCTTCATCGGCATACGCGGCCGACGCCGGCGTGCCCGGGATTCGCAACAGAACCGTCGGAATGTCGCCCGCAAAAATCGCACAGGCGACCATAGTCACGATCGCACCGATCGCGGCCACCGGATCCAACCAATACGCCACGGGGACAAATAAGGCCACGGCCATCGTTGCCGTCAATCCCGGGATGGCACCGACAAAGATCCCGTAGCACGCCGAGGCGACGATGATCAGCCAAACATCAACGCGGCCGAAAACATCACCGGCTGCTTGTAACAGTGCAGGATCCATATCACCAACCCAACCAGCCCCAGGGAAGGGGAACGCCGAGTACGACGGCGAAAACGTGATACAAGCTCGGAATGGTCACCATGGTCACGGTCACTGCGAGGCGCAATCCGACTCGCAACATCAGCAACATCGCAAGCAGCATCACGCCTGCGGAGATCACGTAGCCGAGCGTTTCACAAAGCACGATGAACAGACCAATGGCCGCAGCGAAACGCAACAACGCGTGAGTGTCGATCGCCAGATTTCCGGCCGCTACTGCCTTCGTCTCCTCGTTCAGCGTCGACCTGGAGATGCCCCATCCAAACGCACCGATGACGATTCCCAGCGCCGCAAGGATCGATGGAAGAAAATACGGGCCGATTGTTGACGAATGTGTTTGCTTCATTTGTGGTTGATTCAAAATCTCACCAAAGTCCGCATCCGTCTGCGTCAGAAACGCGTCAAACTGATCCCCGTCGGCGACCGCGACTTGAAATCCAGACGCCGCCATGAACTGACGAAACTCGTTGCTATTGGCGACGTTCAAGACCGCCTGTCGCATCTTGGTGACACGATCCTCGGGAACACCTTTGGGAAACAGCAGCCCCCGCCAGGCCCCGATCGACCAGTCAATGCCCTGTTCGGCAAAGGTCGCGACCTCCGGCGCCGCCGGGCTTCGTTCCTTGCTCATCACCCCCAAGCATCGAACCTCTCCGGCATCGATCAATCCGCGAGCTTCGGGGATGGAGCAGCACACGATCTCCAAACCGCCGGCCATCATCTCCTGGAGCGAAGGTGCCGCTCCGTTGATCGAAACCCAGGTCACCGATCCGCTTGGTAGATCGATGCGGTCCAACCACCCCAACAATGCGAGGTGCCAAATCCCACCGGCTGCCGTTCCCGATGCCCGCAAGGATTCAGTTGATTGACGCAGCTTGGCCTCCAGATCCCGCAGCGAATGCCAAGGAGAATCTGCGGACACGAAGATCGCTGCCGAATCTTGGTTGATCATCGCCAACGGCTCAAAGCTACCGGGCGTGATCGGGCACAGGCTGCGCCAGCGCAACATGTTTAGCTCCACCGTGGCCATGGTCAGTGTGTATCCGTCGGCCGTTGCGGTGGCACCGCGCGTGTGCCCCGTCACGCCCCCGCCGCCGGTGGCGTTGACCACATTCACTGGCACACCGAGCTCGCTTTCAAGCTGCACCGCAAACTGCCGCGACACCCGATCCGTACCTCCACCCGCCGACCAGGGACAGACCAACGTGACCGGTCTGAAGGGCCATTCTTCACGGCGGTTGCACCCGACGGCCGCAAGGCATGCGACCAGCCAAACGATTGCGCAAATGGATTTCATTCCGTTTCCAGCGGGCCCGATGCGTCGCTGACGATCTGGCGCAACTTGACCGAATCGCTGACCATCTGTCCCGCCGCGACATCCTCTTCGCGAAACGTTGCCATCAGAATTTGGCGTTCACCCGTGCGACTGAAGTCATAGATGATGCGGATGGTCCCGTCGGCTGCTTGTTGTCCATCGGGATACGAAACCTGATTGCGTTCGTCCAGCAACAGACCGCCGCTCCATGTCTGACCATCGTCGTCGGACAGGAACGCGGTCAGGTGAGATCGCCCGATCCGCTCGTCGACGGGCCCGTGTTTGACCAACAGCAGCTTGCCAGAATTCAATCGACGGATGAAGAACCTGGCGCTAGGGTGGGCAATGTTGGAAGGAGCCAATTCTGGCCATGTGCGTCCTCCGTCAGTGGAAACACTTTCGCCGATTCCGTACCGTGTCCGCGCCAACATCCACAGCGTTCCGTCGCGTCGCTCGATCAACATGTGTTCGTCAAAGGCACGGTCTTTCTCCGGGACGTTGCAACCGCCCCGCAATCTCCACGTCGCCCCTTCGTCATCGGACACGATCACTCGGGCGCTGTGATCGGTCTTCCGCCACGTCGAAGCCGGCAGCGCCCATTCGCCCGACGACAAGACCAGCGGTTTGCACATCATGACTCCATCGGTGACCCGCTCGGGCGCTTCGTAGTGCGGCCGGGCGTCATTCGGATTCGTAATGGTCAGAAACCAGACCCCGGCAATGGTGCCTTCGTGACCGATGGCCTGAGCCCATGCCAGACGCAGTTTACCGTCCGGTGCCATCCACAGTTCCGGGTCGTAAGCTCGAACCGGACCGGCTTCGTCAGGGTCCACCACCAGCACTTCGGTCCACGTTTCGCCATCGTCGTCGCTCGTGCTCAGCACGACGTAGTTATTCTGGTCTTCGCCGGGCGTGACACCAGCGTACCAGGTTGCCCACAATCGACCACCGGGAGCAACCGCCAGACTCGGAATCCCTTGGAACGCGCGGTTGTCCGGGGAATGAATTGGCTTGTCCGGTCGCGCCACGGCCGGAGGTTTCAAAAACAGATCGCCATCATCGGCGACCGCCGTGATCGTCGGCAAGCAGAACAGACAACTCATCGCGGCAAGGCGAATCAAACGGCTGAGCATCAGGCATCCCGTAATACATCAATGAAGTCCTAGTCATAGCGTGCCACAACCTTGGCACTTTTTTCGCAGACGCAACAGTGTAGCAAGAACGATTTGAAAAGGCAGAATGCTACGGGACAGAATATGGTTCGAACCGCTCAGATCTCGGACCCAGAATCATTCCGCCACCCCATCATTCCGCCACCCCATCATTCCGCCACCCCATCATTCCGCCACCCCATCATTCCGCCACCCCATCATTCTGCCCCCATCATTCTGCCCCCATCGTTTTGCCCCCATCGTTTTGCCCCCATCGTTCTGCCCCGTATCATTCTGCCCCGTATCATCCTGCCGTCCCCCTCTCACCGAGCCCGCCGTCTCACGACGGCAGCTACGCAGCGGGAGTCCGTGATGGGCCGGCCCCGAGCAAATCGGGGCCGCCGTTGGACTGCCATGCGGAGCAGATCAGACAGCATTCGGGGCACGGAGCGCGGTGACGATTGTTTCGCCGAGGCACCACGAAGCGACCGAGCCGTTTACGTTGCGTGCCCTACTCACCATACTTCCGAAAAACCTTCATCAGCTCTTCGATTTTGTCGTCACGGTCCTTGGCACTGCCACACTTGATTGCATCGCTAACGCAGGTCCGGATGTGCTCTTCCAAGACGATTTGGCCGACTTTGCTGAGTGCTCCCATCGCGGCGGACAACTGCATCAGGACATCGACGCAGTATTGCTCATCCTCGATCATACGACCAACCGCTTCGACTTGTCCGATGACACGTCGAAGTCGGTTGTTGAGTTTCTTTTTCTCGTCGTCTGAGAGCATGGGTGGAGACTTTTAGCAGAGTTTGTTTCGCAGATTACCCGCTGAGCGTTTCCGCAGTCAGGCGGTCGCACATCATCGCGACGTGAGCGTTGCTGCACGCAATCTCAACGCATTTGCAATCACCGACACGCTGCTAAAACTCATCGCTGCCGCAGCAATCATGGGACTGAGCAACACGCCGAAGAACGGATAGAGCAATCCTGCCGCGACGGGGATTCCCAGCGCGTTGTAAATGAACGCGAAGAACAAATTCTGACGAATGTTGGTCATCGTTTTGCGGCTCAAATTTGCCGCCGCGGCAACCCCGCGGAGATCGCCACCGACGAGTGTGACGCCCGCAGATTCAATCGCAACGCCAGTGCCGGTTCCCATGGCGATGCCAACGTTCGCTTCGGCCAGTGCCGGAGCGTCGTTGATCCCGTCGCCACACATCGCAACGATCTTGCCTTCCTGCTTCAACTTGCCAACGAAGTCGTGCTTCTCCTGGGGCGAAACTCCGGCATGAAACTCGTCGATGCCCAGCTTCGATGCGACCGCTTTGGCAGTCGGCTCGGCGTCCCCGGTTAGCATCACCACCCTTAACCCTAGATCATGCAACGTCGTCAACGCTGCCGGTGTGCTTTTCTTGATCGGATCAGTGATCGCGAGAATTGCCGCCAGCGTGTTGTCAATTGCCACGAACACAACCGTCGCCCCCTCGCGTTGATGCGATCCCGCAGCCTGCCGGCCCCCATCCACGCCCTCAATGCCTTGTTCGTCCAACAAGTCAGCCTTGCCGATTAACAAATCATGGTTACCGACGCGAGCCTGAACTCCTCCTCCGGTGATACTGTCGAATTCACTTGCCTCAATCACTTGCAATTCATCCACCTTTGCTCGGCGAACGATCGCTTGAGCCAACGGATGTTCGCTTTGTGCTTCGACCGCCGCAGCCAACGTCAGCACATCATTTTCATTCCAGTCGCCAAACGTCTCGACGCCCGTCACTTCCGGTCGTCCTTGGGTCAACGTGCCGGTCTTGTCGACGACGATCGTGTCAACCTTCCCCATGACTTCCAGGACTTCCGCATTCTTGATCAACACGCCTTCCTTCGCACCGCGGCCGACACCCACCATCACGGACATCGGCGTCGCCAGTCCCAAGGCACAGGGACAAGCAATGATCAGCACCGCCACAGCCGCGACAAACGCATGCGCCAGTTGCGGCTCCGGGCCAAAGACCGCCCATCCGATAAACGCGACAATCGAACAGACGATGACCGCTGGCACAAAGTACCGTGCGACCACATCGACCAGTTTCTGAATCGGGGCCCGACTCCGCTGAGCTTCTGCAACCATTTGCACGATGCGGCTCAGAACCGTATCGCCCCCAACCCCTACAGCCTCCATCACGATCGCGCCGGTCTGGTTCAACGTCCCGCCGGTGATCTGATCGCCTTCCACCTTCTTCACCGGCATCGGCTCGCCTGTCAACATCGACTCATCGACACTACTTGAGCCGCTGAGCACTTTCCCGTCGACCGGAACTTTTTCACCAGGACGAACCCTCAGACGATCGCCCTTGTGCACTGAATCCAGCGGAATGTCTTCTTCGCCATCACCCGTGATTCGGTGTGCCGTCTCGGGCGCAAGTCTCATGAGTTCGCGAATCGCTCCACCGGTTTGCTGGCGTGCCCGCAGTTCCAGCACTTGCCCGAGCAACACCAACGTGATGATCACCGCCGCGGCTTCAAAATACAGTGGCGGAACACCGTTCTCGAAGAAGGCCTCCGGGATCACCCCCGGAACCAGCACCACGACCAAACTGAACAGATACGCTGCCAATGTCCCCACGGCGATCAGTGAGAACATGTTCAAGTTCAACGTGCGCAACGACTTGGCTCCGCGAACCAATAATGGCCATCCGCACCAGAACACAACGGGCGTCGCGAGAACCAACTGTAGCCAACCAAACACGGACTGGCTCATCCAGCCCGCGATCCGCAATCCCACCATCGGTCCCATTGCGATCACAAGCAGTGGCATCGACAACACAACGCCAACCCAAAACCGACGTTTCATGTCGGTGTACTGCTTGTCTTCACCCTCGTCCGCCAAGGCGATGACCTTGGGTTCCAAGTCCATCCCGCAAATTGGACAATCGCCAGGCCCAACTTGCTCGATTTCCGGGTGCATAGGACAGGTATAGATCGCCGTCGGGTCTGCTGGCGAACCGCTCGCTTTGGTCGCTGAGTGACCACCGCAACACGACGACGCGGTCGTGGTTTCCTTGATTGGAGTCGCCGCGTTTCCGCCGCAACAGGACGAATCGCCTGGCGACTCCTTCTGGGATCGTTTTGCCAACACTCCGGCCGGATCCGCTTGGAACGTTTTCAAGCATCCATCGCTGCAAAAAACGTAATGTTCACCCTCAAAATCCGCCGAACGAGCTGCGTCTGCTGGCACCTTCATGCCACAAACCGGATCAAGTTGCATCGACGGATCGGCGACCGGCAATGACGTGTCATCTTTGTTGACGTCAACCATCGTTTCTCCAAGCTGTCAAAAAGTCACCGCTTAAAACATACCCCATGACGGTATGCATTTTTCGTGCCGACCAGCCAACGACAAAAGTGGTAAGACGACAAATCTTCGAGCGGAAGGACGGTTCACTGGTCCGGCGACCACCTATCCGAAGGCGGGGACCTCGCAAGGCAATCCCACATCAATCGGATGCGCGACCGCGACATCTAGCGTGCAGTCGGCTCGGGGATCGCACCATGTGGGCTCAGGGGACCCCGTGTCACCGGCCCAGCGCGATCACCGGATCGAATAGAATTGCGGGGGTGACGACCACCTCGCTCTTCTCGTTTTCTTAGGGTGCCTCATGCTTAAGTCTCTTCTTTTCGTCGCTCTGTCGATCGTCATCTTGGCCGGCACCGCCTCGGCACAAATTCTCTCCGGAGACAAACCGGACCTCTACGCGTTAGTCATCGCTCCCATCGATTTGACCGACGCAACGCGATCGATGACCGTCTACGACACCGACGAAGACGGCTACATTGACAAAGAGGAACAGAAACGGATCGACTGGAAAGACGAAATCAAACAGTTCGATCTCAACCGAGATGGCAAACTGACACACCTGGAACTCTGCGTCCGCTTCGCAAAACTGCGAGACGACTCCGGTGTCACGCAGCAAGTGGTCAATAACGCGAACATCTACCTGAGGCGAAACGACCGCAACGGCAACGGCCAGCTCGACCCCGACGAGATCGCCAATGGCTGGCCAAGCGAACCGGAGGAGTTTGACACCAACAAGGATGGCGTGATCACGCTTGCCGAAATTGCAAAACGGTTTGCCTACATGGGCGGTTTGCGCCGCGAAATGGGAATCGAACAGGTCGATCAAGTCACCGCGATTCGCACCGTCCGAAAGCTTGACACCGACAGAGACCAAAAGTTGGACAACGACGAACAAGCCGGGGCGTTCCTGCCGCTACCCGCCAAAGACTATGACGAAAACGACGACGGCAAACTGGGCATCATGGAGATTGCCACCATGCTGGCCAAGCATCGCCGAGACTCGGGAATGAGCAAGTCGGACCTCGCAAAGGTGCGGTCTGTGTTTGAACGCTATGACCGGAATTCCGATGGCACCATCGACAAAGACGAATTCGCCGCCGCCGCAGGCCTGTTTTCAAATGGCTCCAACACAAACCCTCTCAAGGAGTTGGACAAGAATGGGGACGGCGAATTGACGCAGATGGAAGTCCAGCAAGTCATCACGCAATCGCGGAAGACGCTCGGTTTCGACGACCAACATCTAGCCGAAGCGAGGAAGTTGCTCACCCGACACGACAAGAACCGCAGCACCTTCATCGATGAATCGGAGTTGTTTGAGTCACCGGTCAGCGGCCAACTTGCCAAATCCATTTTGAAGCAGGCCGACCAGGACGACGACAAGCGCGTTTCGTTGATCGAACTGGCAAAGTATCTCGCCAAGGAAACGAAATGACGACCATTCAGCGTCCTTGTCGGATCGCGCGATGCTTGTCGTGCTCCTTTCTTGCTCCCCCCAAATTCTCTTGTCCTTATTTTACGTTCATCGCCGGCCGCTGCATCCGATTCATGCCGTTCGATCGCCTTGGCCCATCGGGGACCGGACCGGTTGGTCGGGCCCGCTTTCGATCATCGTCTCGCCCACGACGATCGAACTGCCGCAGCGGAGCGACCTGAACCTGTGGTCGACCGAGGGTTGCGCGGAGTCCGGGCGATTTGGAAGACTCACGGGTTCGAACTGCCCGACTGGGTCGACGTGGCACGATCGGCAGCGTCTTCCGGAGCTGCTGCTGTGCTTCGGGCCGCTGCAGACGCCCACTGGGCAAACGCCTGGGCGCGGCAATCGGCACTCGCGACACATCTCTCGTCGTACCGATCGGTCGACGAGACCGACCTTGCTGCAACGCTCGCGCCACGGCCGGATTCAACATCGTTCGCCGGTTCGCGGGTGGTCGAATCAGTGACGGCACGGTCCTCGCAGGAGGGGTCAGCGTCAATGTCGGATTGCGCAGACGAGGCGGCTGCGGCACGATCACGCGAGGCACCGAGAGGGCGTCGGCCCAATCGGGTTGTGGATTTTGAATCGGTGCCTCGCCAAACTTCGAACCAGCAAATTCATCGTTGACGACACCGCCGAGAGACGGATTGATGGTCCCACAAGCCAAATCGTTGGGTGCCGGATACACCAAGTTGCGTTCGCCATTTTCGCACCAGGGCAATGCTTCACCATCCATCAGTGCAAACGGGGGCGTCTGACCGTTCGCGGCAGCCTGCGCCGCCGCCTGAGCTGAAATGACATAGATGTCCCTGAAACCGATCGGACGACCTACACCATCACTCTTTTTGATCTCGACGTGAAGATGTGGATGCGAAGATTTGCCCGAGTTGCCGATCCGACCAAGAAACTGTCCCGCACTGACCGACGCGCCGATCTCCATCAAGTCGCTGTTGAGTGTGTTCTTCCTAAAATGGGTGTACGTGGCGGTTTCACTGCCGTGCTGAATTTTGATGAAGTTCGCGTCGTTCGCTGGTGCGCCGGGCAAATGATCCTCGTTGCCAGCTGCAAACTTCTCCACGACGCCGTCCGCCATCGCATAGATCTTTTTGTTCCAAACCAGGTAGTCTTCGTTGGCCGAGCCATCCGCATTGGGGCACAGATCCACCCAGTCTCCGATGGCGCTGTCCCACCGCAGAATGCCGAGGTCCAAGGCAAACATGTCCGAGAGCGTTTCACGATGATGCCCGCCGCCAGCATTACTGCTTCCATTCCAAAACTGATTCGTCCCCAAACTGTCCAACTTGGCAGGGTAGCGATACGAACACACGCTGTTGTGGTAGACCAGCACGTCGCTCGTAAACGTCGCGGCACCTGAGAATTCGTGACAGTACAGAAACACCTTGACCAAGGAAGGCGTCTGTCCGGCAATCATCGGAAATGAGAGATCGGGCAACATCATCAAACGCACTTCTTCGTTGGCCCCCAGTCCTGCATCGTCGGCCAACCAGGACGCGTCGTCGGCAACCTTTTTCTTCATTTTGTCAAACAGATTGACATTCTTCAAAACCGTGCCCGATTGCGAATACACCACGACCTGAGCGTTTTTCAGATAGATCGTATCGGTGGATGTGTTCTTCACCTTCAAATCGAAACACAACTCCCAAACCTTTGGTCCACCTTCAAACGGCGGAGCCGTCGGAAAGACGATCAGCTTCTCGTTCTCTGTGGGCACGGCTTTAATGAAACTAATTGGCGGCGCGGCGAGCAGTGGCACCGCGGACTGCAACCAACTCAGCTGGATGATCGCTGAGGTGACCACAGCGACCCGAAAACTTTGATTTAACATTGAAACGGCCTCGTGAGAGTGTAAGTCGAAGGCGAGAACGGTTCGCCTGCACTCTCACATACGAGAGCCATTACACTGCCAAGTAAGATTCCACCGAAAATATCGACGACTCGACCGGTTGTAATCCTGGAACGGTCAGGCAACTGCCGGAGAATGGATTCGGCTGCTTCGTCTGCTCTACCCCGCCGGCAGGAGGATGCGGCAATGGAGTGACATCGATCGACCTGACGCCCACGCGATGGATCGCCGAAATCCGCATCGCAGCGGCTTCACCGCTATCCAATGGTCTCTTGTTGGCGTTCCACAACGATAAAGCCTTGCTCACGAGGCAAGCGACTCCGGCAACAGCCAGCCCCAACCGTGGCCGCCGTCGCAAGGCTGCTATTCACGCCCACACTGTGCGCAAAAACTTCGCTGAATGACGATCGAGGCATATCTTTAAAAGAGGTGAGCGCTAACATTGCTATTTAGTGACTGCATTCTCGACCACCAGACGAGAATTTGTCCCTGTTCCAGACGGGGAGATTGGTGCCGGGAATATCGATGCCCCGATGGGCCCCTATCCAGGCCGCGTGTTCACTCGAATCGTCAATTCAGCTGCAGGACCTTACGATCCATTCGAATCAGATATCCCAACGCTCCGTTGCCCCAGCGATCCTGGTGTCGGGCTTCCCGCCATGGGACGCACCAATTACGGCGCGTGCATGGGCGACTCGGTCCACCGGACGAATTACGGGGCTGCGTACACGATACAAGGGGCGTCGAAGTCGTCGAACATCATCCAATCAGCAAGGATCAGCAACCGAGGCTTTTTCAATTGTCAGTTTAAAACCGCCTTTCGTGATGTGCTCGATGGCTTGTCGAACACCATCGCAATGGGTGAGTTCATCACCGACCTTGGTGATGACGACAAACGTTCAAGGCATGTCAACGGCACAACCGGGGCGACGGGAAAAATGAAGTACCCACCTCTCGGTGCCGCGCCTCAGCTCTACAATCTGAACGAAGATCCCGGTGAAAACGTGCATGTCGCCGTGACGAACCCGATAAAGGTCAGGGCGCTCCGTGCACTTTTGGACGAGTGGTATGTTGCTACCGAACGCCAAGCCGATTGGAGACACAAAGAATGATGATAAAAAAATGCGCTTCGATTGTTTCTTGGCTTTGCTGATCGCTGTGAGTGCCTTGTCGACGATTGCGTTTGGCCAGGACACAGCGAAGCATGAACACTCGCCAAACATTGTTTTGATCATGGCGGACGACCTGGGGTGGAAAGACCTTCATTGTTACGGCAACGAGAAACTTGACACGCCCAACCTCGATCGGCTGGCAAAGCAAGGTTTGCTTTTCACTGATGCCTATTCCGCCGCGCCCGTTTGTACGCCGACACGCGCGGCACTGATGACGGGAGAATCACCGGCTCGTCTCAACATTACGAATCACGCCGGAGGACACCCTCCAAATTTCCAAAAACCCGGTACGGATCTGATCACACCGATTTGGTTGCGACACCTACCGCTGGAACGGGTCACCCTGGCCGAGCAACTCAAACAGGCAGGGTATGCGACAGGCTTTGTGGGAAAGTGGCACCTCTCTCATCGCAGCCGATCAAATCCCGACTCCGAGATGAACCAGCCGACGGAAGCGGAGTTGCGTCCTGAACACCAGGGCTTCGACATCAATATCGGAGGCTGTCGTTTTGGGGGGCCACCAAGCTATTTCAGTCCGTACAGAATTCCCAATCTGCAAGAAAACTTCGACGGCGAGTACTTGCCGGATCGGTGCGCTGATGAATGCATCAGCTTCATCAAGTCCGCGACAACTGATGAGAGCCGACCGTTCTTTCTCTGCTGGTGGAATTACTCGGTTCACTACCCATTCCAAGCTCCCGCCGACTTGATCGCCAAATACGAACGCAGAAAAGGACCGGGCGTCGAGAATCCGACGTACGCTGCAATGATTGAGGGAATGGACAGATCGATCGGTAAACTCATCAAGGCGATTGACGAACAGGGGTTGGGCGAAGACACCCTGGTGATCTTCACCTCGGACAACGGACCGTTCCAGGCAAACGTCCAACCATTGCGGGCGGAGAAAGGGTTCCTGTACGAAGGTGGAATTCGAATCCCGATGATTGTTCGCTGGCCCGGTCGCGTCAGTCCTTCCACGCAAACCTCGACGCCCGCGATTACCATGGACATCCATGCGACGATTCTTGATGCAGCGAACCTGAAGGCTGATCCCTCCAATACTCCCGATGGAATCTCATTGTTACCGCTGTTCAAAAACGAACCCCAATTGAAACGTGAGTCGATCTATTTCCACTATCCCAATTACGCGTTTCACAAACAGAATCGATTGGGAAGCGCGATTCGCTCAGGTGACTACAAGTTGATCAAATACTATGACGATGACTCGATCGAACTCTACGACTTAAAAAATGATCTCAGCGAGTCGCGAAACCTCGCCGACGAGATGCCGAAAAAGGCCGAACAACTTCGATCCGAGTTGGAAGCATGGCTGAAAACGACCAACGCCAGTCGACCACAGCGTGCGAAGTGATCGTCCGCCAATGCGCGACGAAGGCCTGACGCGATTGCCGATTGCCGACGGTCAGACCGACACCACCGGAAAACGCTCGACCGACCCTCCGGGCGACGCTGTGAAGCATTTTTTTGCGATAGGGCGCGAGCCCTCCGGTGTTTTGGCAAAGAGGATGAACCGGAGGGCTCGCGCCCTGCCGCTAAATCCTCAAGAAACACATGGAAAAAATGCTTCGCAGCGTTGCCCGCCGGGCTAACAGACATCGCCTGCGATCGTGACGGCGACTTGTTAAACAGGAAATGATGCAGAACACATTGATGAGACGAAGACTCGTGAATAACAGACTCCAGCTGATTTTGACCTGCCTATTGTTGTTGCCCGCGTTTGCGTCAACATTCGCGCAGGAACAACGCCCCAATGTTCTCTTCGTTTCCGTCGATGACCTGAACGATTGGATTGAACCGCTCAAGGGGCATCCTCAGGCAGTGACACCAAACTTCACCCGTTTTATGAAGCGGTCTGTCTGCTTCACCAACGCAAATTGCCCAAGCCCCGGCTGCAACCCATCACGCACTGCGATCATGACCGGGTTGGCACCTTATACGTCCGGCGTTTACTCCAACTACCAGGATTGGCGCGAAGCGATTCCGAATCGCCGAACGATTGGAGCCTATTTTCGACGGCACGGCTACTTCAGTTGCGGCGCGGGGAAGATCTTCCACTACCACATGGTCGATCCCGATTGTTGGGACGAGTACTGGCCGTCGCAGCAGCAAAACATGCCCGACGAAGCCTTCCCCGATTTTACCAAGTCCACGCTCGCAACGGCGGATCAGCCGACGCCAAAGACGATGAACATGCCGGCGTTCCATCAGATGTATGGGATGTTCGACTGGTCGGCGCTGGATGTTCCTGATGAACAGATGGGCGACTTCAAGAGTGTCGACTATGTGCTGCAACAGCTCAACCAACCACGCGACAAACCGCTCTTTCTGGCGTGCGGCATTTATCGCCCGCACCTGCCGTGGTATGTGCCGCGCAAATACTTCGACCTGTTTCCCCTCGATGACATCGTCCTGCCCAAGCGGTGGGAGAGCGATCTTGACGATGTTGGACCACGGGCAAGAGACATCGCCTTTCGTGGGGGAGGCTACCATCAGCACGTCATCAAAGCGGGGCAGTGGAAACAAGCCGTCCAGGGGTACCTGGCGTCGATTGCGTTTGCAGATGCCATGTTTGGACGTTTGCTCAATGGACTGGACGAAAGTGGCAAACGTGAAAACACGGTCGTGGTGTTGTGGTCCGACCACGGTTGGCAGCTTGGCGAGAAACAGCACTGGCGCAAATTCGCGCTCTGGGACAACGTCGTACGCTCGGTGTTGATGATCCATGTCCCGAGCGGTACTGCCGGACTGCGCGACGGTTCCGCAGATGGACATCTGTGTCATCGCCCCGTTTCGTTGCAAGACATCTACCCAACACTCGTCGACGTCTGCGGACTGCCCGCCAACAACGCGATCGATGGTCATAGCCTGACCCCGCTTCTCAAGCAGCCTGATGCAGCATGGGATCATGTCGCCTTGACGACCTACGACTATGGCGAGTTTTCTGTCCGCAGCGAGCGGTATCGGTACACACGTTACATCGATGGCAGCGAAGAGCTCTACGACCATCACTCCGATCCCGAAGAATGGCACAACCTTGCGGAGGATCCGAAGTTTTCGCAGATCAAGAACAAACTGGCCGCCAAGATCCCGCTCTCGCCAGCCCCTTTAGTGAAAACATCCGAGAAACTGCAGCCACACCACATCCCCCCCTTTCGCTCTCGAGCGGAATACGACGACTGGTTACAGCACGGCAAAGACAATCAATACCTACTGAAAAAGCACTGGCAATAACAAACCGCATGGCAACATTGAGCAATTGCCCCCTCACTCAAATGGTGCCACCCACCAACGAGGCACCTCACTCTAATGGTGCCACCCACCAACAAGTACGTTCGCTGGTTAGGACGCATGCTTCGACCGCCTCGCACACAAAGGTGGGAGACAGCAATTACGATCACAACTTCATGTAATCAGCTACACGCACTGCCACGTGAAAATACGTTTGGTGCACGTCAAACAACGAAAGAGACACACTTCGTTTAGAGGGCATTGGGGTGCCGCCCTCCAAGAAGCTAGGTGTGCGTTGGCTGCGTTGAACACTCACTCCGACCACAGAAACCGACAGATGCATTGCCTGCGAGTCCCAGCGATCAGAAGTTCCAAACGCCTTGCTCAATGCCATCAGCTGCTCACAGGGCAAGACGCTTAACGATGTCTGCCGACTGGACGACGCAGCTTCCTCGGCAATGCTAGTCGCATGTTCTTTATGCAGCGAAGCACTCAGCGACTTGCCGGTGACCTTTGGCCCATTTGCGACCGCTCGACTCGGCGAACTGTGTCATGCCGCTCGGCGATCCCGCACAGCAGCTATTGC
>NZ_NTFY01000129.1 GCF_002289565.1 Rhodopirellula sp. SM50 | reverse complement strand
GAGTAGCAATGCTTGGATTATTCATGCAGAAAATTTAGCGCCAAAATTAAATCTCGCAACCGTTGGCCCAATTATTCACAGCCTCTCCGGTGTTGTGGCAGCGATGAAGAACCGGAGGGCTCGCGCCCTGCCGCTAACACCTCCAGAAACACATGGGAAAAATGCTTCACAGCGTAGGATGGCGGGGTAGCGAGGTAGGAAAATTTTGGAGGTAGGAAGATTATCTAAATCGAATGAAAGGTGAATTTCACTCTTTTCCTACCTCCGAAATCTTCTCCCCCCTTTTCCGGGCCGACATCTCATCCGATGGCATCACACGCGGCGCGCTGTCGTTGGCTATCATGCCGGGAAAGTTTTGAAGGACCAAACGATTCCTTCCCCAACTTCCCACCTTTGATTCCCGGAGCCCCTTGATGAGAAAGTTGTTGTTTGCCTGTTTGATGCTGGTCGCGGCATCGCCGGTCTGTTTGGCCGAAATTCGGACCAGCGCCGTGTTCGGCGATTCGATGGTCTTGCAGCGTGAGAAGCCGATTCACGTTTGGGGCTGGACCGCGCCGGATCGTGGCGTCGAAGTCTCCCTGGCCGGAAATGCGGTGACGGTCAAAAGTGATGCCGACGGTCGTTTTGATGCCAAACTGCCGGCGCTCCAGGCCGGCGGCCCGCACACGATGAAAATCTCCAGCAACGGCGAAACGCTGACGTATGACGACGTCTTGATCGGTGAAGTCTGGGTGTGCAGCGGTCAATCCAACATGCAATGGGCGGTCGATCAGGCCAACGACGCGGACCTGGAATCCTTGTCGGCCAATTACCCCAACCTGCGCCTGATCTCTGTTCCACGCGTCGGGACACAAGAACCCCAACCGAGTTTTGAAGGCCGATGGGAAAGCTGCACGCCCGAGACGGTCAAACAATTCTCCGCGGTCGGCTATTTCTTTGGCCGCCAGCTTCACCAGACCCTCGACGTGCCGATCGGATTGATCGACAACGCCTGGGGCGGTTCAGCGGCCGAAGCCTGGGTGAACCGCGACGTGCTCAAGTCGTCAGGCAATTTTGACGAGTTGCTCGAGCGTTGGCGCGAGACCGAATCGACCTACGATTACGAACAGGAGCTGGCCGACTACAACAAACGGCTGGCCGCGTGGAAGGAATCGGGCAAGGGCCGCAGGCCGTCGGCGCCGCGCAATCCGCTGGTCGGACAGCACCGACCGGCCAACCTCTACAACGGCGTGCTCTACCCGATCATCGGTTACACGATCCGCGGTGTCGTCTGGTACCAGGGCGAGAGCAATGCGGGACGCGCCTATCAGTATCGAGATCTGTTTCCGACCATGATTCAAAACTGGCGCGACGAATGGGGACAAGACGAGTTCTCGTTCTACTGGGTCCAGCTGGCCGATTACTTGAAAGAGCCGTCTGAGCCGGGCAACAGTGCCTGGGCGGAACTCCGCGAAGCCCAGACGATGACGATGTCCAAGTTGCCCAACACCGGCGAAGCGGTGATTTTGAACTTGGGTGAGGCCTCGGACATTCACCCCAAGAACAAACAAGACGTCGGCAAGCGACTGGCGCGTTGGGCACTGGCCAAAGACTATGGCTATGAGATCCCCTATCGCAGCCCGACGTACAAATCCATGTCGATCAAGGACGGCAAGGTTGTCTTGGAATTTGATCACGTCGGTGGCGGGCTGGACACGTTCGACGTCCCTACACCGCTCGGGTTCACGATCGCCGGTGCGGACCAAAAGTTCGTCGATGCCGACGCCAAGATCACCGGCAAGACGACGATTGAAGTCAGCAGCGACGCCGTCACCGACCCCGTCGCGGTCCGTTACGCCTGGGCCGACAACCCGGTCTGCAACGTGCAAAGCAAAGAGGGATTGCCGATGACGCCGTTCCGAACCGACGATTGGAAAGGCATCACGGCGGACGTCAAACGGTAATCAACCGTTTGGCATCTTGGGATCGTTTGCGTGTCCTCGAACGGGAGCAAAGCCAGTAGCCGCAGCTGTCGCTGGCCTCCGCCGATTCGTCGGCATGACCCCGAAGGAGGTCGAAGCCAGTAGCCGGAGGTGAGCGCAGCGACACCTCCGGATATCCGGTCCCCCGCCTGACGCGACCCCGGAGGGTGTCGAAGCAAATGCGTGGCAGCTCGGCGCCCCGCCGGGGAATCCATTCGCATCGACCGCATCCGGGGTCGATGGGAATTCGGGACACGCTTTCCGGAGGTAGCGCTGCGCTGACCTCCGGCTACGCGCTGGCATCCCTCGGGACGTCAATTGTATAAGTGACGGATTTGACCGTAGGGGAAGTCGCTAATCCTTTTGCAACGCCGGCCCTCTCTGGCGTTTGCTTGCTGCGCAAACGCCGTCTCTCCCAGGGGGAGAGAATCTAAATGGTTGCCAAATCCGGCAGTAATAAAATCGACGTCCCGAGGGCGGGTGACTACAACTTCGTTGATGAACGGATCGCGTCACTGGGTGCCTCGCGTCCGACCTCCCGAAAGTCGAGCAAAGCGGGGGGCGGTCGGCTATGATCTTGGAGGTTTCTTGGGGCCGGCTGTTCGGTCGTCTGTCACTTTTTTTCGCGGGGAATTTGATGCGATTCGTTGTTTTGATGATGGCCGTATGGGCCACCGGATTTCTTTCGATCCGACACTCCCTCGCGCAAACGACTTCAACGGACAGCCCCGCCGGCAACGAAAAGGTCGCGGAAATCTTTCGTACGTTTTCCGCCAAAGGCGCCCAACGCGACGAGTCCGAGCTGACACCGCCGGATCAGATGATCGACCGGCTTCGGCTCCGCAGCGACGTCGAAGCTGACTTGATCGCCCACGAACCCGAGCTTTCGCAGCCGTTGTTTCTGTCCTGGGATTCACGCGGTCGCATGTGGGCGGTGCAGTACCGCCAGTACCAGTACCCTGCCGGGCTGAAGGTCGAGCGTTTCGATCAATACCTGCGGGCGGTCTACGACAAGGTACCCGAACCGCCGCCACATGGCGCCGTGGGTGCGGACAAGATCACGGTGTTCAGCGATACCGACGGCGACGGTTTGTATGACTCCAGCAAGGACGTCATCACGGGACTCAACATCGCCACCTCGGTTCAAGTCGGTCCGAAAGGCATCTGGGTGTTGAACCCGCCGTACTTGCTGCACTATCCCGATGCCGACGGTGATGACGTTCCCGACGGCGATCCGGAAGTCCATCTGTCGGGATTCGGGCTGCAAGACACGCATTCGGTGGCCAACAGCTTGTTGTGGGGACCGGATGGTTGGCTGTACGGTGCCAACGGCAGCACCACGGCCGGAACGGTCAGTTCACAAGTGACCAAGGGCGTTCGTTTCGAAGGCCAGTGTATTTGGCGGTATCACCCCGAATCGAAAGTCTTCGAAATCTATGCCGAGGGTGGCGGGAACACGTTCAGTCTGGAGATCGATTCGACCGGACAGGTTTTTTCGGGGACCAACGGCGGTAGCAAACGCGGTTATCACTATCCGCAAGGCAGTTATTCGGACAAGAACTGGGGCAAGCACGGTCCGCTGACCAATCCCTATGCGTTCGGCTATTTCACCGGCATGCCGATGAAAGGCGACACACGACGGTTTGCTCAAGCCTTCATGATCTATGAAGGCGGGTTGTTTTCAAAAGACTTTGATCGATCCATTGTCGCACCGAATTCATTGCACAATCTGGTTTGGAACAGTCGTCTGATTCCGGATGGATCGACCTATCGCACCGAAGACGTTGAAAACCTGATCGAAACCGACGATCGCTGGTTTCGACCGGTGTACGCCGGCGCCGGCCCCGACGGCGCGATCTACATCGCGGACTGGTATGACACCCGTCTGTCCCACGTCAATCCCGTCGACGACTGGCACAAAAACAGCGGACGGATCTACCGCATTCGCCCCAAGGGATCCGAGCCCGTCTACCGCTCCGGCGATCTCACCGCATTGTCCAGCAATGACCTGATCGAACTGTTCGACTCGCCCAACAAATGGCTGCGCCGCCGCGCCGCGTTGGTCCTCGGTTGGCGCAACGACAGCGATGCGACGGAGACGCTTGTCAAACGTGTCGATCAATCGGGGTCGCTGGAATCGCTCTGGACACTGAATCTGATGGGCCAACTGTCGACCGAGCGGGCCGCCGATTGGTTGCGGCACGACAATCCCCACATTCGACGTTGGACCGTTCGGTTGTTGGGAGATCGACATGAAGGCCATCGCCAACTGGTTTCACTGGCGGAGAACGAACCCGATTTACAAGTCCGCGCCCAACTCGCATCGACGGCCAAGCGGATCGACAGTGAGACGGGTTTGGCAATCATCGACCGCCTGACGCGACGCGATGAAGACGGAAACGACCCGCACTTGCCGCTGTTGTATTGGTGGGCAGTTGAAGCCCACGCCGACGATTGGGATGCGGTCAACGCATTCTTCTCTGACGACACGTCCTGGGGCCGCCCGTTGGTGCGCCAACACATTCTTGGCCGTCTGGCCCAACGCTATGCGGCCGCCGGAACAGCCGTCGACATGGAACACTGTGACAACCTGGTTGCCCTTGCCCCGGACGAGGCAACACGCGACATCCTGTTGGTCGGGCTGACCAAAGCGTTCCAAGGCAGGTCGATCCCGGAGTTGCCTCAGCGTCTCGACCGCGCGCTGTCGGCCTATCAAGAATCTCGCGGTGAATCCGGGGCGGTGCTGGCACTCCGCAGCGGCCGGGAGGGCGCCGCGGACGCCGCGATCAAGTTGTTACGCGACGCGTCGACCGACCTGGGACTGCGGATCGAACTCGCCTACGCGCTCGGCGAGCTGCGCGAGCCGAAGAGTGTGGATGCACTGTTGCGATTGGCGACCGGTCGTGAGACCAGCGAACCGGCGCTTCAACGTGTCGCGATCAGCACGCTGGCCAATTTTGACGATGCCCGAATCGCGGCCGGGTTGATCGGCGCGTTCTACGGAAAAATCTCACGCGAACATGGTCTCCGCGCCGCCGCCTGCCGGACGCTGGCCAGCCGCGCCGCCTGGGCCGACCGATTGCTCGAAGAAGTGATCCAGTGGCGGGTCCGTGTGCCCGAAGTCCCCGAAGACGTGATCCAGCGATTGCGGACCTACGAGGATCCGACGTTCGTCGCCCGGGTCGAACAAGCCTTCGGCAAGGCCGTGACGGTTTCCTCGGCAGAGAAAGTTGCGGAGATCGAGCGGTTGACGGATTTGCTGAGTCATTCCGCCGGCGATCCCGAAGCAGGCAAAAAACACTACATGACCAAGTGCGGGACCTGCCACAAGTTATTCGGCGAAGGAAAGTCGATCGGTCCGCCATTGGACGGTTACGAACGAGGCAGCTTGAAGTTCTGGTTGCCGGCGATCGTCGAACCGAGTCTTGAAATCCGCGAAGGCTTTCAGTCGTACATGGCACTGACGTTGGACGGCCGCGTCGTCACCGGCATGATGGCCGCCCAGGATCTCAAGACCGTCACGCTGCGTACCGCTGATGATCAGACGGTCGTGCTGGTGCGCGACGAACTGGAAGAATTCAAAGCGATCAAGACGTCGTTGATGCCCGAACAGGTTTTCAAAGACATGACCGACGAACAGATCATCGACCTGTTCGCCTATCTGATGCTGGGCACCAGGCGATAATTTGCATTAAAAGGGTCAGGAGCGAATGGCACGGGCTTAAGTGTTGGTGTGCAGGCTTTAGCCCAATACCGCTAAGTTAACATGAATGAGGGGGCCCGGACGCTGGCGCGAACCGGCTGATATCAAACGAATATCAGCCGTTTGGCGCGAGCCTACGGGCCCTCATCTGAAGAAACGACGCTTCACTTAGCGGTATTGGGCTTTAGCCGCCCACTGTCGCTGCGTCGCAGCGACCGGGAATCGCCTAAAGGCTCGACACCAACGGTTGCTAAATCCCGTTTTACGAATGCCCGTGCCATTCGCTCCTGACCCTTTTTGCGCTGCCAACTTCATTTGGAGAGCGTCGCGGTCACGTACTCGCCTGCGCCTGCGAAGAACAGCGGGGAGTTCTTCGAATGAAGGAAGGGTGCATAATCCTTGAAGTCGGCGATCGTCGTTTCAAAATCATCGTCGGAAGGACCGTCGTTGCCCGAATCCACTTGGAACGTCACGGTATTGTCCACCCTGGTGATCCGCACGAGATGAGGACCCGCAGTCGGTAATTCTCCGACCTCCTCTTCACCCAGCTTGAAGCGATTGAGTTTTACCTTTCCCGGTTCGCTTCGCATGTGTGGAGAATGCAGCCGTAAATACACCGAGTCTTTTAATCCGTTGTAGTGAAGATCCGCGACGCCGTATCCGATGCCGATGTTTGCCACCATGTCTTCGTGTCCAAATTGAACGACAACCTCGAAGGTGAAATCATCCATACCACAGCCGATGTCTTTGGTGAAAATTACGCCTTGGTCACGATAGGTGAACTCGTTGTAGCCCTGAATACGAATGCCGCCGGATTCTCCTTTCTGATAACGCGATCGGGTCGTGAGAAAGGACGGCAGGACTCGCGAACTACCCAAGGCTTTGGTGTTTCGGACCATCCCGGCAACCCTGGGACGCCCCGCCGCGTGATCGCCTGTCGCTTCGGCGAGCGTACGAGTCAAACTGATCGAAGTGGAGGTTGCGACGATGATTCTTCCGGTCTGCACATCGATCAATCGGACGTAGGCGATACCCCGAGTGCGGCTACTGGGGACAACTTTACCTGTCAGGACATGTGTCGCCCCTGTCAAGTCGCCCAACTTTTGCGCTGTTTTGGGATCGAACAGGGGTGTGTTTTGTACGAGCAACTCCCCCAGGACTTGCCCCAGTGAGCCACGATCGACGACGGCAACTTTTCGGTTGACGAGTCTGGTCGTGATCTCTTCAACCATGACAAGTGTTTCATCAACAGATTCTCCATTCTGATCTCGGATGGGACAAACCGCGACTCGCAGATCGAGATCGGGTTCGACTTCATCACCCACGCGTAATTCGGGTTCCAGATTCCCGACCAATTTGGCTTTGCAATATTTTTCCTGTGCTTCGATGACCTGAACTTGGGCAATTTTTGGACGTTCGACCGCCAACACCTCGCCGCTAACCGGATCTTTGATTTCCCCTTCATTTCGGAAAACGGTGAGCATTGTGTCTTCACGAATTCCGCTGTTCGTTCCAAGGGTGATGTAAACGACTTGCGACGACACCTTGGCGATCCGCCCGGGCGATTTCCTCTGTGCCGCAACTTGTCCGATCTTCCAACTCAACATTTCTTCCAATCCGATCGACGCCACCGCGTCATCGAATGGGAAGGGTGTGATCACCTCTTTGACATTGCTCCGCTCGAACTGGACATTGGTATTGGTGTCAATGTCTTGGATCGTCACATTCTCGGCGTCTTGGCTGATGAGCGTTCCGATAATGGGCTTGGACGAATTCTTCAGCAACACCTTGAACAGGGGTGGCGACGAAACCTGAGCCGAAACCGGAGAGCAAACGAGAATCCCGAGCAGCGCAGCGGTCACGTATCGAGCGAACGCCGGCGTGCGAATGAGGTGAGGAAGCATTGGTCTATTGACTGATCAGGGCTGAGGGACTGGAAACCGTCGAAAAAGGTGTCCGGCACCTTTTGGGGGGAATGGGGGGCGTTGCGGTCGACCCTAACGCTTCAGGAACCGCACGTTCACGGGCGTGCCGACGGTGATTTCGCTGCCGGTCGGTGACAGGGCTCCCGATTCGGGGGCGATCTTCAAGGACACCACGTTGTCGGAATTTTGATTGGCAACGACGACGAATTTACCGCTCGGATCGATCCCGAATCCGCGTGGGATTTCACCCTGCGTCGATTCGTTTTCGATCCACTCGATGTCACCGTTGGACGCGTCGATCCGAAAGACGGCGATCGAGTTGTGCCCCCGGTTGGAAACGTACGCGGTTTGCCCATTGGGATGCACCAAACATTCCGCCGTGCTGTTGCCCGGCACCGCCTGGCCACCGGGAAGCGTCGAGGCGACGTTTAACATCGACAAGGTTCCCGCCGCATCGTCGTAACGCAGCAATGCGACTTCAGAGGTCAGTTCCAAATTGGCCAGTGCGAGGTTTCCCGCGGGAGCGAAACAGAAATGGCGGGGGCCTCCTCCGGCAGGCAGTTTCAACGGCGGCTGCTTCGCCGGCGTCAACTTTCCCGATTGGGAATCGACATCGTAGATCACAATCTGGTCCATGCCGAGGTCGGCGACGAAGGCTTGTGACCCGTCGGCGTTGTAATTGATCGAGTGGGCGTGCGCTTCCTGCTGGCGACGCGGGTTCACGCTGCTGCCGTTGTGCTGGTGAAAGGACGCGATTTCCCCGAGCGAGCCGTCGTCATTGATCGGAAACGACGCGCAACTGCCGCCGCTGTAGTTGGCAACGCCGAGCGACTTACCTGACGGATGCACCGCCACATGGCAGGCAGCCCCGCCACGCGTCGACCGCTGATTAAGTCGCTTTAGTGCGCCGTCGTCGCCGATCGAATACGCGATGATGCCGACAGAGCTTTCGTCGGTCCATGGCGTTTCCGAGACGGCATACAGCGACTTGCCGACAGGAGCGATCGCGACGAACGACGGGTTGTCCGCTTTGGCAGCCAACCGCGGCCGCGACAGCGCGCCGGTGGTCTCGTCCAGCGTTGCAACATAGATCCCTTCGCTGGAAGCGTTTCCGCGTGTGTAGGTGCCGAAATAGACAAGCGTCTCGGCCGAGCAGATCGTGCCGGCCAGCAGAAAAGACAACAGGACCACGAGTCGCATGGTGATTCTCCAGGATGAAAATGGAGTCACCATTGTAGTAGCTCGCCGGCGCAGCCGAAATGTCGGTAGGTTAGTGATTGTGTGGGTGGACGTTGGTCCGCTACCGTTTGATCGTTCCTTTGCGAATCGCGTTGAGGTCGTCAAAGGACAGTTCCCGCAGGTCTGGCCTGGACTGAGGAAAGCGAGAACGACTCGGCCACCTTCTTGAGTTGATCGGCGTATCTGCCCTGACGTTTGTTCCATGATGACGTATCGTACGCCGGCAATCCGACCGAAACCCCGCTTTCCGTTCGCTTGCGTGACTGGATCGTGCCGGTCCAGAGTAGATACAATACTGATTCGATCCACGGTGACGCCTTGCCGTCGGTGGGTTACCCCGACCTTCCTGCCCGCATTCTCTGAAATGCACCACGCTTTCAATCCCATTGAGAACGAGTCTGATGCGATACCTTTTTCCTGCCCTGCTTGTTGCACTCGTGTTTTCCGAAACCGGGTTCACCCAACCGGTGGAGTCGTCGACGGCAACGGGTGATCAACGGATCGCGAAGTATTTTCGTGCCGAGACACAGAAGCTGACCGATCGAACGTTCGCCGACATCGAGACGCTGGAGGATTGGACCAGCAAACGACCCGAGTACCGTCGTCAATTGTTGGAGATGCTGGGCCTGGATCCGATGCCGCCCAAGACCCCGCTCGAACCCGTCGTGACGGGCACGTTAGAAGAGTCGGGGGTGATCGCCGAGCGATTACATTTTCAATCGATGCCGGGACTGTACGTGACCGCCAATTTATATCGGCCGAGCGTGCAAAACAAAAAGCTGCCGGCCATCCTGTATGTCTGTGGTCACGGCGGCGAACGACACGACGGCAAGAGTCTGGGCAACAAGACTCATTATCAACACCACGGAGCGTGGTTCGCGCGAAACGGCTACGTCTGTCTGACCATCGACACGGTCCAATTGGGCGAAATCGAAGGCATCCACCACGGGACTTATCGTGAGAAAATGTGGTGGTGGAACAATCGCGGGTATTCGTCGGCGGGCGTCGAGGCGTTCAATTGCATCCGCTCCCTGGACTATTTGCAGTCCCGCGACGAAGTCGATGGAGATCGTATCGGGGTCACCGGGCGAAGCGGCGGCGGGGCCTATTCGTGGTGGATCGCGGCGCTTGACGAACGCATCACCGCGGCGGTTCCGGTGGCCGGGATCACCAGCCTGAAAAACCATGTCGTCGACGGATGTGTCGAGGGGCATTGCGACTGCATGTACATGGTCAACACCTACCGTTGGGATTTTCCGATGGTCGCCGCGCTGGTGGCGCCACGTCCGCTGTTGATCGCCAATTCCGACAAAGACCGTATCTTTCCGCTCGACGGCGTCGTGGACGTTTACGCAAAAGTGCAAAAGATTTATGACTTGTACGATGCCCGCGACAAACTGGGACTGCAAATCTCCGAAGGCCCGCACAAGGACACCCAAGAACTTCGCGTCGCCGCATTTCGTTGGATGAATCGATTCTTGCGCGAAGACCAAACGTTGATCGAGATGGCCGCCGAGCCGCTGTTTGAAAAACGCGACTTGAGAGTCTTTGGGGAACTGCCGGACCAACAACGTGTGACGACGATCCACGAAAGCTTTGTCCCCAAAGCGGAGTCGGGCGACCTCGATGTGGACTCTCCCGAAGCGGTCCGGGGATTGATCGATCGACTGAGGCAACGAACGTTTCGCGGCTGGCCCGATGCGCCCGACCCACTGGACGTCCAATCGAGTGCAGTCGAAGGTGGACCTTCGGAAGCCCACGTGATCGAGTTCACCAGTCAGTCCCCGTTCCGATTGCCGATCTATGTGATGCAACCGGATCGAGACCCGAACGCCCCGCTCGACGTCTTGATCCTGGACCAGAATGGCTGGAAGAAATGGGCAGCGGGCTTGTCCTCGCTGTTTCCGGATCATGTGCCCGGCGTGAAACCCGACCCGGAAGTCGCCGCGTCGTTGCGGCGGATGACCGAGGACCGTAACACGGCTTTCATCGTCCCCCGCGGTGTCGGACCGACCCGCTGGACCGATGATGAACGAACGCAGACGCACATTCGCCGACGCTTCATGCTGCTCGGTCAAACGCTGGCGGGAATGCAGATCTACGATGTCGTTCGCGGGCTGGAAGCGTTGCGGCAAACGCCAGGATTGGAAAAGTCGGTGGTCTCGATCAAGGCCGAGGGAGACGCTGCCGTTTGGGGCGTTTATGCCTCATTGTTCGCCGACGGGATCGATCAACTGAATCTTGAGGACCTGCCGAAGCGAAATCGCGACGCGCCGGATCTGTTGAATGTCAGCCGGTTCGTGGAACTGGAAGACGTCGTGAAGGCGGCGGCCACGCGATTGGTGAAAAAGTAGGGCATGCTGTGCATGCCGGGCGAATCGGGCGTGATGTAGCGGGACGTGAAATGTCTTGCTGGCCCTCCCCGCTCCGAGCGTAAACTCCTCCGCGACCCTCCCGCGGGACGCTGTGAAGCATTTTTTAGCGGCAGGGCGCGAGCCC
>NZ_NTFY01000128.1 GCF_002289565.1 Rhodopirellula sp. SM50 | reverse complement strand
CTCTCAACTCACTCTCCCAAGGAATCGTCGCCACGCTGCTGAGCGTCGCATTGGGAGATGCACACAGTGACCGCGGAGGGCGACGCGAACGTGGCGAGTCACCAAACGGTTGAAGCCGGGTGTCCAACTTGATGGGCCGCTGGTCACCGGTCAGTACACCGCATTGGCGTCGTGATCGCTCATGCCCCATCGACTGATCCACCGGCGCAGGGCAACCCCCTGGCGCCCCTCGAGTCGTGCGAGGGTGATTCCGAAGACTCACAGACGAGAACAACGGATCAAAAGTCACGACCGGGCCACACGCGGTACGTTCTTACTGGGCGGTTCAGCAGAGCCAGCTACCAACCGGGGTCTGTCCCCGCGAGCTACACCAACCGGGGTCTGTCCCCGATACCCGGGGTCTGTCCCCGGGTGATTGTTGACTCCGAATCGTCGGAGACAGACGGTGCTGATGCGGATGATGCTTGGTTCTCGATCCTAATCCACAGATGGAACAACCCAGACGTTGATCTTGGTTTTGTTCGAGGGATCGATTTGGACATCAAAATTGTAGAGACCTAACTGGTCGATAGGTTGCGAAACCCCCAGTAGCTGGTCCGGAGTGAGATTGCAATCCAGTTCTTGATTGATCGCGGCGACCAAATCGTTCGCCGCCAACGGTTCCAGCAGACAACCCTGATCATCGGTACGTTTCTCAATCGTGACACTTGGAGTGACGTCGCGATCTCCAACGCGATCCGGCTGACTCGGCAATCGCCGACGCAATTTTGACGGCGTCAGGGTTTCCATCGAGTAGTCAACGATGTTGTTGCTCGAAAGATACTCATCCAGCGATGTGATAAGGACCGGCGTGCCGCCCATGTGGTTTACGATGATGGTCAGCTGGCCCCGGCTGACAAATTTTGGCAACATTGCCGCTGGAACGACCTGACCTTTCGGAATGACATAGCGTGTCCCGGAACTCTTCAGTGCAAGCTGCAGGGCATAGGCCAGGGCGTCCATTCCGGTTGGATTCACCGCCTCCAATCGACACCAGTCGGTGACGCCAGGGAAATCAGCCGGAGAAAGCGTGCCGTCGAGTAATCTTTTTACGACCGGAAATTGCTTCGAGTCCAACTTCAATTGACGAAGTCGAGCGAGAGAGTTTCGTGGATCCATCGATTCCATGGCGTTCCACAGATCATCTGGCTCAGGATCGCAACTTTCCCGTCCGGAGAACAACGACTTGAGCCAACCTATCATGGTGACCTCGATTGGCGGTTGGATTTGACAACGATTGCAATCAGACGATTCGATAGAATATAGCATCTTTTGATTCCTTTCGTTTGTTCTGAGAATTCAATGTTTCAGTGGACAAACCAGAGGAGAGGGGATTTAGACGCGGAGGTGTGGGACATCGCGTTGCGGTGCGTGCGGTCCCCGATTGGACGTGGTCCGCACATGTAGATTTCGAAAAAATCAGCGTTTCAGTGTCGAATTTTGCTACGGGAAATCGACTGTCCGGAAACAATCCATTGAGGCACGTCGTTTTTTACCTCGTACTCCATCGCAACAATAGGAATCAAGCATGTTTGCCAAACCACAAGCCGAACACACTTGGCTGGATCAGTTGCTGGGCGATTGGAACTTTGACCACGACTGTCAAATGCCTGATGGAAATACTTCAACCGCGTCCGGCAAGATGACATGCCGCTCGCTCGGTGGACTTTGGCTGGTCTGCGAAAGCAGCGGTGACGCAGCCGACAGTGGCCCTTGGTCGTCAATCATGACGCTCGGCTTTGATCCGGGGAAAGACCAATACGTCGGCACGTTTGTCGGTTCCATGATGGCCAACCTCTGGCTGTACCAGGGCGTACTGGACGCGAGTGGAAAGCGACTGGTGCTCGAGACGCTCGGTCCAAGCTTTGACGGTGGTGGGACCTGCAACTATCGCGACACGATCGAAATCACCGACGCCGATCAGTGGCTGATGACCAGCGAGTTGCAGACCGAGGCAGGCGAGTGGGTACGTTTCATGACTGGAAAACACACGCGTGGCTGAAATCCGATGACACTGCTTTACTACGATCCGGTGTTTCAAGAGCACGTCACGGGAGATCATCCAGAAAACGGTGACCGGATTCTTCCGGTGGTTCGCCATTTGAACTTTGTGGCACTGGACAGCTGTTGCCGTCGGCCCGCTTGGGAGCCCGCCTCGCTGGAGCGACTGCGTTATGTGCACACGCCCGACTACGTCGACCTGATCCATCATTTTGCCGCCAGCGGTGGCGGCTACATCGAACCGGATACCGTCGTCAGCGTGCGGTCGTACGACGTCGCGCGGATGGCCGCCGGGGCGGTTTGTGATGCCGTCGCACGCGTGATCGGCGGCGAAGACAAGAACGCATTCTGCCTGATTCGTCCGCCGGGACACCATGCGATGCCGGACCACGCGATGGGGTTTTGTTTGTTTAACAACATCGCCGTCGGTGCCCGTGTTGCCACGCAAGAGCTAGGGATCGAACGGGTGCTGATCGTCGACTTCGATGTGCACCACGGCAACGGAACACAAGCGATGTTTTGGGAAGCGGCCGATGTCGGCTTTCTGTCGATGCACCGGTCGCCCTTCTACCCGGGAACCGGTGCGGCTGACGAAATCGGCGCCGGCACCGGCACCGGAACCACGCTCAATCTGCCAATCAAGTACGGTACGCCACGTGACGAGCAACTACGACTGTTCGAACGTGAAGTCAATCGCTTCGCCGCCAAGATCCGACCTCAACTCATTCTCGTCAGCGCCGGCTTCGACGCTCACAAGGATGACCCCATCGGTTCATTGGGCCTGGAGAGCGATGACTTTGGTGCTCTCACGCGTTGCCTACTGGACGTTGCGGAAGAACACACCGACGGAAAACTGGTCAGCGTCTTGGAGGGCGGATACAACCCAGATGCCCTGACCGATTGCGTTGGGATTCATCTGGAAGCCTTACTGGCCGATGCGTGCTGATGTGACACAGTGCGGACGCCGAATCATTTTGTCGCCGACCTCAGCAAATTCTTCATCATACTTCGCCGACGGTGGTCGAACTCAGAATGACGAGACCGCATCAAGCGTTTTCGAGCCAGCATCGTGCACGTCAGAGCATTACTGATGCAGATCCCTCGAAGTGCCCTCGGTTAGGACCGGCAACCGTTCCGGACCGAGACGCCTTCATGTCAGCCGATTTGGCACGGGTGTTGCCCGATCAATCGCAGTGGTGCACAGTGTCACACGACCACGCGATTTGCCATCAACCTGAACTCCACGCAGCACGCGACGATTCTGATCCGTGAGGAGCAAAATGAGTTTGAATATTAGCGAACCCCTATCGAAAATCTTTGACGATTGGCTGAGCGAAGACCGCCGCATGCACGAGTCGCTCCGCGAGATCCGAAACTGGATGACGCAGGTTGAACAACTCGGCATCCCCCATTTCGGTGAGGCCGCTGACCGGCTGCTCCCTTTGCGTGAGCGGTTGCAAAAGCATTTCCAACAGGAAGACGAAATGATCATCCGTCTGGCGGAATCGCTGGCAGAGCCCTCCGCGGACTTTGACCATTTGCGTTCACAGTCGCTTAACGATCACCACTTGCTGGACGCCCATTTGGACGACTTGGTGGATCGCCTCCGCGAGACGGATCCTCCTTTTTCTTCATGGCAAGCCGCGATGAAGCAAGTCCAGAGTTTTATCGAGCGAATGGAACAACACGAGTTGACCGAAACCCAGGCGATCGAAGCGTTGCTTCAGAAGCTCCGCTGAACCAGCGGCATCGAAATCAACAGGCCGGCTGTTCGATCCTCGGTGCTCTTTCGATTTTTGACGTGACATTTCAGACATTGCGAGGCCAAGCGAATCGGGCCGGCAAATCGATAACGTTCCGCTTGCACGGCTTCATGCATCGGCTTGCCGGACTTGAGCGCCTTGACCGCCTCGTTTTCAAACTCGTCTTCGGGCTGGTGATCGACGTTGACGACATCGGTTTCGACGATCAACCATTTCAATTCGACGTCGTAACTTTCCGACATCGCATGAAAGACGTCTTCGAGCGAAGCCGAAGGGATCGCGTGCGCATCGTCCTCGTCAAAGAAATCGCGATGGACGACTTGCAGCGTTCCACGAATCGCCTCATGCAACAACTTGGCCCGGGCACGAGCCTCAAGCTTCGTTGTCGGCGCAGGAAATGACGTCGCCGATGACGTCGGATGCGAATCGTCAGCGGCCAGCTGCTTCGGCATGCCGAGACCCATCGATACGCCCAACGAAACGACCAGGATCGAGACCAAGACCACGTTTCGTTTCATGCTAGTTTCCGTCCGCTACACCGCCGCGTCATGCGTTGTTCCCAACACGTAACGCCCAACCGAATAAAAGATGCATACGCCGTACAGCTTTCTAAGGTTTTGCCGGGTGTCTGTCAATCGCGACGTGTGATGCGTCGCATTGCCGGTCTTGACATCGTACTGAGACGTCACTTGAGGAATGTCGATCAGATTGCACGTTCGTCAAACAGATCAACAGCGAGCTGGAAACGTGGGGCACCGGCGTTCTCGCGTCCTATCCAGATCGTCTGTCGATGCAACAGGCAATGAATTTGCGTTTCAGGCGTCGCGGAGCTCGCGAACTTTGTCCTGCGCGGCTTTGATTCTGGCGAACTGTGCAGTCAAGACGTCATTCATCGCGCCGCCGGCGGTCTCTTTCAACACAGCTTCGTAGACTTCCTTGATGTGGTCTTCGCCGCGTTCGGCTTCATTTAAAATCACCTGCGGATCGCCATCGTTCAGTTCGGCGCGAATGTCCATCCAGAGGCGATGGATTTTGGCGGCAACACTTCCGTCGTCCAGGGCTTTTTCGCCGCTGAACTCGACGTACTGTTGCAATTCTCTCGCCATCGCGGCTCGCTCGTTGCCGATGCTGCGAAAGAGCGCCGCAAGCTCTGCATGTTTGAGCTTGTCGGCCGCTTCGTGAAAGCTTGCGTACGAATCGAAATTGGCTTGAATCAGTTTCTGCAACTTGGCGATTGTGTCGTCGCTGAGGTTGGTCTTCGTTTCAAGATTCATGACGTTCTCTTCGACGTGATTCGAATCCGCGTGACGAAGTATCACGCGGCCGGCAAAACGGTTGCAACAGACGTGCCGATCCCCCCTTTGGTTCCGTCTCGTGCGGCTGAGGCATTACCGTTCGTCGGCAATCGTGGCCTTGTACAACAAAACCAGGCCGATTGCGGCGGCGAGCAGGAAGAAGATCGTGGCGAGTACCGGGTAGCCGAACAGCTGGGCGCCCGTTTGCATCCGCATGATCAGAGAGGCCCCGACGATCATGGCCGCGACGATCAATCCGGATGTGATTCGGTTGGCGATTTTTCCCAGTCCTGCCAACAAGGCCGCTTCGTCGATCGCATCGACATCGACACGCAGTTGATTCTCGGCCAGCAGGCGACTGAATTCGTTCATCCGAGCAGGCAGATTGGACGCCAAGGCTGCGGAATCCAGTGCCGCGGCCGCGATTTGGCTGACACTCAATTGTTCCTTGGCGCGGTCGGCCAACAGTTCGAGCGTGTAACCCCGGATGATCGCCTTGGCGTCTTGGTCGGGATTCAGCTGTGCGAGCGTCGTCTCAAGTTGCAAAAACGCTTTGCTCAGCAAGATCATCTCGAATGGCAACACCAATCCGTGACTGCCGGCGACATTGAGGAACTCAACCTGGGTGCGCCCCAGAGACAGCGAATCGAACTTTCCGTCACCGGCCGACGCAACGACTCGGGACGCCGCGGTGCGAAACGCCTGGGCATCAAAACCGACATCGGTCTGGCCGATCCGGTTTGCGATAGCCGCCGCTCGTTCGCCTTCCCCCGCACTAAATGCCAACAACAACGCAGCGATCTCGCGACGAAGCATCGGCGGAAGGCTCACGACCATCCCTCCATCGAGCAGGCCGATCTTGCCGCCCTCGTGCAAGATCAGATTGCCGGGATGCGGATCGGCATGAAACAAGCCATCGATCAAAATCTGTTGGAGGTACGCCCGTACCAACTCGTCCGCCAGGGCTGTCGTGTCCACTTCGTTCAGCACCACGCCGCTGACATCCTTGATAGCCGGTCCGGACAGATACTCCATCACCAGCACGTCGCTACAAACCATCTGCGACACCGGGAGCGGGACACGGATTCGGTCAAACGCTTTCAGGTTCTCGGCCAAATGCTGCAGATGGTTGGCTTCTTGGCAGTAGTCCAGTTCGCTTTTCAAAGCGTACTCGACCGCGCCGACGAGCGAACGAAAACGAAACTGTTTCCCGATCTCCGTCTTGTCGTCGACCATCGCGGCCAGTCGTTTTAAACTGCCGAGTTGCTCGGTGGCTTGCTGAGCGATACCCGGGCGTCGAAACTTGACCACCACTTCACGGCCGTCCTGCAAGGCCGCTCGATGAACTTGCCCGATCGAAGCGCTGGCCAGGGGGGATCGGTCGAAGCGGCTGAACAAGACCGCTGGTTTGGCACCGAGCCCTTCTTCCATGATCGCTTCGAGTTCCTCCACGGAAACCGGTTCGACGTCGTCTTGCAGTCGTCCGAAAGCGTCCACGTATTCGGGTGGCAGCACGTCCTGTCGGGTGCTGGCGATTTGGGCAAGCTTGATGTATGCCGTGCCGAGTTGTTCGATATCCCGCGCACATTCTTGGGCAGCCTCCCGAGCCGTCGCGCTTTTACGGGAGCCGTCGGCATCGTTCTCCTTCTTTGTCCAGCCGAGTTGTTCGGCAAGGTCATGACGCCCATGCTTCCACAGCAGCACAGAGAGCTTGGCGTAATGAACACTATCGGCAGGCAGGGTGGTCAGCATGTGAGTTGATCGGTGGTAGACGCAAAAGGCCCCGCAACAATGACCCTGATCAGGCGGAACAATGGTCCTGATACGACGGACAGCGGGGATCAAAGCCACAGCGGGGAGCAAACGGTATACCGAGCGATCGATTGCCAGCCCTGAAGTGAGTCACGGGCAAAGACTGGTGCATGACCAGCCAACTTGGCCTTTCAACGACCAGCCGAAAGACAGATCGCAAACACGGTTGCTGGTATGTCGATTGAATCGACCGACCGTTGAGGCTTTCGGGACGCTACTGGCGATGGTTCGCAAGCGGATGGCTGCGCAACCAAAGACGGGTCGCGATCATCTTCAAGGTGACTCGCAACTGCGGAATCGAAACCGGCTTGGGTAAGAAGTAGGTGTCTTCGTATTGCCTGGTTTGAACCAAGATCGCACGATCGGGCAAGCTGCTGATCACGACGACGGGCAGCTCCTGTAAACCTGGATCACGTGAGCTGCGGATCGCTTCCAACAGATCAAACCCGCTCCACACCGGCATTTCGATATCCGTAATCACCACGTCGACCGGATGTTGCTGCAGCAGGTCGAAGGCGTCTCGGCCATTTCCGGCTTCAAGGGTCGCGACATCGAGTTGCCGAACCGTGCGATCGACGATCGCACGCATGGCTTCCACATCATCGACGATCAGCGCGGTCCGCACTCCCAACGACGTCAACGATCGAACCGGTCCATGAAGAGAAATCGGTTTAATCATCCGGCGTTCCTGGAATACGGTGTTAGGTCAGTCATGCCGAATCGTCACGCTAGGATCAAGTCCCGCTAAAAGCATTGCCAGTTCATGTCGCCCCTCGAGTGGAATTGACGAGAGAGCCAAGATCGATGACAACCCCCGTCTCGATTCGGCGCTGCATTCTTGAAATGAGCTGGAACGGATGGGTCGCAAACGATATGCCGAAAACCGTGCTGAGCAGGGTGGCATCACCGCGATCCAGCTTATTGCCCGGTCAAATTGGCGGAGAGTGCGGAGCGATCGGTCAGACGCATCGAGCTGCCTGCCCCCCGATCGACCACATCGAATGGTCCTCAATCAGTGACCACCATCGAGAGTGGGTCACTGCCCTGCGCTGCTTACTGGGCTGCTGCGTTCGCGACCGCCTTGGCGACGGCGGGGTTTTTGAACGTCAACGTGCGATAGGGGAACGGGATTTCAATGCCAGCGCTGTCCAGCTCCCGCTTAATCGCCTCGACCACTTCGTCTCGACTGCGTCGGATGTCGACCGGCTTGGATCCCGTCCACCAGGCGACTTCGAAGTTGATGCTGGAACTGGCAAATTCTTGCGCGAACACTTCCACCGTCCGTTTGCCCAACACCGAATCACAGGACAGCACGGCCTGATTGATGACCTCGCGCGCCTGTTCGACGTTTTCATCGTATGCCACACCGCAAATGATCCGGACGCGGCGTTGCGGTTGGCTGGTCAGAACGTCGACGTTGTTTTTAAACAGCGTCGCGTTGGGTACGACTGCCAATTCACCATCGAGTCTCTGGATCATCGTATTTCGAATCGTGATTTGTTGAACTTTGCCGGTCAGGTCGCCGCACGTGATGAAGTCCCCGCGATCGAAGGGGTAGCGCCATAAGATCAAGATGCCGGCAAAGAAGTTCTCGAAGATGTCTTTGAACGCAAACCCGATCGCGACCGAGCCGAGTCCGAGTACCGTCAATGCTTTGGAGGGGGTCATGCCTGGAAAGGCGACGACGGTGGCGACGAGAAGGCCGATAATCCAAATGATGATGGTGGTAAACTGGTAGACCAGGTCCTTCAAACTGGCCCGGATGCCACGCTGATCCAGCAGCCGATGCACAGTCCAACCAGTCAGTTTGGCAAGCAAACCGGTCAGTAGAACGATCACCGCCGCGGCCAGCAACAGCGGCGACCGCGCCAGGAAATCCGTCCATAAGGTATTGAGCGAACGCGTCACGACGTCCCGCGTCGATTCCAAATCCAGCTGCTGATCGATAGCCAACTCGTTGATGACGGCCACGACGTCTTCTGTCTTGCGGGCAACATTTTCCGCCCACTGACGGTGCTCCTCGGAGTCCGCACGCCCCTTCAAAGTCACGATGCCGCTGTTCAAAACCACGTCGATCTCAGTCAACCAACCGGCCTTCGCCGCGGCGTCATAGATCGTCGACAACCGCTGGCGGATCGATGCATCATCGGCGACGCCCTTCACCGCGATGGTCTCGGCGGGGCCGTTGGCTTCGGTGGTTGACTCTGGCGTTGCAGCGTCCTGTGCCTGCAGTGGATCCATTGGATCTTGCGCAGATAGTGGGGCGACGGAACCTGACCCGACCGACGCGAGTACGAAGAGAAGGATCGCAAGTCGGACGAATGCCATGATGAAGTTGTTCGGGTGAGGAGTCTGTTTTCGTAACCATGCCGCGACGCAAACGCAAACGGCGTTCCAACGCCCGATCGGCGGCAGACGCGATGACACTCGGCCGCAGCGGTGGACGATTTCCGTCCAGCTTGGTCCCTGCCGCCCCACCGTCTGGGCCGATCCGGGCGCCGAAACGGACATTTTGCCGCTGAAAGACGATTGGTCCGCGATATGCGTCGTTGAATTGAAACAACCCGATGACGGGATTACAGCGAGTTTCATCAATGGAGGAAAATTAAATGGTCAATCGACAAGAGCTCAAGGGTCAGTGGAATGAAGTCAAGGGACGCTTGAAAGAACATTGGGGCCAACTCACCGAAGACGACTTGCAGCGCGCCGAGGGTTCAGCCGATCAGTTGGTCGGTGTTGTCCAGCAAAAGACGGGGGCCAGCCGCAGTGAAGTCGAATCGTTCCTCGACAACGTGCTCAACGGAAGTTTTGGCGATCGCGCTGCCGAAAGCGTTCAACAGTATGCCGAAGCGGCACAGGCTGCGGCCACTGATGCGGCCGCCTACGCCCGCGAGAATTACCGCCGTTTGGCGTCACAGTCGGGCGAATACACCGCAAAAGTCGCCGAGACGGTTCGCAGTCGCCCCGCCGAGTCGCTGGCGATCGCCTTCGGTCTGGGGATCGCAGCCGGTGCGTTGTTCTTCATGGGGAACAAGAAATAGTCATGGCCACCACGCTTGCCACAGAAAAACAGGCCAACGCGATCAAGCAGCGGATGGCGGAGATTCGTACGGAGTTGCCCTACGACGTCGACGACGCCCGCATGCGTGTGCGCGAATTGACCGACTGGAAGTATCACATGGCGCGTCACCCGCTGCCGATGTTGGCGGTCGCCGCGGGGGTCGGCTACTTGCTCGTCCCTTCCAAATCGAAACCGGCTGCCGAGCCGATCATCATTCACCAGGACTCGCAAGGCAACGCTACGAAAGAACGTGGTGCTGCACCGGCCCCTGCGAAGCGTGGCTTCGTCGGCGGGATCATGGGAGCCGTCACCTCGCTTGCCCTCAAACAACTCACGACGGTCGCCACGAACCAGATCAGTCAACTTCTGACCAAACCAAAAACACCATGATCGCTCCTCCATTCCCGTCACGCCCCCTGGAAGATGAACGGTTCGATGATCTGGATCGTCCACTGCATCGCAACGATCCTGGGCGATCGAACGCGAGCTTTGTTCAGCAGACCATTGCCAAGCACCCGACGCTGGCCCTGGCCGCCGCTGGCGCTGTCGGACTGACACTCGGCTGGCTCGTAAAACGTAAATGGCGGTAAAGGACCATGCACCGAAATTCAAGTTTCCAAAAAGTAATCCACGACCTCATCGATCTCTGGGAATTGCAATGGCAATTGTTCTCAGTCGATGCGCAAGCTGCCAAACGAAGTCTCGGCCGGGCAATTGCCTGCAGTCTGGTCGCGCTGCTGCTGGTCGGCTCGGGATTCACGGTTTTTCTTTTCGGCCTCGGATTCCTGCTCGATGAATGGACGCGTCTAACGACCGGCACGGCGCTGTTGGTCGTGGGTGCGGCGACGTTAGTCATCGTCGGCGTCTTGCTGCTGATCGCGATCAGCGGTGCTAGGTCGGCCGCCGCCGCAATGGACGAATCGAAGTCCGAGTTCAGCGAAAATCTTCGCTGGCTCAAAGCAACACTCGTGGCGCCGGACTCCTCCCCACGAAATCAGTTTCGCCGCGAATCGTTTACCAATGACGGACGTCGTGAGCGTTACTACACCACCGACACCGTCTCTCCCCTGTCACGAAGGTAATTAGATGTCCGATACGAACGCTCCCGATACGTCTGCCCAAAACACCGATCAACCCAACAGTGAAGCAGCCCGGCGGGCTCGCGAAACGGCGCAGCGGATTGCGACGGGTGCGAAGGAGATGGGACAGGATGCCGCCCAGCATTACGTCCAGGAACCGGCCAAGGACTTGTTTAGTCTGGCCAAGGAGTATGCCAAGGACCACCCCGATGTCGCCGCCTGCTGGGCGTTCGGTCTGGGGGTCGTGGTCGGGTGGAAACTGAAACCGTAACGTGTCGCGAGTGCTTCGCGAGTGAGCAATCGCGTTCCTCAACGCGACATCTCTCGTGTGTCGTCTCTCCTGCCGGCGACACGCTGATCCATTTAGAACGAGACAACGAATCGATTGTCTCGTTGTATCCGAACCGGGGCGTCCAAAAGCAGCTCCTGAACCTCCGCAAGCAGCTCCTGGACCATTGAGCTCAGAGTGGTTCGGCGTCCTCGGGCTGTTGCCCATTCTTTCTAAACCTGTGGACGTTTCTCGTCCAAGCTTGTCTTGATTTCCGCTATGAAGTGAGCGACGCCACTGAGGGGGCCGGGACGCTGGCGGGCTGTCGGTTTTGTGAGCCGTGACGCGTAAGATGTAACGTGGATTGTCAAGGGCGTCGAGCGTGATGACGCTTCCTTTTTTTGCATCTTTTTGTCGCTTCGGTTAGGGTGGT
>NZ_NTFY01000127.1 GCF_002289565.1 Rhodopirellula sp. SM50 | reverse complement strand
ACTTGACCGAATCGAGGAACAAACTGTTCAAGTTTTTGTCGGGGTTTTTCGGCGGGCCGTCGCTCTATATCGAGGAATATGGTCATCCGAGATTGCGGGCGCGGCACTTGCCGTTTCCGATCGGTGAATCCGAACGAGACCAATGGTTGTTGTGCATGAATCGAGCGATCGACGAACTGGTCGACGACCCCCTGCTCGTTTCGCAACTCAAGATGACATTCTTTCGGACAGCGGATCATATGCGAAATCGTCCCAATGGATGACCTGAAAGGCCGAAATCATGACGACCAGCGTAGGTGTCGTGACCGAAGCGGCGGAGCGGGCAAAGATCTCCGTTTTCTCTACTGCCTCCTCTTCAATCAATCCGGCGTGCGGGCAACCCTTGTCCGATCCTGGGTGAGCAAGTTATGTATGACTCCCAGCAGTCGTTCGTTGTCGAGTGGCTTTTGAAGGAAAGCAACCGCACCCGTTTGAAGTGCCTGATTCCGCGTCTGTTCGTCCTCAAAGGCCGTCACAAAGACGATGGGAAATCGCCTGCCAGCTGCTTGGAGATCACTCTGAAGTTGCAAGCCGCTTCGGCCGGGTAGATGGACATCCAGGATCAGACAACTCGTGTTGTCCGCATGGGTTCGCTGAAGGAATTCTTCCGCGGATGCATACAATTCGACGCCATATCCGGCCACTTCACATAACCGGCCCAGAGCCCGCCGCACGAAGGGGTCATCATCGACAATCGAGACTTGAGGGCTCGCGTCCACACTTTCTTTTCGTATGCGTATTGATTTCGGCACCCGCGGATACAACAAGCACTGAAACATAGATCTCCAGGTCGGTGACCGCTATTACACCTTAGTGCGATAGGCCCTTTGTTCGGGGGCTTTTAGTCGGGCCCTTCAGTCGGGCTCTTCAGTCGGGGGCCGCGACGCCTGATCTTTCACTGAGCCGCACGAGTTCGGCCAACGAATCGACGCCGGTCTTTGACATGACGCGGCCGCGATGCACCTTGACGGTGTCTTCGGCAATCCCCAGCCGGCGTGCAATCTGCTTGTTCAGCACCCCCCTGACGACCAGATTCATCACTTCATGTTCGCGTTTGGTGAGCGTATCGACGCGCCGCCGAAACTCATCCAGTTCAGCGGTTTGATGTCGTGTCTCCGCGTGCCGGTTGATCGCTTGAGACACCGCCTGTACCAGCTGCTGCTCGTCGACTGGTTTGGGCAAAAAGTCGACGGCGCCGGCCTTCATCGCTTTGACGCTCATGGGGATATCGCCGTGTCCGGTGATGAAAACGATTGGCAGATCGACGTGGTGGGCCGCTAACTCTTGCTGTAATTCGATACCGGTCTGTCCGGGCATTTGTACATCGAGGATCAGACAGCCCGGCAGGTCGCAGCGGTCATGATCCAGAAACTCGGAGGCGGTTTGAAAGGACGTGACCTGGAAGCCCAGCGATGCGAACGTCCTCACCGTGGCTCTCCGCACCAGGTCGTCATCGTCGACGACGTAAATCATTGCATCGGCCGGCTTCGGATGTTTCGTCGTCATTGGCCATCCTCCGAGCTGATGGGCAGAGAGAAACGGAAGGTTGTACCACGATCGGCATTCGCGGTGGCCCAAATCCGTCCTCCGTGGGCCTCGATGATGGTGCGGTTGATAGCCAATCCCATACCGGTGCCATCCGCTTTGGTCGTAAAGAAGGGTTCAAACATTCGCTCACGCTCTGTTTCGCTGAGGCCCGTACCAGCATCTGTGACCGCAAGTTCAACGTAGCCGTTGTCGGTCGATGTTGCCACCACGATCTCGGGCGATCGTGTGTCGTCATGACTCATGGCCTGAGCGCCGTTGATGATCAGATTCAGGATGGCTTGTTGCAATTCAATCGGATCACCTCGAACCGTCGGCAGGGATGCGGACAACTCTGTTCGTAGCGATAGCTGGCGCTTGCGAAGCTCTGGATCAACAAGCTTGATCACATCACCGACCACGTGGTTCAGATCGAGTTGACGATTTGCACGGTGTTCATTGCGCGTCATCGAACGGACGTGATCGATGATGTCCGCTGCTCGTTTGCCGGCGCTCGCGATATCAATGAGCGCCTCATGAAGCATCACTGTGTTTGGTCGTTCAGCTTCCAGCAATCGCGTGGCGGTCTGGGCGTTGCTGACGATGGCGTACAACGGCTGTTTGACTTCGTGAGCAATCGAGGTGGTCAGTTCGCCCATGCTGGCAGCGCGAGACACACGCGCGAGTTGTTCTGCGTTGATTCGTGACTCTTCTTCGGCACGCTTTCGCTCTGCGATTTCCCGTCGCAACGCGACGTTTGCTCCGCGCACTTTCCGCATGCGATGCCGAAAATAACTGACTACCACAACGCTACTTGCCAGCAATGCTAACCCTCGCAGCCACTCGATTTCCCACCAGCGGGGATTGACGGTGAAGGCGACCGCCGCGTATCGGTCGTTCCATGCGCCGAACCCGTTGTCTGCACGGACTCGGAATTCGTAGTCGCCAGGTTTGAGATCCGTGTAGTGCGCGACACGCTCATTACCGGCGTCACTCCAGTGTTCGTCGTGACCTTTCAGTAGAAACTGCGCTTGAGCACGATTCGGTTCCACGAAGGTGGGCGCCGAAAATTCGATGGTCAGGCGTCGCGGCCCTGACGCGAATTCAAAACGTTGCGTGGCGTTTACCAATTGAGTGTCAACTCGCACGCGATCGACATGAATCTGTGGCGGAGGCAGATCCAGATAGGACGGGCGAGGTGGCAGCGTAAGCGTCCCGATGCCGTCCGATATCCAGAGCATTGAGTCGCCGGAAAGACAGGTTGTCGGACCGCAGCGCGCTCCGACCCGCCAACTGACAAAGCCATCGCTACGGGGCAATCGCTGGCTGTGAACCTGGGCTCGCCTGCCTGCGATAAACTCTTCCAGATCGGCTCGCGGTACAGAAAAAAATGCGTGCCGACCTCCCATCCAAAAATTCTCGCCGGAAGCATCGATGTGCAGGCGTTCGATGTATTCCGAGGCCAGCCCGTCTCCCGGTGTGATGACGTGAAAACGACCATCGAGATACCGAACCAGCCCTCCGCGAGTTCCCATCCACCAACCACCGTCCCGATCGATGAAATCACAAAGAAAATTCGAACTCAGCAGCTTGTCGAACGACTCATCTTCGAGGCGTTCAAACTGGCGGTCTTCCCCTTCGCGGAAAAGACCTTGGTTGGTGCCGACCCAGATACAGCCTTCGGCGTCTTCGTGAAAAAACTTGACGCCGGCTTGTTCAAGGCTCGTCAGTTCTTCTAATTTTCCCTCAAACAATCGATAGGTCTTGAAGGGGATCTCTGCAATCCAGAGTGCTCCATCCCGCGACTCGTGCAGGGCAACGATGTTCAACTCAGTGAGGCCGGCAGGCTCGGATTGGGGAACCAATTCGGTGCCGGTCCAGCGGCACAGTCCACTGGCGGTTCCAACCCAGATGGTTGCTCCGGAACCGCGTGCCAGTGTGCGCACCATCAGATCTGGGAGTCCGTCTTTCTCGTTAAATGTTTTGATCGCCGCTAATTCGGGGCGAGGTCGTTTTTTCCGTGCGGCCGATGAGTCGGTTGCGGCAGCGGCAACTCCGGCGCCGCGGTTTTCGTCTTCGCGTCTCCAGACGTGCAGACCCTGATTGGAGCCCAGCCACATCTCTCCTTCTGGACCCTCAAGCAGGCAGTGGACGGGCCTGTCCAAGAATCGGTAGCGAGCTGGGTGGTGGACGTAATGATGAAGTCCCATTCCATTGGCCTTGCCGATCCACAATCCTCCTTCGTGATCTTCGGCAAGGGATGAGGTCGCCGGTGATCTTTCCAGCAACTCAAACGACTCACCCGATTCGCGGTAAAGAGAGAAATTCGACTGAACATACAGGCCGCCCGAGCGAGTCTGAAGAACGTCGATCACAGCCCCCGGCAACATCAGCGTGAAGTGGTCATCGCGAAATTCGAATAACCCCTGCGATGTTCCAATCCACAATGCGTCGTCTTCGCCGGGAAGGATCTCCATGACTCCAGACGTTGGCGTCCAAGCCGTATTCTCGTTCGTTAACTCGGAAAGACGATACCGACGAATGCTGAGCGGTTCTTCGTCGCGGCCAGGCCTTTTGGTTGAGATGGCAAACATTTGTAGTCGCCGCCCGATCCACAACGTGCCGTCGTCATCTTCATACAGTGCCCTCGCTTCATCCGGTACCTCTTTCCACGGCTGGAACTCGTCGCCATCGATGGATCGCCAGGTATCAAACTCTGTCCCCACGCAGATCGAGCCATCGCGTCTCTGGACGATCGCCATGATACGGATGTCGTCCAACGCTTTGACGCGCTCAATCGTCCCCGCACGGTAGCGGGCGAAACCACCTTCGGTACCAAACCAAAGCGTGCCGCGGCGGTCTTCGTACAATCGTTCCACGTTGTTGGCGGGAAAGTCAGGCGTGTTGGAGCGATTGAACGTCCTGAATTGCTTGCCGTCGAACCGCACCAGTCCGTCGGCTGTCGCCGCCCAGACAAAACCGTCACGCGTCTGTAAAACGTCGTTGATCGTATTCGACGGTAGACCATGCTCGACGCGGTATTCGCGATGGATATTGTCTTCAAACGGAATATGCGGACGGAGACTCAGTGTTTGGGCTTGGTCGCGGCTTTCGTCGGCAAACGCACACCAGCCACCCGCTGCGTGCAACAGCAGGATCAAGAGCGTGGCGATCCAGATTCTCGGGTTTCCCATGTGGGCTACATCCCTTCGATGACTCAATGACATCTTCGGGGGCATGTTTCCTTCCGGCGAAGCCGTTTAACAACAAGGCTCAGAGTAAACGATACTAGCGACAGCTACTCTGCCTCTCCACTCCCCATTTGCTGACGCCGGTGGAGCTCGCTTCAGAAAATGGGGAGAGGGGCAGCGGGGATCAGGGGCGATCACAGCAATCGATCATACGCGATGACTGAGCGGATATGTCGCGTCCCCGACAAATTGCTCGCGATTGATCCATTGATCGCGCGTCGCTGACAGGACGTTGATCGGTATCCAGCGGATCAAAGTCGATACCCGCAGCGGAGCATATTCGTCACGTCTTCAAAACTGCCATTTCAAACCCGCAAGTTACACCAAGGTGTAATAGATGTGTCGGGGGAATTCATCATGATGATGGCGATTCGCAACGCCTTACCGTTGGCCGCGACCACCGCCGAGGGTTCATTCAAAATAGTTGACGTTGCCGTGGTCTCGGATGACCCGCCGCGCCCGATCTCGACCAGGGACGGCGGTGGCGGCATCGTGGTGATCGACTCAGCCTGATTTACTAATCCTTTTCTCCAAGCCACAGAGTCTCTGCATGTTCCGTATCCCAAAAGTTCTCGTCGTTCTGGTTGCGTTGGCAACATTCGCTCTCGCCAGTGACGGCCAGGCCCAAACCAAGCAGCCCAACATTGTGATGATCATGGGCGACGACATTGGATGGTTTAACATCGGCGCGTACCATCGCGGCATCATGTCTGGCAAGACGCCGAATATCGATCGTCTGGCCCGCGAGGGCATGATGTTCACCGATTATTACGCCGAGGCCAGCTGCACCGCGGGTCGGGCAAATTTCATTACGGGCATGATTCCTTATCGCACCGGCATGACGACGGTGGGCCAGGCCGGCTCGCCGCTCGGATTGCCGGCCACAGCGCCCACGATCGCGACGGCGCTCAAGGAGATGGGTTACGCTACCGGCCAATTCGGCAAAAACCATCTGGGCGACTTGAACGAGTTTCTGCCGACGGTTCACGGCTTTGACGAGTTCTTCGGCTACCTTTACCACCTCGACGCGATGTCCGATCCGTTTTGGCCCGGCTATCCGAAGGATCTGATTAACGAAATCGGGCCTCGCAATCTGGTCCATTCGTGGGCCACCGACGTCGACGATCCGACCGTGCAACCTCGCTGGGGAAAAATCGGCAAGCAAAGAATCGTCGACGACGGTCCTCTGCCGCCGCATCCGATTCCGGGCATCAAGCACAACATGGAAGACATCGACGACTACGTCCTCAAGTTGTCGACCGATTTCATGGAGCAGGCCCAGAAGGATGACAAGCCGTTCTTTGTCTGGTTGAATCCAACCCGAATGCACATCTTCACACACCTCAATGCCAAGTACAAAGCGCTGGAGGGCCAGGACAACTACGGCTTGCAAGAGGCCGGCATGGCGCAGTTCGACGACATCGTTGGTAGCGTGATCAGCAAGCTGGAGGAAATGGGCATCGACGACAACACGATCATCGGCGTGACGACGGACAATGGCACGGAGGTGTTCACCTGGCCCGATGGTGGCAATACGCCCTTTAAAGGGGCCAAAGGGATGACCACCGACGGCGGTTTCCGCGTGCCGATGGTCGTCCGCTGGCCCGGCAAGATCCCCGCGGGCTCGGTGCAAAACGGAATCACATCGGGAATGGATTGGTTTCCGACATTTGTCGCTGCTGCTGGAAATCCGAACATCGTGGAAGAGCTCAAGGCCGGCAAAAAGATGGGCGACCGCACCTACCAGGTCCACCTCGACGGCTACAACCAGTTGGACATGCTGACCAAGGGCGGCAAGAGTAAACGTGACGAGATCTGGTACTTCGGCGAATCGACTCTCGGCGCGGTACGGATTGGCGACTGGAAGTACACCTTTATCGACCAGCCCGACGGATGGCCCGGTGCGAAAGACAAGTTGAACATGCCGCTGATCCACAACCTCCGCCGCGACCCCTTCGAGCGGTATGCCGATCCGAACTTTGCGGTTGGATCACCGAACTGGTTCATGGATTTTTACGCGCGCGAATTTTGGCGATTCGTGTTTGTGCAAAAACGGGTCGCCGCGCTGGCCAAGACTGCCATCGAATTCCCGCCGATGCAAAAGGGTGCATCGTTCAACCTGGAAGCGGTGAAGGAGCAAATCCAGACGGCCATCGAGACACGCCATGGACAATAGTTCTTAGCAATCGTGCCAAGGTCGCGATCGGAGCATCTATCCAGCAGGCAGCCTGCTTCGTGATGGAGGTGTAAACACCTCCGCAAGTTACACGCTTACTGTTGCAGAAAAGTGAACGATCAAGACGGCGTATGGCCGTTCGAATCATTCGCGTCGGTCACGTCCATGGTCTGATCCATCGTTGCCGCGATGGCGGAGTTGGATAGCGAGATGCCCTGCGAGCCTCGTTCGTGCCTACCCCACCATCGGTCACCATCTTCAATCGTCCATTTCCCGGCCGCCTTGCAACGCGAGATCTGCACCCCCAGTTCGCGCGCGGTCTGCGGCCGCTTGGCCCTTGATTTCTCCAGACAACTCATGATCGTGTCTTCCAACTTGCCGGACACGTCGACGTCGGTCCGCTGCGACGGTGGAACGGGAACCTCTTCGATGTGTTTTTGGCAAAGCTGCGCGATCCCTTCGGCTTCGAACACTGGCTGGCCGGTCAATAAGAAGTATGCGATCGCACCAACCGCGTAGATATCGGTGCTGGAATCCACCGTCATTGGCGCCTGGATCGATTCAGGCGACATGTACAGGGGTGTGCCGGTCAGTGTGCCATCGCGGTTTTGGCCATCACCGTCGGTCTGGTCGACCGCCTTGACCAAGCCGAAATCGAGAACCTTCACGACATCGGGTTCACAGCCACGCCGATTCAACATCACGTTGGCGGGTTTGATATCCCGGTGCACCAGACCGTTGGAGTGGGCTTCGTAGAGCGAGCCGCAGATCTGCAGCAGGATGTGAATCACACGAGATTCCGGCTGGGGGCCGTCATCGTTAACCAGTTGCTGTAAATCGATTCCGTCCAGATACTCCACAGCATAATAGAACACGCCTTCGGGTGTTCGCCCGTAGTCGTAGATGGAAATCGTGTTGGCATGGTTCAGTTGACAGGTGATTTGCACCTCCCGTTCAAAACGGGCGATGGATGTTTCATTGACTCGATCGGCGTGCAGCAGTTTGATCGCCGTGGGTCGCCGCAGCATTGAATGGTGCCCTTTGTAAACGACACCCATCCCACCCTCACCGAGCTTTTCGCCCAACGTGTATTGGCCCAGTTGCTGAGCTTCGATCACTGCCTCGCGCGCTTGTCGCTGGAGGCGAGCCACGATGATCGTAAAGACAAAAATCGCAACGGCGCTGAGGATCAGCAATACGTAAATCGTCAAGAACACTCGCTGCAAGATTGCCAACGGGCGAAACGCCTGGGCCGCGTCCACCTCTGTGACCACGCCGAGTTCGTACTTGGGCATCCAGGTCCACGCTCCGATCACGGGGACTCCCCGGTAATCGCGGTAACCATCCACGTTCAATCCGGCACCATTCTCAATGGCCTCGGATGCCATCGTCGTCAGCGGCAATTGGGATCGACGCACGCCCGGGCGAAATCCCTCGGTCATGTTTCCGCCCGGGTCACGCACCTGCAGTTGCAGCATCGAACGCGAGTCATCCGTGTCGGGAAGCAAACCCAGCAGAATCGCATCCTCGTCGAATCGACTATTGGACACCATCAAACCATCCGCGTTGAATGCGTACGTTTCACCCGATTCGCCGACTTGTCCCTTCTGAAGGATTTGAGTGAACTCACGTTCGGGCGCAATCTGCAAGGCCAACACGCCTACGACTTGAAACGACTCGTCCCGCACAGGCGCGCACACGTACATGGTTGGTAATCCCATCCGCATCAGTCCGTTCTCATTCTCCATCATCACCACGCTCGCCAATGGTGTCGAAACGAATGTCTCGCCATCAAGTGCTCGATCCAGGAAATGGTCGTATTCGGGAACGGCTTCCTGACCGATCAACGAAGGATGCGACGAGGAAATGATTTGTTTCGATTGATTGGCTAACAAGAACCCGACGTAGCTGTGTGCTGAGAGGGTTGGCGCGAGCTCCGTTGCCAATTGCCGATGTGCTTCGGAATCCTGGATCGCCGGTGGCGACGAGTTTTCAACTTTGGATTCCAACAGCGCATAGACCGCCTGTCGAACTTGACTGTCATTGGCTAGCGATTCGGCAGTCGATTCTTGGACCCCGAACCATTTCTCGAGCATGGCCCTTTCCAGTTCAACCAACGTGGTCAATCCCGAGGCGACGTTGCCCTTGATCGTCGATTCAATCGCATGCCGAACGAAGAATCCAAGGATCGCCAGGATGACCACCGCTACGATCGGCCAGACCCACAATTGCTTTTTCAAGAATAAGCCAGTTCGCGTGATGGTCTTCGAAACGTTCTGCGACGCCCACGTCATGTGCGCCGCCGGATGCTTGGATGCATCACGCCGCGAGGGACGAAAAAGGTTCAGCGGATTCATGGCTGTACATTCAGAGTGCGGACGGAGTAGTGCGATCTAGATTAGTCGAAATCGGAGAGATGTTCTCTGTTCCCGACGAATTGGATCGAGCGACCGGTGCCCGTCAGTGTTAGACCCGCATCATGTTGAACAACGGCGGACCGCTGATGAAGCCGGCTTTGGGGGGCGTCCCTTCCAGGCGTGCGTGTGACTGTAACGGATCGTAACAGCACGCCGCAGCAAACGTTCGGTTTGTCGTCGTCATCGGCCCGCATTAGGATCGCAGGTGGAACAATGCCCTTTGACTTCAATACCGGTAGCCGCCACCGATGCCAGTGAGGAAATCGGCGGAGTCGTTCGAGAGGCCGTTGCTGGCGCGAAGGTCGAATACGAAATCATCGCTGATGTAGTAATCGATCTGCGTGACGCCATGCCCCACCGTTTTGGTCGAATGCGTAACGTCATGCCGTTCTGTTTCAATTCGCTCTTCAAACGGATCACGCTGCGGATAGGGCCGACTGAATCGGACGAGATCATCGATGAACTTCCATTGCGACCAGCAGGAAGCATCATCACATGCCGATGGCGCAGACGTAGTCGCAATGCTGAACGCCGGCGGTGCGACGACGATCAGCGTCAGAATGCAGCAGTGTCTCAATAAGTGAACCACGGTTTACTCGACGAGATCAAAAGCTGCCAAACTGCGCCATCTCGCTGGCAGCAGCACCCCGTAACACTCTGCGCACAACTGTCAGTTTCGTTGGTCACGCACGCGAGGCCAATCATGATGGTGGGGAATAGGCGTAAAGCCAAATCCATGCTCGAGAGCGCAATAAGTTCACTATTGAGTGCACCCACGACGATCATCAGAACCCCGAGCGTGCCGCAACTTGCTGCGTTTGATCGGATTTGGCAAAGATTACGGTTTCTGAGGGTCTTGGCGGTGTTGTCTATTTGGACCACAGGCCAACCGGATAACGGTTCGTTTAGACCAATTAGATGGGTCATTCAGATGACGATGAACCGATCGAGATGGTCATCGGCACGGCCACGGGTTTTCTTTCTTTAACGGTTCTCACATGCGTACGAATTGTCCCCAGTCGTTGCTGATTGTTGGCCCATTGCTGATTGTTGCCTCGCTGCTGGCTTGCCAGAGTGCCATGGCTCAGAGCTATGGAGTTGAACTGCACAACAACCTGATGCCCGCCTCTGGAGCGATGGGCGGGGCGAGTTTCACGCGGCCGCAGGATCTCCAGTCGGCAATCAACGGGAATCCAGCGACCATGAGACAGTTCCATGGCCCGACGTTTGGCTTTGGCGGCGTGCTGATCGAACCGACCTACAACGTCACCCAGACAAGCTCGTTGCCGCTGTTAGGTGTCGATCCGTATTCTGGTAAATCGAACGCGCCAGCCGCTTTGGGAGGCAACATTGGCGTGATTCACCAGGCGGAAATCATGGAACGGCCCGTTTCCTTTGGGCTAGGTTTCATGACCAACGCGGGGCTTGCCGTCGACTTTCGACACATCCCCGAGTCCAATGGAACTCATGCATCGTACTTGGCCCTGGATCTCGTCAACGGCGTGGCCCTGGATTTGACGCCCCATCTGACGATCGGCGCCTCTTTGGCGGTCGGCACGTCAATCCTTGACGGACCCTTCGTCCAATCGAGTTCGTCACAAACCGACTACGCACCTCGGTTCACTTTGGGAGCAAACTACGATCTCGGTGGTGGCACCAGCATCGGTGGTTTTTGGCAGTCCAAAAAGGAACTGACGTTTGAGAACGTTGTCCGGTTTGCGAGTGGACCGCGTGCCAACACCTACCAGGATATCGATCTAGACCATCCGATGAACGTTGGATTTGGGATCGCGAATCGCTGCTTGATGGATGGACGGTTGTTGCTGGCTGCTGATGTGCTTTACAAGAATTGGGACGACGCAACCTTCTTTCGAGCCCTGTACAAAGACCAATGGGCATTTCAGTTCGGTGCGCAATACATTGCTTCGCAGCGGTTGAAGTTACGACTCGGCTACGCCTTCAATGAAGATCCAACGCGTGACGCTGTCCCAGGAACCATTGGTGGCGTCATTCCGGTTGGTGGCATCCCCGCCGTTGAGTATGTCCAGGGCCAGTTCGCAGCGATCGCCCAGCATCGCCTCACCGGTGGCGTTGGAATCACCGATCTGGTTCCCAACATGAATTTTGACGTGACGCTTGGTGGCGTGTTTGAGAATGAAAAATCCTTCGGTGATACCACAGCCGAGCTTGACGGTTACTTCGTCGCGTTTGGGTTCACATTCACCCGGCCCAACTGTTGTCGCCGGTGATACACTCGTCGAGTGACCATCCGGTTTGCGACAGAGCCACACCGCGAACACGCCGCGGTGTAGCCAAATGAGTCAACTCACCGAGCGTTATGGGCTGGTGTTGGTTTTCTCCAAGTTCTCCAGGATCCTGTCCATGTTAAACGAGGCCGGCTTCTGGCGCGGGGGGAACTCAGCCAGCGTCTGCACCGCCTTCGCGACAACGCCCTGTGACAAGTAGATACTTGTCACCGAAATGATTCTTGCCGAATTGCCCTGTTGCGTAGCCTTGGTTTCTGAGCAACTCAGCCATCGTTGGATCCAGGTCGCCGATGCCTTCATCAGCCCCGGGCAATCCAACTTTGGTAAGTCCTGTTCGAAACGGGCTCTGGCCAAACATGAATGCAGCACGACCGGCGGTACAGCTCTGTTGGCCGTAGTAGTCGGTGAACATCATTCCCTCGCGTGCCAGGCGGTCGATGTTCGGCGTTTGGTAACCCATCATTCCGCGATTCAATGCGCTAATGTTCCAAGTGCCGATGTCATCACCCCAAATGATCAAGATGTTGGGCGGATCGGCGGCGCGGGCACTGCAAGCGGCAATCGCGACGCTGAGTACGGCCAACGTCATCGAGAGTGGTTTCGATCGAAACATGATGAGGCTCTGCTTTGTTAGGAGAAAAGGCACGATCGACGATGCAACGATTCTAGGATGGCGAATCCGCCAACAAGAAACCGGAGATGCGTCTGAGCTCGTGTGAGAGAAGACCGACAACATTCTATTGCCCTGCGAACGCATGTGTGCAGGATTAGCGTTCAATCACACTAAAAACGGTTGCCTCGGTGCAACGATCGTGCCGTAGGCCACGTCGGAACTCGAATCGACGCGTGATTTGACGAGGCCTCGTACCGGTAACGATGCCAGGCAAAATCATGTCCAGACGCAGTCAAGCGGTGATGGAGCCCGCAGCGATGACCTGCGTCTGTGACGGCTGTTCCCATCGTTCTGCCCCGAATCGTGCTGCCTTGTCCCCTTGCCCCGTTTCGCGTGGGAGGACGGTCAAAAAGTGTAGGTGGTGAAATAATTGCAGCTGCATGGTAACTCCATTTTTTGACCACCCCATTTTTTGACCACCACTCTGTTCGGGCACGGTATGGCGCAAGATCTCATCGACCAATCCAGTACTGACCG
>NZ_NTFY01000126.1 GCF_002289565.1 Rhodopirellula sp. SM50 | reverse complement strand
CGGCTTGCGCATCTTTGCCAACACACCGGAGGGCTCGCGCCCTACCGCTAAAAAGTCGTTCACGGCGTAGGGCGGAGCCTGGGAACAAGTCGAAGTGGGGTAAGCATCTTGCTTGCCACCCCCGACGGCTCTGCCGGCGAACGCGCCAGGCGGAGCCTCCAAGACAGTGTGTTCCCAGGCGGAGCCTGGGAACAAGTCTTGCGTGGATGACATGGATCACTAGACGGACCAGCTGTGCATCCCAATCGGCCGTCAGGCACAGCCTGACCTACGAATTGGCGACTTCCTCGCCGGCTTCGACGTCCAGTTCAGAGGCGTCGTCGATCATCGGTGCTTCGTCCGCCGGAGGGCCGAACCCGCCGGCTACCATCACCTTCTGCCTGATCTCTTCGGCCACGTCGGTGTTTTCGATCAAGAAGTTCCGTGCCTTTTCCTTGCCTTGACCCAGGTACGTTTCACCGTACTTGAACCAAGCACCGCTGCGGTTGACGACTTTGTGGGTCGTCCCCAGATCCAGCAGGTCGCCTTCGTAGCTGATGCCGTTGTTGTGCATCATGTCGAATTCAGCGATGCGGAACGGAGGTGCGACCTTGTTCTTGACGATCTTGGCTTTGACCCGCTGGCCGACTTGCTCTTCACCGTCTTTGAGTGCGCCGATGCGACGGACATCGATCCGGCAAGAACTGTAGAACTTCAGCGCCCGTCCGCCCGGCGTCGTCTCGGGGCTGCCGAACATCACGCCGACCTTTTCCCGAATCTGGTTGATGAAGATCACCGCGCACTTGCTCTTGGCAATCGCACCGGTCAGCTTTCGCATCGCTTGACTCATCAATCGAGCTTGCAAACCGACGTGGCTGTCACCGATCTCTCCCTCCAGTTCCTTCTTGGGAACCAGAGCCGCCACCGAGTCGATCACGATGGTGTCGACCGCGTTGCTTTTGACCAGCATTTCGCAAATCTGCATCGCTTCTTCGCCGCTGCCCGGCTGGCTGACCAACAGCGTGTCCAATTCGACACCCAGCTTCTTCGCCCAACTCGGGTCAAACGCGTGCTCGGCGTCAATGATCGCCGCGATCCCGCCTTGCTTTTGCGCCTCGGCACACACGTGCAGCGCCAACGTCGTCTTACCACTGGATTCCGGACCGAAAATCTCGATGATTCGGCCACGTGGAATCCCCTGTCCGCCGAGTGCCATGTCCAGCGACAAACTGCCCGTCGGAATGCCTTCGATGTCTAAATGCGTCGACGCGCCGAGCGGCATGATCGACCCTTCGCCGAACGATTTTTCGATCTGCTGCAGGGTCGTCGCCAAGCCCGGCTCGCGCTCCAAAACGGCTTTCAAATTCGGATCCACCTTGGGACCCTTTGCAGCTGCTTTCTTCTTTGCCATGTTTAATTCCTTCTGATTCCAGAGTGGAAAAGTCCGACGAGTGGAAAAGCCCACACGCCACTCCGCTCGACCGGACCCCCCGGAGCGGTTCGCGACGCCACCAGAAACTTAACCGCGGGCGCCGCCTGTCACAACCAAACCGACGTGGAAAACCCGTCGGTGACATCCGATTTATCGCCGCCGCAAAGACACCTCTGGTCATTCGCGTCGGTCCGCCGAAATCTTCCGCGGATCGATTCACTGTACGTCTTTACTGTACGCCCCCGCACAGAACCCCCTGTCCGATCAGTTTGCTAGCAATCGGGGGTCCCGGTGGCAGTGCGGTGGGATGGACTCGGCCATTGGATCTCGATGCGACCGAGTTCCGCTTGATGATCTCTGCCCGTATGTTATTTGGAGAAAGACACCCGACCCTTGCCCCACTCATGTGCCCGTCGATTGAGCGAAGACGAACTGACTGTCGATTCGATTCTCGGCGCCCAAGGGCGTATCGCGGCCCGGATGCCGAATTACGAGCCGCGTGAGCAGCAGTTGCAGATGGCCAACGCCGTCGCCAAGGCACTGCAATCGGGTCAGCACTTGGTTGCCGAGGCGGGAACGGGCACCGGAAAGAGCTTTGCCTACCTGGTGCCGGCCGTGTTGCACGCCACCGGGGAGCCGATCATCAAGACCTCGGATGAAAAGACGCGCCGCCCCCGCGTTTTGATTTCGACGCACACGATCAGTCTGCAAGAGCAACTGATTGCCAAAGACGTTCCCCTGCTCAATAGCGTCATTCCACGCGAATTTTCCAGCGTGCTGGTCAAAGGCCGTAGCAACTACCTGTCCAAACGACGACTGGAACGGACGCTGGGCAAAATGACGTCGCTGCTGGGGTCGGACATCCAGTACCAACAACTTCGGCAGACCCAGAAATGGGCGGCCGAATCGAGCGACGGCAGCTTGGCGTCGATGCCCTTTAAGCCCGACCGCGAAGTCTGGGACGAAATCGTCAGCGACACCGGCAATTGTCTGCGAAAGAAGTGCGACCACTTCAAAGACTGTTTCTATTTTCGGGCCCGTCGCCGAGCCACCAACGCGCAATTGTTGATCGTCAATCACGCGTTGTTCTTCAGCGACCTTGCCCTCCGCAACGAAGGCGTGGCGTTGTTGCCCGACTACGACGCGGTGATCTTGGACGAATGCCACACCGCCGAAGCGGTCGCAGGCGAACACTTGGGGCTGCGGTTGACCAGCGGGCAATTCACGTTCCTGTTTGATCGGCTGTACAACGACCGCAAACAGAAAGGATTGTTGGTCGAGAAAGACCTGAGAGGGCTGCAACAAGAAGTCGACCGGTTGCGTTTTGCCCACAGCACGTTCTTTGCCGACATCCTGGATTGGCGGCGCGATCACGCGCCCGGCAACGGTCGTGTCGCCGCGCCCGACGTGGTCAGCAACTCGCTTTCCAAACCGATGAAGGAGCTGGCGTTGAAACTATTGACCCAGGCTCAGGGGCAGAAAGAAGAGTCGGATCGAATGGATTTCGAATCCTCGCACGACCGTCTGATGTTGCTCAGTTCTTCATTGGATCGCTGGCTGAAACAGGAAGACGAGGACACCGTTTTCTGGGTCGAAGCCACACCGACCCGGAGCGGCATGGACCGGGTGCAACTCTCCTCCTCACCGATCGACGTGGGATCGGCATTGCGCGAGTGTCTGTTCCAAAGCAAGATGATCCGTAGCGTGGTGATGACCAGTGCGACGATCGCATCGGGCAACGACGACAAGTTCAAGTTCTTTCGCTCCCGCGTCGGGCTGACCGGTGGAATGTCGGTCCGCGTCGGCAGCCCCTTTGATTACCCCAAACAATCACAAATCGTCGTCGTCCGCGACCTACCCGATCCGTCCAAAGAGCGCGACGCGTTTGAGCGTGCGTTGCCGGACCAGATCAAACGGTTCGTCGAACATTCCGGCGGCCGAGCGTTCGTCTTGTTCACCAGCTACGGGTTGCTCAAGCAATGCGCCAGCCGGTTGAGTGGTTGGCTGGCGTCGAAGAATTTGTCGCTGTACACGCAAGGCGGCGATCAAAGTCGCTCGCAGATGGTCGACGCGTTCAAGAAGAGCCCCGGCGTGCTGTTCGGCACGGACAGTTTCTGGCAGGGCGTGGATGTCCCCGGTGATGCGTTGACCAACGTGATCATCACCAAGTTGCCGTTTGCCGTTCCCGACCATCCACTGCTCGAAGCGCGGCTCGATGCGATTCGGAAAAGCGGCGGCAATCCCTTCACGGACTATCAGTTGCCCGAAGCCGCGATCAAATTCCGCCAGGGTGTCGGTCGCTTGATCCGCACCCGATCCGATCGCGGCATGGTGGTCGTGCTCGATCCCCGCGTTTGTACCAAGCGGTACGGCAAGCTGTTCCTAGAATCGTTGCCAGAACAACCGGTGCACTTCGTCTCCAAAGTGCCACGAAAACGATAGTGGCGTACGCTTCCAGCTTGCGCTCACTGCGACGCCAGTCGCACAATCTTGTTCCCAGGCTCCAGCCTACGCCGTGAACGACTCTTTAGCGGTAGGGCGCGAGCCCTCCGGTGTGTTGGCAAAGAAGCGGAACCGGAGGGCTTGCGCCCTGCCGCTAAAACCTCGTCAAACACAGGACATAAATCGTTCACGGCGTAGGGCTCCGCCGGGGAACACACGGTTCTGGAGGCTCCCGCCTCCCGCGTTACCAGTCAGCCGGCGGGAGCCGGCAATCCATCGCGTTCCCAGGCGGAGCCTGGGAACGAGGGGAAAACTACGCGACCGATTTGACCAGCTTGCTCAGTCGGCTCTTGCTGCGAGCGGCTGCGTTCTTGTGAATCAAGTTCTTCGCAGCGGCTTGATCGAGTCGCTTGCTGGCGACGCGAAACTCCGATTGAGCCGTTTCGCTGTCGCCCGCGGCGACGGCTTCGCGGACGCGGCGAAGTTGCGTGCGCATCCGGCTGCGGAGGGTACGATTGTGTTGGCGTCGCTTGTCGTTTTGACGGAGCCGTTTCTTGGCACTCGCTGTGTTTGGCATTTCGTTACGTAATGGTTGCCGGAAAATGTTCGTTTCAAGGGACGATCGGCCGAGAGTCCAGTTCGTACTTCTTGGCTGACAGTTGGCGCACTCGCCGCCCATGGGCTTGATTTCGCCCGATTTGAGGGCCGCGTAGTATGGCGATGCTTGGTCTTGCTGTCCAGAGTCAACTTGGAACTCTGTTTTGTCGCCCGATCATGGCGGTCCGGGACTACGAAAAACCCGCCCATTACGCTCAATTATCCGCATGAAACCAATTGTTTATCTGATCGGTGCCGGTCCGGGCGACCCCGAACTGCTGACCCTCCGGGGGGCTCGATGCCTGCGGGGGGCCGACGTCGTGCTCTACGACGGCTTGAGCAACGCCGAAATTCTGGCGCTGGCGCCTGCCGCCGAGCACATTTGTGTGGGAAAACACGGACAGACTCGGATTTGGCGGCAAGACGAGATCATCCAGGAAATGCTTCGCCACGCGGCCTTGGGAAAGACTGTCGCTCGGCTCAAGGGCGGCGATCCGGCCGTGTTTGCCCGCACCTCCGAAGAGGTCGACGCCTTGAATCAGGCCGGGATCCCCTTCGAAATCGTCCCCGGCATCACCGCCGCGCTGGCCGCCGGATCCTACGCCGGCATCCCGATCACCGACCGAAAATTGGCCTCCGCTGTCGCCCTGGTCACCGGTCACGAACAACCCGGAAAGAGCGAGTCGGCGCTGGATTGGGACGCTTTGGCCCGATTTCCCGGCACCCTGGTGATCTACATGGGTGTGACGACGGCGAAGGTTTGGACCGACGCGTTGATCAACGCCGGCAAAGACCCCGCGACCCCGACCGCCCTCGTCCGGCGCTGCAGTTTGCCCGATCAAACCACGCTCCACTGCCGGCTCGATGAAGTCGCTCAGCGGCTCACCCCGGCGAGTCACTTTCGCCCGCCGGTGATCGCGATCGTCGGTGCCGTCACGACGCTGGCCGATTCGATGCGATGGGTCCAGCATCGGCCGCTCCACGGTCAAACCATCCTGGTCACCCGGCCGGCGGATCAGGCGGGCGCGCTGGCCGACGCGATCCGTGACCTGGGTGGCTATCCCCTGATCGCACCGGCGATCGCAGTCAAACCGATCGATGACTTCACCGCGCTGGACCGATCGATCGAAACTCTCGACGACACCGACCTGCTGATCTTTTGCAGCGCCAACGGCGTGGAACATTACTTTCGCCGCTTGCACGAATTGCAATACGACGCTCGTCGCCTGGCCGGGGTCTCCGTCGCCGCGATTGGCAACAAGACGCAGCGGAAATTGTTGGCACAGGGCATCCGCACCGATATCCTACCGGAGGACTATCGCGCCACGTCCTTGGTGGACCAGTTGCAATCCTCGGCGGCGGGTCAGTCGATCACGATCATCCGCGCCAGCCGTGGAAGCGACGAACTGCCGAGCAAACTGAAGGACGCCGGAGCCGAGGTGCACGAAGTCGTCGCCTATCAAAACGTCGACGTCGACGCCGCCGATCCGTCAATCATCGAGGCGATGGATGATGGAAAGATCGATTGGGTGACCGTGACCAGCAGCGCGACGGCAATCAACCTGTCTCGCTTATACGGCGACCGGTTGAAACAAGTCCGACTCGCCGCGATCTCACCCGTCACAGCCGCCTCCTTGGAAGAACGGGGGCTGACCGTTCACGCCGTCGCGAATCCCTTTACCATCGAAGCCCTCCTCCACGAGATCGTTCAACAATCATGATTCCGAAACCTTACAAGCAAATGCACTCGGACTATCCCGACCTGATGCAATCCTACGAGGCATTCGGGAAGGCCGCCAAAGAAGCCGGTCCGCTCTCGGCCCGAGAAGTCGCACTGGTCAAGCTGGCGATCTCGTTGGGCGCCGGGCTGGAAGGTGCCGCCCACTCGCACTGCCGCAAAGCACTCGAAGCCGGCTGCACGCCCGATGACCTGCGGCACGTCGCTGTCGTCTCCGCCCCGACGATCGGTTTCCCCACCATGATGCGAGCCAAGTCCTGGGTCGAAGACGTGATCGACAAGCAGGGCGGTCAAGAGTGATCCGTCGGGACGTCGAAGTGGGATAGGCTTCCAGCCTGTCAAAGCTGGATCGACAGGCTGGAAGCCTATCCCACTCATTCTTTCTCATTCTGATACCGCATCCACTATGCCCGGTCCCGCTCCTAATCTGCTCGGCGTCGTCCTTTGCGGCGGCGCGTCCAAACGCATGGGACGCGACAAGGCGGCGTTGACGACGCACCAAGGACATTCGTTTCTCGAACATGCCTGCCGGCGACTACAAGCACACTGCCAAGTCGTTTGCGTTTCCTCTTCTTCGGAACGTGACACCGACGTTCAACGCATCCCTGACCCGCCCGATTCTCATGGCCCGATCTCCGGCATTCATGCGTCGTTGTCCTTCGCACGCGATCACGGCTTCGATGCCTGTGTCTTCACTCCGGTCGACACGCCATCCATCACATCCACGGATCTGCAAACGCTGATCGATGTGTTCGCCAACCATCGTGACCAAGTCGTGTGCGCCGTTTCGGATCAAACGCCCGATCACATCGAACCCTTGATCGCGATTTATCCCGTCACGCTCTTCGACGTCATCGACCAGTCGATCGATGACGGACAGTACAGTCCCCGACGACTGTTGCGATCGCTGCCGATCATCACCGTTCCGCTCTCGGCAGCATCTTGCCGCAACATCAATACGCCTTCCGATCTGGATCCCCACTCACCCCAGCCATGAAACAGCCTTTTCAATTCACCGACCCTGACACCGCGATCGCGGCCTTGGCCGAGCGACTGTCGGTCGTTGGCGAAACCGAGCCTGTCGCCGAACCCGTCGGGCGAATCATCGCGGAATCCATCGTGGCCGATCGTGACAGTCCGGCGGCGGATGTCTCGGCGATGGATGGCTACGCGATCCGGATGTCCGATTTGCAATCCGACTCGGTTGTTCCGGTCAGCGGGATCAGCCAAGCCGGAGCCGCACCGCCAGCGATGGTCGAGGGGCAAGTCGTCCGCATCTTCACCGGCGCGATCATTCCCGACGGTTGCCAGGCCGTGGTCAAACGCGAAGACACCGAGGAACTCGACGCATCGATCCGCTTCCTGCCGGCGGCGATGGATACGACCGTTCCCGGCAGCCACATTCGACGCCGCGGTGAAAACGCTCCGATCGGTTCCAGCGTCTTGGACATCGGGACCGAAATCACACCGGCCGTCGTCGCAGCACTGGCAAACTTTGGCTGCACAACGCCGGTCTGTTACCGCCGCGTTAAAGTCGCTGTGTTGACGACCGGTGACGAAGTCGTCGATCCGGCGACGAAACAACTGGAGCCTTGGCAATTGCGAAACAGCAATCGGGCCGCCGTTGAAGCGATGCTCCACCAGCATGCATTGGCGACGGTCGACATCGTCGAACATGTCAAGGACGATCGGGATTCGTTGCAAGCTTCGCTCGCCGCCGCGATGGCCGCTTGCGACGTAGTGGTGCTGACCGGCGGTGTGTCGATGGGGGACTACGACTACGTGCCCGACACGATCGAGCAACGGGGCGCCGAGATCGTCTTCCACGGGCTACCGATCCGTCCCGGTAAACCGATTTTAGGAGCCGCGACGAAGGACGGAAAACTGATCGTCGGACTACCCGGCAATCCGGTTAGCGCAACGATCAACTGCCACCGCTTTGTGTTGTCACTGCTGCGCCGGATCGCCGGCAAGCAAACTTGGGCGGACAAGCCAGCGCTGGTGACGCTCGACCAGCCGCCGCAAAAAGCGATTCCACTGCACATGATGTTGCTCGCCCGGACGACAGCTACCGGTGCTGCCGAACTCGTCCCTGCCAAGGGATCCGGCGACCTCGTCGCGCTCGGCCGCAGCGACGGCTACGTCGCCGTCCCGCCGCTGGCCACGACGACCGGTCCCTGGCCGATGTTTCGTTGGTGAGACCATCGTGTGTACGACGTGATCAAGCGTCGCGCAAACCGCCGATCGAGCAAGATTGTTGACTCACCCAACCAGCACCCGTAAGCTTGGGTGGTAGGAGATGTTCCTCGGTCCGACCGAGGAAGATGTACTTTTTACCCCGTTCGAACCGGTAATCATTAATCGTTAGGACCGGAAGTCAATCGCGTGTCATGAATGATGCTCAACTCTTACATCTACAAAGTTGGTACTTCTTCGCCACACGCCAATCTGACGGACCGTCGCGGAAACAACGGGCCCAACGAACTGGCGGACGTGGTCGTCCACTTTCTGCGTGGGATGCCTCCTGCTTTCGCAGATGGCAGTACGTGGGTGACGGAGGCTGGACTCCGAAAGCTCATTGAGGTTGCCTTCTTTACCAGCTTTGCACCAGAAGAGGGCCGTTACCCTCGCTGCTCTTTGTTTTGGAGCATCTATCCGCATGAGTGGTTTGATGTTGGTTCATTCCTCGAAGCAATGCCACTTGATGTCGCGACACTACGCAAACTCGCTCCGATATCCCAGATAAGAAATTCCGCGATTCGGGTTGGACTGCGGGATGACGACTTGGTTGCGGTTGGCGTGACAGCATTGCGATTTGAAGGCTTGAACACATACCCGGGTCGGCCAGAGTTCACCGCGGCCGGTCGTGAACTCAACTTCCAGTTGCACATTCTTGGCCCAGGACACCTTCGCGCAGATTGTAGTAGCGTTGAATTTGAACTGCGTGCTGGCGAAATCCGCCAATGCAGCCAACTGCGATCGCTTCCGGTCGTAACGGAGTTAGCTACGGAGTTCGCTGCGGCGGTCGGTGATGAGGTGATCTCAAAACTCGGACTCGGTGAGGAAGAATGTAAGCTGTTCGGCGGGCTCCAAACGTGTTTTCGGGGTGAAAAGATTCTTGAGCTTGTCTTGAGACCGATACTTGACGCGGGTCACGGCGGCGCGGTGTTGGTAATTCCGGTTCGAGCCGATCCATGCCTTCGTGAGTCACTATTGCTGCCCAACGAGGTCACAGACTTCGATCTTAGACATCGTTCCGTTGACTACCTTAGTGCTTGTGTCGATTTCCATTATCCCACTGATGCAAATCGGGGCCATACGTCGCGCACTCAAAGATGGCTTCAAACTCGCGGCCGACTCTCTATTGCCGCCAGAGCGATTGGGGAACTCGCCGCCGTGGATGGGTGTGTGGTCTTGGACCGCGCGTTATCGGTTGTTGGCTTTGGCGCAAAAATCAATATCTCGCGCGAACAGGCCATCGAGTCGCCAATCAAGTTCAGGAATGCGAAAACAGACGAGCACGTCCCATTCGATGAGTTGGAACAACTTGGAGGGATGCGATTTCAATCGGCTTTGAGGTTTTGCAAGTGCTATCCAAACGTCGTTGCCTTCGTCGTTTCGCAAGACCAGGAAATGAAAGTGCTCTGGTCTCGAGACAAAGACGCCTTTGCGTTTGGCCCCATTGCAATGTCCACGATTCCCGACTTCGCATAGATGACGCTGGGAATGGCCTAACCAATCGGTGAACCGGAGTTGGCTCGCCTTTAGGTTTTTCAACGTCGCCTCGTTCGTTCACAAATCTTTGGCGTGCCAACGTCAACTTTGTTGGTCCGCCAACCCGGTTACCTCAGTCGTTCTGCCTTGAAAGAACACGTGAATGCCCGCCGTCTTACGATTGTCTCGAGTGTTCTCGGACCTCAACGGTATTCAATCGAATTGCCGTGCAGAACCATCCCCGTGCAGATGGCACCACAGTTCATCGGGCCGGGCGAGCCGCTTTTTGCTTTCGAGATCGATGGCAACTATGTCGTCGGATCAGTGGTTGCACCTATCGGCATCGTGCACCGAAACGAACAAGAGATTGCTACGATCAAACCCACCGAACTCCCAGCTCGCAAGCGACTAGCATTTCGTGCCAAATCCTTGGTCATAGGACACCTGAACTATGCTAAGCAACAATTCCCTTTGTCGTGCACACTGTGGATGGGGTTGATCGGAACGGATTTCACACTTCGAGATACGAGTGGTCGCCGCCTCGCGTTTTGGAAACGATGGAATACGCAGACAAAAATCTTGATCTCTGCAAATGCCTCTCGCGAACTCTTTGATGTTATCCTTGGGCTCGTGCTTTACACAGAAGTTGAAAAGGTAAGTACCTGCTGAATAACAGGCAGAGCCATCCATGCAACCGAGCGGCGGTGGTTCGTCTGCCCGCACACGCAGGCACGGAGCCGGCACCAATTGAAACACAACCTCGTTTGCCGCGCTGCGGTGAATGTTATTCCATTGGCATCACTGCGATCGACTCACAGCAAAATCCGTACGAACCGCCAGATCCCGTTTCTGACGCTGACGCACGACCGATGTCGTCACGGCTCTTTGCTCCGAAACGTGGACCTGCGATCGTGATTGTCAGTTCAGCTTTGCTCGGTGCGCTCGCGGGAATTCCGCTTTTGATGCTCGGCCAACTGGCTGGCTTTTTCGGCGTCTTTCCGGGCGCCCTGTTCGGCGGTTTTGCGTATCTGTTCGCATCATCCTCATTGCCAATTGATCCGACCGCACGCGCGCGGCGATACAAGTACTCCGCAATCGCATGTGGGGCACTTCCCGCTCTATCCGCACTTGGAACAGGCATGCGCGGACAAGGGTTCCACATGACGATCGGTGCCGCGTTGATTGGCTTCGCAATCGCACTTGGTATCCTGATCAGCGGAGACCGCCGTGCTGCACCAATGAGGTAAAAAAGGGGCAGCGCGACGCCGATGGACTGCGTGCAGGTGTTGAATGGCGCGGAGGGTGTTCAGAGTGGCGGTTCGTTCGGCGTGACCCGGCGCCTTGAGGTGCGTCCCTGCGAGAGATTGTGTTGGCATCCTTGCCTGATGCAGGAGTGCCATACCTTTGTGCGATCCCGGCCGGGATCGATGGGAGGAAGGGGGGCGTGTTCCGGAGCTGGCGCTGCGCTGACCTCCGGCTACTCGCTATGATCCCTCCGGGATGCGCGGTTCGCTGCCGCTCGGCTGTGATACCAAACGGCGTGATGCTTGCAAGCGGCAGGGCGCGAGCCCTCCGGTGTTGTGGCAGAGATGAAGAACCGGAGGGCTCGCGCCCTGCCGCTAAAACCTTAACAAACACATGGGAAAAATGCTTCACAGCGTTGCCCGTCCGGGATAGTTCTAAGACCGGTCGGTCGCGCGTGTTTTTGGTAGACTTGGTGACCGTTGGTGCGTCTGCGCTGATCTGGGCTGTTCGTCCTACCGATCGTCTTCGAACCCATGCAAAACCCGTATCAACCTTCGCCGCAACCTGTTGAGGCAGACGCGCGGACTTCGTCCTCAAAGCCGTCGAAGAATAAGACAGTCTGGGGAATGGTTGGCTCCGCCGTGATGTGGTGTCTGACCGGCGTCGTTTTTCTAACCGTCGGTTGGCCATTTGCAATCGCCTATGCCGTGATCTGGAGCAATAACAAGCAAAGGCTTGCAGAAAAAGAAATCTTGGAGATGAACGTGCACTCGTGTCCATCGTGCAGCCGAGAGTTGGCGAAGACGTCCCGGATTTGCCCCAGGTGCGGACATAAATTTACATGAGTGATGAAGAGGCTTGAAGCTTGGCAATGCGGAATTGTGTGAGGGTTCCCGTCAAGCATTCGACGAACCAGAGGTTGTCCCGTCCCGGTGAATGCTGATGGAGTATTACGATTTCATCTGTGATGAAGGTCTCACTTCACTCCGAATCCTGCAGCGCAACCCTTTCGATGCTGCGCAATCGCTCAAAGGATTCCGCGTCCAAGTCCGATGCACGGATTGCGTTGCCGCATGCGATGTCGAGGCCGAGAGCTGGGCAGGGCTCATTCGACTATTCACAAATGACTACGAACGCTGTGGTTCGGCCGCTTGGATTTCCCCCGCGGGCGAATGGAAACTTCAGCTCGAACGGGACAACGGCGGAGTCTTTAGGTTCACCTCAGAGATCAATTCACTGTTGGATTTCCATTGCTGGGTCCTTCAGACTCGCTTCAGCATGTCGGCGGATCGGTTTGATGCCGCGTCGCGAGGTGTGCTGGAGTTCCTTGGCGCCATGGAGAGATGACGGAGCCGTCGATGAACGTTTCAGCCCGGTTCGGTGCGATGTTCGGCTTCGTAGCGTTCAAGGGCAGAACGCTACAAATCAGTCACAGCGGCGGTGCAACCAGAGCATCAGTCCGCCGCCGATGATCGTGCTGATCGATTCTGCGGCGGTCCACCAGATCGGCATTCCGGACTGGAAATCGATCAGACCCTGCAAGAGGCCGAAGACGATGATGCCGACCGAGAGCGTGCCGACCCATTCGCGGAAACGAGCAAGCCGGTAGGAAACCAGGATCAAGGCGATGCCGATGAATCCGTACAGCAGTGACAGATGCCGAGCCAGATAAAAAGCCAGCGGCGTCTCGGGAAAACGTTCCAGTTTTAGTGCGTCGGTGATTGCGATGATCCACGATTCTGGCATCACGGCGGCGACAAACGCCAACTGGGAAACGATCCCCACGAGCCGCAGGAACCAGATCAACCAGGAGGCGGGGTAGTTCACAGTTTCGCTCACGTCGAATCAGCTCTCGTCGATAGGGGGCGTTGGATCGGAGCCATCCTATCGTATGAAATGCCGTGCAGTTTTAAAGTCGTTACGTTGGATCGCCCATCAAGCGTGAAGTGGACGCCGCGATTCACCTTTCGACCTCCCCTTATAGCATCTCCCCTGTGCTCGGCGTTGAGCGTCTTTGCCACGGCGCAGCCCTCCCCCCAGCGCAGCTGTGGCAATGCGGAAT
>NZ_NTFY01000125.1 GCF_002289565.1 Rhodopirellula sp. SM50 | reverse complement strand
TGCAACCCGCCGGTTTGACTCCGCGATCCAATCAGACGGATGACCGGCGCATGACGTTAACCGCTAGACGGTCCACTACGCGGGCTCGGTTCGCCAAAGGCGATCAACAACATAGCCTGGGGTGAGACCGGATGAGCCCCAGCGAATTCGGGCGTAACCCCAGGTTCACTGCGCTCGTTCCCTGACCCCAGGCTATGTTGTGAATGCCCTTTGGGCAAATGCTGCGGAACGGTTTCCGCCTAAGATTTAGACCGGGTGCAACATTCAATTTTTCGTAGGCCAGGCTGCCCCCTTTCCCACTCGTCGCTGAGTTAGACTGGGTGCTTTCGATTCCCGAATCTTCCTCCCACACCGGACCGTTCATGCCCGCTCAACACCCCCGAAGAACGTTCCTCGCCGCCAGTGCCGCGGCGGTCGCCGCCCCCGCGATCATCACCTCCAAACGGACGGACGCTCAAGACGTCGTCGGCAGCGGTGAGTACCAATTTCGATGCCAACACCACTGGCCGCAGTTGCCCGACAAGTACCATTGGCAAATCACGCACAACGTCACGATGGACCCTGACAATCGTCTGTATGTGATCCATGAAGGCGACGCCCAGAAATCCGATCACCCCTCGATCTTTGTGTTCGATGAAGAGGGGCGATTCGTCAAAGCATTTGGCCAGCAGTTTCAGGGCGGCGGCCACGGCCTGGACATCCGCGTCGAAGACGGCACACCGTTCTTGTACGTCAGCGGGTACCAGCATCTTAAAACGATCGCAAAGCTGACGCTCGATGGTGAAGTGGTTTGGCAGAAGTATGCGCCGATGAAATCAGAGCGCTACGCCGATGGTGAAGCCAGCGATCCTAAAAAGGTCTGGGGGCGGGACCGATTCATGCCGACAAATTTTGCCTTCTTGCCCGATGGCGACTTTCTGTTGGCCGACGGGTACGGCGCGTATTGCATCCACCACTACGATGCCGATGGAAATTGGAAAGGCCATTTCGGTGGCGCCGGCAAGGGCGAAGGCACCTTCAACCTTCCACACGGGATCTGGGTCGATGACCGCGACGGCATCGAATCGCGCATCGTGGTGGCCGACCGAGCCAATCACACGCTGCAGTTGTTCGACATGGATCACCGCTACAAACAGACGATCGACGGTTTCGGCTTGCCTGCCAATGTGGACACCCATGGGGACCTGATGCTGGTCCCGGAACTCGTCGCCCGGGTCTCCCTGTTGGATTTGAATTACAAACCGGTGGCAACGCTCGGTGACGACCGTGAGCGGATCCTGGCGGACAAAAAGCGATCGGTTCGCGCCGACGAGTCACGCTGGATGGACGGCAAATTCATCCACCCCCACGACGCCTGTTTTGATTTGGAAGGAAACATTCACGTCGCCGAATGGGTCGCCACCGGACGCGTCACCAAGCTGACTCGGGTGTGATCGTCTGCGCCGCGTCGATCTATTTCAGCAGGCTGAGCAGCACGTCCTTGGCCGTGACCATTCCGACCACCGTGTCGGTTTCGTCGCTGACCAGGACGAAGGAGCACTTGGTTCGTTGCAGGACCGGCAGCAGATCGCTGACCGGTCGTGATCGATGCATCACCGCCAGCGGGTTGGCGAGTAGGCTCAGGTCAAACGCATCCGATTCGGATGACAGGATCTGTTCAATACCCACCCATCCGATCAAACCGTCGCCGGAATCCTCCGCGACGGGATAGCAGGAATGCGGTGATTGACGAATGTGGTCCAAAGTTTCCACCATCGAATTGGAAGCCTTGAGTTCGATCATCGCTTTGCGGGGCCGCATCACGGTACCGATCGTGACGTCCTGGAACGGCGACTCATCGACAGGCTGGAATTCGACGCTCGCACGGTTGCCGGTCTGTTCGGACGCCTGCTTTGCGGGTGCTGCACGCCCCGCCGCGTCGTCTTCGGGTGGGTCGAGTTCGATGTTGCAGTTGAAGCAGACCGAGATGCTGCTCGGATAAACCGCGCCGCAGTTGCCGCAGTGACGCGTCCTGCCATCGTCTTCGGGCACGACGGGTTTGCCGAAACTGTCGATGATCCGCATCACGCCGGTATCGCTGAGCGACCGAGCCTCGACCGGCGGTGGGCTGCTGACTTCCGTGACAACGGCGGCAGTCGATTCGGGGCGATCAAATCGAAACGTTGCTTGGCAATGCGGACAGCGTACTTCGCGATGCAGCCATCCCAGGTCGCCGCGGACCCGATGTCCGTTGGGGCATTCGGTCGTCACGTATTCGTTGGACTCGGCGGTCACGACTGGTTCTCATCGGCTGGAAAGACGTCTCGGTTTCGATACCGCATCGACAACGGGTTGCTCGATTCTGCTGCGTCAATGATCGCAGATGTGGCCGCGTCACGCCAGTTCGCTACCGGGGAGAAGCCCCCCGAGGGCTACATCGAAGGTGAGCGAAGGTTCCGAAAGGGCACGAAACGACCGGACAACAGTCGTTCCAAGGTGAACGATCCCATGCCCGCCGCGACGGCTTTGAGCAAGTCGCACTTGCGGACGACGGCGACCACCACTCCATGGCTGGATACCAAGAACTCGTCAACCGATTGGCTGGACAGCCAGCCCAGAACGTTACGGGCATCCCATTGTGCGTTGACCACCGGCAGTGACTGTTCGGCGGCAGACGGCTGGGGGTTTGCCGGCTCGATGGTCACCTGCTCGCGCGAAAACGGTTGTTCGGCCGTCGAGTCGATCGGTCGCCAGCCGCGTTGTTCCCATTCCGCCTCACGCTCCACCATCATCGCTTCGCCGCGACCGGCCAAGAACACGAACGCGGCCAGGATGACCAACATCACGTTCGCCGACATCAGCCCGAACAGTGCGAACAGGACAGCCACCACTTGCCCCACGCCGGCGGCCAGACGTGTTGCGCTGCGATAGGGCATGCCCATGGCCAACAGTGCTCGCAAGACTCGACCGCCGTCCATCGGGAACGCCGGCAGCATGTTGAAGACCACCAGTGCCACGTTGACCCACGCCAGCTGGCCGAGAAACGCCAACACACCGTCGGCGACGAACGAGGTTGCGGCCAGTAGTGGCAGCAACGCGAACAACGCCGTCGCGATCACCACGTTCACGGCCGGCCCGGCGATCGCAATCGCCAGCTCCTGCCACGGACTGCGCGGGATCCGCTGCAAACTGGCGACACCCCCGATCGGAAGCAGCGTGATATCACGGGTGGGAATCCCGAACCGACGGGCGGTCAGGGAGTGCCCCAGTTCATGCAACACCACGCAGCCGAAGATCGCGAAAACCAGCAACACTGCCACGGTGGCAGCAACTGCGCCGGATCCCGCCGCCATGCTGGAGTAGTAAATCCAAATCGGAAGCAGCAAAAACGTCCAGTGAATCCGCACGTCGATGCCAGCAAGCCGTCCCAAATGCCAAGAACCGTTCATTCCTATCGCTCCAATAAAACTAATGACACGCACCTACACTGCATCTCCCGTGCCATTTCACGCCGGCCGACTTTGCCGGTCGAGCGCAGCGGTGCCACAGAACTCGGTATGATTGGTGTAAGCCCAATGGATGATGGGCGATTCGGGATGGAGTCCGCCGGAACCCTTAAGAGAGAAGGATTGAAATGAAGATCTTAGTGCCGACCGCTGGCGAAGAAGCGGCCGTCGAAATCGCTGACTACGTGATCCTGGTCGCCCGGCAACTCGACGCCGAACTGACCGTCCTGCACATTCTCAAAGACGACGAATCGAAGGCGGCCGGAAGAGATTGTTGCGCGGTGTTTCTCGAAGCGGCTCATGACACCGGGGTGTCAGTCACGTCCAAGGTGGCGACCGGGAACGTGGTCGACACCATCATTGCGGCGGCCAAAGAGATCGACGCGGATCTCATCTTGATGGGCGCCAGCAGCGGCGCGGTCGTCGAAAACTGGCTCAGTGCCAACGTGATGGATGAATGCGAAATCCCCGTCCTGGTGGTCCCCCACTGCTACCGCCAGTTTTAAGCCGCCGGCAGTTTTAAGCGGCCGGCAGGGCACGGTTTATCTGCCAATCTCTCGCATCAGGCTTGATGTCCACAGAGCGAAGAACCGTTGCAAACCGACACTCTTGTTCCCAGTTCAGGTCTTGCCTGACGATGCCGATCAATCAGTAGCGGTTCGCTTCGTTCGGCAGGACTTATGGACAAATCGATTCTTCCCTTTCATCGTCGAGACGCTGCACGATTTCCCATGCGTCTCCACGCGATGATGGTCCTGATGATTCTCGGTTTTCCGGTCGTCGGCTTCGCGGGCGGCAGCAGCCTGCGCGTGCTGGAGGGCAGTCAGGAGTCGCTTCAAGTCCGTGTCGATCTGATCCAGCAAGCCCGCCAAACGATCGACTTGTGCTACTATGCCATCGACACCGACGAAGTCCCCGTGGCCATCTTGGAGTTGCTACGGCAAGCCACGCTTCGAGGCGTCCGCGTGCGGATTCTGGTCGACGGATTGAAGTCGCGATTGCCGTCCAATTGCGAGCAGTATCTAAGCACGTACGGGATCAAGGTCCGAGTTTACCACCCGCCCCATCAAGGCAATCCGAGCTGGCTGAATCGACGGCTGCACTCCAAGCTGATGGTGGTCGACACCTGCCATGCGGTGGTGGGAAGCAGCAACCTGGAAAACGGACACTTCCGTTTCGAATGCCCACGCGAGTTTGTCGATTGTGACGCATTTGTCTCTGGTGAGATTGCCCAGCGGTCGCAAACGTACTTCGATTGGTTGTGGGCAACGCCTGATGTCCAACCGGCACCGGAACGCGATTCGCTGGGGTTTGATATTCTCAGCTACCGACCTTTTGGCAGGAGCGATTGGAAAAATGCCTGGCGCGACGCAAACGGCCCCGCTGATTACCAGCAACTGCTGAGCGATGCCTTGCGACGCGTTGTCTGTCGCTGCGGCGTGCACATGGACTGGCAGCGTGACTGGGTCGCAGAATCGGTGCACGGGATCGAAATGGATCTGTTGTTCGACCGCTCATCCGATAAATCCGAACGCCACGTCAATCGCCAAATCGTGCGGATGATGGATCAAGCGAAGCGAACGCTGTTGATTGAATCGCCTTATCCCGCATTCGATCGCTCCATCCGATCCGCCATCTCTCGGGCGCGAAAACGTGGGGTTTGCGTGACCATCCTGACCAATTCGCTCGATTCGACCGACCAGTTGAACGTCTACGCGGCCTACCAGAATCACAAGCGGGGATTGTTGCGTGAAGGCGTGCGGCTGCGCGAGTATGCCGCAGCGGAGACGTTGCACGCCAAGACGATGCTGGTCGACGACTGCTGCTGGATGTTGGGTAGTTACAACTTTGACGCTCGATCGAATCAGCTGAACCTGGAGCTTTGCATCATCTCCAACGATCCGGCCGGCGCGGAACAGCTGCGATCCAACGTTCGATCGCGGCTCGCCAAATCGACCTCGGTGCCTTCAGGAACAGTGTTGCTGTCGGTCGGACAAGATGCCGCGGCGACCAAACGCGCACGGTTGATGATGAAGCGAACCGTGATCGAACTCTATCGCGGACTGCTCTGACTCACTAACGCAACGCACGGAAAATAAGTGGGATAGGCTTCCAGCCTGTCGATGCTGAAACGACAGGCTGGAAGCCCATCCCACTTCAAGAGATCCGACAGTTATATTTCTTTCGTCGCTAACGCAGACAGTTCCGCGCGCCGACGTGCTGCCAGAAATAGCGATCGAGACCTTCCAGGTTGGTGTTGAACTGCTGGGCCTTCCAGGTCGTGAAAGCGTGCCGAGGTTCCCAACCGAAATGCTCGATCCGGTACAGCGCCACCAGCAATCCCACTCGATCGAGTCCGAGATTGCAGTGGAAGTAGACAGGACCGGCACAACCGCTGGTCAGCTGAGCAAGAATGGTGGGTACGTTTCCGGTTCGAATCGGAAAGAAGCCCATCGGAATGCGGCGGTACGCGATCCCGAGTTTGGCCGCCCGCCGCTTTTCCTTCCCGCTGGCGAACACCTTGAACGTCCGGACGTCGATGATTCGTTGGACGCCCAATCGACGCAGTTTCGCAAAATCGGCTTCGCTTTGCGGAGCCGCACCGTAATAGATCTGGCCGTCCAGGTGGTGGATATCGAGCGTGTCACCCCGATGGTCCATGGCCTCGCACGAATGCGAGCATGCGAGAACCAGAGAGCTTGCGACGATTAGAAGGATCAACATGCGAGCACAACGAAGGACGGAGCGGTGGCAGGGTTCGTGAAACGGCATCCACCAATTATGACACGCAATCATGCTGCAGGTCCGAGAAATCAGGGGGACGCCGACTGCTAAAAAACTCGCCATTGGATCCGTCGACACGCAACGCCGCTTTCCAAATACGTTTATCCTTCTTGTGCTTTGCCCCTGATCCGCTCGAAGACAACAACGAGCACCAGCGGATCAATCAATGGAATCACACCGCAGCCTGTAAGACAATCACGCAAAGAATCCAATGAAACGATTCCTCAAGATCCTGCTTTTTCTCGCAGCGGTCGCATCAGCTGATCAGGCGATTGCCCAGCAGATGCTGTCGTGGACCGAACTGCCGCCGATGCCCGATGAACTGGGGTTTGCGGGACCGTTTGCCGGCGTTCACAACGACGCGATGATCGTCGCCGGTGGGGCGAATTTCCCCAAGCCGGTTTGGGAGAACGACAAAGTCTGGCACGATCGCATCTTTGTCATGACCAGAGATGGCGACGATTACGAATGGAAAGACGGCGGCAGGCTGCCCCGCGCGATCGCGTATGGGGCGTCCGTTTCGACTCCAGACGGTGTGGTTTGCATCGGCGGAAACGATTCCCAAGCAACCTTTGACGACGTGTTCGTGCTCAGTTGGGACGCACAGTCTCAGCGCGTTTCGAGGACGGAGTATCCTTCGCTGCCAAAACCCTGTGCGTTTGCCGCCGCGACGAGGATCGGCGAGGTGATCTATCTTGCCGGCGGTCAGAGCGGCCAGTCGCTGGAAACCGCGATGACGAATTTCTGGGCACTGGACTTGTCGAAAAAGACCAGCGATGGCGAGTTCGGTTGGCAGGAATTGCCCGGCTGGCCAGGACCGCCGCGTGCGTTGAACCTGACCGTCAGCCAACACAATGGCTACAACGATTGCGTGTACGTCATCAGCGGCCGCAACCAAGACGGACCGGCGGACGACTCCAACAGCTACCAGTTTCTGCGAGACGTCTGGGAATTCAATCCCAGCAGCGGCACCTGGCGACAACGAAGCGATGCACCGCGATGCTGGATGGCCGGAACGAGTATGAAGTACGGGCAAAGTCACCTACTCGTTTTCGGCGGCGCCACCGAGGAACTGTTCTTCCGATCCGACGCGCTGAAGGATGACCATCCAGGGTTCGGCAACGAAACGGCCGCCTACCACACCATCACCGACACGTGGGTATCCGCGGGAAGCAATCCCGTCACCCAAGTGACCACCACGGCCGTCCAGTGGGGCGACGAGATCATCGTGCCGACCGGTGAAGTGCGACCAAGAATCCGCACGCCGAGCGTCTATCGCGTTGCGGTCCATCGAACCGATCACAGTTTCGGACTGGTCAACTACGTCGTCCTGTTCAGCTATTTGGCGTCGATGGTCGGCGTCGGAGTTTATTTCGCGAGAAAGAACAAGAATACCGACGATTTCTTTCGCGGAGGCAGCCACATTCCATGGTGGGCGGCCGGTTGCAGCATCTTCGCGACGATGCTCAGTTCGTTGACGTTCACCGGCATCCCGTCCAAGGCGTATGCGCAGGACTGGGTGTATTCGATCGGCAATTTCATGATCCCGGTCGTCGCCATTGTGGCCGTGTTTGTCGCGATGCCTTTCTTTCGTCGCATCGATGCCACCAGTGCGTACGAGTACCTGGAAAAGCGATTCAGTCGACCGGTCAGATTGTTTGGGAGTGCCAGCTTCACGCTGTTCCATCTCTTTCGCATGGCCGTCGTGATGTCATTGACCGGATTGGCGATGGCCGTCGCGACGCCGTTGACGCCGACGCAATCGGTGTTGCTGATGGGAGTGCTGAGCATTCTCTATTGCACGATGGGAGGCGTCGAGGCGGTGATCTGGACCGACACCATTCAGACGCTCGTGCTGTTCGGCGGAGCACTGCTCGCAATCGTCTTGTTGGTGATGGGCACCGACGGCGGACTGGGCGGCTTCTTGTCCGCGGCAGACAACGCCGACAAGTTTCAGATCGCGAATTTGCACCTGAGCCCGACAAGCGCCCAAATCGCATTGTGGGTCATCGTCGTCGGAGCGATTGGCCAGAACCTGTCGTCTTACACCGCCGACCAGGCCGTCGTTCAGCGTTACATGACCACTGCCGATCAGAAGCGCGCGGCGCGTTCGATCTGGACGAATGCGGTGCTGACGATTCCCTCGACACTGCTGTTTTTCGGGATCGGCACGGCGCTGTTCGCGTTCTACCAATCGAATCCCGACCGATTGGATCCCACGATTTCGACCGACCAGGTGTTCCCGTACTTTATCGCTCATGAGATGCCGGTCGGCTTGGCAGGGCTGGTGGTCGCCGGAGTTTTCGCGGCGGCACAGTCGACCGTTTCGACCAGTATGAATTCCACCGCGACGGCTTTGGTGACGGACTTCCTGCGGCCCTTTCAGGTTTGCCAATCCGAAGGCGGCTATCTGAATGCGGCGCGCGGCCTGACGCTTGTGACCGGTGTGATCGGAACCTTGCTGGGACTGGTGTTTGTCAATCCCGAAATCAAATCGCTGTTCGATACGTTTCTCGTCGTGATCGGTTTGTTTATGGGCGTGCTGGGTGGGCTGTTCGTGCTCGGCGGCACGACAACACGCGCCAGTTCCAGCGGAGCGATGACCGGGGCGTTGGTCGGTGCAGCGGTGATGTTCAGCCTTTGGAAATTCACCGCGATCAACGGCTACCTGTACACGACATGCGGCATCACCACATGCTTCATCGTCGGTTACACCACCAGTCTCGCCTCACCAAGGTCGGATCGCGACCTGACTGGTCTGACCATACATACGTTGGGGGCCACAGACTAGAACACCGACACCCAAGGCGCGGACGAGCTATGCCGAAGAGGAGATCAGGGCAACCGAAGCCATCGCGTTCGGACGCCACTGGTTTTGAGGCGCCGCTGAATTCGGGCGCGAATTAATTCGCCTTGATCAGCGAATTTTTTGAATCGAAAGTGGAGGTAGACGGACTTGAACCGACGACCTACGCGCTGCCAGCGCGTCGCTCTCCCAACTGAGCTATACCCCCGCTTGGGCCCCCATTTGGAATCCGATCAAAGCCATGGGGGAGGCATGTTGGCCCCGTCGCAACGGGCTGACCAACTGATCAGGAGCGGTATTATCAATCCGACGGCCGATTCGTCAACCCGCGTTTTGGATGCAAAATCGAGGTAGCTCGGCGCGGCGGCGGGGCGCGCCTACAATCCGCCTCTGAACCCTTGCCATCCCTGAAAAAGCGTCTAATTCGAAAGAACACGCGTCCCGAGATCCTGAATGTCCACCCGCCGTCGCGCCCGCGAGATCGTTTTACAGTTACTTTACGAAGCCGACGTCAACGGCACCCGCGATGCCGTGTCGGCTCGCCGGTTCATCAAGTCGCGACTGCAGGGACGTTCGGCCTTGTCGGCATTTGCCGAAAAACTGTTGACCGGCACGCTGGAGCACCGCGATCAAGTGGATCGGCATCTTTCTCGTTTGGCCAAGGGCTGGGCGTTGGGGCGGATGGCGATCACCGATCGCAACGTGATGCGAATGGCGGGCTATGAAATTCTGTTTGCCGAAACACCCGGCCGCGTTGCGGTCAATGAAGCGGTGGTGTTGATCAAACGCTACGGCGACAAAAACAGTCCGCGGTTTGTGAACGGGATATTGGACCGACTGCTCAAGGAATTCGAGGCCAACGCATTGGGTGATGTCGGCGAAGAAGACGTCCCCCAAAACAACGACGATTAGGCGATCGACCGATGCCCGAAGTCGTTTCCTGGTTTTTTCCCTGGTTGCTCGTCACGCTGGTGCTCTCGGTCGGCATTTTCGTGCAAGCGGCCGCCGGATTCGCCGCGGGCATGCTGATCATTCCCACCCTGTTATGGCTGGGGTACTTGATCCCCGAAGCCAGTATGGCGCTGTTGGTGGCGACGATTCCGCAGAACATCGCGGGCGTTTACGCGCTACGGGAATCGATCCGGCCGAAAACCATTCTCTGGCCGGGCATCGCGCGCGTCGGCTTTTTTCCACTGGGAATCGTCGCGCTGATCGCGATCGAAGAAGCGTTTCCGTTGGTGCGGATCCGCCAATTCGTCGGCGGCGTGGTGTTGGCCGCGACCATCGCGACGGTCGTTTATCACCCGGTCCCCAAGGCAAAGCTGTCGCCGATCTGGGCCTGGATCGCGTTTCCCATTTCAGGGTTCTTGCAAGGGCTGGTCGGGATGGGGGGACCCGCGATGGTGTTTTGGGTCTCCGCCCATGATTGGAACACCCGCCAGATTCGCGGCTTTTTGTTCGCGATGTACCTGACCAGTCTCGCGCCGGCGATCGTCATGCTGTTCGCTTTCTTTGGAGATCGATTGGTCGCCCCGGCGCTCCATGCCTGTGCGTCGATTCCCATCCTGTTGTTGGTCACCTCGCTGGGACTTAAATTCGGCAACTGGCTCGGACGCAACCGTCTGCGACGCGTTACCTTGGGGCTGCTGTTCTTGATGGGGATTCTCGGCTTGGCGTCACCTTGGATCCGCTCCGGCTAGTGCGATGACAAAAAGGTATTCGATATGATCGCGGAAATGGGATCTCTGCTCACCGGCGACGCCATCATGGCGTTGTTGACGTTGACCTTGATGGAGATCGTGCTGGGGATCGACAACATCGTCTTCATCGCGATCATCACCGGACGCTTGCCGCCCGAGAAACGGTCCTTCGCCAGACGGTTCGGACTGGTACTGGCGATGGGCATGCGAATCGTGTTGCTGCTGGGAATCGGCTATCTGATGCAACTGGTCGGGCCGCTGTTTCACCTGTCCGACTATGTCCCGCTGGAATTCGTTGCCGAGTACCTGCACGAAAACGAAGAAGCGGACGAAATCAGCGGCAAAGACCTGATCCTGATGTTCGGCGGTCTGTTTCTGTTGTGGACCGCGGTGCGTGAAATCCACCACAAGATCGAGGGTCATGAAGAGGAAGCTGAGATCGGGAACCTGCCCGGCGACAGCGGCGGATCCTCTGACGGGATCGCCCCGATCACGGAGGAAAACCGGTCGAGCGTCACCGTCGGCGGCGTGTTGTTTCGAATCGCGTTCATGGACATCATCTTCTCACTCGACTCGGTGATCACCGCCGTCGGAATGGCCAAGCAAATCTCCGTCATGGTGATCGCCGTGGTGATCAGCGTCTTGGTGATGATCGTGTTTGCCAACCAGATCAGCGAGTTTGTCCAGAAGCACCCCACCGTCAAAATGTTGGCCCTGTCCTTCTTGATCCTGATCAGCGTCGTCTTGATCAGCGAGGCCTCCGGGACGCCGATCAGCAAGGGATACGTCTACTTTGCGATGACGTTTTCCCTGATGGTCGAATTCCTGAATCTGAGAATGAAGATGAAACGCATTCGCCCCAGCCGCGGCGAAGGTGAAACCGGGAACGTGAGGAAGTAGGATGCTCCTAGGCTTCAAGTTCCCCATGTGAGATTTGAGCGTTTTCTGCCCTCCATTTTCTGCCCCCTTCCCCCTTTCCCCACACCAGCCATGAAACGATTCGCGTTTGCCCTGCTCTCTGTTTGTTTGTTGCTTTCCCCGTCGCTTGCCCAGTCGACTCCGATCCAGGTCGGCGAGGCGAGCCTGCAGTCCGGTGATGCGGTGGTTTTCCTCGGCGACAGCATCACGCATCAACGTCTTTACACGCAGTACATCGAAGACTTCTTCATCACCCGGTTTCCCAGCGTGCCGCTGAAGTTCCACAACGCCGGCATCGGCGGAGACAAGGCCTGGGACGCGCTGCAGCGTCTGGACCGCGACGTGCTGTCGAAGAACCCCAAACTGGTCACGATTTTGTTGGGGATGAACGACGGACGCTACCAAGCGTTTGATCACGAGATTTTCAAAACCTATGAAACCGACATGACCGAATTGCTGGACCGCTTGCAAGCCGCCGGCACCACGGTTTCGCCGATCACGCCGACGATGTTCGACGCCGTCGCCGCCCGCGCCAATTTGAAGAAACGTCCCCGCGATGAATCTGCGCTGCGCCAATACAACGCCGTCCTGGCCTACTTCGGGACTTGGTTGCGAGACGAGGCGGATCGTCGTGACATGCGGTCGATCGATATGTTTGGTCCCCTCAATCACCTGACCCGTGTTGCCCGTCAGGACGATCCGCAATTCACTTTCATCAAGGACGCGGTTCATCCCGGCACCGACGGTCAACTGATCATGGCACACGCCTGGCTTGAAAACCTGGGAATGCAAAGCGCCGTTTCGAACATCACACTCGTGCCGACCAAGAATGGTTTTCGCGCCCGGGCAACCGGAGGCGAGGTGAGCGAGCTGGTCGGCGCGGACGGATCGATCGAATTCACCTTCCTCGCCGATTCACTGCCGTGGGTCACCCCCGAAGACACCCAGGTTGCGGCCAAGATGCTGAAGTTGGACCACAAGTTCAGTCGCGAAGGGTTCCAGGTGCATGGACTGCCGCCGGGCAAATACACGCTTTCCATCGATGGCACGCCGATCGGCGATTTCACCCACACCCAATTGGCCGCCCACATCGAGCTGCAACGCTTCCCGTCCACGCCACAATCGGTCCAAGCGGCCAAAGTGGTTGCGATGAACAAAGCCAGAAACGAATCGACGATCGGGGAGCTCCGCGGTCACTGGTACACCGCCCGCAACCTGGCGCGGGATCGACGCAGCTTGGCCCAAGCCGGTGACGAAGCGACCCGGACGGCGCTGGAGAAGAAGGTCGCCGCGGGTGAGCAGAAGATGGAGGGCTTTGAAGAAAAACTCGCCATGCTGGAACAGAAAGCCGACGAGGAATTGGCTGCGATCTACGCCGCAGCCAAGCCGGTCTCGCACCGATACGTGCTGCAACCGGTGCAGTGAAACTCCGGGCAGAAGCGTAGTGGACCGTCTAGCGGTTAACGTCATGCGCCGGTCATCCGTCTGATTGGATCGCGGAGTCAAACCGGCGGGTTGCAGTGCAACGCTGG
>NZ_NTFY01000124.1 GCF_002289565.1 Rhodopirellula sp. SM50 | reverse complement strand
GGTGGCGGTCACTCCGCTGCGCTCGTTCCCTGACCCCAGGCTATGTTGTTGATGCCCTTTGGGCAAATGCTGCGGAACGGTTTCCGCCTAAAATTCGGACCGGCTGCAACAATCAATTCCGCACAGCCCAGGCTCCGCCTCAGGAGACCGCCGGCGGAGCCGGCGGGGGTGGCAAGCAGGATGCTTACCCCACTTCACTTGACGCCCAAATGTTGCTCGATCACGGATTTGGCTTGCTCGCCTCCCAGGCATTGGTGGGCGCGCCAACCTCGCTCGGCCGCCGCCTGGACGTTTTCCGGCTTGTCGTCGATGAACAGAATCCGTTCGGGACGCACCCGCGCGGCTTTTTCGGCGGCCTCGTAGATCTTGGTGTCCGGTTTCATCGACATCACTTCGCAGCTCAGAATTTTGACGTCATAGTCGATCTGCGAGACCGGCCAGGGTTGTTTTCGCACCCAACGCCAATGAGCCGGACAGGTGTTGGACAACACGCCCACGCGACCGGCGCTGCGGCGGGCAAGCTCCACGACCTGGACCATCGAATCGATGGGTGTGAACATATCGCTGATCGCGTCCAGAACCAGATCTTGCGGCAACCGTTTGGTATCTAAATCCAATACTTGCCGCAGCGTCTGCGTGAACGAGCGGCTGGTGATCTGGCCGCTCTCGTATTGATCTTGCAGTCCACTGTCATAAAGGACTTCGCGTGCCCTGTCGGTGGAGATCCCGGCCAGCTCGGATAAATTACGACAGGCGATCTCCGGGTCGAACGAAACCAGCACGTTGCCGAGATCAAAATAAACGAACTCAATTTGCATGATCTTCTTCGCTGTTCGCTCGGTCGCGGAAAATAAACTCGATGATCGCCGTCGGGTCTTTCAAGCTATGCGGGTGATGCCCGACCCCGGGTTTGTGGATGACTTCGATCGGTCCACCCAAGTCGCGATACCGTTGTTCCAGGATGGCGGTGTTTTCATCCACCGGCACGACCACGTCGGCATCGCCGACGACGCACAGAATCGGAACCCCCGCCGCCGCCAATGGTCCCAGCCCGTCGATCGGATTGCAATGCGACTTGGTCGATTGCGGGTCCAGCGCTTCAGCTTCGGTCAAACCATAGGCGTTCAAGCAACGTTTCCACTCGCCCGGGCTTCCCGTCCCCTTGCCTTTGCCGCCCGGCCAGCTCTTGATGTCGCACACCGGTGCATCACCATAAATACACTCAACCTTGTCGGGATTCGCTTTCGCCCAGTTGAAAATGATCAATCCGCCGCGGCTCATCCCTTCCAACACCGGCTTGGGATGGAATTGATAGGTCGCCGTCACGTGGGCGTAGAAGTCATCCCAGATCTGCACGGCCTGGGGCGCGCCGAACAAACCCGCCACATCGACGTAGGCGACGTGAAAACCCCGTCCTAACAACGCGACATCAAGCTGCGGCTCGTGCCCGAAGAAGCGTGCCCGCCAGATCCACGGATTGCCTGGTGCGGGCGTTTTCGGAGCCACGATGATGCACTTTCGGTCGTTGTGTTGAAAGTCATACCGGGCATAGGAGTGGAAATCGGTCTGTTTCCCTGGCAGCTCGTCCGCCCGCACTGCGGCAGCGCAGCAGACCAAGGCGAGCATCATCACGGTTCGCGTCAGAGCGTTCATATCACGGATGTCCGGGTGTTCAATGGCTTGCGACGAACGTGAAACGGAAGATTAAAGATCGCCGACGATGAAGACCTGCAGTTTGCGGCAGCCGTGTGCCCCGAGCACCAACGACTGCTCGATGTCGGCGGTCTTGCTGGGGCCGGAGACGAAGACACCGAATCGGGCCGAAAAGTTTTCAATCCGTTCGTAGGCCTGGTGCATGTTGGAAACGATTTGAGATCTCGGCACGACGATGGCAAGGTATTGGGCGATGAACAGCAGCACACGATGCGGCAGGGTATCCCCGTCGATCCAAATCGATCCGTTTTCGGCGACCATGAACTCACCGCGGGCGATCGTCCAATCGACGGTTGACAAGTCATGGGGATCTTCGATTTGCGTTGCGTCGATCGTCCCGGCGATGGATTCGGGTGCCAACGAAACGATGCGGGTCGCCGTGCGAAACACCTCGATCTCCTCCAGCACCGCGCGGACGTCGCCTTGCGAATCGACTTGGTGTGCCTGACCGCCGACCATCGCCAGCATCTCGACAAACTTGTCGATCGGTTCATCGAATTGGATCACGCGGTCCACATCGACGTCCGGCAACGGCGGAACGTCGACATGTTTGGTGTTGATCCGATCCAGGATCCCCTGCCGCGCGTCGGTGTCGGCGAGTGTCGGTTTCATCATCTCGATTCTCAGTGGTTCCGATGGCTCTCAGTGGTTCCGATGGCTCTCAGTGGTTCCGATGGCGTCGATGCCATTGGTGAAAGCTTTCTTTAGGAGGCTCGGGAAGCTCGCGTGCGATCGTCCAGACGTTCAAGCGATTGTGGGTGGCCCAACGCGGCAACACCCGCAGCGCGAACCGTCCGACTCTGCCGACCAGCCGAAACAGTGCGGGGAAGCGAAACAGATACGAGGCACAGCGCATCGAGAGCCGTTTGGAGACCGGCAACAATTTTTTGCCAACCAACTCCCCTCGCCACGCCAGCAACTGATGGTGCAGCGGAATTTTAACCGGGCAGACATCGCTGCACGATCCGCACAAGCTACAGGCGTACGGAAGACTCTTGTAGGAATTCTGATCGCGGGTCGGCGACAGCACGCTTCCGATCGGGCCGGGCACGGTGGCGCGATAACTGTGCCCGCCGCTGCGTCGATAGACAGGGCAGGTGTTCATGCACGCGCCGCAGCGAATGCAATGCATCGCGGCGCGAAACGTTTCGCTTTCACGCAATCGGCTGCGGCCGTTGTCGACCAGCACGATGTGCAGTTCGCTGTTTTCGTCGCGGGGGCCATTGAAGTGCGACGTGTAGCTGGTGATCGGCTGACCGGTGGCCGAGCGAGCGAGCAGACGCGTGAACACGCCGAGATCGCGTTGCCGCGGCAACAGCTTTTCGATGCCCATGCAGGCGATGTGAACCCGCGGCAGCGACGTTCCCAGATCCGCGTTGCCTTCGTTCGTGCAGACGACCAGTCCGCCGGTTTCGGCGATGGCAAAGTTGACGCCGGTGATGCCGATTTCGCCGGCGAGAAACTTGTCGCGCAAGTGCCCGCGCGCCGCTTCGGCCAGGTACTTCGGATCCGACGCCCCTTCGTCGGTCCCCAGGTGTTTGTGAAAGGTATCGCCGACCTCTTCTTTTTTGATGTGAATGGCCGGCAACACGATGTGGCTGGGTGTTTCGCCACGCAGTTGCACGATCCGTTCTCCCAAGTCCGTGTCGACGACATCGATGCCGTTGTCTTCCAAGTAGTGGTTCAACCCGCACTCTTCGGTCAACATCGATTTGCTTTTGACGATCCGTTTCGTCTTGTGGTCACGAAGAATGCGGAGCACGATTTCATTGTGATGTTCCGCGTCGCGAGCCCAATGGACGACCGCGCCGCGGGCGGTCGCGTTGCGTTCGAATTGTTGCAGGTAATGCGACAGATTGGCGATCGTGTGCGTTTTGATTCCCGACGCGGTCTCGCGCAGGTATTCCCATTCGGGCAACGAGGCGGCTTGCTTGTCGCGTTTGCTGCGAACGAACCACAGGGCTTGGTCATGCCAGCGCGACCGGTTCGGGTCGTTGACGAATTCCTTGGCAGCGGCCGGATGCTGGACGATCGGGAGCATGGTAGCGGGTGGCTGAATTGGTTTTGGGAAAAGGTTTCGCGTGGTCCTTGGTCAGTCGCCAAACGGCTCACCGACTCACGCCGCGCCGAGCGGCCGACCGGACAGGATTTGGGCGACGTGCATGACTTGAATCGGATTTTTTTCTCGGCGGATCAGGCCTTGCAGATGCATCAGACAACTCATGTCCGCCGACGCCAGTACCTCGCTGCCCTTGCCGCAGTGGTCGGCGATCCGGGCGCGGCCCATTTCGGCCGACACATCCGCTTCATTGACCGCAAACGTGCCGCCGAAACCACAACAATCGTCGGGGCGATCCGGTTCGACCCACTCGATGCCCTCGACCAGATTCAACAGCTTACGGACTTTGTTCTCGCGCGGCGTCATCGATTCACTCGATTGGCCGAGCCTCAGTTCGCGTAGCCCGTGACAACTTTGGTGCAGCGACACCCGGTGCGGGAATTTGACGTCCAGGTGGGTGACGCCGACGACGTCGTGCAGGTACTCGCACAATTCATAAGTCTTCGACGTGACGTGCTGAAATTTCGCGTCCTCGGGATCGAAGTAGGCGGCGTAGTGATTGCGAACCATCGACACGCACGATCCGGATGGACAAACCACGGCTTCGAAATCAGCGAACAGGTCGACCAAACGCCGAGCCACGGGCGCCGTGTCGGTCTCGCAGCCCGTGTTGGCCATCGGCTGTCCGCAACAGGTCTGGCCGTCGGGATACGCCACGTCGACCCCCAATCGTTCCAACAATTCAAGCGTCGCAATCGCCACGTCTGGATACAACTGATCGATGTAGCAGGGGACAAACAGTGCGACAGTCATGAATCAGGGGCGATTGGGATGGAGGAAGAGGCAGACAAGACGAGGGTACGTGATCAGTATAGTAACCAAATGTGACCGGTTTGTTCAGCACGGCCCTCTGCCGCCAGGATGAGCGAGAATTCGTTGAGAATGCGGAAGTCTGCAAGCTGTGCAGCATTTTTTAGCGGCAGGGCGCGAGCCCTCCGGTGGGTTGGCAGAGATGAAGAACCGGAGGGCTCGCGCCCTGCCGCTAAAACCTCTTGAAACACTTGGGAAAAATGCTTCACAGCGTTGGCTGCCAGGAGGGTGACGCACGAAACCGACAAGAACGCCGAAATGGCATGGTTTGGACACGGTTTGCCGCGATCTTGTCAACAATCTGGGCGAACCCCTGGGAGGAAAGACGTTTCTGATCGACAATAGGGCGATCGTCAGTTCTTCCCCGGCGCAGTAACGGTTTGGCCAAAATGAGTGACACAGCCAGTCTCGATGATTCCAGTCTCGATGATTCTCCCAATATCGACGCACCTGCGATTGATGCGCCGACGACCGATCCCGTCCCCGCCCCGTTCGAGGTCAAATTCGCCTCGCGCGTCGATCGCTTGCCCCCCTACATGTTTGGCCGCATCAACAACTCGCTGTACCAAAAACGGCGTGCCGGCGACGATGTGATCGACCTGGGGATGGGAAATCCCTCCGACCCGCCCGACCCGATCGTGATCCAAAAACTTCACGACGCGTCCTCGGACCCCGGCAACCACGGCTACAGTAAATCCAACGGCATCGCCAACTTGCGGCGGGAAGTCGCGGGAAAATACTATCGCAAATACGGGGTGCGGCTGGATCCCGATTCCGAAATCATCTCCTGCCTGGGCAGCAAAGAAGGGTTCTCGCACATGTGTCTGGCCCTGATGGGCCCGGGTGACACCGCGATGATCCCGTCGCCCTATTTTCCGGTCCACATGTACGGCGTCATCTTGGCCTCGGGCAATGTGGTCGCACTCGACGTGGCCGACCCGGACAAATTCTTGCGGAACGTGGCCTACACGTGCGAGAACATGATGCCGTCGCCCAAGGTCTTGATCGTCAATTACCCGCACAATCCCAGCTCCGCGGTGATCGAGCCCGACTTTTTTGTCGAAGTCGTGCGGCTGGCGAAAAAGTACGGGTTCATGGTCATCCACGACTTCGCCTACGCCGACGTTGCCTTCGACGGTTATGTCCCGCCGAGTTTCCTGGCCGCGGCCGGTGCCAAGGACGTCGGGGTGGAATTCACGACGATGAGCAAGGGTTACAACATGGCCGGCTGGCGGGTCGGATTCTGTGCCGGCAATGCGGAGATGGTTCGCGGCTTGGGAACCATCAAGGGCTATTACGACTACGGGATGTTCCAGGCGATTCAGATTGCCGCGATCGTCGCGCTGCGAGAAACCGAAGCGAACGTCGAGAAGCAATCCGAAATCTACCAGGGGCGCCGCGACGTGCTGGTCAACGGTTTGCGTCGACTGGGCTGGAAAGTCGAACCGCCCAAGGCCGGCATGTTCGTCTGGGCGGAAGTCCCCGAACCGTGGCGGAGTGCCATGAGCACGATGGATTTCGCGATGAAGTTGCTCGAAGAAGGCAACGTCGCCGTCAGCCCCGGCAGCGGATTCGGCACCGCCGGTGAAGGCTATCTGCGGATGTCCCTGGTGGAAAACGAACACCGCCTGCGCCAAGCCGTGCGACAAATCAGCAAGTGTTTGGGGTAGGAAAGTAGGGCATGCTGTGCATGCCAAACGTTACGCACAGCGTGACCTACACCTACTCGTTCCCAGGCTCCTGCCCTACGCCGCGAACGACTTTTTAGCGGTAGGGCGCGAGCCCTCCGGTGTGTTAGCAAAGATGCGGAACCGGAGGGCTTGCGCCCTTCCGCTAAAACCTCGTCAAACACAGGAAATAAATCGTTCACGGCGTAGGGCTCCTGCCTGGGAACGCAATGCCGGCGAGGCTCCGCCTCGCGATCGGGAGGCGGAGCCACCAAGTCAGCGTGTTCCCAGGCGAGAGCCTGGGAACAAGGAGGATGTCAGGTGTCGATCAAATCTTCGGGCGACAAAATCGGGACGGCGTTTTCTTCGGTCTCCTGTTTCTCGCGCCAGGGTTTTCCGGCACGGTACTGCTCCAGTTCCTCTTCGAGTTGTTGGAGCTGTTCGTGCTCTTGTTCCTTGCCGACTTCGACGGCCTTGCTGCTCCACTCGATCGCCTTTTCAAAGTTCCCCATCTCGGCATAGCCTGCCGCGAGCGTGCTGAGGATGTGGGGTTCCTTTCCGTCGGTCAGCTCGACCGCGCGTTCTCCCAATTCGACCGACCGGGCACCGTCTCGGACGCTGTCTTGAGGACTGGTGGCCAGGACCCAAGCGAGGTTATTGAGGATTCCGGACAGGTCGTAGTTGGTGGAATCGTCACCGGCGGCTTTGATCGCACGTTCATAATCCTCGATCGCCTTGTCGTGATCACCGACCGACAGATAGGCGTCGGCTCGTGACCGGAGGACGGAAACGTTGGTCGGATCGCGATCCAAAATCGACGACAGCACCTCGATCGCCTGGCGCGGCCGCTCGTCTTGCAGGTACAGATTGGCCAGTTGCAGCTTGCGGCCATCGTTGGTCGGATCGCGATCGATCAACGTTTTCATTTCGTTGATGGCATCGGCCATGCGGCCTTCTTCGATTGCGATCAGGCAGCGGACAAAGATCGCCTGTTCGGCGGCGGCGACTCCGGGCGCGATCCGCTCGGCGGCCCGCAAGTCATCTTTGGCGGCTTGCAGATTGTTGCGTGCGACGGAGATCTCGGCGCGTTGCAGCAACGAAATCGGATCTTGGGGTTGCATCGCGAGTGCCTTGTTCAGGTCCGCCAATGCCTCTTCTTCTTTCAGCTGCATCCGGTACAGGATCGCCCGCATGCGGTACAGCCCTTCGCTGGGTTTGGCTTCGAGTGCGTTGCTGAGCAGTTTCAAGGCGTCGTCGACGCGGTCGAGATCGGCCAGCTTTTGCACGACGGTTTGCGCCACCTGCAAGTTGGTGGGGTCTTCGGCGAGCACCCGTTCCATGTCTTCGATCGCCCCGGCGACGTCTTGGTTTTGCAGCCGAACCGCCGCGCGAGCCTGCAACGCCTCGCGGTTCTTGGGATCATCCTTGATGGCGGCATCCAAATCGGCCAGTCGCTTGTCTTCGTTTCCAGGCCCCCAAGTCAACGCGCGCAGCAAATACGCGGCACTGCGTTCGACGGGGTTGTCGGCCAACAGATCGATCGCGCTGGAGGTCGCTGCGGTGATGGCGTCCTTGTCGCCACCGGGCAGCATGTTCAGTCGAGCGACCAGGAGATGGGCTTCGACCAGTTCGGGGTCATTCTTCAACGCGTCTTCAAGCGTCCGCAAGGCCTCGTCACGCAACTGAATGGCGCGGTTGCGATTGCCGGCGGTTTGCCCCATCGCGGCGATCAGCTGCTGGCTTTTCTGCAACAGCACCGAGCCCAGCATTTTTTTCGCGAACGACGCATTTTCGCCGGAAAGCCCTTTCTTGATCGCCGTCAGCAGCAAACGTTCAACCGCCTCCAGCTCGCGGGCGCTCTTGGCGTCGAATCGCAAGATCGCGGCCTCGTCCAATTCATCCTGTCCGGCATCGATGCCGTCGGCGGCCTCGGCGGGATCAGCCGCGGGCTGCGTCTCGTCGGCGGCCTCGGCTGGGGGCGTCTCTGCTGGAGGCGTCTCGGCGTCCGGCGAAGCGGACTCGCCCGTCTGCGGGGATTCCTCGGTCGCCTGTTGAGAAAACGCGGGGGCGGGAGCGAACAAGAGCGCGCCGCTCAGGCACAGCAAGGCGAGCAGCGTAAGGTGCTTGGAAGACGATCGTATCATCGGCGTAGGCTCGTGCGGGGTTGAGGTAAGACCCCTTCATTATGCCGTGCCGGCGAATCGATGCGTAGATGAGCTTGGCAAGAATCGCTTGATCAGGCCGACAATTCGGCCGACTCTCGCTTTTCCGCGGCCTCTGTCATCAGCTTCAATTCGTTTTCAAGTTCTTCGCAACGATTCTTCAAGCGGATGTGTTCTTCGTAGAATCGATTAAAATCCGTCGCCGTTTCCTGCCAAAAATCGCAGGGTCTAAATCGCAGCTTCATCGCCCGCCCGCCGTCGGCCAATTCATTCAAGATGCCGCGCAGACGTAACATCGGGCCGGCGAAACGATGGCTGAGTTTGACGATGTCCCAGACATACACCGGATACAACATCAACATGACGCACAACAGCGGTGCCTGAGCACCGAAGGACCGGGCGATCATCTGTCCGAACGTCTGGTTGCCGGGCGCGTAAATCAGCTGGACGCCAATGCCGATCGCCAGCAATGCCAGGATGGTCAGCGACCAATGCATCGACATGCGGCGGATAATGGACCACTGGACCGGGGGATCGATCAGAAATCGGTTGCGTTGCGACATAAGTAAAATTCCGGCTGGCGGACGGTGCGACTGGCGTACGGAAGTGTGGTTTTGGGTACGAGCTTTCCAACGCTAGCTCGCGTTGGGCGGCACCGCGCCGAAACGGGCACAATTCCACGTGAGGGATAAGGGCCATCGAAAACTTCGTCGCCGGAAAACTCAACGCAGCCCCGACAACCGAGTCAGACGGATCCGGTCCACCGCAATTTGGACGCTCCCGCTCGCTCGACGACCAGGAATCGCGAGGAATTTGCCGATTAATCGTCCTGTGAACTGCATTTCCGAAAACGGGATCGGCGTCGCTTCGTCGCCCGATTTTCACTTCGCGACCCTGTCACGGATGACGAGTCGGCTCATGCCAGGCAAATCAAATCAACAGCGACCCACGCCTCTCGATCCGCCCCGTCCGCCTCGAGCGACCAGACGAAAGCGTCTGGCAACCGCCGCGGCTCTGACGCTGGCCGCGCTGAGCCTGGCCGCGGCCAACCAGGCGCTGCCCGACGCCCACGCCGATCATCCCGCAACGATGCAGCGGTTGGGGCGATTACTCGGCGTCGGTTGGGGCGATGGATACCACGTCTGTCGCGACGGCGGATTTCGGCCCGGGGCCGATTTGCCGCCGCACGGCTATCCCGATCAATTCGGTCACGCCAGCTGTCGCGACGGCTGCGGCCAAATCTATCCGCCGGGCACCGGGCTGTCCCGTGTTCACAGCGGCCTGCCCCACCTGCTGACCGGGCTGCCGAGTCTGCCGGCCGTTTCGGGTCCCGTCGTCTACCCGAGCGGCGTCGCACCCTGCGACGACGAAGGTTGCGACGCGTCAGTTTTGCCGGCCGGTAATCGCCCCGCGTCGTGCGACGATGCAGGCTGCGATACCGCCCTGGACTCGCACGATTTCACCGACACCGGATCAGCCGACACCGGATCAGCCGACACCGGATCAGCCGACACCGGATCAGCCGACACCGGATCAGCCGACACCGGATCAGCCGACACCGGATCAGCCGACACCGGATCAGCCGATGCAGGACCATCGGCGGCGGAGTCCGATGAGCCGCTGAAGCTGCCCCAAGAGTGGATGGTCGAGCAAGACGTACCGAGCGCTGACGGACCGAGCGCTGACGGACCGAGCGATACCGGACCATTAAAGACGCCTCAGCCGCATGTCGCCGAACCGAATGGTGCCGCCTCGCCGAGCGATCAATCGATGCCGGTCACCGTCACCCCGCCGCAGGTGGAACAACCTTTGCTTGATTTTTCGGGTCCCGACCAGCTGCCGTTCGCCTCGACCGACGCGGATCCCGCGGACGCCGGGGATCAGTTTGGCGGTGATCCACTCGACGTGGAACCCGATTTGTTGAACGATCAAACGATCGAACAACAACTGCCTCCGTCGGCCTACTTCCGTGGCGACGATGACCTGGGATTGGAGAATTCGGGCACGAGTGCCCCCGTGGCGCCGGGAACGGAACTGCCTGAAGCGGAGCTGCCAGTGCAACTGCCTTCGATCCAGATGGAATCCCCACGTGCGGCGGACGCGCCGGAAGTCGAGGCACCGACGGCCGAGACACCGGAAATCGAGACACCGGAAGTCATGGCACCGCCGATCCGCTCCAACCCGTTCCTCGGGACCGGCTTGCGATCGGCCCCGTCAACATCGCGGAACACGGTGCCGCGGGTGGCGACGTTGCCGCATGCCGCTCCCACCCGCGACTGGAATCCGATTCACCAGCCCGACTGAACCGTTCGGAATCAACCCTTGATGTCGGCGAACCCACGCAAATCGTACGGGACCTCGACGTAATCGAGCACCCGACAGAGGCCGCGCAAGGCGACGCCGAACCCGTCGGGACCACTGAATCCGCCGAACTGACCACCGCCTTTGACGTGCGGTTCCAGATCCAGGAACACGCCGTCGGCGCCGCGCCGGGTCGCCCGCTGGTGCAGCTCGGGCAAGAAGTCTTTGAAATCGCGTAAGATCGCTTCGTGACCACAATCGCCGCGATCGGCGGGCACGAAGTTGTCCAAGCTGGCCTCGTCGACGTGTTGGACGCGGCCGGTGGGCGAAGGATCGTGGTAGTCTTTGATGTGCATCCACCCCATGCTGTCCTTCATCGCAACGTACTGGGCGAAGGTCTCATCGGCGGTGAAACCCTGTGTGACGATATTGGCACCGTCAAAGATCGTCAGCATCGCCGGATGGTTGACTTTCGCCGCGATGGCCTGCAGTAGCGTCCCGGTTTGCCCGACCAAATTGGCTTCGACTTCCAATCCGAACGTCAGCCCGCGTTTGTCGCAGGCTTCGGCGATCTGCCCGAGCTGATCGGCGACCTGGTCGAGATGATCCTCCGGCGCCGTGCCTTTGGGATGATAGAACGCAAACCCGCGAATCAGTTTGGCACCGAAAGCTTCGGCGCGATCGCAGGCCGTTTGAACGTCTTCGGCCAAGTACTTGTCGAACGGGATGAACTTGTTTGCGGTCCCGTCATCGACGTCCAACAGTTTGACCTTGCCGATCGGAGAGCCGATGCTGCTGACCTTCAGTCCATAATCGGACTGCATCTTGACCAGATGATTGATCTCGGCATCGCCCAACAACATCACATTCTTGATGCCTTCGCCGGCGTCAACGAACCGGATGGAGTAGTATCGCAACCCCAACGCGGCGAACGCCGAATATTGCTGGACGGCAAGTTTTTCGTTGGCAGCTTCGTCCGCGAAGCCACTCAAAAGGACGGGAATTCTGTCAGTCATCTAATTGCAAGCTGGGGTTGGAAGGAAATTGTCGGGGGGCGGGCGTCAAATGCCACTTACTTTGGGTCTGAAGGCGTTAGAAGGTGATAGCGGAACGGCGCGAGCCGTCCGGTTTCGGCGTGAAAGTCCGGAGGGCTCGCGCCCTACCGCTAACAAAACACCGCGTTTGGCGTCAAACTAAGCGGCATTGGCCGAGGGCCGGCGTCGGATCACGCTCATGCGTTGGCACTCTCTTAGGCCTGGGCCATTGGATACTGGACAATGATATTGCTGTGGAGGCCGCCGCGGGGCGTCCACTGGCTCTCCACCGTCGCACTTTTTGGCTGTACAACGGCGAGAAAGTCATCCATGATGCGGTTCGTCACGGCCTCGTAGAACATGCCTTCGTTCCGAAATCGCTGCAGATACATTTTCAAGCTCTTCAGTTCCACACACAATTTGTCTGGGACGTAGGTGAAAATGATCTTCCCGTAGTCCGGTTGACCGGTCTTGGGGCACACCGAAGTGAACTCGGGGCAATGGTGCACGATGGTAAAGTTGCGCGACGTGTTGGGATTGTCGAACACTTCCAGGATGTCGCTAAAGTTCTCTGAATCACTCAACGCTGTTTTCTCCCTTGGGTAAATCACAATTTTCGCACGCACCGGCCGAATCCACCAGGGGACCGGGTCACGCCCAATTGCTGGTCAGTGAAACCTTTCTCAGCCGACAAGGCGAAGGCCGACTGACGGGAACGGAAAGCTTTTTCATCCGTACCAGTGGCTGCAATCTGCGCTGTTGGTTTTGTGACACCCCCTACGCGTCCTGGGAACCGTCGGGCGACCGCCAGACGATCGAATCGCTGGTCAATGCCGCTCGGCAAACTGGCGCCGAGCATGTCGTGCTGACCGGCGGCGAGCCCCTGTTGCCCGCCGCGGCGACGGAATTGTCCCACTCGCTGATGGAGGCCGGGTTTCATTTGACGATCGAAACCGCCGGGACGATCGACAAACCGATCCCCTGTGATCTGCTTTCGCTCAGCCCGAAACTGGCCGACAGCACGCCCGACCCGCAGCAGCATCCGCGCTGGAGTCGTCTGCACGAACAGCGCCGCATGCCGCTGGACACGATGCGCAACCTGATCGACGCCGCGATCGCGTTTCAGTTGAAATTCGTGGTCGGCGACGCGGCGCAATTCGACGAAGTTCAAGACGTTTCCCGAGCGCTGGACGTGGACAACGATGACGTCTTCATCATGCCGCAAGGCGTCACGAACGCCCAGATGGACGCCGCCCAGCGTTGGCTCCGCCCGCTCGCTGAATCAGCCGGCTACCGGTATTGCGATCGCATGCAAATCCGCTGGTTCGGAAACCGCCGCGGGACGTGAGGCGCGGTAGGTCACGCTGTGCGTGAAAGTGCGGTAGGTCACGCTGTGCGTGAAAGTGCGGTAGGTCACGCTGTGCGTGACAGTGCGTTAGTGGACCGTCTAGCGGTTAACGTCATGCGGCGGTCATCCGTCTGATTGGATCGGGGAGTCAAACCGGCGGGTTGCAGTGCAACGCTGGAAGCGCCAGCCTGAAGACAGCCCCGAGTACCCG
>NZ_NTFY01000123.1 GCF_002289565.1 Rhodopirellula sp. SM50 | reverse complement strand
AGCGGTATTGGGCTAAAGCCCAATACCGCTAAGTTAAGCTCGACGGGGAGGCCCGGACGCTGGCGCGAACCGGCTGATGTCAAACGATATCAGCCGTTTGGCGCGAGCCTACGGGCACCGACCTGAGGAACCACGCTTAACTTAGCGGTATTGGGCTAAAGCCTGCACACCAACACTCTTGCCCAATGCCAACTGCTTTTTAGCGGTAGGGCGCGAGCCCTCCGGTGTGTTGGCAAAGATGCGCAAGCCGGAGGGCTTGCGCCCTGCCGCTAAAACCTCATCAAACACAGGAAATCAATCGTTCACGGCGTAGGGCGGGGCCGGGCTCACACCGGCGAGGATTCGCTGGTCAGCAACTGATCGACTTCGTTGCTGACGATGACGCCGTAATTGATCGCCCCGAGCCAACCGCTCATGATGATCCCGACGCTTCCGGCGTGGTACATGCCTCCGACTTGGTGGGGCAGGTCTCGGCTGACCCCTAGGCCTTCGAATTTGGTGCCGAAGCTGGCGCCCCGTTCGTGGAGGGTGTAGTGCTGGAAGGTACGCGGCGTGGCGGCTTCGGCATGATCGATCTTGTCACGCACCCCGGGGATGTAACGCTCCAATGCATCGATCGTGGTCTCCACCAGATCTTGCTTGCTCGCTTCGTAGTCCTCTTCATTCAGATCGTTCCAGTCCGACCAGTTGGCGTTGGTGCTGCTGACGATCGCGTAACGTTCTTTCGTTTTCCAGGGCCGCGTCCGGGGATAGTAGAAGCTGAACGTCCGACTGGTGATGTCTCGGCTCAGCAAGGACTCGGTATTGAACGTCTCCGCCGTGCTGGTGAAGAACAAATCACCACTGCTTTCGTCGATCGTTTCGCCTTCTTTGAGCGCCATGTAGACTTGTGTGCTGCTGTTGTTCAGCCGGACGGCGTTGGTCCGTTGGACGTAGTCGGCATCCAACTTTTCTTCGCCGATCATCTTCAGAATCGTGGTCCGCAAGTTCGCGTTGCTGACGACGGCACGACAGCGAATGGTTCGATCGCCGACCCGGACCGCACTGACCCGACCGGCTTTGGTAACGATCTGATCGACCGGACAATTGATGCGGATGTCGACCCCGTTGGAGTCCAATTCCTTTTTCATCCGTTTGATCAGGTCGTCGGTTCCTCCTTCATAGATATAAACGCCCTTGCTCATGAAGTTGCTGAAGACGATTCCGTACGTGATCGCGGGGTCTTCCAGAGTGGACCCGTTGGCGTAGGTGATCGGTTCCATCAACAGACGAACGATGTCGTTGCGTCCGGGAAAGAACCGTTCGAAGAGTTCTCCGGTCGTGGTGGTTTGGTCGTCATAGAAATTCATGCCCCGCGCGGTGTCAAAGAATGACTTGACCGTCTCGGGATCTTGACCGAACCGCTCGACCAACAACCGCGAAAAATCTTCGCGATCGAACGTCGTGGTGAGCGAGAACTGGGGGTTGTCAAAGCGAATGTTTTTGAGTTGGACGATTCGATCGGAGATGTCACGGCTCCAATAACGGCGACAGGATTTGATCATCCCGTGGGGAAACCCGTGCAAGGAGATGTCGAAGGTGTGGCTTCCCGGCCGCAGAAACCAAGTCGCCAGACCGCCGAGTTTGTAGTGTTGTTCCAACAACAGCACACGATGGCCGGCACGACCGAGAATGTTGGCACTGGTCAGCCCGGCCAACCCGCTGCCGATCACCACGACATCGTACTCGTCTTTGGCACCTTTTAGAAAATCACGCGGCATGGAACGGCGGCAGCAATGGGGGAAAGATGAATCGGAAGCGTCTTGCGGGGATAATTTGAACGATGACAGGCTGGAAGCCTATCCCACCAGGGATGACAGGCTGGAAGCCTATCCCACCAGGGATGACAGGCTGGAAGCCTATCCCACTAGATGGCGCCGATGTCGGGCTGCAGTTCGGCGAACACGCCCACCATTTCACCGCTCGGCGGCCCGTCACCGTACAGCATCATCGCCCCCTCGCCAACCAAGACCCGTTCATCCAACAGTCGCAACGACTGGCCGATCGGTCGGGTCGAGCAGTGGTGGGTCACGCCGGTGCCGAGCCAATCGTGTGAACCGCAAAAGATGTCGACGTGCTTTTCCGGCAACACGGTTGCCATCCGGCGGGTCCCATCGGCACCGCGACGAAGTGTCGTGATTTTCCAGCGATCATCGCGGGGATCTTTCAGAATTCGCACCGTCACGACTGACTCTCCGGGCGGCACCGCGACCGCGCCAAACCAGTCGGGTGCGGCTGCGGATTCCGGCCAGAGTGAACTGTACGCGATCCGATACCGCGGTGCGGCGGGCACGCGGACCCGCAGCCGATAGGTCATCGGCTGGTCACTGTTGAGTCGCACCGCGGCGACTTCGTCCTCAGCAGTGGGCGGCAGATAGCCCGTTTCCTCACGCAGCCGCATCAATTCGGCTTCGGCCGTTCGCAACCGGGCCGCCGTCACCCCGTAAGCCGACGCGAGCGCGACCAGCAACAGCACCGTCAACAACCAGGTCAGTGAAAACTGAACCGGCACGCGTCGCGGCGACGTTGCTGGGGCTTGTTCGCTCATCCGACCGACAGAGACAGGGCTTGCTGGACGACGGCTTTCGATTTTTCCAAGCCTTCGCTCGCAACAGCCAGCGCGTCGCGTTTCCAGTACTCGGGATTGAACAATTCCAGTGAAAAGGTTCCCCTGAATCCGTTGTCGATCAATCCGCGAATGATCGTGGGCAATGGGCAAACCCCGTCGCCGGGAAACACGCGATCCTTGTCGGCGATCTTGTCCTGCGGCGGATCCGCCGGGTAATCGTTGATGTGAAAGCACAGCATTTTGGAGGCTTCGATCATGGACAGGCCGGCAAAGTCGTTGCCGCCCTTGTAGATGTGATAGAAGTCCGGCAAGACGCAGGCGGCGGGATGGGCTGCCGCAGTGGCCACGTAGGCCAATTCACCGAGTTTGCTGAGCGTGGGCGAAAATCCCCACAATTCCAATTGCGGTTGAACGCCCACCGAGGCTCCGATTTCGCACAGCGCACGATAACGCTCGGCAACCAGCTCCAACGGCGGCGAGACGCTGCCGCCTCGATGGGCCCCGATCGGCGGCGCCGCGATCAGTTTGCCGCCCAGTCCCGCGACCAATTCCATATCGTGACGGGCCGCTTCCAGTCCCGCCCGCCGTTGTTCGTCATCGTCAGAAATCCAATTGGCAAATCCGATCGCGCTGGCGACAAACAGCCCGGCGTCCTCGATGCGTTTGCGCAGGTCACCGAGCTTGCCGCCTTCGGCAAGGTAGGTTTCGATGTCACGCATCCAAGGTTCGATCCCGTCGTAACCGGCCGCGGCAGCGACATCAATCTGTTTTTCGATGCTCAGGTTTTGACCGCGAATCGTGCTGGTGTTGAGCGAAAAACGGACGGGCAGGTCGGGGGTGCTCGGTTCTGCAGCGGCGAGTCGTGTGGGCAGGCTGGGAAACGTTGCAGCCGAAGCCGTGGCGGCGGTGGCGGCCCAGATAAATGAACGTCGGTTGGTCATGTCGATCTTTGGAAAGCTAGGTAGGGTAGCCGCGTAGTTTAATCTCAAACGGACCTGCGTTGGCAGAGTGGCGTAAGCTTCCAGCTTGCGTTTTCGGCACCCCAAGTTTAAGAGTTGACGAAGCACTAGCGACCATCGGCAACAAATCGGCCGGGCTGGATGGTGACGGGACGCTTCTCGGCCGGGAAGACGCGACGGAATTCAGCCGCCGCCAAGCCCGAGAGCCTGGGTGAGAGTGTTTCGATCGCTAGGCGGTAGGCGTCAAACGCGGACGTGCGGTTGCCGGCGAGAAACTGCTTCCGCGCGAAACGGACCAGCGCTTTGCCCTCAGCATCGGGATCCGCTTTCGTAGCACCTGTCTTGGCCGAATGAACAGCAGAACGCGACGTGCCGCCGGACTTGGGCGGCAATCCACGAATCTGGCGATCGATCGCGTCGTGATCAATGATCGTGACATGGGCACTGGCCCCGGCGTGACCCACTCCCGCTCCGATGCCGCGCCCGCCGCCACGACGCGACGATCGCCCGCTCGCCGACCGCGAGATGCCGCCCAAGGAGCTGGAACCACCGGTCGGCACGAGCACGCTGCCGGAATACGTGAATCGCGAGAACGACGGCAACTGGATCGTCGACTGGGCCGACGCGAACTGGTCGATCCCAAATACGAGCAGCGCGGTGGTGACCAGAATACCGAGTCGATGCATGGGACCGATCCGCCTTGGGCGTTTCGTGAAACGATCTTGGCCCGTTGGTTACTTTTTGATTTTGTCGCCGAAGTTCCGATTGAACTTCCGCACCTTGTCTCGGACGACGGCTTGGCAATAGCCGTAATTCGGGTTCTTTCGATAGAAGTCTTGGTGAACTTCTTCGGCCGGATAGAACGTCGTGGCCTTTTCGAGCAGGGTGACGATCTCGCGATCAAATTCGCCCGATTCATTCAGTTTCTTGATATACGCTTGCGTCGCATCCTTTTGCTGTTCGTTGTGAAAGAACACGCTGCTGCGGTACTGCGGCCCTTCGTCGGCACCCTGCCGATTGAGCGTCGTCGGATCGTGCGTCTTGAAGAACACTTCCAACAATTCTTCGAACGTGACTTGAGAGGGGTCGTAGTAGATCTCGACCGCTTCAGCGTGTCCCGTTTTCTTGCCGCACACTTGCTCGTAGGTCGGGTTGGGAACGGTGCCGCCGATGTAGCCGCTGATCACGTCGTTAACGCCGACCATCCGTTCGAACACCGCTTCGGTGCACCAGAAGCATCCGCCGGCAAAGGTGGCGACAAGTTCTTCCTTCTGTGGCTTGTCTTTGGTATCAACCTTGTCAGCGGACGCCGCAGAACCCTCTTGGGGATGCGGTGCTGCGGAGACATTGAGGCAGAAGCTGGCCAATGCGGCCAGGACCCAAAAGCAGATCCAGAGGGTTTTCTGTGTCTGGCGCTGGGGCTGCTCGACCACTCCAACCGCAACTCTCGTGTTTGACATCATCGAACGGATTCCTAACTGATCTGGTTCTGCGTGTGCGTCTAGACTGGACTTGATTATACGCTTCCGGAAAGGTGAAAAGTCGTCAACCGACCGAACATAGGCAGAAAGCTTGACACAATCAATCGAAGATCACGCCGCGACGGCGACAGACGCGCATTTCGACCTCGCCCACACGGTCGCAGCGGACGAAATCGACGCGCAGCAACACGTTCACAATTTACGCTATCTCCAATGGACTCTCTGGGCCGCCGGCCGGCATACCGAGTCGATCGGGTGGGATGCCAAAGCGGCCCTGGCACGCGGGCTCGGATGGGTGGTGCGAGAACATTCCATTCAGTATCGCGGCGCGGCGTTGGCTGGAGACGAGATCATCGTCCGGACCTGGGTTCACGATCTGCAGCGTTTTGCCTCGCGGCGAAAGTACGTGATCGTCCGCCCGGCCGACCGCACCGTGTTGGCCAAAGTGGAAACCCGCTGGGTGTTCGTGGATTTGAATCAGCACAAGGCGTTGCCGATCCCGGACGAAGCCAAGGAACATCTGGTGGTCTGTCCCTCACCGCCGCCGTTGCCGTGGGAATCCGACCGATAACCGCCCGATCCCAGCGGGACGCGTCAGCGACCGGCGCGTGTTGATTTCGCCACCCCCGCGCCGCTGGCGCTCGGACGGTTGATTTAATCCGATCAATCGTGAGATCAGCCGTTTCGCGCAAGCGTACGGGCCTGTAGCAAGAAGAAAACGCAGCAGGGCCCGTAGGCTCGCGCCAAACGGCTGATTCAATCAACAGGCCGTGACGCCACGTGCTGAGAGGCACGCGCGCCACTGGCTGACGCCACGTGCTGAGAGGCGGGCGTTACTGGTTCAGGGCCTCGTCGATGATTTCACGACTGGCACGTGTGCCGAGTGCCCCGATGATGCCGTACGGGCTGGCGTCGCCGGGACGAATGCCATCGTTTTGTCCGGCGCGGGAATCGCCCGACCCGATCGAGTCGGAGATGAAGACGACCGCCCCGTCCCCCATCAAGATGTGGGCGCCGCCTTGGTGCCGGCTGCTGATCGACCAGTTGCCTTCGGTCAATTCGTGGGCACCGTGCAGACACAATTCGGTGTTGGGGGGGCGATTGGTGGTGACACTGGAATGGATGTGCCCGAAGTTGGCCCAACTGAATCCGCGACGCGTGCCCAATTCGACCGCCACGAAATACGCCGAGCCGTCGTCGTTCTTGGGGTTGTGTGCGGGGAACGCGGTCGGCACCCAAAACGAAGGACGTTCCGGATCGATCAGGACTCCGGAATCCTGGCAGGCCATCGTCCCGCCGTCGGCGCTCATCGTGACCTGCAGCCCATCGACGTTGCTGACATCGAACAACCCGTGCGAACGCGTGTCACGGTCCAGCAGGTCGGTCATGATTTCGCCACAGCAGATCGTGTTGGAAAGCCCGTCCAGGATATCGCGGAACCGTGTGAATTTGCGGGTGACGAAAATCCCACGTTGCCAGCGCGCCACCGCGCTGGCCTGAATCACCGACGGGGGTTGGTAATCGCCGTGCAAGAAGTTGGTCAAGCCGATCCGCGACGACATCGCGCTGTCCCCGATGCAAGCCGCATAGTTGGTGCGTCCCAGGGCCGGCAAGCCCGTACCGGGGTCGCTGGGGCAACGCAGCGTGGGGATTTCGGTCACCCAGGGCCGGTAACCGTATTGGCCCCCCTGGGGCTTTGGCCCCATCGGTTGCCAGGGCGGATTGATCCGGTTTCCCAGCGGGTCGGTGGCCAGTCGATTGGAAATCTGACTCCACAACGCTTGCTGCTCCATGAACGGAGTCAGCCCGACCAGAAAACTGAGGCTCTTTTGGTTCGTGCGGGGAGAATAGAACGCCAACGTGTTGCCGGCCTGGTAATCGATCCCCGTGCCGCCACCGTGCATCGGCAGCCGTTTGTAGGCGGAGTGGTAATTGTGCAGCGCCAACCCGATTTGTTTGAAGTTGTTGCTGCAACTCATCCGCCGCGCCGCTTCGCGGGCCGCCTGGACGGCCGGCAACAACAGGCCCACCAAAATTCCGATGATCGCGATCACGACCAATAATTCCACCAGCGTAAACCCGGCAGTGTTTCGCCTCGACATCGACGGCTCCTCGTTTCTAAAAAAGTGGTGGACAGGCGCGTTCATTCAGCAGCCGCGTTCATTCAGCAGGCGGGGCGGCCGCCGCAGCGGCTTCTTGCTCCAACGCTTCCTGCTTCGCTTTCTCGAGCTCTTCAATCTCTTCTTCGGACAATCCCGATGTCTCATCGATCTTGGCGTTCATCGCCCGCTGCTCTTGCTCGCTGATCTGGTAGGGGTTCTCGTTCAAGGGGACATCGACCACCCCACCTTCATGACCACCACAACCCGTCAGGACGACCATCGACAAGCAGACCAAACCGGCTGCCAACAGGAAGCTTCTCATTAGAGATCACTTGAAAAAGACGTGAAGAGGACGCGCCGGCGGAGCCGGACAGAACCTGGAAGGACTGTATTGTAGCCACTTTCCCGCCGCAATCACCGACGAGGAATTTGGGGCGATGAAAGGGACGTCGGCATCGCCTCGTCGAGGCGAGGGGCATGCGGATCAAGAGTCGAAGTCACCCTCCCTCTGGGAGGGTCGCGGAGGAGTTTACGACGACGCGGGGAGGGTCTATGTGGCTGGAAACCGCTCAGCGACGATCGCTCGCCCCTCCCCTCGCTGCGCTCGACCCTCCCTGCCAGGGAGGGTGACTTGTCGCGTTCCCCACCGCGTCCCCGATTACCGTAGTTTCTTGGCCAAAAACCTCGCCGTCGCGTTGTCGCTTTGCTCTGCGACTTGCTCCGGCGTCCCCTCGGCCATCAACCGTCCGCCATGGATGCCGCCGCCGGGCCCCAGGTCGAGGATCCAGTCACAGCAGGCCAGCAGGTCGAAGTCGTGCTCGATCACCACGACCGTGTTGCCCGAATCGACCAACCGCTGGAGCACTCCGACCAGGCGTTTGACGTCGTCGAAATGCAATCCCGTCGTCGGCTCGTCGAGCACGTACAGCGTCTTTCCGGTCGAGGTGCGGGCCAATTCGGTTCCCAGTTTGATGCGTTGGGCCTCGCCGCCACTGAGCGTCGTGCTGCTTTGCCCCAAGTGCATGTAACCGAGTCCGACGGCTTGCAGTGATGTGAGCAAGCGATGGGCCGAGGGCATGTTTTCAAAAAACGCGGCGGCCTGGTCGATCGTCATCGCCAGCACATCCGCCACGTTGGCGCCTTTGAATCGCACTTGCAACGTCTGGCGATTGAAACGTTTTCCGCCGCAGCGCGGACAGGTCACGAACAGGTCGCTCAGAAAATTCATCGAGATCCGTTCGACGCCGTGGCCCTTGCAGAGTTCGCAGCGTCCGGCGGCCGAATTGAAGCTGAATCGGCTGGTCGTGAACCCGCGTGTCTTGGCCTCCCGCGTCGCCGCGAAGACCTTGCGAATCTCATCCAACACGCCGCTGTAGGTGGCCGGACAAGAGCGTGGGCTGCGCCCGATCGGAGCCTGATCGATGGGCACCAATTTGTCCAACTCCGCCGCCCCGGTCAGTTTGCCGAACTGCGCCACGCTGCCTGCCGTGGTGGGCAATCGTTTCCCATGGGCCAGTTGATACTCGACCGCGGGCAGCAGCGTGTCGACGACCAGCGAACTCTTTCCGCTGCCGGAAACGCCACTGATTCCGATCAGACATCCCAGGGGGAATCGCGCCGTGATGTTTTTCAGGTTGTGCGTGTTGACGTCGGTCAGGCTCAGAAAACGATCGGCCACGCGACGCGTCTCCGGAACCGGGACCGCGTCGACGCCCGACAAGTAGCGGCCGGTCAAACTCCGCTTGTTGGCCTGGATTCGTTTGGGGGTTCCGGACGCAACAATCTTGCCGCCCTGGGCTCCCGCACCGGGACCGACATCGATCACACGATCGGCCGCACGCATCGTCGCTTCATCGTGTTCGACGACCACCACGGTGTTGCCGTTTTGTTGCAACCGCCGCAGACAGCGGATCAAGCGATCGTGATCGGCCGGATGCAATCCGATCGAGGGTTCATCCAGGATGTAACACACGCCGACCAGGCCGCTGCCGATGCTGGTCGCCAGTCGCACGCGTTGCAACTCGCCACCGGAGAGCGTTTCGGCACTGCGGTCGAGCGTCAAATACGAGACACCGACTTCGTCCAAAAACTCCAGTCGCTTGGTGACTTCGGATTGAATCGGTTTGGCCACGGCGCGATGCAGTGGCGAGAGGGAGGGACCGAGGGCGCCGATCCAGGCCGTCGCGTCCGTCAGATTCATCGCCGTCAGTTCGGTGATCGAAACGCCATCGATCGTCACGCCCATCGCTTCGCTGCGCAGCCGCCCACCGTCGCAGGTCGGGCAAATCGTTTTCGAATCCCCCGAATCGACTCGTCCCGAATCGACTCGCCCCAACCCGTCGCAGGTCGGACAGGCGCCGTAGGGGCTGTTGAAGGAAAACGTCCGCGGTTCGATCTCTTCGACACTGGCACCACACTCGATACACGCCATCGCGGTGTTGTAGATCGAATCGATCCAGTATCCGCGTTCGTCTTCAACCGCAGCGGTCACCAACCCCTTGCCCAGACGCAACGCCAACGAGAGCGAATCGGCCAGCCGAGATTCGACGCCCTCGCGTACCACCAAGCGGTCCACGACGGCTTCGATGGTATGATTTTTACGCACCGCCAATTCGGGCACGTCGTCCAACAGATACATTTCGCCGTCGACGCGGACGCGGACCAAACCGGCGACCTGGATCGATTCGAACACGTCCCGATGAGCCCCCTTGCGGCCTCGCACCATCGGCGCCATCAACACCAGCTTGCTGCCCTCGGGACGAGACAACAACGAATCGCGGATGACGTCGGCAGACTGTCGGGCGATCGCCGCACCACAGCTGCCGCAATGCGGTAGCCCCACGCGAGCAAACAGCAAACGCAAGTAATCGTAGATCTCGGTGACGGTGGCTACGGTGCTGCGGGCGCTCGTCGAGCCGGGCTTTTGATCGATCGCCATCGTCGGCGCCAAACCGTCGATCAGATCCACATCCGGTCGCGGCATCGAATCCAAGAATTGCCGGGCATAAGCCGACAGGCTGTCGATGTATTGACGCTGCCCCTCGGCGAACAACGTGTCAAAGGCCAGCGAACTCTTGCCGCTACCCGAGACCCCGGTGATCACCGTGATCGCGTCGCGGGGAATATCGACGTCCACCGATTGCAGATTGTGAACCCGAGCGCCGCGAATTCGGATCGAGTTGGGGATTCGGATTGAGTTGGCGGAACGGGATTTCGGCACCGATCGAGGGGGATGCGGGGGATGGGACGAAGCACGAGACGGTCAGTCAGTCTAGGACATCAGGCAACCGTTGACATCAGGCGCAGCGACCGTAGGTAACACTGTGCGTCACGTCTCTGCGACCGTAGGTGACGCTGTGCGTCACTTCTCTGCGACCGTAGGTGACGCTGTGCGTCACATCGGAGAAGTGACGCACAGCGTCACCTACAGCAAACTCAAGCCGCCTTGGCAAGTCTCTTGGCCACCCGTGGCGGCGGCTCACGCCAACGTCGGTGCAGCCACCAGTATTGCTCGACCGCTTCGGAAACGCTGATCGCCAGCTGTCGGTTGTACCACTTGGTCAACGATTCGACCGATTCGCAATCGCCCCGGGGATCGTCCGCCGGATCGGCGACGGCGACGCAAGCGGTTTCAAATTTCATCGGCTGGCCGTCGATCCGCCGGGTGGATCCGGCCAACATGGGCGCGCCGCTGCCGAGCGAAAACAACGCCAGTGCCTTGTGGCAGGACGCCGGAACGCCCAGGAACTTGGTCCAACATCCCTTGGGACCGGCGTGCTGATCGGCCAGGATCGCCAGCGTGCCGCCGTCGGCCAGATGCTGATCGACCTGGATCGCGCAGCCGTCCTTGTCCAACATCCTCTGCCCCTTGGCACTGCGGAATCGGTGGACCCAGTCGTCGAGAAAGGGATTGTCCAGACGGCGGGCAATGGTTGTCGATTCACACCCCATCAACCCCGCAGTGTAGCCGCCGATTTCGAAGTTCCCGAAATGCCCGGTCACCATCACGGTCGGACGTTTGGACAGACAGTTGCGCAAGATATCGCGGCTGTTGCGAAAACGAACGTATTGGGACCAGTTGGTCAGGTGCAGCCGCCGTTGAGCCCAGGCGATTTCGCAGACCATTAGCATCAGCGAGTGCCACATCGACGCTTCGATCGCCTTCCGCTGACGCTCGCTGGCGTGGGGAAAGACCTGTTTCAGATTCGTCGCCGTCGTGCGTTTTCGGAGCGGCCCGAGACGGCAGATCAGCATCGCCAACATGCGACAGAGCGCGTCGCCCAAGTCCAACGGCAGGGTCTGGATCACCGCGACGACCAGCCGAATGACGACGTAGCTGGCAAAATCGATCGCCCGTTGCCGAGACGATCTCCAGCCGACAGCCAGTTTCCCGCCAACACCGAGTGGCATGAATCGTTTGATTGACGTGACCATCGGGATCAGATTGAACCGGGGAAAACTTGCGAAATGCGACGCCGCCTGCAGCGGACGTCCCGCGAGAGTGTCTCAGAAGTGCCCCGTCAGACTCCAGAGCGATTTTTCCTTACCCGGGCGGATCATCTTCCCGGCGGGACGCGTCAACGACCGGCACCCCGGCGGGAAGCGTCAGCCCAATGCCATCTACTTTGACGCCAAGCGGGGTGTTTTTGTTAGCGGTAGGGCGCGAGCCCTCCGGTCTTCCACGGTGTTTTTGAAGCGCGACCGGACGGCTCGCGCCGTTCCGCTAACACCTTTGGAGCCCAAGGACGTGACATTGCGCGTCAGCCAGCGGCGCGGTGACCGACGTGAATTGATCGCCCCGATAAAACCGGGCGTCGGGACACTATTTTGGCATTCGTCGATTCTCACCGCTGGGGTGGTGGTTGTTGGATCGGTGCTCGAAAGCGAACATGCCGCTTCTGAGCCTTTGGTTTTCGTTTGTCCCCCCAATCCCCAGACCGATGAATTCCCCCGCCCCTTCCCGTTCAACCCCCTCCAGCCCCCCGGCCTCCGCCGGGGCCAGTCCGTCCAGCGGGGCCGGCCCGTCCAGCGGTGCCTGCGCAGTCGTGTTGGCCGCCGGCAAGGGGACCCGCATGAACAGCGATTTGCCCAAAGTCCTCTGCCCGGTCGTCGGCCGAGCGATGATCCATTTCGTCATCGATGCCTTGGAAGCCGCCGGCATCCACCGCCAGATCGTCGTGGTGGGCTACGAGGCGGAAGCGGTCAAGCGAGAGCTGGCGACGCGGCAGGGGAGCAACATTCAATTCGCACTGCAGGCCGAACAACTCGGGACCGGTCACGCCGTGCAGTGTTGCGGTGACTTTTTGGCCGGCCAAACCGGACCCACGATCGTGGTCGCGGGGGATTCTCCGTTGATCCAATCGGACAGCTTGAAAACGCTGTTGGCGCATTTCAACGAAACACAACCGGCGCTGTTGCTGGGCACGCTGAAAAAAGACGACCCGACCGGTCTCGGCCGCATCGTGCGAAACGAAAACGGCGACTTCATCGGCATCGTCGAACACAAGGACGCGACCCCCGAACAGTTGGCGATCAACGAAGTCAACATGAGCACGTACCTATTTCGCACCCCGGATCTGCTCGATGCGCTCGCGATGTTAAAAAACGACAACGCCCAGGGCGAATACTATCTGACCGATTGTGCGCGTTTGTTGCGAGAATCCGGACGCCCGGTCGCGGCGTTGCCGGCGCTGCAACCGTGTGAATCACTGTCGATCAACAATCCCGACGAACTTCGATTGGTCGACCAACAGATGCGGACGATGGGTTATGCGTGAACTAAAAATCTTCAGCGGCAGGGCCAATCCCGATCTGGCGATGAAAATCTGTCGCCACCTGCACCTCGAACCGGCCGCGATCTCACTGGGCAAGTTTCCCGACGGGGAAAACTATTGCAAATTGGACGAAGACGTCCGCGGTCGCGATGTGTTTCTGGTCCAACCGACGTGCCCGCCGGTCAACGACAACTTGTTCGAGTTGTTGGTGATGATCGATTGCTGCAAGCGCGCCAGCGCCGAACGGGTCACCGCGGTGATCCCGTACTATGGCTATGCGCGACAAGACCGCAAAGACGAAGGCCGCGTGCCGATCACGGCCAAGATGGTCGCCAACATCATCGCTCGCGCCGGTGCCGATCGCGTGTTGACGATGGATCTGCACGCCGCCCAGATCCAAGGCTTCTTTGACGTCCCGGTCGATCACCTGTATGCCGCACCGGTGCTCAATGAACACTTCAGCAACCGCGGATTGACCGATGACAAGATCGTCGTGGTCAGCCCCGACGAAGGCAGTATCAAACGCGCCGTCGGCCACGGCAAACGCCTGGGCGGAAAACTGGCGATCGTCGACAAACGGCGCACCAACGCGTTGGAGGTCCGGCAAAGTACGATCATCGGCGGTCCCGTCGAAGGCAAGATCGCGCTGATGTTTGACGACATGATCAGCACCGCCGGATCGATTTGTGGTGCCGCCAAACTGGTTCACGAAGCCGGGGCCGCGGAAATCCACATCGCCTGCACCCACGGCGTCTTCTGCGGACCGGCCATCGAACGACTCCGCGAAGCCCCCGTCGATTCGATCACCGTCACCGACACGATCCCGATCGCCGCCGACAAGATGTTGCCCAAGATGGTCCAATTGTCCGTCGCACCACTGTTGGCCGAAGCGATCAAACGGATCCACCACGATCAATCGATCAGCGAACTGTTCCGCGAACGCTAACCGGTCAGGGCTGGATCGGAGGGGCGTACCAAGCTGAGAGGTAAACCTCCCGTGTGGAGGTCGTGCGGTTCACGAAGCAACCCTCCTGGCAGGAGGGTCGAGCGCAGCGAGACATCTGAGCTCTGGACAAGTGGTTTCTCCGGTTTTTTCAGGGATTTTCGAGGTAGGGGATGATTCCGGGGAGTCGGTGTTTAAG
>NZ_NTFY01000122.1 GCF_002289565.1 Rhodopirellula sp. SM50 | reverse complement strand
GCTGCGTTTTCGTCGTGCGACAGGCCCGTACGCTGGCGCGAAACGGCTGATCGCCGATGGGATCGGATTCGAACAACGAGCCCCTGAACGCACCGGCTGACCGACGCAGACGAAGTCGTGCCACTAGGCGGACTGTTTTGAGCCTACAATAGAACCTCGATTTCCTCTGTCTCTCGATGGTTTGAATTTTGCCATGGTTCGCCCAAGCCCCTTCTCTGTCCGATGTTCGACCCTGCTGCTCTCGATCGGCCTGGTACTCGGTGCGGTCCCCACCCCGATCCCCTCTGCCGCCCAAGATCCGGCTGCCGATCCAGAGACGGCCGAGGTCGCCAAACCGGCCGAGCGGTCAGCGGTGATCATTCCGCTGCACGAAGACATCAATCCGCTCAGCGGCGCGCTGCTCAAACGCAAGTTTGCCGAGGCGGTCGATTCGGACGTCGACGTGATCATTCTGGACATCCACAGCCCCGGCGGGCTGGTCTACGTGACGTTCGAATTGATGGACATGATCTTGGACGCCAAGGATGTCGAGACGGTCGCCTTCATCCAAAAAGACGCCATCAGCGGCGCCGCTCTGATCTCGCTGGCCTGTGACAAAATCATCATGCTGCCCGGGGCCCGCATGGGCGATGCCGGTGAGATCGTGATGGGTGCCGACGGGGCGTTTCGATACACCGAAGCCAAGAGCCGCAGCGTGCTGGCCCAGAAGGTCCGCGACACCGCCCGCGCCACCGGCCGCCCCCTGGCGCTGGCGGAAAAGATGACCGACAAGGACATGGTCGTCTTTCGCGCCGTTCACAAAACCGACGGCACCGTGCGTTACATCAGCGACAAAGAATGGGAGTCGATGGAAAACACCGACGAGTGGGAAAAAGGAAAACCGATCCGCGAAGCCGGCAAGGAGATGTTCTTCACCGTCAATGGTGCCCGCGCCGTCGAGCTCGGCATGGCCGACCAAACGGTCGAAAATGAATCCGAATTGGCCGACGTGTTGGGCGTCAAAACCCCGATCCCGGTGATGGAACGGACCGGCGTCGACACCGCCATCATGATCCTCAACTCGGGCTTCGTGACGTTTCTATTATTGGTCATCGGCATGGTCGCGCTGGTGATCGAACTCGGTGCCCCCGGCATCGGCATCGGCGGACTGACGTCGCTGCTGTGTTTCGGACTGTTTTTCTGGAGCCGGTTTCTGGGCGGGACCGCCGGCTGGTTGGAAGTCACCCTGTTTGTCCTGGGTCTGATCTTCATCGGCATGGAAATCTTTGTGATTCCCGGTTTCGGCGTCGCCGGAGTGGGCGGACTGGGATTGATGCTGGGCTCGCTGGTGATGGCCTCGCGGCGCTTCCTCGTCCCCGGCAGCACGGAAGAACTCGCCAGTTTGGGCTGGGACCTGGCCACGGTCCTGGGCGCGTTCGTCGGCTTCATGATCGCCATGCTGATCCTGGCCAATTACATCGGGGACATCCCCGGGCTGGGCCGGCTGACGCTGAAACCCCAGATGGCCATGGTCGGAGTCGACGCGGGGCCGGGTGAACCCGCCGACGCCGATGCCGCCGCCCTGCTGCCGGGCTGGCAACGCGTTTCAGTGGGCGATGTGGGAACCGCCACCAGCCCGCTGCGGCCGGGCGGAAAAATGATGGTCGACGATTACAGCGTCGATGTCGTCACCGAAGGCGATTTCGTAGACAACGGCACGAGCGTGAAAGTGATCGCCAAACAAGGCACGCGGATCGTCGTCCGACCGGTCTAGGGCTCTGGCCTACGTTTAGATGCAGGCCGCGGAAAAGGGTCAAGTCCGAATGGCTTGGGCTGAAGCCTCAAGGGATTCCGTAATCGTTGGTGTTTAGCCTTTAGGCGATTCCCGGTCGCTGCGACGCAGCGACCGTAGGCGGCTAAAGCCTGCACACCAACACTCACGCCCGTGCCATCGGTGGGCCTCGTCAACGTCTTATCGCTCCGCACCGAACACGCGTTGAAGCGTCGCGTCAGTTCAGATCCAACACATCCTGACGGGCCGTCAAGAAACGGTACTCGCCGAGCGTCGGATCCTCGCTGCCGAGATAATCCTGCGCCGTGTCGTTGCTGCAACCGACAAGACCGCAGCTGCGCAGAAACGCTTCGGGGTCCGCCGGCCCGTACACGAAACGCTCTCCGATCAATTCCATTCGATCGACGAACTCGTGAATATTCGGGTCACAGGTTCCTTCATTGATGACCGCCGGCGTGACGCAGTCCATCCACAGCACGCTGTCGGGGTGTCTCATCCGCCGCCGGATCGACTGCAACAGACGCCGGTTCTGCTGCTCGTCGAAGTACATCGAACAGCCTTCATAAACAAACAACGTCAACGCGGTCTCGGAGAATGCAAAGTGGCGCTGCAACAACTCGCCCACATCGTCTTGCAGGAAGTCCACGGCGATCTGGTGTCGCTCCGGCGCCGCCGCGGCACCGCCGAGTTGCGACTCCAACCGCTCGATGACATGTTGTCGCTCGGCCAACATGACGGGCAGATCCAGTTCAAACACCGTCGCGCCGGAAAGCTCCGCCGCGCGGCGCAGCGGCCGCATATCCAACCCCGCGCCGAGCATCACGAGCTGTTCGATACCCGCGATCGATCGCAACACTTCGTCACAATGCCGGGTGCGAGCCCCGACCATCGCGCCCAGTTGCGGCAACACCTTTTGCAATCGTTTCGCTTGCAACAAGCCGTGCGTTCCCGCAGCCACCTTGTCATGCGGGGCGTCGATTCGAAGCTGCCGTCCCTGGGAATCCGAAATCGTCTTCGCCCCCGCCGGACTGTCCATCGCCCGCAACCCCGCAATGATCCGCGCCGATGTTTTCAAGTTCAACTTGGTCATCGTCGATCGCTCGCCACCGCTGCGATGTTCGAGCAATCGCTGGGTCGCTTGGGCGAAGTAACGCATCACCGCGGTGGCGACACGCTCGCCGTCTTCGGACCAGAACTCGACGTTGATGGTCGCCAACACGACGCGACCGGAGAAGTAGCGCGACTGGATCCGCCGAGCGGTTTTCGGATCGACACGGCTGACGCCGCGCAAATGGCTGGTGCTCGGGTTTTCGTACTTGACGTCCATCCCGACCAACCATAACGACGCCGATTCGTCCGGACGCCCACGGTGGATGCCCGTCAACGGTGTGCCGGTCAACAGCGTCGTCAACGCCATGCCACCGGTATAATCCGCAGAGAGTGAAATCAAAGCGGCCTGGTGTGTGCCGTGTTGATTGGTGGTCTCGATCGCCAGCGGCAGCACCGATTCGCAAAACCCGGGACCGACCCGGGTGACCTTCCAACCGGTCCAAGCCAGCACCGGCACCGCGCGGTGCAGCAGAGTGTTCATCAGTTCGGGATTGATACGGTCCGCATAGTCCTTTTCCCAACTGATCTCTTTATCAGTTTCGATCACAGCCATTGTTGCCCCCATGTGGTGTGTGAAATCGAATATCGAGCACCCACTATGGAGGTTTCAAAAAGACGTTCAATGCGTCGACCACTTTTAATGCGAGCCGAGAGGGCAAACCCTTACCCAAGATGACGCTTCGGCAAGGTAGGGCAAACCTACTGTTGGATAGATCATTCTGTCCCGATGCCGCGTTGAGCGATCCACATGCAGTCCGCCGAGTCCACGCACTACCGCTACCGAACTCTAAGAGAGTTGCCGGATGTGGCCGGAGTGCACTGCTGGCTTGTGCAGGACCTGCAGGGCGAAGGCCGCTTGGTGATTCGCGATTTGCCGACGGCGATGTTCAAGGAAGGACTGCGAATCCGATTTCAAAACGAAGCCCGGCTGCTGAGTGAAATCGAGTGCGACAGCTACAATTCGATGGTCTCCTATGACATCGACGACGATCGCATTCGATTGGTCTATCGCTACCGAGATGGCATCAGTTTATCTCGGTTGGTCGCGCAATCGGCGATGTCACCCAAATCGACGTTGCGGCTGGCGTGTGACCTGTTGCAGGCGCTGATTTCGATCCACCAACAGGGCTGTGTGCATCGAGACTGGCGACCGTCGCACGTGATCCTGGCTCCAACCGGCGAAGCCATCCTCTCCGGCTACGGACCGGTGTGGCGTGCGAATTTGGCTGCCGGCGACAGTCCCATCGGGATCGAAACGGTGCGCTACGCCTCGCCCGAACTGGCGGGAATCATTCGCCATGATATCGGCCCGGCGTCGGACCTCTACTCGCTGGGTTTGATCCTCTACTGGGCGCTCGCCGGCGAACCGATGTGCGACGCGACCACCGTCGGCGACATCCTGCTGCAACACTCGACTTCCGATCTGGACGCCGACCGATTCCCCAGCGACACGCCGCCGCAACTGGTCTCGATGATCGAGCGGTTGACACAGAAAGAGCCGCGTGAACGCTACCAATCGGCGGCCGCCGCGTTTGCCGATGCGTCGGCGATCCTGAAGATGATCCAAGACGGCGCTTCGGCCACGCCGGTGGTGATCGGTCGATCGGACGCCCGTTCCGATCTGGTCGACCCCGCATTCGTCGGCCGTGAATCACAACTGCAAACGTTGACAGAGAACCTGACCGAAGTCGCCGCGGGAAGTTGGCGTCAAGCCTTGATTTCCTGCGTTTCGGGGATGGGCAAGAGCCGGCTGAACCAGGAAATCACACGCCTGGCCACGCGTCACGGTTTTCTCGTCTTCCAAGGCGAATCGATCCACCAAGCGGCCGCCGAACCCAACGCACCGTGGATGCAAGTCGTCAGCCAAGTGGCGCATCACTGTGTCTCCCATCCGGACATTCGACAGCGTCTCGAAAAAACGATGTCGGACTACCGCGAAGAAGTGATCACGGCGATGCCTTCGTTGGCGGGCGTGTTCGGATGGACCGGTGGCACGCTCTCCGGTCCGGACGAACTCGGCCAAGGCCGTGTCGTGGCAGCCTTCGCCGCTCTGCTGACCCAACTGGGATCGGGCGACTGCCCCGTGATGATCTCGTTGGATGATTGCCAGTGGATGGACGACCAATCCATTCGGATTCTGCAACGCGTCGCACGCTCCGCCGCTCCCTTCCAATTGCTGTTGCTTTCGGCACGTGCCGACGAAGGCCAAACGGCTCGTGTCCGCGAAGCCGCACAACTGGACCACGTGCTGAACTTGGGACCGCTTGATGCCGATAGCGTTCGTCGGTTGAGCGAATCGATGGCCGGCAGGCTTCCCGACGAAGCGATCAAAGTGATTCAGGAATTCGCCGAAGGCAGTCCGTTTATGACCGCCGCGATCCTGCGTGGCATGGTCGAATCCTCAGTGTTGGTCTCCGACAAAGAAGGTTGGGTGCTGGACCGAGAGCGTTTGGAGAACTTTCAAACCACCGCCGAGGCCGGTGAAGTCCTGGCGGGGCGACTGGACAACCTGCCGGCCAAAGCGAGGCATTTTCTGGATGCCGCCGCCGTGATCGGCAGCGAGTTCACACTCGACGCCGTCGTCGAACTCTCTCAAATCGATCTGTCGGAAAGCTTCGAACTGCTGGCTGATATCCGTCGCCATCGCATGCTCTGGAGCAAACCCGATGGCAGCTACGCCTTCGCCCACGACAAGATTCGCGAAGCCGTCCTCGCGCACCTGAGGCCCGATGTCAAACAACGCATGCACGGGCAGATCGGGCAATACTACGCCAAAACCCAACCGCACCGAATCTATGACCTGGCCTACCACTTCGACGCGGCGGGCCTGCACCGCGAAGCACTTCCGCATGCCTTAGACGCCGCCTCCAAAGCACGCCAAGAATTCTCCCTCGGCAGCGCGCGGCGACAACTCGAAATCGCCGCCCGCGCGTTTCACGTCACCGATTCGGCGACACGCCATCAAGTCGAATCGATGATGAGCGAAGTGCTGATGTTGCAGGGAGAATACGACCAAGCCCAGCAGTGGTTGGTCGCGGCCTCCAAGACCGCCACCACGGACATCGACGACGCGGTCGTCGCCACGCGGCAGGGCGAACTGGCGTTCAAACGCGGTGACAAAGTCCAAGCGGTGGAGTTTTTCGAATCTGCGTTGACCCGTTTGGGGCAACCCGTCTGCCGCAACCGCCTTCAATTGTTCACCAACCTGCTACGGGAAATCGCCGTCCAAGCCGTGCACACCGCGGCACCATGGCTGGTCCGCTCGCGGAAGCGTTCACCCGACGCCACCGAACAACTCCGCTTGCGGCTCTACAGCAACATCGCCCGCGGTTACTGGTACACGCGAGACAAGTATTACACGCTGTGGGCGCATCTGCGTGGCATGAACCGCGGCGAGGGTTATCTCCCCTCCGCCGGCCTGGCCCACGCCTACAGCGAACACGCCCCCGCGATGACCTTGTTGGGTTGGTACCGACGCGGCATCGATTATGCCATGCGTTCCCTGCGGATCCGCAAAGAGCTGCACGACGTCTGGGGACAAGGGCAATCGCGCAACTTCATGAGCATCTTGCATTACTCGTTCAGCAACTACGAGCAATGCATCCACGAAGCCAGCCAGGCCGTTGCCATCCTGGAACGCACCGGCGACTACTGGGAAGTCCACATCGCCCGCTACCAATACGCCGCCTCGCTTTACCGACAAGGCAACTTGCGTGAAGCACTCGATCAGACCCGCATCAATTACCGCTCGGCGGTTCGCCGCAGCGATTTCCAAGGCACCGGCAACATCGTCGAAGTCTGGGCCCGCGCGGCACTGGGGAACATCCCCCTGGATGTGCTGCAAATCGAACTCCAACGCAATGTCGACGACGCCCAGCGGATTTGTGAAGTCAAACTCGCCTACGGGGTGTACCACTATTACCAACACGGGTACGCCGAAGCCGTCAAGGCGTTCACCGAAGCGGTCCAGATCGCCGAAGACGCCGCGGTCGTCAACGCCTACGTCAGCCCCTGTTACGCATGGCGTGCCACCGCGCTGCGGCGACTGCTGGAGACCGAACCCGCCAAGACCAATGCGATCCGGCGGCGGCAACTGCGTGAACTCCATTCGGCCTGCAAGCAAGCCGTCCGGCTGGCCAAACGCTACACCAACGAGCTGCCCCACGCGTTACGCGAACTCGCCGCCGTCTCGGCTCTCAAGGGGCGAACCCGCCGAGCCCTCCGCCAGTTTCGCGAATCGATGCGGATCGCCAATCAACAAGGCGCCCGGTTGGAGCAAATCCAAACGACGCTGCTGCACGCGCAATTGGCGAAAGAAACCGGCTGGACGGTCGATGAAGCCCTGGTGCGTGAAGCGACCGAAACGCTGCAACAACTGAAGACCTCCGTCGGCGCGGTCGAGGACGGCGGATCGCTGTCCTTGGTCGATCGATTCGATTCTCTCCTGGAAGCCGGACGTCGCATCGCCGTCGGTACCGAGATCGATGTCATCCGCGAGGAGATCATCGCCGCGGCGTCGAAACTGCTCCGCGGCGATCGGGTCCTGTTGATCCAGCCGGCGACCGCAGGTGGCGAGGCGACCACGATTCCGCCCAACACGGTTTTTGATCCCGACATCGTCAAACAGACCGAGAAAAAGGGATCCGCGATCATCTGTGAATACGAACGGAGCGATCTGTGCGACGTCCGTTCCCGACACAACGACACACATCACAACTACGGAACGTTTCTGTGTTGCCCGGTCTTGGTGCATGGAAAAATCCATTCGTACCTGTACATCGCCAACTCCTACATGATGGGAATGTTCGGCGACGACGAACTGCGGATCGCCAACTACCTGTCCTCGGCCGCGGGGGCCGCGTTCGAAAAAGCGGACGGCTTCACGCAACTCCAAGAACTCAACCAAACCCTCGAACGCAAGGTCGCACAACGCACCGAAACGCTGCAATTGCGGAACGAAGAAATCGAACGCACCGCCGACCGACTGCGCGCCACGCAGGTGAACCTCCGCGAGGCAAAAGAGCTTGCCGAGCACGCCAACCGTGCCAAAAGCGAATTCCTGGCACGAATGAGCCACGAAATTCGCACCCCGATCACCGCCGTCCTCGGATACACCGAACTGATGCTCCGCGGTATCGTCACCGATCCCGAAGAACAGCGTCAACACTTGGAAACCATCCACGGCAATGGAAGCCACTTGCTGAATCTGCTCAACGACATTCTCGATCTGTCGAAAATCGAAGCCGATAAAATCGAAGTCGAACAGATCCACTGTGTGCCCGCAAAAGTCATCGGCGAAGTCATCAAGTCGCTCCAAGGCAAGGCGGCGCAAAAGAACATCACACTCGGCATCGATTCCGAATCGCAGATCCCCGAAACGATCACCAGTGATCCGACTCGGCTGCGACAGATCGTCACCAACCTGATCGGCAATGCGATCAAGTTTACCGACCGTGGCGGCGTGACCGTCCGGCTATCCACCCGCTCGGATGCAACGACCGGGCTACCCAATCAGATTGTGGTCGCGATTCGTGATAGCGGTATCGGAATGGACGCCGATCAACTCGAACGAATCTTTGACCCGTTCGCCCAAGCCGACACCTCCACCACGCGGAAGTATGGCGGCACCGGTCTGGGACTGTCGATCAGCAAACGACTGGCCGAATCACTCGGCGGCGGGCTGGAAGTGGAAAGCATCCCCGGCGTCGGCAGCACCTTCACCGTTCACATCGCCGCCGACACCCAACCCGGTGACCGGCTGCTGAGCGATTCGGAAGTGATCGAACTGGCAACCGGTCGTCACGAAGCCCAGTGGCAGCGCGTCGATTTGACCGGCGCCCGTGTGCTGGTGGTCGATGATGCCGAAACCAATCGCGACCTGATCCACCGATTGCTGACCAGTGCCGGCGCCAGCGTTCAATCCGTCGCCGACGGACAACAAGCCGTCGATTTCTTTCTCGACTCCAACGGCACCCCCAAATCCCACTCGATCGATCTGGTGTTGATGGACATGCAAATGCCCGTCCTGGACGGTTACTCCGCGACGCAACAACTGTGCAGCGCCGGACTGAAGACACCGATCGTGGCCATGACAGCCAACTCGATGGTGGGCGACGACAACAAGTGTCGCCAAGTCGGCTGCCGAGACTACCTTTCCAAACCCATCGACTTGGACGCCCTGCTGGAACGGGTCCGCTCCTGGTGCGCCGATTCCATCGTCACACACTCCCAGCACTCCGACCGACAACAATCCCGTCCCTCGGATGCCCCCTCACCACACCCACAACCGCCAACAAACCAAACCATGCTGCACGAGTCGATCGTCGACGTACCACACACACCCCAACTGCCATCGGACTGGTTGAGACAATTCGCCGTCGACCTGGTCGCCAAGGTTCACTTCCAAATGCCGGCCATCAAAAATGCCTATGACTGCGCAGACTACGACGAAGTGGCGAGAAAACTGCATTGGATCAAAGGGTCCGGCGGGACCGTCGGATTGAACACGCTGACGGAGCTGGCTCGATCCTGCGAACAAGCGGCCAAAGCGGCCGATACCGATGCCTTGACCGAGCGGTTGAACGCCATCGAATCGTATGTCAACCTGCTCGTCGACGAGTGCGGTGAGGAACTGCCCAGCCCGCAAACCGCCGAAAACACCTCGCCTCATCAAGGTTGAAAGATCCGCGTGCCGGATTACCGCATCCGCGCCCGCTGGAAGCTCAGTGAAAACTGATGGGCGTTGACCGAATGCCAGCCGTCATCAAAGTCTCCCCCCATGAAGTCACTGGTGTCGACCGATTGGGTCGGACCGAACGACCACTGATACGCCGCATCGACGGCAATCCCGCGCCACGTGCATCCATAGCCAAAGGACAACGCATGCTCCAGAATCGTCTGGATGTAGGGCGTGACTGTGGCGTCGGGAATCGGGTTGCGATGGTAGGCGTATCCGACGCGAATCACACGGTCGTCCCTGAGTTTTTGTTCGATCCCGAATCGTAACGACACCGTGTCACGCCAGTTGAGCGGAAACGATTCCAACAACGTCGGAGCGACGAACTGGTAGACCGGGTTGAGCGGATCTTTCAGCGACAGATCAAAGTGGTCGTAGGCGCTCGACCAGTCGTACCAAATCGCGTCGGCAGAAAACGTCCGCCGCCGATCGGTTCGATGTGACAAGCCGACACCTAACGAACGCGGCCATTTGACATCCAACATCGAATCGTATCGGGACGCGCCCAGTCCGGGAATCTCGACCACCGTTGTTCCGTCAAGTTCCATCGTGGTCTCGTGTTGATAGTTGACCCCGACGGTGGTGCGATCATTCAAATCGTATTGCATCCCGATCGACCAGCTCAGCCCCGCACCGGTTCCCTGCAAGTCCATCCGGGTCGGCGTTCCGGCGAACGCGTTGGGTCCCTGCAGCGTGTACGGCCCTTCCAACTCGATGTGATTGATCGCCGCCCCCAGCGTGGTTCCGATCGACAGTCGTTCGGTCAACTTGAGCGAGAGCGTGGGCAACAGACGCGCCATTGCGCCGATGGACTTGTAGTGCTGCGGACCGGAGAAGGGCGCCGGACCATTCATCATGTATTCGGCGGCAAATCCGGCGTGCGAAAACGCGCCGAAACCGATCGTGATCGTCTCATCCAATTTCTTGGCGATCGCAAACTCGCCGATCGGAAACGGATTGTCGATGTCACCGACACGTGAATTGTCCGCGTCGTCGTATTCCAAATCGGTCAACAGCAGGTGGCCGCCGAATTCCAGCAAACAATCCGCTTCGTTTCGAACCAGCCCCGCGGGGTTGTCCAGCATCACGTGCGCGTTGTCGCTCATGGCAATGTTGGTTCCGCCGCGCCCGATGCTGCGGGCACTCACCCCGTCGCGGATCGTGCCGTCGGCCAGGGCGACCGAACACATGACCAACCCGGCAAGCGCCGCCATGCCTGCCGTCCATCGTGATCGTTCCATCGTCCTGCGTCCCACAGTTTGCAGCTCTGAAGCTTACCCTTGTCCATATTAGGGGTTTTTCGGGTCAGCGCTTGACCGGACGTGAACAAAGGTCGCCGCGGAGGGAACTCCCTCACACGCAGCGGAGCGGAAACGTGTCGCTTTGACCTAGTTTTACCTGAAGAGTCGTGGCACCGATCACGACAACGCGCGCAAATGGCTCAGTGGTTTCCGATTTCCGGTGCAATTCAATGTTCGACGGCCGACAACAAATCGTCAATAGCAAGATCCTGGTCATCGACGATGAACAGATCATCATCGATGTGATCACCGCCCACCTGAACGTCGCCGGGTTTTGGAATGTGGTCGGGATCAGCGATTCGATCGATGCCGTTCAGCGGATGAAACAAGAAAACCCCGACATGGTGCTGTTGGACATCTCCATGCCGGACGTCAGCGGAAACTATCTGATCCAGATCGCCCGCGCCGATCCGAACCTGAAAACAGTGCCGCTGATCGTCGTCACGGCCAGTGACTCCGAAGAAACGCATCGTCGCGCGCTGGAATTGGGTGCCGACGAAGTGCTGACAAAACCGTTGCAGCCGGGCACCCTCGTCCAACGCGTCGAACTGGCTCTCAGTCAAAAACTGGCGCTCGATGTCTCTACCGTGAATCAACGCCAAGCCCGCTGCAAACCGGTCAACGAGAAATACAACGAGCTGCGCGGTCTCGGCGGCCGCATCCCCTGATCGTTCTCAGGCTTCCAGCCAGTCGTACTCGGCGACCAGCCGATATCCCACGATTGCCAAAAAAACGATCACGGCGAGCGCCGCGGCGCCGCGAAGAATCTTGGTAAAGGGCGTGTTGATCGGCTTATAAAACCGCCAACGGGTTCCGCTTCGACTCCAGCGTTCCGCGTGTCACACCCATCCGGTTGGTCGCGCCGAGCGTCTTCCAGACCTGCTCCGCCGTCAAACGACCACTCAACAGATCACGGTACAACGAAACCGTCCTGATCACTTCCGCCGGCGATTCTTCGAGCATCTCTAAACGGAACCAACCGATCCCTCGCTCCAGTAACCGGCCGGCCGTTTCCGCGCCGCTTTGCGGAGTCGCATTGTAGAGCGTGTTGCGACACGCGACGTCGGCCTGCAACGTGTGCTCGGCCCCCACCCGATCGCGCAACTGCACGACGTGGTCATCGCAGGGCCGGCCGCAATTGGTCTTGTTCGTCCCCGGCGACAGCACCGAACAGAATACACAATGCTCCATGTGGAACATCGGGATGTGTTGATGCAACACCACCTCCATCCAAGCCGGCGGCACCGAATCGATCAGATCGGCCAGTTGATCGCAATTCAAATCATACGACGCCGTCACCCGGCATGCCCCCAGCGAGCGAATCCACTCGGCCGAACGATGATTGGCAACGTTCAACGAAAAATCGGCGATCGTCTCAATCGAGGATTCGCGAAAGTACTCCAGCGCCGCGAGGTTTCGCGCCAGGATGAAATCCGGCCGGTGACGCGGCAACACCCGCAACAATCCCATCTCCGCCGGTTTTTGGATTCGCACCGTCGCAATGCCAAACGGAATCGATTCCGCCGCAACGATCTGCGACACCTTTGCGTATTGCCGGACGTCATGGAAGTCGACGTAGATCAGATCGACCGCTGCTTCGGTCGCCGCCGTTACCTGATCGAGTGAACGACACAAGACAGCGATCCGGGCTGGTTCCACGGGCGGATCGTCGGATGGAATCGGAGCCAACATCACTTCGCCGGCCGCCACGCGAATCGATCGTGGCGGAGGTTGTTCGATCCGCCTGCCGAGTCGCTCCATCACGCGTCGCCGCAGCTCATTGATCAAGCTGGCCGGAACCATCGGCTCCCCGCGGATCACCGCATCAAGCTTCCGCATCCGAAATGCCGTCGCCCCCAAACGTGACAGTTTTTCCGCCAGCATCGACTCGGTCGCGGGATGCTTGTTCGCCCGCTCAAGCGCCACATCGGAACAAACCGTTTCGGTCAGCCGCGCGGCATCGGACAACGTCGCGGTCACCCGCAACGGCTCACCCGTCACCGCGACGACATTGAAATCGATGTCACGTCGTGTCACCGGATCGGCCACGTTGAACGACGCACGCAATCGCCGATTCAGTTTTGGATCATCGTTCTTGAACACCGAGCCCTCTTCGGCGATCTTGGACCAATCGATCTCGCCGCGACCGAATCCGATCCAAGCCATCTGGCCGGAGCGCATCGTTTTTTGTTTTTCACCGCGGCCGCTGTGCAACGAATACACCCGCCCACCCTGCATCGCCTGGTCGCTGCCGTCGGTTTCGGTGGACTCAATGCCCAATCCGTCGCCGAGTGAAACGTCGGCCGCCAAACGCGTTTGGATCCGGTCACCGTCGATCTGCAACACCCGTCCGAGCAAGATGCCGCGTTTGGCACTGTGGCGGCCGGGAACCAATCGTTTGTGATCATTCCCTTCCAACCAGCCCGGTGTGAAACCGCGCGAAAACGAAAGCTCCATCTCTTGCTTGGCCTTGTCGCTGACCGTGACCCGCCCCTCCGCGACGGCTTGATCGATCGCCCGGCGATAGTGCTTGGTCAGATTGGCGACGTACTCCGGGGTCTTCAATCGACCTTCGATCTTCAGCGAGGCGATGCCGGCTTGCATCAACGCGACGATCGAATCGTAGCCGGCCAGATCCTGGGGGCTGAGCAGGTAACGCACGTCGTCCAGGTCCACGTCCTTGCCATCGCAGATCACTTCATACGGCAATCGACACGCTTGGGCGCACTGACCGCGATTGGCGCTTCGACCGCCCAGCGATTCACTGGTCAAACACTGGCCGGAATACGCGACACAAAGCGCACCATGGATAAACACCTCCAACGGCATCTCCGTCGCGGCGGCGATCTTGCCGATCTCGGCGACCGACAATTCCCGCGCCAACACCACCCGAGCGAGTCCCAACTGTGATGCCACCGCGATCGTCTCGGCGCTGGTCAGACTCATCTGCGTACTGGCGTGAATCTCCAACTCGCCGCAGATTTCGCGGACCAGTCGGGCGACGCCAAAATCCTGCACCAGCACCGCGTCGACGCCGCTCTCGGCGATCCGCTCGACCACCGGAGCCAGCCGCGGCAATTCCGACGGAAACACCAGCGTGTTCATCGTCGTGTAACCCCGCACGCCGCGGCTGCGAAGCAGCTTCATCAATTCCGGCAGATCATCCAGATGAAAATTCTTCGCGCGGTGGCGGGCATTGAATCCGCAATCGAGACCGAAATAGATCGCGTCGGCCCCGTTTTCGATCGCCGCCCGCGCGCAATCCCAGTCCCCCGCCGGGGCGAGCAATTCGGGTGGGACCGTTTCAGCATGTGAGTTCATGGCTGAAAGTATGGCGTAGGCCGCGACGGATTCGTAGGGGCATTTTCCGTGGTCCCTCCAGAGAATGCGTCCTGTGAGGAAACATCGAAGCGGTGCGTCACACCTCGATTCGCCCGCCCCACAGGCGTCAAGTGAAGCCGTCGGTTCGAGATGGAGGTGAAATCACCCTCCCGCACAGCGATCGTGCAGTTTTTAAGTCACCCGCCTGGCAGCAGCGTCGAGCGAAGCGAGACATCTGAGCTCTGGACAAGTGGTTTCTCCGGTTTTTTCAGGGATTTTCGAGGTAGGGGATGATTCCGGGGAGTCGGTGTTTAAG
>NZ_NTFY01000121.1 GCF_002289565.1 Rhodopirellula sp. SM50 | reverse complement strand
GTGGTCAAAGTCACAGCGGCCGTAAATCGCTCCTCACGAACAACCACAGTCCATTCTAATGGAACTGTATTTTCGTTATACGAGCGGCCGGGCACTGCGACACCCGCCCGAGGCCTCACGGCCAGCGGCTCACCATTGACCCAGCAGATCCCGATTCAATCGACCGACCGCGTGCCGTCTCGTTTCACTCGTCAAACGCAAGCTGGAAGCTTACGCCACGTGCTAACAATCGCAGCGGTCCGGCGGGCGGTTCAATCACCGACGCCCAGGTCATCGTCAAAGCTGGCCAGAATGAGTTTCAATTCTGATTCTTCGTGGCTTTCGAAACTCGTTTTAAACGCCTTGAACCGGCGAGTCAGCTTGTTGATGTGTTCGACGGCTTCGCAATTCAGTTCCAAAATCAGATCGGCTAGATCACGGATCTGTGAGAACAGGGTCGAGTGTTGGCTCCGCAGTGTTTCGGCGGTCAGACTCAAATGTGGCGCGATGTCGACGGCATCATCAAAGTAACCATAAGCCTCTTCGAGAGAGAAGTGGATTGCCAATTGGTCTCTCAATTCGGCGAGTCCGGCGATCAGTTCCGGCCAATGATTCTTTGTCGTCTCGGGGTGCGAGAACATCGGAATCAGGCGATCCCAGAGTGATTTTAACTGACGGTTGTCGTCTTTGATCTCTCTCAGAAAAGCCGCATTGACGGTCAAACGACCGACCGGTTTGCTGGCTAAGCCTTCTCCAGATGATTTCCCAGCGGCGAGCTGGTTACTTGGCGCGAGCGCGTCAGACATCGGCATGATCCTTTTGTTTTGAGGCTACTATCATTGTAACCACCAATTCCAACTCGCGAAGTTTTTTGCGTGCTTTTTGATCGATCTTGGCAGTCTGTACGGCCGCCCCTCGACGGGTAAGCGCGATTGCCCAAGCTGGTCATGCATTGCAGATGGAAAACGGCATCACGTCTTCGATGCGATCGGCACCGACCCGCAGCATCAGCAGTCGGTCCACCCCCAATGCCACTCCACTACATGGGGGGAGCCCCGCACGCATGGCGTCGACCAGTGTCGTTTCGGCGGCAAGACAACGGCGTCCCGATGCCGTTCGCTTGCGGTTGTTTTCGGCGTAACGTGCCAACAGCACGTCGGCATCGAGCAGTTCGTCATACCCGTTGGCCAATTCAACCCCGCGGACATACAGTTCGAATCGGGCGGCACATTGAGGGTCGTGCGTCGACGGTTTTGCCAACGCGGCTTGCGACAGGGGGTAATCGGTCAACAGCGTCGGACGCCGTTGCCCCAGCTTCGGCGCGATCTGTGCAGACAACAGATAGTCGAGCATCTGATCGCGATCCTCGGCGATCGATGCCGCCAGCGACGCGTCCAGTTTCGCGACCTGATCGCATAAGTCGCCGATGGAAACATCGATCGGATCGACTCCGAGTTGTTCGACAAAGGCATCGCGGTAATGAATCGAATCATAGCCGTCGGCGGCCAGCATCTTAGAAACGAATTGGCCGGTCAGTCGCATCGCGGATTCAAAATCACCGCCGACTTCGTACCACTCCAACATCGTGAATTCGATGTTGTGCAACGCGCCGGTTTCGCCGCCTCGGAACACCGGACCGATGCTGTAGATCGAGGGGGCTCCGCCGGCCAGCATGCGTTTCATCGCTGACTCGGGAGACGTCTGCAAATAAAACTGCTCGGGAAGACGCGGATCCGAAAGGCCCAACGTGTTCGTTTCAACGGCCAGGGGATCCAGATAGGCATCGACCACACAATCGCGCGACAGGCAAGGCGGTTGTGTTTCCAAGAAGCCGTGCTCGTCGAAAAAGCGACGCGTCTGGCGAAGCAACTCGGCACGCGTTGCAAGATGGTTTACATTGGCCATGACCACACTCATTCCACACGACACCATTTGTGAATTCTTCTTCGCCAGATCGTTACGCACGCCAGCGCCAATTCGCCCCGATCGGCGTCCAGGGGCAGAACCGGATCGAACGCGCCGAGGTCGCCATCCTGGGGTGCGGCGCACTCGGGACGGTGGCGGCGGAATTGTTGTGTCGCGCCGGCGTGGGCCAGATTCGAATCATTGATCGTGATGTTGTCGAGTGGACGAATCTGCAACGACAATCACTCTTTGACGGCGAAGATGCCCGTCTGGGGGTCAGCAAGGCCGAAGCCGCTTGTCGCAGGCTGCGGCAGATCAACGAACAGGTGCAGACCACTGCGGTGGTGACCGACATCAACGCCGGCAACATCGAATCCGCCTTGGCCGGCGCAGAGCTGGTGATCGACGCGACGGATAATTTTGGCATTCGATTTCTGTTGAATGACTGGGCGCTTTCGACCGGCACCGCATGGGTGCACGGCGGATGCGTCGGCGCGAGCGGTCAGGTGCGACTGTTCGATGGAGCCGAGCGACCCTGTTTTCGTTGTCTGGTCCCCAACCTGCCACCGGCAGGCGTCGTCGACACCTGCGATACCGCCGGCGTGATCGGACCGGCGACCCACGCGATCGCCAGCTTGCAGGCGGCCGAAGCGCTCAAGTGGATTTCGGGCAATCGGCAAGCAGTTTCCGAAGACGTGTTGTCGATCGATCTGTGGAACAACCGAGTCCGCCAAGTCAAACTGGATCGGGCCATCGCTCCGGAGTGCATCGCCTGTGTACAACGCGACTTTGAATTCCTCCGCGGCGACGCCTTGGGTAGCAGCGAAGGGGCGCTGTGTGGGCGGGACGCGGTGCAACTGAGTCCACATGGCGACAACGTGCAGATCGACTTGCAGGCCATGGCGCGACGTTGGGAAGCGATCGGATCGGTCCAATCGACTCGCTTCTTCACCAGATTGCAGGTCGATGAGACGACCCAGCTGACGTTGTTCCGAGACGGCCGCGTCGTCGTTCAAGGTACCGATGATCTGGCACGTGCCCGGTCACTGTTCGATCGGTTTGTCGGCAATTGAGACGCACCTCCGGCGGCTCAGGCCGTTATAAAGACATCTTTGTCGCTTCGGACGACTTCAATCAGATTCAATCTCTAAAACCCAACACTTGAATTACCATGCACGCAAAAGATGCGATTCGCAGCGCCTACCAACTCAGCCGAATGGTCACCACGTCCTATTTCAGTGACCTGACCGATCAAGAGCTGCTGACACGGCCGGGCAAAGGTTGTAACCATGTGGCCTGGCAACTCGGGCACTTGATCAGCTCCGAGTGCGGATTGCTCAATTCGGTCGCGCCGGGATTTGCCGTCGAGTTGCCCGAAGGCTTTGCCGAGAAACACAGCAAGGAAAACACGGCGAGTGACGATCCGGCGGACTTCGCGACCAAGGACGAGTACCTGGCGTACTTTGAAAAGCTCCAGGAAGCGGCTTTCAAAGCGTTGGATGCCCTGTCCGACGAAGACTTGGCGAAAGAAGCGCCCGAGCATCTTCAACAGATTTGCCCCAACGTGGGAACCGTCTTTGTTCTGATCGCGACGCACCCGATGATGCACGCCGGCCAGTTCGTCCCGGTGCGGCGGAGCCTCGACAAGCCCGTGGTGATTTGATCGTATCGCGAGGCGCCAAGATTTTTGCAGCGTGGGCCCTCTCTGGCGTTTGCTTGCTGCACAAACGCCGTCTCTCCCAGAGGGAGAGAATCTAAATGGGTTGCCAAAAGCTTCGGTTATACAATCGAGCATCCCGAAGGGATGCCAGCGAGTCGCCGGAGGTAAGCGAAGCGAGACCTCCGGGAAGGACGCCTTGAGTTCCCATCGACCCCGGCGGGCAACGCTGTGAAGCATTTGCCCCATGTGTTTCTTGAGGTTTTAGCGGCAGCGCGCGAGCCCTCCGGTTCTTCATCTGTGCCACGACACCGGAGGGCTCGCGCCCTGCCGCTAAAAAATGCTTCACAGCGTTGCCCGACGGGGTCGCAGCGAACTTACAATCGCACCGGGATGCCGGCGTCGCGCATGACCTGCTTGGTTTCGGCGATGGTGTATTGGCCGAAGTGAAAAATGCTTGCCGCCAGTGCCGCGCTGGCTTTGCCTTTCAGGATGGCATCGGCCAAGTGGGTCGGGTTTCCGGCCCCTCCGCTGGCGACGACCGGGATGTTGACCGCCTCACTGACTGCGGCGGTGACGGGCAAATCGTAGCCGTCGCAGGTTCCGTCGGCGTCCATGCTGGTCAGCACGATCTCGCCGGCGCCGAGTTCTTGGACGGTTTTGGCCCAGGCGACGGCCTCCAAGCCCGTCGGTTTTCGTCCACCATTGATGTGGACCTCCCAGAATTCTTGGCCGTCTTTGAGCACCCGCTTGGGGTCGATGTTGACGACGATGCATTGGCTTCCGAAGCGGTCTGCGGCCTTGCGGACGAACTCGGGGTCTTTGCAGGCGGCGGAGTTGATGGACACCTTGTCGCAGCCGGCATTGAGCAGATCGCGGACGTCTTCGATCGAACGGACGCCTCCGCCGACGGTCAGCGGCATGAAAACGCAGTCCGCAGTCCGCCGAACGACGTCCAAAATGATGTCGCGTTCTTCGTGGCTGGCGGTGATATCGAGAAACACCAGTTCGTCAGCCCCTTCGGCTTCGTAACGGCTGGCCACCTGGACCGGGTCGCCCGCATCCCGCAAATTGACAAAATTGGTTCCTTTGACAACGCGTCCGCCATGCACGTCCAGACAGGGGATCACTCGGGCAGCTAACATCGATCGGGTTCGGATTTTGTTTGGTGAATCAGAAAATACGGGGTGTGATCGACGTGTTATAGGTCAATCAGCGGTCGGCTCGAAGGGTGGCAACGGTGCGTCCGGTTGACCTTGAGGGATCGCGAATTTAATTTGCAACAGCGGTTTTGAGCATCGGATCCAAAACCACGCCGTTCCCCGTCGTCGCCCCTTCCACTCTCAGGCTTCCCCCCCGTGTCAAACGTCACCCCGGTTCGAAACGCGCTTATCAGTGTCAGCGACAAGCTGGGCCTGGCCGATCTAGCGGCCGGATTGCAGCGAGACGGTGTGACGATCTACAGCACCGGTGGAACGCGACGTCACTTGGAACAATCGGGCATCGACGTTCTGGACGTCGCCGAGTACACCGGTTTTCCCGAAATGCTCGACGGTCGCGTGAAAACGCTGCATCCCAAAGTGTTTGGCGGCATTTTGGCGATCCGCGATCGGGAGGATCACATCGATTCGATCGAAGAGCACGACATCGTGCCGTTCGACTTGGTCGTCGTCAATTTGTATCCCTTTGCCGCCACCGCCTCGCGGCCCGGTGTCACGTTTGAAGAGTGTGTCGAGCAAATCGACATCGGGGGGCCGAGTTTGGTCCGCGCGGCGGCCAAGAACCACCGCGATGTCGCGGTCGCCACCAGCCCCGAACAGTATGGCGAGTTGCTTGAGCAGCTCGATTCCGGCGGTACAACGCTGGAACTGCGGAAACAATTGGCCGCCGATGCCTTCGATCACACCGCCGCCTACGACCGAGCGATCGCGGATTACATGCGTGGCGATTCGATCGCCGGCGAGTTCCCCTCGTCGATGCACCTGGCACTTCGTCGCAAGAGCCAATTGCGATACGGCGAAAACCCGCACCAGCGTGCGGCTTTGTATTGCGATCCGACCATCCGCAGTGCCAATCTGGTTTCGGCCCGTCAGATCAGCGGCAAAGAGCTTTCCTACAACAACTTGCTGGACCTCGATTCGGCACTGGAGATCGTTCGCGGTTTATCCAATCCGGCCGTTTCGGTGATCAAGCACAACAACCCGTGCGGCGCCGCCAGCGACGTCAAGCTCGTCGACGCCTGTCGCAAAGCCCTCGCGGGTGATCCCCTGAGCGCGTTCGGATCGGTGTTGGGCTTCAACAAAACCGTCGACATGGCCACGGCCGAATTGCTCTGTGAACCGGGATTGTTTATCGAAGCGATCGTCGCGCCGGACTTCGAAGCCGGTGCGGTGGGGCTGTTGACCACGCGTCCGCGTTGGCGCGAGAACGTGCGACTGATGCAAGTCGGCATCCTGGATGATCCGCCACCGGCGATCCAACGTCGCTTCATCAGCGGCGGGATGTTGGTGCAAGACGCCGACCGCATGACCAGCCCGCGCGTGCAGTGGGAAACGCCCACCGAAACCAAAGTCGATGAAGAGCTCTGGGATGACTTGGTGTTCGGCTGGGAAATGGTCCGGCACGTCAAAAGCAATGCCATCGTGTTGGCCAACGACACGTCCCTGGTCGGTGTCGGAGCCGGGCAGATGAGTCGCGTCGATAGCGTGGAAATCGCGATCGAAAAGGCGGGAGATCGCGCCAAGGGTGCGATCCTGGCCTCCGATGCATTTTTCCCCTTCCCCGATTCGATCGAAGCGGCTGCCGAGGCCGGCATCGTGGCGATCATCCAACCCGGCGGTTCACGCCGCGACAACGAGGTCGTGGAAGCCTGTGACCAATATGACCTGCCGATGGTGTTGACCGGACGACGACACTTCAAACACTAGAGCTTTGTCGATTTCAAATTTTCAGGCATCCGCGTTGGTGTGCAGGCTTTAGCCGCCTACCGCTAAGTTAACATGAATGAGGGGGGCCCGGACGCTGGCGCGAACCGGCTGATATCAAACGAATATCAGCCGTTTGGCGCGAGCCTACGGGCACAGCGCGAGGCCGCTAGCGCTGGCGCGAACCGGCTGATATCAAACGAAGATCAGCCGTTTGGCGCGAGCCTACGGGCACAGCGCGAGGCCGCTAGCGCTGGCGCGAACCGGCTGATGTCAAACGATGATCAGCCGTTTGGCGCGAGCCTACGGGCCGCCACTTAACACCCAAGATTTTGGACAAAGGCACTGGCTTTCACCATGACGATCCTTGATGACATTCTGGTCAAAACCCGCCAGACGATCGCGCGCGATCGGGCCGCCGTTTCGTCGGATCGATTGGAGTCCGAGCTGGATGGCTTGCCGCCCTGCCGTGACTTTCATGGTGCCCTGGCGGCCGGCGAACGCGTCAATCTGATCGCGGAAGTCAAACGCGCGAGCCCCTCTGCGGGCCTGATCCGTCAAGACTTTGACCCCGCGGGAATCGCCAAGTGTTACGTCGATGGTGGAGCCGCATGCATCAGCGTGCTGACCGACGAGCCGTTTTTTCAGGGTTCGCTGGATTATCTGCGTGACGTTCGCGCGGCGGTCGACATTCCGATTTTGCGAAAGGACTTTATCGTCGATCGCTACCAATTGCTTCAGGCGCGCCACGCCGGTGCCGATTGCGTGTTGTTGATCGCCGAATGCTTGCCACCGGATGAATTGAAACAGCTTCACGAGTTCGCCAGCGAGCTCGGCATGCAGACCTTGATCGAGTTGTTTGACCCCGAGAATTTGGACGCCGTGTTGGCCACCGGGACCAAGTTGGTCGGAGTCAATAATCGCGACCTCAGGACGTTCAAGACGACGCTGCAGCACACCTTGGATCTCTGCCCCTCGATTCCACCGGATCGCTTGATTGTCGGGGAAAGTGGCATCCGAGAACACGCGGACCTGATGCGGTTGGCCGGCGGCGGCGTCAAGGCCGTGCTGGTGGGCGAATCGCTGATGAGACAGGACGACATCACCGCTGCGGTCCGAGAGTTATTGGGATGAACACTCGCAACAGACGTCTTGTGATGCCCCTGGTCGCCTGTCTGTTGTTTGCCATCGGCGTCGCGGTCACGGCGGCGCGTACCGTCACGCGTTACCAAACGCCCGGTTCTTCCAATCCCGCGACACAAGGGATGTGCGACTTTCACAACGGGCTGTACTTTCCCGCCACCGCGCTGTTGGCGGGCAAAAGTCCCTACGGCCAGCAGTACGCCGATGAGTACCCGGTGTCGCGTCAAATCCCGTTTTTCTCACCCGTCATTTTGGTGCTGCACGCGCCGTTGACGTTTTTGCCGCTGCCGGTCGCGGACGTCCTGTTCTTTGCACTCTCAGTGGTGCTCGTGATCGCGCTGGCGACGTTGTGCGTCAACGCTGCCGGCGTGAACACTGCCGGCGTGAACACGGTGGGCGGTGTCACTGACGCAGGCGGGCGTTTGACATGGATCGCATCGATCGCCGCGGCGATCGTGTTTTCCCGCAGCGGTCACATCTCGCTGTACAACGGTTACTTCACGATCGAGTTGGCGTTGGCGACGATCGCCGCAATCCACTATGCGAAAGACCGCCCGGCGGTCGCGGCCGTCGCGTTGACGCTGGTATCGGCCAAACCGACATTCATCTTGCCGTTGGGTTTTCTAATGCTGGCCCGCGGAAATTACAAAGCGTTGGCGTTGGGCGCCGCGATCAGCCTGCTGGGCGCGGGGCTGCCGATGACCTACCTGGCCTATCACGAAGGCAGACGGGCGACCGGTTCGATCGACATGGCGGCCGGATTTGACAAGATCGTCGACGACATCGGCGCGGCACAACAAGTGCACATGCAGACCCAGGATGAATCACCGGTCGATTCATGGACGCGCTTGGACGCGCTGGCAACGGTTTGCAAATGGACCGGCAGCGATCCCGGGCAAATCGTTCACCTGGCCGTGATGATGCTGATTTTGGCGTGGCCGATGGTGATCCTGTTCTACCGATCGCGGCGTGGTTGGGACGACGGTGTCGCCGGGGGGACCGGTTGTCTGATGCTGGTGACGCTCCTGACAAGTCTGTACCACCAATCCTATGACGCGATGATCGTCGTTGCTCCGACGGTCGGCTTGCTGCTGGCAAGTACCGATTTCTGGAGGTCGGTTTCGCCTTCGACCCGCGGGGTGCTCGGCGCCTTGATGGTGTTTCCCGCGTTCAATTACCTTTCCACGCGAAGCTTTCTGACGCGTTTGGACTTGGGCGACATCGGATTCGGGTTGATCACCAGTCTCAGCGGAGTGGCGTTGATGATCGCGTGGGCGGTGATTTGCGTGCGGTTTACGCGTTACTCCATTGGACCGCGGCCCGCTCGCTGACGCTTTCCCGTGTAAAGGGGCCGGCGCCGCACGTATAATCGCTATCGCCCCGTTCATTTGCCTGACCAAATCGCGTCAACTGGCTTGTTGCCGCCCCGGGCCTGTCTAGACTGCCTAGGACCGCTTGAATCCGCACCAAGAACCTTCACCGATATTGCCCGATGGACGATCTCTTCCGCGCCGAACCCGATCCGCAGGTTTCCCAGTCATCGGGACCGTTGGGGTCTCAAGTCGTTGACCCCCGTGGCCCTCGATTCCGGCCCGCCAAAGTTTTTCTCGCGCTCCCGGCGTACAACGAACAGGAAGCGTTGCCGGAGTTGCTGGAACGAATCGGCGAGTCGTTTGCAGACACCGGGCTGCCCTACGAAATCGTCGTGGTCGACGACGGCAGCACCGACAACACCGCACAAATCGTTTCACAGTTGTCGTTCCAGATGCCGTTGCATCTGGTCCAACATCAGCAGAACCAAGGGTTGGGGACGACGATCCGCGACGCGCTTCGCGAGGCCGTGGATCGCGCCGGCGAGCGTGACATCATCGTCACGATGGACGCCGATAATACACACCCACCGGGCTTGATCGATCGCATGGTGCGGATGATCCACGAAGGCTGCGACGTCGTGATCGCCTCGCGATTTGAGTCGGGCGGCTGTGCCGTCGGCGTCCCGATCGAGCGACATTTTTTGTCCATCGGCGCGCGGTTGCTGTTTACGGTTCTGTTTCCCACCCGTGGCGTCCGCGATTACACCTCTGGGTTTCGTGCCTATCGAGCTTCGGTGATCCGTCAAGGCTTTGCCGATCACGGCGATGCGTTCGTCGGTGAAACAGGCTTCTCTTGCATGGCGGACATCTTGTTGAAACTGCGCAAGCAAGGCGTCTTGTTCGGCGAAGCACCGTTGCGTCTGCGTTACGACCGCAAAGGCGGGGCGAGCAAGATGCAGGTTTTTAGAACCATCTGGTTGACGCTGAAGCTGCTCACCCGCCACCGTTTGCGAGGTCGGTAGTCGTGCCTGAAATGGACGAACACGCGTCACCCAAGAAGCGTTGGTTGGTCATCGGCGGCGGTGTGATGGGACTGAAGATCGCCGACGAACTGGCCGGCAAGGGCCAGGACGTGACCATCGCCGAAGCCGCCCCCAACTTCGGCGGGCTGACCAGCGCCTGGCAGCTCGGCGAGGTCACATGGGATCGTTTCTATCACGTCACGTTGCTCAGTGATTCGGTGCTGCGGGAACAACTGCAGTCGCTGGGATTGGAACAGGAACTCCGGTGGGTTGAAACCAAGACGGGGTTCTTCGCCGGCGGCAAGTTGATGTCGATGAGCAACACGCTGGAATTCCTGCGTTTTCCACCGTTGTCCCTGTTCCAAAGGATTCGTTTGGGCGGCACGATTTTTCTGGCGTCCAAAATCCGCGACTTCCGCAAGATGGAACAACAGTCCGTCGAATCCTGGTTGCGGCGTTGGTCGGGCAAGGGCGCGTTTGAAAAAGTTTGGCTGCCGCTGCTCAAGGCAAAACTCGGTGACGCCTATCGCCAGACCTCCGCCGCATTCATCTGGGCGCACACCCAGCGGATGTACAAGGCGCGTCGAAGCGGGGCGAAGAAGGAGATGTTCGGTTACGTCCCCGGCGGCTACGCGCGGATTCTGGACGTGTGGACCAACAGCCTGGCCGAGCGTGGCGTTCGGCTGTTGAGCGGTCACGGAGTCAAAACGGTTCGCAAGACCGATGACGCGGTTTCAGGCCGATTGGAAGTCGACTTCGGTGAGGGGCGTGTCGAGACCTTTGACAATGTGGTTTCCACGATCGCTTCGCCCTTGATCGCCGATCAATGTGATCAGCTGCGTGATGACGAGAAATCGAAATTGCGCGCGATCAAGTACTTGGGCGTCGTCTGTGCGTCGATGTTGTTGAAGAAACCGATCAGCCCGTATTACGTCACCAACATCACCGACACCTGGGTTCCGCTGACGGGGATCATCGAGATGTCGACGATCGTGGATTCGCGGTCCCAGTTGGGCGGGAACCACTTGGTTTATTTGCCCAAGTACATGACCGACGATCATCCCGACTTGGCCGAACCGGACGAAGATTACAAACAGCGCTGTCTGGAAACGCTGGAGCGGATGTACGATCACTTTACTCGCGACGACGTGTTGGAGTTCAAGGTGGCTCGGGCGAAGTACGTCGCGGCGTTGTCGACGATCGACTACAGCACGCGTCTACCGCCGGTCGTCACCAGCGTGCCGGGGTTTTACGCCCTGAATTCCGCACACATTCTTGAAGGCAACCTGAACGTCAACGAGACGCTGGCATTGGGCGCGCAAAAGCTCCGCGACGAGGTCTGGCCGGATTTCCTGGCGCGCGGGGCCGTCTCCAGCAACCGCGATGTCCCCGCATTGGCCAGATAGCGGAATTCGCGGATGGTTCATCGATTGCCATTTGACGCGAGCCTGCGGGCCCCAGCGTGAGGCCCGGACGCTGGCGCGAACCGGCTGATGTCAAACGATGATCAGCCGTTTAACGTGCGCCTACGGGCACAGCGTGAGGCCGCTAGCGCTGGCGCGAACCCGCTGATGTCAAACGATGATCAGCCGTTTAACGCGAGCCTACGGGCCCCAGCGTGAGGCCCGGACGCTGGCGCGAACCGGCTGATGTCAAACGATGATCAGCCGTTTGGCGCGAGCCTACGGGCCCCAGCGTGAGGCCCGGGCGCTGGCGCGAACCGGCTGATGTCAAACGATGATCAGCCGTTTGGCGCGAGCCTACGGGCACAGCGTGAGGCCCGGACGCTGGCGCGAACCGGCTGATGTCAAACGATGATCAGCCGTTTGGCGCGAGCCTACGGGCCCCAGCGTGAGGCCGCTAGCGCTGGCGCGAACCGGCTGATCTCAAATGATGATCAGCCGTTTGACGCGAGCCTGCGGGCCGTCAATGTGCTTTCGCGACGTGGGCGCTGATTCCTTTGTTTCTCTCCAAGGGCGACGAAATCTCTGTCGGACCTCGCCTAAACGGCGGTTCCTGGTATGATTTCTCCCGTTAAGGGCTTCGCATTGAAGCCCGTTTCCGTTTCTTCCCTCGTGATGAACGGCGATTGCTTCCACTCAAAGGACACACCAAATGTATCGTTGCTTGCTGGTGATCACTGCCGTCTCAATGATGACGCTGATGACCGACGCACAAGACCAAACCGCCCCTGACGCCTCGAAAGAAGGTATCGCCAAGAAGGATCCGATCGGCTACTTCCTGGGACTTTCGATGGGTCAGCAGATGCGGCAACAAGGTTTGAAATCCGAAGACTTTGACCCGCAGGCGTTTGCAGTCGGGGTGACTGATGCTCTGGCACAAAACGAGCTTCAACTCTCCGAAAAGGAGCTGATGGCCGTTCAGCAGCAGCTTCAAGGCATGCTGAACAAACGCCACCAGGAAATGGCCGCGGCGATCCAAGCCAAAGCCGAAGCCAACAAGTCCAAGGGCGCACAGTGGCTGGAAGCCAACCTGAAAAAGGACGGCGTCAAGGAACTGGCCGGAGGCATGCAGTACAAGGTGATCGAGTCGGGGGACGGCGGAAGCCCCAGCCCGAGCGACACCGTTCGCGTGCACTACACCGGCACGTTGATCGACGGCGAAGTCTTTGACAGCAGTGTCAAACGCGGCGAACCGGCCGAGTTTGTGGTCGGCGGCGTCATCAAGGGCTGGCAAATGGCTCTGCAGAAGATGAAGGTCGGTGACAAGTGGATGCTGTACATCCCGCCAGAATTGGCGTACGGCGATCGTGGCAGCCCAGGCGCGATCGGACCCAACGAAGTGTTGGTGTTCGAAGTCGAACTGTTGGAAATCCTCTAACAGCCGCCACAGGTCGGACGGATCGAGGATCCGTCCGCATCTACACGCCGCAGCCGCTGCATCCGGCACAGGAGCCACCGCTGCTTCCGCATCCGGCCGTGGTCCCACACTCGGGGCCACAGCCGTCGGTCAGCAGTTCGGACAGGTGGTTGGTGCGGACGACCGACTCGTATTCCTCGGCGATCTCGTCGGCAATCCGTTGGGCGTCGGTGTCTACGTCGCCGAGAAAGTGCATCCGCAGCGTGCCCCCGTCCAACAGCTGGTCGACGTCCAGCAACATCGCACCGCTGGCCGATCGGTGCAGCCGCGTCCGACAGGCCTCGATGGCTTGGGTCTTGTAGCGGTCCAATCGGGCCACCAGCAGCTCGTCGGAATCCGTCGTCGGCCGCACGATCCGGTAGCCGGGGGGGGCGGCCGCACTCCAGTCGTGGTCACTCTGCCGTTCTGGGGCACTGCGGCGCTCGGGGGCACTGCGGCGCTCGGAAATCACCTCGGCGACCTCGATTCCACGTGGCGACCGGACCACCACGCGGCGTCCACGCTGGACCGGAGCCAACGCCGAAGCGAGCCGTATTTCGCCTAACACACCGATCCGAACGAAGTAGTGGATCAAAGCGATCCCTAGAGATGGAGAGTGATTCAATCGTCCCGGCTTGCCGACAAGCCGGATCCATAAGAATATAGTGACCGATTCGACGTTACTTGGCAAACCGCTCCCGATTGACAGAACCGCTATGGCGACCGACCTAACCGCTCCCGGCACCAGTGCCCCCTCGACATCTTCGCCTGCTGCATTCGACGCCTGGGCGGATCGAATTCTCGACGGCGGCGAACTCTCGCGGGATGAAGCCCGACAGATTCTTGAATCCTCCGACGATGACCTGCTGCGATTGCTCTCGGCCGGGTTTCGACTGCGCCAGAAATACTTCGGCAAGACCGTCCAGCTGTATTTCTTGATGAACGCCAAGAGCGGTCTGTGCCCCGAAGACTGCCACTACTGCAGCCAGTCAAAGATTTCCGAGGCTCCGGTCCCCAAGTACAACATTCTCAAGCGAGACGCGTTGATGGAGGCGGCCAAGGTCGCCGCCGAGCGTGGGGCGAAAACCTATTGCCTGGTGATTTCGGCCCGCGGACCCAATGAACGCGAGCTGAAAGCGGTCGAAGAGATCGTCCCCGAAATCAAGAAACAATACGGTTTGGACATCTGTGCCTGCCTGGGGTTGCTGTCCAAAGAGCAAGCGGACCGACTGAAAGCCTGCGGCGTCGATCGGGTGAACCACAATCTGAACACCGGTGAAGAGTATTACGCGGAGATCTGCACCACGCACACCTACGCCGATCGTGTGCAGACGCTTCGCCATGTTCGCGACGCCGGCATGGAGATGTGCAGCGGCGGCATCATCGGCATGGGCGAAACGTACGACGATATCATTTCGATGGCGTTTGACCTGAAGGAGTTGGGCGTCCAATCGATTCCGCTGAACTTTTTGAATTCGATCGACGGAACGCCGTTGGAAGGCAAGAAGGACTTGAGTCCGCAAGATTGTTTGCGAGCCCTGGCGATGTTCCGGTTCGTCAACCCGAGTCGCGAGCTACGGATTTCCGGCGGTCGCGAAATCCACCTCCGCACGCTGCAACCGCTCGGACTGTATGTCGCCAACAGCGTCTTCGTCGGTGACTACCTGACCACCCAAGGCCAGGCGCCGGACGAGGATTACCAGATGATCAAGGACCTCGGGTTCGAAGTCACCACCTCGGTCGGCGAATAGGCGACGTCTTGCCTGAAGGCGTTGCGAGCATCCCGGCGGGATATCGATTGTATTACTGCCGGATTTGGCAACCATTTAGATTCTCTCCCCCTGGGAGAGACGGCGTTTGCGCAGCAAGCAAACGCCAGAGAG
>NZ_NTFY01000120.1 GCF_002289565.1 Rhodopirellula sp. SM50 | reverse complement strand
AGGCGTTCACGGTGACGATCGGTGAAACGTTGTCGGTCGGAGTGGCGGGAGTGATTTTCAATGACACCGACATCGACGGCGATACGCTCGCGATCGTGTTGGTCGCCGCGCCGACCAACGGCACATTTTCGTTGGCCCCTGGCGGCAGTTTTACCTACACGCCGAACGCGGGCTTCTTCGGTCAAGACTCCTTTTACTATCGAGTTTCCGACGGAGTGTTGTCGAGCAACGTCGCTCAAGTCGTGATTGAAGTGCCCGTCGCCGCCCCCGCGACCGGCCCGTCCAATCCGCTCCCGGGCGACGACGTCGTGGCGGACGAAACACCGGATTCGGAAACGCTGACGGAGTCTGAATCGGAGTCGGAATTCGAGACGGAAACCGAGAATGCGGCCGATGAGAGCGAAACGAGTGAGTCGACCGATGATGGTGGCGGTTCATCAGCCATTGCCGCTCCGCTCGCCTCACCGATTCAGGGAGGCGTGGGAGAACGGTCGTCAAACGAAGCGGCCGATCATGCTGCGGCGGAGCGTACCGCAGATGAGATGGAGGAGTCAGAGCAGCGGCTCATCGCCTCCTACACAACCGTTCGGAACTCGGCAAATTTTGTTCTCTCGTATTCGCCGGAACTCGAGCAACTCGAACGCTTGCTTCAGCAAGATTTGCAGCAAGCGATCGTTTGGACGCAGTGGGACGATTACCAGGAGCAGGAACAGTCTCCCGTGACGGTGGTGGTGGGCGCCGCCGGAGCAGGGATGAGCGTGTTTTCGATCGGTTATGTGTTCTGGGCATTGCGCGGAGGTGCCTTGATGTCGGTGTTCGCATCGAGTCTTCCGGCATGGCGATTCATCGACCCGATCGCGATGCTGTCGGCCTATCGCAGCTCACTGTCGAAACCCGATGAGGGGTTGGAATCGCTGTTGAGCAGAGGCAACTAAGGTACGGCCAAGCGGAGAAGGGGCAAGCGGAAAAGTTGCCGGAGCCATCGCCTTGCAATCGTTAGATTCCGTGTGTTCACTGCGATCGGCAAAATCTCCCGGTGAGGTTACCCCGCATTGGCGTGACCGGCAAAGATCCCTCCCGATTCTGCAGGTTCGCGTCCTACTTTTGGGAGAGACCCGCCGATAGATGTGGGGTCGGTGTGCAAAAATCGACTCTTCTGTGAACGCCCGGAACGAATCCTTGCCTGTAAAGAAGCCCAGACGCGTTTTCGATTTCTACTTGCTGGAAGACCGAATACTGCTCAGTGCAGAGGGTTCTGGCGAGGGAGTGGCGGATACGCCGACGGATGTGGAGCTTCTCGACTCGATGTTGGTTCAGATGCTTGAATCGGGCCCGTCAGGCGCCGCGAACGCGAGGGGTGACTCTGCTCTCGGCGAGATTGCTGTCGCCGAATCGGAACAATCGCTTCTCGGCCAGTCCATTGAGTCTCCTCGCGTTGATCCGTCACGTCCGCTCGAAGTCGTCTTCATCGATGAATCGGTGGTGGACGCCGACGTGCTGTTGGACGGACTTCGCGACCAGTCCGTCGATGGAACGCAGTGGTGGGTCGTCCGTCTGTCATCGGATGAAGATGGGATTCGCCAGATCACGCAAACGCTCGGTGAACTCTCCGGTGTTGACGCGGTCCATCTGGTCAGCCATGGCGATCGACAGGGGCTGCAACTTGGCAACGCGCGTCTGGACGCCGCGACGATCTCGGCTTATTCCGGCGACATCGCTTCGTGGGGCGGCGCCATGGATCCCGATGCTGACTTATTGCTGTATGGGTGTGACTTGGCCGGATCCGACGACGGACGTGCCTTGGTGGATTCGATCGGGGTCCTGTGTGATTGCGATGTCGCGGCCAGCGACGATGTGACGGGGCACCAGGCACTCGGCGGCGATTGGGACTTGGAGTACGCGTTTGGTGCGATCGAGACGTCTGTCGCGTTTGATGTCCAGTCGCAACAAAGCTGGAGCGGCGCGTTGGCGACGTTTACGGTCACGAATGTGAACGACACCGGTGCCGGATCGCTGCACCAAGCCATCTTGGATGCCAACGCCTTGTCGGGGTTGGACACCATCGAATTTAATATCAGCGGGCCAGGGCTGCATTCGATTTCTCTTTCGACTGCGCTTCCGACGATCACCGACGCGGTCTTGATTGACGGCTACACCCAATCCGGTTCGTCGGTCAACACGCTGTCGACCGGTGACGATGCGGTACTCCAGATCCAGCTCGACGGATCGGCCGCCGGAACGACATTTGGCCTGGACCTTGGCGCAGGTAGCGATGGAAGCACGATCAGGGGACTGGTGATCAACCGGTTTGAACTCGGCGGAATCCAAATCGCCAGCACCGGCAACTCGATTCTCGGTAACTTCATCGGCACCGACAGCAGTGGTGGTTCCGATCTGGGCAATTTGCAGGACGGGATCACGATCGTTGCCAACAACAATACAATCGGCAGCGCGGCGGTCGCGGATCGCAATCTGATCGGCGGAAACGATGGCGCCGGGATTGAAATCGGCGCGGGGGTCAGTGGTACCGTGGTGCAGGGCAATTACGTCGGCACCGATGCGACCGGTATGAGTGGCTTGGCCAACCAAGGCGATGGAATTGCGATCGCCGGATCCGGCAACACGATCGGCGGCACGACAGCCGGTCAATCCAACGTGATCGCCTACAACGTCGGCGACGGTGTTCAGGTTGAATCGTCGGGAACCGGCAATTCCATTCTCGGCAATTCGCTTCATTCCAACGGTGGTTTGGCGATCGATTTGGGAGGCGACGGTGTCACGGTCAATGACGGCGAATTGACACCCACCCCGGATCTGGATTCCGGTGCCAACGATTTACAGAATTTCCCTGTGCTCACGGCGGTCGCATCGGGACCCTCGACGACGATCGTCGGCACGCTGGCTTCGACGCCCGGTCGCTCGTTCCGGATTGAGTTTTTTGCCAATGCGACCGGTGACGCCAGCGGCTACGGCGAAGGCCAGCGTTTTCTAGGCTTTGTGAACGTCACGGCCGATGGAACGGGCGATGCATCGTTCAATCCGACGCTGGGATCGGCAGTCGCAGTCGGTGAAGTCATCTCGGCCACGGCGACGGACTTGACCACCAACGCGACGTCCGAGTTTTCGGCGAATCTGACCGTCAACAGCAATAATGCTCCGGTGCTGGACAACACCGGCGCCATGACGTTGAGCACGATCAACGAAGACGAATCGTCCAACGCCGGACACTCGGTGGCTTGGATCATCGCCAGCGCCGGTGGTGATCGGGTGACCGACATCGACTCGGGATCAATCGAAGGGATTGCGATCACGGCGACCGCCGATGGCAATGGTGACTGGGAATACTCGACCGACGGCAGTAGCACCTGGCTGGCCGTCGGCCCCGTCTCGGACAGCTCTGCGTTGCTGCTGCGAGACACGGATCTGGTTCGGTTTGTCCCCAACGGCCGCAACGCCACCTCGGCGAGTTTTGATTTTCGGGCCTGGGACCAGACCAGCGGAACGTTCGGAACGAAGGACGATGCGTCCACCAATGGTGGCAGCACGGCATTCAGCACGTCGATTGAAACCGCCGACATCACCGTCACGAGCGTCAATGACTCTCCCGTCCTGAATTCCGCCGCCAGTCCGGAATTGGAAGGCGTGGCGGAGAATGCACCTGCACCGGTCGGTGCGGTGGGCACGTTGATCACCGCGTTGGTCGACGACGCGACGCCGTCCGGCGAACTCGATAACGTCACCGATGTGGATGGCGGTTCGATGCTGGGAATCGCGGTGACCGGTGTCGATACGAGTAACGGAACCTGGTTCTATTCGATCGACGGCGGATCGAATTGGATCGCGATGGGAGCGGTCAGCGATAGTTCGGCCCGATTGCTGGCGGCCGATGCAAACACCCGTGTCTATTTTCAGCCCAACCCCGGGTACACCGGCGAGGTCGCCAGCGCGTTGACGTTCCGCGCCTGGGATCAAACAACCGGCGGCAACGGTGCTCTGGCCGATGCGTCGATCAACGGAACCACGACTGCGTTTTCCGCCGCGACCGATACGGCATCTCAGTTGGTCAACGACGCTCCGCTGTTGGACAACACCGGGTCGATGACACTGACAGCGATCAACGAAGACGAAGTGACCAACGCAGGTGACAGTGTGGCGTCGATCATCGCCAGCGCCGGCGGTGACCGGATCACCGACGTGAATCCCGGTGCGGTCGAAGGGATCGCATTGATCGCGACCAACAACGGCAACGGAAGCTGGCAGTATTCGCTCGATGGAGGCACCAACTGGTCGAGTGTCCCGAGCGTTTCCGACACTGCGGCACTGCTGCTGCGCGACAGCGATTGGCTGCGGTTTGTCCCCAATGCGGAGAACGGTACCGCGCCGACGGTGACGTTCCGGGCTTGGGATCAGGCGTCCGGAGTGGCCGGGACCGTCGTCGATGCGTCCAGCAATGGTGCGGCCACGCCGTTCAGTACGGCAACCGAAGTCGCATCCATCACGGTGACCGATGTCAACGACGCGCCGGTTCTGGATTCAAGCGAAAGCCCGATCCTGGACGGCCAATACGAAGACGCCCCGGCGCCGGTCGGGGCGGTCGGTACGTTAATTACCTCGCTCGTTGATTTCGCTTCTCCCTCCGGTCAAGTCGACAACATCAGCGACGTTGATATCGGGGCGTTGCTGGGGATCGCCGTGACGGCAGCCGACACGACCAACGGTTCGTGGTTTTATTCGGTCGACAATGGGGCCAATTGGAATCCGCTCGGAGCGGTCAGCGACAGCTCGGCAAGACTGCTCGCTGCCGACGCGAACACACGACTCTATTTCCAGCCAGACCCCGACTACAACGGCCAGATCGCGTCGGCAGTCACCTTCCGGGCTTGGGATCAAACGTCCGGCGTCAACGGAACGTTGGCCGATGCTTCGGTCAATGGAACGACGACCGCGTTTTCCATCGCCAGCGACACGGCGTCGTTGTTGGTCAACGATGCTCCGATCCTGGACAATTCGGGGGCGATGACCCTGACGACCATCACCGAAGACCAAGTCACCAACGTCGGTGATACGGTGGCTGCGATCATCGCCAGCGCCGGTGGGGATCGCATCACCGACGTCAATTTTGGACCGGTCGAAGGCATTGCGGTGACCGCAACCGACAACGGAAACGGTGCCTGGCAGTACTCCATCGACGGCGGATCGACGTGGTCGGACGTCGGCACCGTGTCGGACACCTCGGCGCTGTTGTTGCGCGAAAATGATCTGCTGCGTTTTGTTCCCGACGCCAAGAACGGAACTCCGCCCACGGTCACGTTCCGGGCCTGGGATCAGGCGACCGGAACGGCAGGCACCACCGCTGATACCTCCATCAACGGTGCGACGACGCCCTACAGTGTCGCCACCGAAGTTGCTTCGATCACGGTGACGGATGTCAATGACGCACCGGTGCTGGACAATAGCGGCACCATGACGCTGACATCCATTACCGAAGACGATCTGACCAATTCGGGCAATACGGTCGCCAGCGTCCTGCTGAGCGCCGGCGGCGACCGCATCACCGACGTTGACATCGGGGCGGTCGAAGGGATTGCGATCACGTCCTGGAACAACGGTAACGGCACCTGGCAGTTTTCGACCGATGCCGGGGGCTCTTGGAGTGACATCGGAGCTGTAGCGAACACGTCGGCGTTGTTGTTGCGTTCAAACGATCTGATTCGACTGCTGCCCAATGGCGTCGGCGGCACGTCGGCCGATGTGACCTTCCGCGCCTGGGACCAATCCGTCGGGGCGTTCGGAACCAAAGTCGACACGTCCTCCAACGGCGGAATCACCGAGTTCAGTTCGGCCACCGAAACGGCTTCGATCACGGTCACGGATGTCAACGACGCGCCGGTTTATGATCCCGCGGGTACGACGACGCTTTCGACTCTTACCGAAGACGAGACGGCAAACGGCGGAGACACCGTCGCATCGATCATCGCCAGCGCCGGTGGTGACCGGATGACCGACGCGGACTCCGGGGCATTGGAAGGGATCGCGATCACGGCGCTGGTCAGTGGCGGCGGCACTTGGCAGTACTCCGTCGACGCCGGGGCGAACTGGACCGACATCGGTTCGGTTTCCAACGCTTCGGCACTGTTGTTGCGGGACAGCGATCTGGTGCGATTCATACCCGACGCGGAAAACGGAACCACCGCCAGCTTAGACTATCGCGGTTGGGATCAATCCGTGGGAACCGCCGGAACGAAAGTCAGCACCGCAACCAACGGTGGCACGTCCGCGTTCTCGACGGCGATCGAATCGGCAGACATTGTTGTCACCAGCGTGAACGATGCTCCCGTGGTCGACAACAGCGGCAGCATGACATTGACGTCGATCAATGAAGACCAAACCAGCAACGCCGGCGACACGATCAGTGCGATCATTGCCAGCGCCGGCGGTGACCGGATCACCGACGTTGACAGCGGAGCCATCGAAGGCGTCGCGATCACCTCGCTTTCCAGCGGCAACGGCACGTGGGAGTATTCCACCGACGGCGGATCGTCGTGGTCCGCGGTCGGCAGCGTTTCCAGTACGTCCGCGTTATTGTTGCGAGCGGTCGACCTGGTTCGTTTCGTCCCCAACGGCGAATCAGGCACAACGGCCAGTTTTGATTTCTATGGCTGGGATCAATCCAGCGGCACGGAAGGAACCAAAGTTGACGCGTCGGTTCGCGGCGGCGTCACGGCATTGAGCAGTGCGGCAGAAACCGCCAGCCTGACCGTGACCGATGTAAACGATGCGCCGGTCTCCGGCACCTCCGGAGGCGTCGCGGCCTATTCGGAAAATGCCGTGGCGACAGTCGTGGATTCACTGTTGACGATCACGGATGTGGATCCCGTTGATCTCAACGGCGGCCAGTTGACGGTCACGATTTCAGCGAACGCCACCGCAGACGATCGATTGACGATCGTGCCCGGCGGTGCGATCACCTTGCTGGGGACGGGGGTTTATCACAGCGGCACACAAGTCGGGACGCTGGCCGGTGGCACGGGAACGGCACCGCTGGTGATCACGTTCAACGGCAACAGCACAGCCTCGATCGCTCAGGAAGTCGGACGACAGGTCAGCTATTTCAACGTCTCGGACGATCCCTCTTCATCGCTGCGCACGATCGACTTTGTGGTGACCGACGGCGACGGCGGCACGAGCAATACGTCACAACGGTCCGTGTCTGTGACAGCCGTCGATGATGACCCGATCGCGGTCGACGACCACCACGGACTGAAATTTGACGGCATCGACGACGCGGTGAACATGGGCGTTCACGCTGTTCTGGAAGTCAGCAACCAACTGACCATGGAGGCCCGCGTTCGCCCCGATGCTTATCCCACCTCATCCAGCATCATTCTGAACAAGGAAGGCGAGTACGAAATCGGCATCACGTCGACGGGCAACCTGCGGTGGGCCGTCGCGAACACCACGCCCGGTTGGGCCTGGCACGACACCGGGTATATCGTCCCGCTCAATGAATGGACTCACGTTTCGGTGGTCTATGACAACGGCACGATGAGCACGTACGTCAACGGCAATCTGGTCGAAACTTACTATGGATCGGGCAGCATTGGGGATGCGCACGCAACAAAGGATGACTTCATCGTCGGCGGGCGACAAAACAACCCGGTCGGTCAGTATTTCTCCGGAGAGATCGACGAAGTTCGGCTGTGGAATGTCTCCAGGACTCAGAACGAAATCCGCACCAGTCTTGACCAACCCTTGGCCGGAACCGAAACGGGCCTGATCGGTTACTGGAGCTTTGATGAAGGGACGGGGACGAGCACCGCTGACTCGACGGCCAATGCCAACACGGGAACACTCGTCGACGGCGGTTCCGGCACGGTCGGGCCGCAGTGGACCGGCTATTCGACCAACCAGGACACAACGCTGACCATCAATCTGGCCGACGGAATCCTCGGCAATGACCTCGATGGCGAGGGAGATCCGCTGACCGTCACGCAGGTCAACGGCAGCGGGGCGAATGTCGGTTCGACGTTGACCTTGCCATCGGGAGCATTGTTGACCGTCGCTGCGGGAGGGGACTACCAGTATGATCCCAACGGCGTGTTCGATTATCTTGCGCCCGGGCAGACGGCGATCGATTCGTTCACCTATCAAGTCGATGACGGCAACGGCGGAACCGACACGGCGACGGTGAAGGTGACCATCACCGCGATCAATGACGCTCCCATGGGCACAAACCTGAGCGCGGCCGAGACCTACACCGAGGACGCTTCGCTGGACCTGACGGACATCGTGGTCAGCGACATTGACGACGCCAATCTGACGGTGACGTTGACGCTGTCGGATGTTGCCGCGGGTTCCTTCAGCACCGGCACGTCGGGCGCGGTGACGTCGTCCTTTGCCGCCGGCGTTTGGACCGCCAGCGGGGCGGTGGCGGATGTCAATGCGTTGCTGGCCGGCGTCACGTTCTCGCCGACTGCCGATTACGCGAACGACTTCACGATCGCGACCAGCGTCGACGATGGAGTGGCACCACCGGTGACGGGGATCAAAACGATGACCGCCACGCCCATCAACGACGCACCCGTGCTGACCGGCGGTTCGGTCAATGACCTGACGGTGCTGGAGGATTCCGGATTCACCTCGCTGGGTCTGGGGGCGGTCCACTACGGACCGGGCGGTGGAAGCGATGAGTTATCCCAAACCCTGACCTACCAAGTCACCGTTGTGCCATCGGGATCACTCGGAGCAATCTACTTGGCCGATGGCGTGACAACCGTGACGACGTCGACCTACACGTTGGCGCAGTTCCAAGGCATGCAATTCCGACCCAGCGAGGATGCCAACGGCGGACCGTCGTTCTTTTCGTACCAGGTGATCGATGACGGTGGCGGAACCGACACCCTCGCCCAGTCGATTCAATTGAACATCACCGCCGTCAACGATGCTCCGGTTGCCACCGCCGATGCCTTCACGGTCAACCCCCAAGCGACGTTGTCGGTCGCCGACCCGGGGGTGGTTTTCAACGACACCGATGTCGATGGGCACACGATGTCGACGATTCTTGTGACCGGACCGAACCATGGGACGTTTTCGCTCCAGCCCGGCGGCGCGTTCACTTACACGCCCGACACCGGCTTCTTTGGACGAGATTCGTTTTTCTATTCGGTGACCGACGGATCGCTGGTCAGCGGTGCGGTCGAGGTGACGATTGAGGTTCTGCTCGCACCGGCGCCCACATCGTTTTCGAACACGTCCTCGAGTTCTTCCTCGAACGCTCCAGCAGAAATGACGATGGACAGCGGGGATGAATCGGGAAGTGGCGAGGATCCTTTGTCGCAGAGCGATTCGGCCGACGAGTCACCAGTGGACGAATCGGTCGGCAGTGCCGCCGGCGCGATTCAAGCGGCGCTGGACGCGGCTGCACAAGCCGAGCGGTTGGCAAATGCCAAGGGCGGAGCGGAGGCGGATGGGAATTCCGGTTTGCCTGGCGACGTCAACGGCGATTCATCGGGACGGCTCTTCAATGTTTACGGGGTCTCCGAGAACCAGGTTTCCGCGGCAAGGTCAACGTCGTCTGAATCGACGCAACTGGAACGTTTGCTGCAACAGGACATCCGACAAGCCATCCTGTGGACCCAGTGGGATGAGTTGGAACAGCAGCAAGAAACTCCGATCATGGTCTACGTGGGTGCCGCCGGCGCGAGCATGAGTATCTTTTCGGTCGGGTATGTGTTTTGGGCATTGCGGGGTGGCGCACTGATGACGGTGTTTGCGTCGAGCTTGCCGGCATGGCGATTCATCGATCCGATCGCAATGCTCTCGGCCTATCGCAGTGCCGGGGCGGCGCCGGATGAGGGACTCGACGCGCTGCTGAGACGAGGAAAGTGAATGCCGATGTCACAGACTGCCACGTGCGAAGAATTCACGTCCAAAAGCCTCCAGATTGGAGTGATCGTTACGGTCGCGTCAAACCGTGATGGCTGTTTTCCGACATCGATCCCCGACACGAAAGTTCCTCGCCCAAACATCTGCCGCCCGACATAGGTTTGAGCGGTGAAATGCGAGGGTCACGGAGGACGTAAAGTGTCGTTTTTACCGCTCCCGATGCGTTAGATTGGATCCCCGACTTTGCCTGTTCAAAAGAACGAACGCGTTTTTGACTTCTACCAGTTGGAAGACCGAATTCTGCTCAGTGCAGACGGTCTCGATGCTGGTGATGCGCCCGTTCATCGGGATGTCGAATTTCTCGACGCGTTGATGGGCCAGATGCTCGAATCGGGCTCAGTCGGTGCTTCGGACGCGTTGTTCGGCGTTGATCTCTTCGACTCGGCCGACGCAGCACCGGATCAAGCCGAATCAAACGATCGGGTCGACACGCCAACATTTGATCCGTCACGCCCGCTGGAAGTTGTCTTCGTCGACGCAGGCGTTGAGGACGCCGAGACGCTGCTGGCGGGGCTGCGCGACAATTCGGCTGACGGTACGCAGTGGTCGATCGTTCGCTTGTCTTCCGACGAAGACGGGATCACGCAAATCTCGCAAACGCTGGGCAATCTATCCGGCGTGGATGCGATCCACATTCTCAGCCACGGCGATGGCGACGGAATCCAACTCGGCGACACGCGGCTGGACCAGGACACGGCGATCGCACATGCCGGTTCGATCGCCGGGTGGCAAAACGCACTCGACGCGGACGCCGATCTGCTGATCTATGGATGCGATTTGGCGTCCACCGATTCTGGACGCGAGTTGATTGAGATGTTGGCCGCGGTCTGTGACTGCGACGTCGCGGCGAGCGACGACTTGACCGGACATCAATCGCTCGGCGGCGACTGGGACCTTGAGTACGCGGTCGGTTCGATCGAGACCCAAGTCGCGTTTGATTCGCATGCGCAGCATGCATGGCAACATGTCTTCGCGGCGGCGGTGGATGCGACCTCAACGGGCACCAGCAGCGGCAGCGATTTCGTCGTCTCACACACCACCTCCGGTTCCGATCGCTTGATGCTGGTCGGCGTCTCGATCAACTTGGCCGGTGCGGATCAAGTTTCGTCGATCACCTACAACGGCGATTCGCTCAGTCTGGTCGGGACACGTGTCGACGGCGACGCCCGTGTCGAAATCTGGTCGTTGGTCGCACCCGATGTCGGTACGTACAACGTTGACATCAATTTCAGTGGAACTTCTGATGGCAACACCGCGGGTGTGATGACGTTTACCGGCGTCGATAAATTTAATCCGCTGGGAACCTTTGCTTCCGGATCCGGTGTTGGCGGCAGCGGATCGGTCACGGTCAGTTCGGCAACCGATGACCTGGTGTTTGCGGCGATCGCGGTGGACGATGCCACAGATTACGATCTTGTTCCGGGAGCGGGCCAAACGGAAACCTGGGATCTGATCGGCGGACCCGACATCAACGGAGGCGGCAGCAGCGAAGCCGGCGCCGCTTCGGTCGTGATGGACTGGACCTGGAGCGGCAGCGACAACTGGGCCGCCGCCGGGGTTTCCATCAACTCGATGTCCTACGAAAGCACATCGTTCCGAGAGGGAGTCGGAGGCTATACCGGGACACAGGACACCAGCATCAACGGCGATTCGCCCGATACGTCCTATGGCAACGATGGGGCGATTGCAATCGACGCCGACCACGTCAACGGGTTCGAAAGCGCCGGATTGATTCAATTCGACAACATTTTTGGCAATGGCCCCGGGCAAATCCCGCTCGGTTCAACCATCGTCTCGGCCAGCCTGACGGTCAACGGCGTCGGTACGAGCGACGTCGGCGCAACGTTGTCGCTTCATGAAATGTTGACCGCCTGGGACGAATCGTCGACCTTTAACTCGCTCGGCAGCGGACTGCAGTCGGGCACCGAGTACGTCGCAGCGGCAGACGGATCGATCACGGATCTGAGCACAACTGGCTGGTACACGATCACCGGGTTGGAGGACGCGCTACAAACCTGGTCCGACGGAGGCACGAATCACGGTTGGGCGTTGTTCAACGACAATTCCAACGGATTCGACTTCGACAGTTCGGAAGAGGCCAGTGCTTCGTTGCGACCGGAGTTGAGCGTTCAGTATCTCGATCCGGTTGCCCCCGTGGGATCATCGATCGAAGGCAGCACACTGGCCTACACCGAAAATGATGGCGCGATTGCAATCACGTCCACGCTGGCCCTGAGCGACAGCGACGACACCGATCTGCAATCCGCCGTCGTCCAGATCACCGGCAACTACGCAAACGGCCAGGACGTGCTGACCTTCGTCGATCAGAACGGCATCAGCGGCGTCTGGAACGCCGGCAGCGGCACGCTGACACTTTCCGGAACGGCGACGGTTGCCCAGTACCAAGCCTCGCTCCGCAGCATCACCTACACCAACGCCAGCGACAACCCGTCGACCGCGACGCGGACCGTCGCCTTTACTGTCAACGACGGCAACTTGGATTCCAACACGCAGACCCGCGACATCTCGATCGCCGCGACCAACGACGATCCGACCGGCACCGGCCTGCCGAGCGACATCACGGTGACCGAAGACGTCAGCGGCAACGTCGATCTGTCGGCGCTCAACCTGAGTGACGTCGATGAAAACGGCGGTAACCTGACGGTCACGCTTTCGACTTCGACCGGCGGCAACCTGTCGGCTAGTTCCGGTGGCGGAGTGACCGTCGGCAGCAGTGGAACGGGCACGCTGACACTCACCGGGACGCTGGCCGATCTGAACACGTTCTTGGATACCCCGGCGAACGTGCAATACCTGCACGGCACGCCGCACACCTTCGGCAACGACGCGGACACGATTCAAGTGGTTGTCAACGATGGGGGCAACACCGGCAGCGGCGGCGGAACGGATCAAACGATCGGCACGGTCAACGTCGACATCGGCGCCGTCAACGATTCGGCAACCATCAGTGGGCTCGCCGGAGACAACTCGTCCTACACGGCCGGAGATGGCGCGGTGTTGGTGGAGCAAGGTGGCAATGGCCTGGTGAGCGATGCGGATTCAGCCAACTTTGATGGCGGCTCTTTGACGATTGCATTCCTGCCGGGCGGCGATTCGGCCGAAGACGTGTTGTCGATTCGCAACGAGGGGGCTGGAGCAGGACAGATCGGGTTTGACGGCACGAACGTTACCTATCAAGGCGTGCTGATCGGCACCGCCACGGGCGGGGCCGGTGGTGTCGACTTGGTGATTGCACTGAACGTCAATGCGACACCGACAGCCCTTTCTGCGCTAATCAACAAGATCACGTATGAAAACACGGATACCACGTCGCCCACCCCAGGAGCTCGGGGCGTGCGTTTTGTGCTCAACGACGGCGACGGAGCTACCAGCCTGAACTATGACGCCACGGTGAATCTACCCGGTGTCGACACCGCGACCATCCTCGACCGCTTCGGAACAGTGGCCTACAGCAACAATGATGGTACAGTGAACTGGACCGGCGATTGGGTCGAGTCGGATAGCAATGGTGGTGACGCTGCCTCGGGACGTTTCTCAGTACGTGATTCCGCCGGAGACCTGTATGTGGTCGTTCACAGCGGTGGTGACAATCTTTATCGTGAAGCCGATCTGTCGAATACGACAAGTGCGACCCTGTCCCTGAACTACGACAACAAATTGGGGGGCGCCGCGACGCTCCATCTCCAGGTGTCAAGCAACGGTGGAACCAATTACACGACCGTCGCCGTGTTTGATGCCACCACCAACCAAAGCGTTGGCAGCCAGAGCATCGACATCACGTCTTACGCGTCCTCGAATACGCGAATTCGCTTCTATGTGGTTGCCGGTGAAACCGGCGCAGCCCAAAACAAGGTCTCGATCGACGATGTCGCTATCGACTACACCTACAATACGGATCCGGTCCTTTTGTTGCCCGGAACAGCAATCAATTACACCGAAAACGACGGACCGGTCGTCGTCGATGCAACTTCGACTGTCAGCGACGCACAGAACGTCGACTTCGACAGCGGCGTATTGACAGTCGATTTCACCGCCGGCAGCACGGCCAACGACCGTTTGGCGATTCGTCACGAAGGCGCCGCGGCTGGACAGGTCGGAGTCAGCGGAACCGATGTCACGTACGCTGGAATCACCATAGGATCGTTCACCGGCGGCTCTGACGGCGGTACGCCCTTGACCGTAACCTTCAACGCCAGCGCTGATGAGGCAGCTGTCGAGGCCGTGGTCCGGAACATCACCTATGCAAACATTTCGGAGAACCCGTCGACCGCCACACGTACCGTGCGGTTCGTATTGACCGACGGCGATGGCGGTTCCTCGACTGCTGTCAGCGAACAGGTGAATGTATCCGCCGTCAATGACGCACCAGCCGAAGCCGGTATCGAGCCGGGCACGCTGGCCTACACGGAAAACGATGGCGCGGTAGCGATCACGTCGACGTTGACTCTGAGCGATGTCGATGATACCGATCTGGAATCGGCGGTCGTCCAGATCACCGGCAATTACACCAATGGCGAAGATGTGTTGAGCTTCGTCGACCAGAACGGAATCAGCGGCGTTTGGAACGCGGGCAGCGGAACCATGACGCTCTCCGGCACCGCGACGGTGGCCCAGTACGAAGCGGCACTACGCAGCATCACGTACTCCAACACAAGCGACAATCCATCGACATCGACCCGCACCGTGGCCTTCACGGTCAACGACGGCGATGTGGATTCCAACACGCAGACGCGTGACATTTCGATCGCCGCGACGAACGATGATCCGACGGGCGCCGGACTGCCGAGCGACATCACGGTCACCGAAGACGTCAGCAGCGACGTCGATCTGTCGGCGCTCAACTTGGCGGACCTGGATGACAACGGCGGTAACCTGACCGTCACGCTTTCGACGTCCACCGGCGGGGATTTATCGGCATCGACCGGCGGTGGAGTGACCGTGGGCGGATCGGGGACGGGGACACTGACCCTGACCGGATCACTTGCGGACTTGAACACCTTCCTGGACACGCCCGCCAACATCCAGTACCTGCACGGCACGCCGCACACGTTCGGTAACGACGCCGACACGATCCAAGTCGTCGTCAACGACGGCGGCAACACGGGCAGCGGCGGCGGAACGGATCAAACGATCGGTACGGTCAACGTCGACATCACCGCAGTTAACGACGAACAGGTCTTGTCGACCAATGCCGGTGACACGGTCAGCGAAGGTTCGACCGGCAACACCGTGACCACGGCGATGCTGGAAACGACCGACGTGGACAACACGGACAGCCAGTTGGTTTACACGCTGGATGTTTTGCCGTCCAACGGCACGCTGTACCGAAGCGGTGTTGTTTTAAACGTCAGTGACACGTTCACGCAGGCGGATATTGATGCGGGTCTGATCACTTACGACCACGATGGCACGGAAACGACGAGCGATTCATTCGACTTCACCGTCGACGACGGCGCAGGGACCACGACCAGCAGCACCTTCAACTGGACCGTCACGGCCGGCAATGATGCTCCAATCGAAGCCTCCATCGAGGGCAGCACGCTGGCCTATACCGAAAATGATGGCGCGGTGGCGATCACGTCGACACTGGCACTCAGCGACGCCGACGACACGAACCTGGAATCTGCCGTCGTCCAAATCACCGGCAACTACGCCAACGGCCAAGATGTGCTGACCTTCGTCGACCAAAACGGGATCAGCGGCGTTTGGAACGCGGGCAGCGGAACCATGACGCTCTCCGGCACCGCGACGGTGGCTCAGTACGAAGCGGCCCTGCGGAGCATCACGTACACCAACAACAGCGACAACCCATCGACGTTGACCCGCACCGTTGCGTTCACGGTCAACGACGGTGATG
>NZ_NTFY01000012.1 GCF_002289565.1 Rhodopirellula sp. SM50 | reverse complement strand
AGTAGCAATGCTTGGATTATTCATGCAGAAAATTTAGCGCCAAAATTAAATCTCGCAACCGTTGGCCCAATTATTCACAGCCTCTCCGGTCGGAGCGACCCTCTCTTGAAAACGAGACATAGCACTACCCGTTCCGCTCACGCCCGAAAACTCCGCCAAAGCGCCGCAATTCTTCGACAACCGCAATCCGTTTGGCGAGATCGACCAGCAGCGGGGTGAAGATCACCGTGTTGTACAGCACCAGGATGATGGCCAGCCCCAGCAGTGCAAATTCCTGGGGTTGGGCATCAAGAGTGGCGTGGAAGAAGAACAGGTCCGAGGTGAGCCGTTGTTCATTTTTCGGGCCGTTCAGGTGCTCCGAGAACGGCAGCGAGGGGTACCAGGAAAAGATTCGCGGCGAATCGGGCGGAATCGCCCAGATCCCCCCGAGCGTCATCGCGGGGCCGATCGCGCGAAACCCTTTGCGGCGAATGGCTGCGACCCCCAAAGCCGCTGCCCCGTCACAGGCCATGCCAACTCCAAAATGCATCGTGGTAAAGGCCATTTTAAGTCAAATCAAGTGGGGCTGGACAATCGTGCTTTGGCATCAGTGGGGCATGACGTACCTTACCAGGAGCTTCAACAATAGTCCCGCGTTCCGTGCACCATCTGGGAAATGTTGACTGGTGGCACGATGGTGTTCGTACACTGCCTCTCCAGGAGGATCTCAAGGATTGCATGCCTTGCACGTCCATGCACCTCATAGGAGAATCCTGACCGTTTCGACAATCCAGCCGCATTGCACTGCATGACTCGACCCAACAACGCGTCTGACGTTCCCTTCGAAGTTGCACCGGACAAAGTGGTGGTGCTGCACACCCGCGTCGTGACGGAAACGGGAGGCGGACCAGAAAAGACCATTCTGATGTCGGCTCCGTTCCTGGCGCAATCTGAATACGCGTTGGCCGCTGCCTACATGCATGCCCCCAACGACGAGGGGTTTGATGTCATTCGCCGGCGCGCTCGTGCGTGGAACAGTCCCTTGATTGGTGTTCCCGACAAGGGCGCGAAAGACTTGCGGGTGTTATGGCAAATGCTTCGTTTGTGCAGGAAATACAAGGTCAAGGTGTGGCACGCCCATGACTACAAATCAAATCTGTTCGGGCTTCTTCTGAGGCCATTTCACCGAATGCAGCTTGTCACGACGGTTCACGGTTGGGTCGTGCACACGGAAAAAACACCGCTGTACTACAAAATCGACAAATGGTGTCTGCCCCATTATCAGCATGTGATCTGCGTTTCCGACGACCTTTATCGCGAAGTTTCGGAATTGGGCGTCCCCCAGGACAGACTGACCTATCTCCCAAACGCGATTGATGAATCCGACTTTTGTCGCAAGAGCCTCCCGGCGGACGCGCCGATGAGAATGGACCGGGGTGTGCCAGCGAGCCGGATATTGGCGGGTGCGGTGGGGCGGTTGATGCCGGAAAAATCGTTCGACCAACTGATCCGTGCTGCCGCCCAGCTGTTGAACGAGGGAGTGGACCTAGAGGTGTGGATTGCCGGTGAAGGCTCAGCACGGCAATCACTGCAGGCACTGATTCATGAATTGCAGTTGGGGGAACGCGTCAAACTGATTGGGTTTTGCGATGACACCAAGGCGTTCTACGAATCACTGGATATGTTTGTACTTGCCAGTCAGCGGGAGGGGCTCCCCAATGTCATTTTAGAAGCGGCTGCGATGAACGTCCCAATTGTCTCGACGCGTGTCGCGGGTGTGCCCAAAATGCTCACCGACGGGGAGTCTGGCATACTTTGCGACATCGGCGATTTGAATGGGTTGACTTCGGCGATTCGCCGCTTGGCACGCGACGATCAAAAAAGGGCGTCGCTTGCCTCGTCGGCTCGAAAACTGATCGAAAAGCAGTACAGCTTTCGCAAACGAATGGAACGCATCTGCGGCATTTATGACCGCATGCTTGGAAAACCGGTGTAGGCAAGCTCTGATTCCTCAGATGCTTCAGCCCGAAACACGCTGTCAATCTGGCTTAGCCACCTGAATCTTCCTGAGCCAGTCGTCGGATAAGGATTCCTGCTGCCTACCTGAAGCTGATGTCATCCAAAGCGCTTCGCCAAAATGCTCCGGCCGCAGCGCAGTGACGCGCATCCTCCTGCCACCTGACTGTTGTTGGACTGCGTCACCCGCTGGTGTTCCATCACGCTGACAATTCAGTAGCCCCACCCTGGGCTGGTGCCGCAGGCACCCTGCGTGCCCCTCCATCGTACCAGATGAGTCGGTCCCGTTTGCGAGCACGACTTGCGTTTGATGCTAGGCAAAGATCCGAAATGTGACTGAATGCTTCAGCCAACGTTTTTAGCGACTTATCCGCGAAGGGCTTAGATACCGGCGGAGCTCTTATCCGGCGATTGTTTGATTCAGCTGGGAGTCTTGAACCTGGTGGATTTTCGTTCAGTTTCCCCCGGAATTTACCGAGAAAGTATTGCAATCCCCCCGCCAATAGGTAAACTGCACCCTATGTTCGCTCGAATCCTCATTGCCGTCAGTCTCGTTTCCGCCGGAGGCCAATTGGTATCTGCGGGGATGATCGTCTCGTGCGATGAAAGATTCACCATTTCGGTGGAACAGGTCGCGAAAATGGCGATCGGAAATGAACGAGATGCCCCGACATTCGTTCGTAGCTTTGACTCGCAGGATCAATCCTGTGGATCCGTCAGCAACAGTGTCTCCAATGGATCATCCTCGGCGGTTCTTTCGCCCGCAGCTGTTTTGCCACTGAATTTCAGTTGTTCGGCAATTCGTTTCGCGAATGCATTGCTGCCACGTCCTCCATGCCTTGAGGGACTCTTTAAACCTGTCTAGGAATTTCAGGATCACATCAGTGTGTTTTTTGAATTTGAAACTAGATTTTGTGTTTATGGAATCCAATCAATGAAACGTTTTATTCTTTCGATGGTTGCGTTATTAGCGGCCACTAGCAGTGTTCACGCGGGAGCATTCAGCTCAATTTTTCAAAACCAGGTCGTGAAACTGCAGGACGTAGACTACGAGTATGCATTCGACTCGGGTGATGACAGTCTCGACGCCGGTGACTACCTATTGGCAATCATCGAGATCGAGAACATCCGGCTTAACGCCACTAATGCCGTCGTGTTCCCTGCTTCTGCAGCAACGACGACCATCACGGGGGTGTCGCTCGTAAAGATTTTGGGTGCGCCTACCTTGAACGGCACCAAGGGTGTCGACGCAGAGCGAGCCGATTACGTGCTCGGTGGTGTAACCGGTGCCGAGTGGTCATCGTTAACCGGCCTGACCGGGATTTCCGATGGAACAGCGTTGATCGCCTATGAAGATCCGATTGGGGTCCACCTCGATACGTCGTCGCTTCTGGGAGGCGTGGCTAGTGCCGCCGAGGGAACGATTCTGTTCGAGTTTGCGGTCGATAATTTTTTCACAGCGCGAGTGAGAGATGAGGACGGCGGAACCTTCGATCCGACGAACATCGCGAACATCGACGGATTGACATCTCGCGGCGATTTCAAGGTGAACGTAAGTTACGTTCCCGGTATTGAGCTTGTTGAGCATGATGGAGCAGGTTTTGGTTTTACGTCTCAATTGCAATTGGACGGTGGCCTTGAATCTGGTGGTGGTGCTGGTGCCTTCGATATTATTACGGACACCGACCTCTATATCTACGCTGTGCCGGAACCGACTAGCTTCGCTATCTTTGCTGCCTTGATGGGTGGCGGAGCGGTCGCTCGTCGACGCCGCAAGTAGTCACTTGCTCGGTCCCTGAGACAATGCAGAAGACGGGAATGCTTGGAAAAGCATTCCCGTTTTTTCGTTGCATGCCCGGCTGTTTCGCAGTAATCGTCTCGATTTCTACTGCTCAATGCTGACGAAACCTACCGTCGTGCTTTGTTTCGCGACGACCACCAATCCGTTTGATTGTTTTTTCCCGGTTGAGATAGTATTCGCAATCTTGGGGTTGTGCTCGCGGGACTCAACTCATATTTCTAGATTCCATTGATGCAGGATGATCAGATCGGGCGATCTAGGTAGCGTGCGAAGGATCGCAAGATCAAGCCGAAGGCTGTGGCAAAAGACATCCATGCTCGGTCAAGCCTTACGACCGTACCCCTGACATCCAACGATCGCGACGAATTGGCCGCGGTCTTCTGCGCAGTTCCACTGTTGCCGTAACGACGCTTGCACCTGTACAAGCCGGGTCACTGTCGTCGAATTTATTGGTGGGCTGTCTATGACTGAGGGCGTACAATCGAGGGCCGACAATCGGGACAACTCCTTAGCACGAGACTTTGGGAACAATGACAACGCTATCCACCCGCCACGCGTCGGGAACGCTGGCTTCTCAGTTGAAGGCAATCGTTGGGGCTGAAAACCTTCTCAGCGCTGCACCTGACCTGGAAGTTGTGTCGCGGACGAATGTTCCTGACCGCAATATTCCTCAATTTGCCGTCTACCCGGGCACTGCAGAAGAGGTCGCGGAAATCTTCAAGGTGGCCAATGAGCACAAGATTCCCGTTTGGCCGGTCAGTCAGGGTAAAAACTGGGGTTATGGGTCGAAATCGGCTTGCTACCCGGGCGGGATTACCATGATCCTGTCGCGGATGAATCGCATTTACGAGGTCAATGAGGACTTGTGTTACGCGGTTATCGAACCCGGTGTCACCTACGGTCAGCTCAATGACTACCTCAAAGCCAATCATCCCAGCCTATGGGCCGATTCATCGGGCAGCACGAAGGATGCAAGCGTCGTTGGTAACGCGCTCGACCGCGGGCGCGGCGTGACTCCCTATGCCGACCACTTCGGGGCTCTTTGCGGGATGGAAGTCGTATTGCCCAGTGGCGAAATGCTTCGCACGGGCACGGGACCTTCCGAAACGTTCCCCGCATGGAATGTCTACAAATGGGGAACAGGCCCCTACATCGATGGGCTGTTTTCACAATCGAATTTGGGGACGGTCGTCAAAAGCGGCATCTGGTTGATGCCCGCCCCGGAAAAATACGACTTTTTCGTTTTTGAATACACCGCCGATAGCAGTCGGTTCGCGGACTTCCTGGACACCTTCCGGAAACTGATTTTCCAGGGGGCAATCAAATCGTATCCACATTTGGCCAACGATTTCGCAATGCTGTGCATTGTCGACCAGTACCCCAACGACTTGCTTCATCCGGGACAGCGTCATTTGAGCTCCGATGCGATGGCAGAGTGGAAAAAGCGACTGGGCGTTTCCGATTGGACGTTTGGATGTGGCATGTATGGCTCTAAGCAAGAAGTCAAGCTCCACAAAAAGATCGCAAAGAAAGAACTCGGCAAGTTCGGCGAGGTTGTCTTTGTCGGCGGGTGCGAGAAGGACACGCTGAAGGGGCGCTTGATGTTGAAAGCCGCCCGCATGGCGCTGCGGTTGAAGGGCAAGACGGTCAAGCTGCTTGAGGGCCTCCCCTACGCGATCCGATTGTTCCAAGGCATCCCCACCGACTACTTCTGCCGCCAGGTCTACTTCAAGTCACACGCTGAAAAGCCGGCGATGGGCGACGTCGAACCAGCACGCGATGGCTGTGGTTTCGTCTGGATCGGCCCAGTTGTTCCGTTCACTTCCGAACACTTGATCGGCTTTCTCGACGAAGTAAGGCCCCTCTACGATCTGTACGAATTTGATTTCTTCGTCGAACTAATCATCGAGAGCCCGCGAAGCGTGATTTGCCTGCTTGGTTTCTTCTATGACAAACAGGATGAAAAGGAGTCCGAACGCGCCACACAACTCTACGATGCGCTACGAGAACTATCGCACGAGCGTGGGTACCCTCCCTACCGTGCGAGCAGCGTGAGTTCGCCAAAAGCGCTCGATTGCAATCCGACCCTAAAAAGCACGCTTCACGACATCAAGCGTGCAGTCGACCCGAACAATATTCTGGCCCCCGGACGCTACGGCGTGGACCTCACGTCGAAGTAACCATCTCTTCTGACGCTGGGGCGGTTACCGATGCGCCGCCCGTTGCATGCTTAACGTGAGATTCGACACTACTGGCGTTCTCAGCTTCTTTGTGCGTTGGGGCTTGCGAATCTTGGATGTACCTGCGGATGATTCGGTCGACATAGTCGATCGGATCTGGCCGCCGAATCCCGCGGCTTTCCATCCACCGCTGAGTTTCGTTCGATCGAAAGACTTGGTTGCGGCCCAGATAGGCAAGCAAGTGTGGTAGCGCTCGGGCACTTCCCCGGATGTGCTTCGGTCCCAGGTTCTTGCCAAGCCATGCAGCGGTCAATAAGACCCACTTTGGAAGCCGCAGGCGATCGATGCAATCGACCTCAAACTCACCATAAATCCGCTGCACCGTGTTGCGTAACTTTTCCATTTCCAGATCAGGAGAAGGACCATTGCAAAGGTGAAATATTTTTCCCACCGATGCAGTCGTGAAAAGCGAATCGACGATGCAATCTGCGACGTAATTTACCGGAACGATGTCCACCATCTGTGTTCCAAACCTGGGAAGGACGCCGCAGGTTCTGCGTCCGCTCAGGAAATCGCAAAGGTGGTAGAACACCTGGTATTGGGACACCTGGCCCGTGCAGGAATCGCCGACGACCATGCTGGGGCGGTGAATGGACATGGGTAGCCCGTTGTCGATCGCATTGAAGCAGAGCACCTCAGCTTCAGCCTTTGATTGTTCATACGTGTTGTGATACTTGTTCACGCCGCACAATCGTTCCTCCGGAACCTCACCTTCGAGTTTTCCTGCGACGCCAATGGTGCTGACGAATTCGACTTTCTGAAGTCGATCCGACGCACTGGCGAGTTCAATCACCGACTTGGCAGGGGTGACCGAATGGCGCCTCGCCTCCTCGATCGATTGGCTGAGCTTCACCTTTCCGGCACAATGGACGAAGTGCGTGCACGTTGACTTGATTTCTGTCAACGTTGAAGCATCCAACCCCAAGTCGTGTTTGGTGATGTCCCCGGTCACCGGGCGAACCCGATTGAAGACTTCGAAATCGCGGTATCCGAGGCTTTCGAGCAATGATTTCACTCTTTCTTCAGCCTCTTGTCCGCTCGCGCTGTTGCGAACCAGGGCAGTAACGCTCGTCTCCGGCCGTTCGATGAGACGACGGAGCACTTCGGCACCGACAACTCCGGTCGCGCCGGTTAGGAAGACATTCGTCGCTTCGACGCTCATGCTGAGGCCACCGGTTGTTGGGACGAAGCGGAGCCGTACATCGCGTCGAGTTCATCGACGTAGGATGACTCGATTTGGCCGCGGCGTTTCTTGAGACTGGATGTGATTTCCGATCTGTCAAGGCGGAAGGGTTGGGGCAAGATTCTAAAATCAGCAAGGCGTTCGTGATGCTCTAGCGAGGATTCGACCTCTGACAATGAGTCTTTCATCAACAGCCTGGCCGCCTCGCTGTTTAGTGCATCACTTCGGCTGGTGCCTGCCGGAACGAGATCTTCGACGGCGTCGATGAAGTCATTTGACGGAACAATCAGCCCGACAAGGCACTTTCGTCCCTGTCCGTGGACCGTAATGTCGGAGACATATCGGCTTTGTTTGTAAGTTTGTTCAATTGGTTCCGGCAACAGTTTCCGACCGGTCGAAGTTTTGATTTGGCTGTCCTTGCGGCCATTGATGACAAGGCAACCGTCGTCATCGAAAAACCCCAGGTCTCCTGTCGCGAAAAAGCCTTCATCATTCAGGACGCTCTCTGATTGTCCCCAATAGTGCTTGATGCTCCCCGGCCCCTTCACTAGGATTTCTCCGTCTGCGGCAATCTTGACTTCGTTCGACGGCAAGGGTTGCCCGACCGTGCCGACTTTCCGACGAGATGGTCGGTTGACGGACACCGGCACAATATTTTCGCTCACACCATAGGCTTCTAAGATCTCCCAGCCGACGAACTCTAACGTCTGAGCTGTCTTGACAGAGAGTGGCGCGGATCCGCAGACCAAGTACCTTAGCCTGCCACCGAGGACCCTCTTTGCACGACGTTGGATGATTGTCTGAGCAAGGCGATGCATGGGATTTCGTCGAGGAGATGGTGCGTCGATGGCACGCCTTGCGACCGCCGATGCAATTGATGGAAGGGTATCGAGGCTGGATTCAATCCCATCAGCAAGCTTCTCAAGCAACCTGGGGACCGCTACAAGAACGACCGGCTCAACATGCTGGACGGTTTCCAGCAACTTCGTGTGTTCTGGCTCAAAATAAATCTGGGCACCCTGCCGCATCGACAGAAGGTTCATCATGCGTTGGAACAAATGATTCATTGGCAGCCAACAGACTGTCGCATCGTCCTGCCCTACCAGGGGAAACTCTTGGCTGATTTCCTCCACGGCATCGACAAACTGCTTGTGCGTATAAGACATCCCTTTCGGATCACCGGTTGTGCCGGATGTGAAAATGATTGACGCATCGTCGGAAGGAATTGGCAATTCAAAGTCTTCGAAACGGAGTTCAGTTTCAACGCTCTTTCTTGAGCCGCTGATCCCGCATCGATCAATTGTGATCAGCTGCAACTTGCGATCACTGATCAGTTGCAGCGACGGAGAGGAACCCACGGTAATGACCGCACGCGGTCGCGAAAGATCGATGACCGAAGCGATTGATTGATCGCATCCATTGACGTCCAGTCCGACCACAATTGCGCCGGCGAGATGGATCGCGACTTCGGCAACTGTCCAACCAAGTTCCGTCGCCCCGTGCACTGCGACGCGATCACCTTTTTTGATGCCCAGCGATCGGAGTTCATCCGCCAACGCTAAGCAGCGCTGGCCGAATTGGCTCCAAGTCAGTGACGCCCACTCGCCGATCTCGGATCGGTATCCGAACGAAGGCGTATCTGGATTCGTGCGAATCCGATCAAGCATGAGTTCGACGGTCGTTTTCCAAGCACGAGGTAACCGACTCTTGCTCGATTCGGAAGCTTTCCCGGTGACATCCTCCCACGTCATCACTTGCGGCTCTTGATTGCGGGTAAGCTGCTCGGCGTATTCCGCACCTTGGCTTTCCCGTGTGATCGCCAGGTCATCCTCTTTCATATTGAGCCAAGAAAGCGACTTGGCGACGTTGCGACCGAGGAGTACTTTTTGCCGGATCATCGCGTTGACCAACGGCCCTGCAAATCGCCAATAGGTTCGATTCGCTTTTCCCTCACGAATCAACTTCGAAAACTCCGGTGCGTACGGATTGAAACCGAGATGTTTTAAGTCCGAATACATGAGCAACCAGTTGATGGGGCAATTGCTATGGATCGGGTTTGCGCTTTTTTTGTTTTTGATTAGCCCGAGTTCCACGACCAAATCCATTGCCTCTTCTTGGCTGTAATCCCAGGCGTGAAAGGGTGCGATATAACGTGGGATCTCAGTTCCCTCAGGGAAGTCATGTGGATTCCAGAATAGCTTCAGCTCATGGTCGGAAAACTGGCCCGATTGCACGAGCTCGGGTGGAGTCCAGTCGTGATTGCACAGCAGCTCTCGAGAAAACTCGTACTCCATTCGATCCGGTTCCGGCTGCCCCGGTGCATAGCCGGCTGCGACGAGTGGAATTCCTTTTTCGATCGCAAATCGCAGCGAATATCCTTCGAACAGTGGGGCGCAGACGTAACAGACTGTCCTGACCGCGCCACGGGATTCCTGATGGGATAGCAGGAAGCGGAACATTTTTTTGTAAAACTCGACCGGAGGCCTGTAGGTAACATGTGGCACATCGAGCAAGTCCACGGTTCTACGAATGTTGGTCCAGGCGACATCTGGAATGTTGATATCCGTCGTGAAGGCCAGGACGTTCAAGCCATAGTCATGTTTCAATTTGTGCAGCAATAAGCAGCTGTCCTTGCCGCCACTTAGGTTGACCAAAACGTCGTATTCGGCCTTTCCTCGACAGTCTTGGAGTGTTTTTTCTAGGTCCGCTTTGTACCGTTCGCGCCGTACTTCGGCTGACTCAGCCAATGCTTGGGCGTTTTCAATCGAACACAGGCTGCATACCGACTGCGTATTCAAATTCGCGCCCGGTACTGCGGCCGGGAGCAGGCAGTTTTGACACTTTCCTTGGCAGGACATGATAAATCCCCAAGCGAGTTTCCTCGCTGCGGCAATAATGTGGTTGAGATCAAGCTTCACGCATTAAAAACTACGATTCGTTATGACGATTCGCTCGGATGCCCCCAAAGTTTTGCATTCTTGGGACGGCACTCAGGAAAACGAAACGGGTGTAGCGATTCGAGGGATTAGCCGGGTCTTTTCTAGGTTGACACTGATCAGCGTGAGTAGCACTTGATGGCGGTGGTGCCTGATGAAGTGGATGAATGTGGGATCGTTCGGCAAGAGAAACGGGCGGAATAATGCGGCCACGAAACGTGCAGGACGATGGTGGCAAAACGGTCGGCGCGGGGAGGCAGGATGATTCTGGGCGGCCTATTTTCTTGTCACCCATTTTCCTGTCGCCTTCTCATTCACCACTCCAGTTTTTCTGCCCTCCATTTTTCTGCCAACTCTTCCCCAACATTCAGGATGCTGTCCTGCTTCGTGATCGATTCAGGATCGCTCGGCCCGCGCGAGTTCTTTGCCAGGTGTCGCTGGGACGCAGCGAATCGAGTGGTGGAAGTGGACGTTGTGGGCGCCCATGGCTGGCCGCCGAATCGTGCCGGAAAAGATCGTTCTAGGCACTGATGTCCGACTCATTCCGCTCTCTTCATCTTCAGCTTGCAATGCAACCGACTTTGACGGTTGGTTGTGGTTTAGACGTTTAGGGGGGATGCGTCAAGGTGTGTCGTAAGCCGAATTCGTATAGGGACTTACGGTCGGTGGTTTTGGTTGACAGGTGAGCATCTGCGGTGGTGGAGTAGCCCAATCCGACAACCTGGCGGGATCGTTGCGATGGCGCAATCGGATTGATGATGGGGTCGCAAGCTGGAGGCTTACGCCACTTCGCAAGCTGGAAGCTTACGCCACTTGGGGGCTGATGCACTGGACTGGAAATGTTCAAGTTTGACGGTTAAGCTGTCGATGACAACAGGGAATCCGTTCGCCGTTTAGCTCCTCCCCCTAATCACCTGTGCGATGCGTTGGAACCTTGCCTATCGCACACTTTTCCATGACCGCGGCAAGCTAATTGCCGGCTTGGTCGGGGTGATCTTTTCAGTCGTGCTGGTGAACATCCAGGGCGGCCTGTTCTTTGGCTTAGTCAACAAGGCCAGCATGCTGGTGGACCGCAGTAATGCGGACATTTGGATCGGTCATCGGGGAATGCACAATGTCGACTTCGCGCACCCGATTCCTGAACGCTACCGCTATACCGTAGCAGGGGTTGAAGGCGTTGCAGAGGTGCAGCCGCTGAAGCTTCAATTCGTCAATATGGCGTTGCCGGGAGGCAAGTACCAGCAGGTGTTATTGGTGGGGGTCGCCGAATCGACCAATCTAGGAAGAGCCTACTCGATCGTTGATGGACCGCAGGACGCCATCAACAGAAACGACGCGATTGTTTTGGATCGGTGCGACGACGACAAGCTGGATTCCCCGCAGGTGGGAGAGCTTAGAGAGGTCAATGGCCGCCGAGTGCGTGTCGCAGGAAAGAGCAATGGGATTCTCAATTTTTTGGTCACGCCCTACGTTTTCGCTAACTACGACGATGCCATTGAGATTGGTGGTTCGAATCCTCTTGAAACATCCTATTTGCTTGTTCGCTTAGCGCCAAATGCGGATTGTCAAAGAGTATGTCGAGACATCCGAACGCTTCTTCCCGAGCTTGATGTCATGACATCCGATCAGTACGCATCACTCAGTATTAATCATTGGATCACACGTACTGGATTGGGCCTTAGTTTTGGCGCCGCCACCTTACTCGGATTGTTAGTAGGCTTGGTGATGGTCGGCCAAACACTTTATGCCATGGTACTGGACCGAGTTGGTGAATATGCCACGTTGCGAGCAATCGGCTTGGATGAACGGGAATTGCTTAGCATTCTTGCGTTTCAGTCTGCTTTAGTCGCTTCGATTGGAATCGCCATCGGGATGGGCATTACCATCATTTTAAAAACTCTTCTCAGCTCACCGAAAGCGACGATCGAAATTCCGTTGATGCTGTACGTCGGGTGTGGCGTGTTGATCTTCGCGATCTGCTTGTTCGCGGCCGGCTTGCCGTATCTCCGCGTCCGGCGTATCGACCCCCATACGGCACTGCAGTCATGACCACCACGAACACCGGCACGACGGCCTACACGACCACCGATGTGCCTGTCGGTGTTCAGCATGGCCATGGACTTGCGTCCGGGCAGAAAACGTCTGCGATGACAAACCACGCGTTGGAAGCCAAGGCGATCGCGAAATCGTACGTGATCGGTGGACAGTCACGCCCGGTGCTCGACGGCATCGACTTTCATGTCGATCCGGGGGAATGCGTCTTTTTGGCTGGGCCCTCGGGAAGTGGAAAAACGACCTTGCTGTCGATCTTGGGGCTGCTGCTGACATCAGATTCCGGTCAGCTCCTTCTCAAAGGCCGCCGCGTTGATGGTTTGACGGAAGTGGAACGCACGCTGGTGCGGCGCGAGCGGATCGGATTCGTGTTCCAGCGATTTCAACTAATCAACGGCTTGACCGCCGAAGATAATGTCTCGATCCCCCTGACGATGGACGGGATGCCGCTTCGTGAAGCCCGTGATCGCGCCGGCGCATTGCTGTGCCGAATGGGGCTGGAGGATCACCGCAAAGCCCTGCCGACGTCGATGAGCCCCGGCCAATGCCAACGCGTGGCATTGGCCCGTGCCGTGATCAACGAACCGGAATTGATCCTGGCCGACGAACCGACGGCGGCGTTGGATGGGAAATCGGGACAGGCCGTGATGGAGTTGCTGCACCAGTTGACCAAAGAGTTCGCCAGCTCGACCGTCGTCGTGACTCATGATCCAAGGATCTACCAGTACGCCGATCGAATCTGCGAAATGGAAAACGGGAAATTCAAATGAGACAGCTCTTTCTCGCTGGAGCTTTCGCGGCACTGGGGGCAGGGATTCTGATCATTGCCGATCAGCACGAAAAGGCGAACGATCACCCACTGCCTCGCCCCGAAGTCGCGTCCCCTGTCGCGGTCAAGGCCTCGGTCCACGCGGCCGGACGGATCGAAGGCAAGACGGAAAACGTTCTGATTCGCCCCCAGTTCCCCGGTCGGATCCATTCGGTTTTGGTGTCGCGCGGCAGCCGAGTCGACGAAGGACAGGTGTTGTTCCGGCTAGAATCGAAACGCTATGAAGCCCAACGCGATTTGGCGTTGGCGATGCTGTCGGCGGCCCGGGCCAATCGGATGCGGCTGATCGCCGGAGCGCGGGAGAGCGAAATTGAAGCGGCGAAGCAAGAAACGGTTGCCGCGGAGGCACGCTATGAAAGTTCACGAACCCGATTCGAGCGTGCCAGCAAGTTGTTAGAAAGGAACGCCATCAGCTCCCAAGAGCTGGAAGATCGTCGCGCCGATCACGACACCAACCTTGCGTTGTTGTTGGCCGCGAGAGAGCGTTACGAAACGGTCAAGGCAGATCCCCGCCTGGCAGATTTGATGGCGGCCGATGCCGAGATCGCGTCCGCCGAAGCACAGCTGGAGATGGCCGAAATTGATCTGCAACGATGCTCCATCGTTTCTCCTTGTCCGGCGATCGTGTTGGCCGTGGACATCAACCCCGGTGAATGGATCAGTCCTGAGATGCCCGAGCCGGCGTTGGTGCTGTCCAATACCGAACGTTTGCGTGTCGTGGCCGACGTGGACGAACGAGATGCGCTAACGGTCCGGCCGGGGCAGCCTTGCAAGATTTCCGTGGATGCGTTGCCCGGACAGTTTTTCCCGGGACGGGTCGCGGAAATCGAACCCCGAATGGAACCGAAGAAGATCTACGGGGGCTGGGCAGGGGAACGTAACGAGACGCACACGCGACGTGTGTGGATCGATCTGACGACAGAAGCGACCTTGCCCATCGGTCTGCCGGTTGAAGTCATGATTTCCGGCGCGTCGAGTTCTTAGTCGCAGAGCACTTGCGCCGCGCGGAAAGTTACTGGGATGCTCGCGAACTCGATGGGGAATCGAGACGGATTGGCAGAAAGATGGGGGGGGAGACAGGGGAATGGGTGGCAAGAAAATGTGGGGTGGGTAAGGCGATGAAGGCAGGGAGGCAGAATGATTCGGGGCAGAATGATGAAGAGGGGAGGCAGGATGGGGGCGGACTATTTTCTTGTCATCGATTTTCCTGTCGCTCTTTCATTCACCACGCCCATTTTTCTGCCCCCCATTTTTCTGCCAATTCTTCCCAATCAATCCTTCAGGATGCTGCTTTGGCCTGGTAGCGGTCTCGGAGGCGGGCGTGGAAGGCGTTGGGTTGGGTGATGTCGGCTCGCATGTACTGGCCCGGTGATCCGCCGACTTGCTCACACGCGAAGGGCTTGCCGATCGGTTCGGCTCCAAACACCCGCCGGTACAATTTGGCGTGCCGCGGATGCACGATCGCGTCTAGATGCGTCAGCCCCATCTGCAACGCCGTCCGGTGCATGCAACTGGTCATCTCCAGAAACACCGTCCGGTAGCCCGTCGGGGTGTCACCGGTCCAAAACCTCGAATGATCCACGGCCAACCGCGTGATGCGGCCGATCGCTTGTGCACCGCTCCGGATGGTCATCGCACCATGTTGGTTGGGCGCCATCAAGGTCACCGTGCCACAGATCTGTTCGGCAGCTTCCAACCGATCGATCGTTCGGTTCGGAATCGATCGCAGTTTGGCATGACGCGTTTGTTTTGGATCGGCGGAGTAGTACGCCAAGAATACCGTCGGTCGCCAGTTCGTGATTCGTGTGGACGGATCGAGTGGAGTGGCCGGGACCTGCGGCAAGCTGAGACTGTCAAAGCCGGGCGTCTGTTGGTCGGCTCCTTGCAAGCCCGCTTCACGATACCGATGGATCCAGAATCGCTGCGCCCGGGCAAGCTCTCTCGCCGAGGTCGCCTGGACACAACGAATTGAATCGTGAAGGTGGACGGTGTGGGCGCCCCTGGCAGGGCGCCGAATCTTGCCGGAGAAAATCGCTCTGGTTTCTGGTGCCCGACTCATTCCGTTCTCTTCGTTTTCAGCTTGCAATGCAACCGACCTTGACGGTTGTTCGTGGTTTAGATGTTTAGGGGGGATGCGTCAAGGTGGGTCGTAAGCCGAATTTGGATAAAGACTTACGACGGCAAAAGTTGGTTGACAGGTGAGCATGTGCGGTGGTGGAACCGTCCGCCCTGATAACCTGGCGGGATCGTTGCGATGGCGCAATCGGAATGATGATGGGGTGACGGAATGGGGGGAACGTTGTGGTGGTTGGGTGGTCTGTGGGCCTGTGCGGTGGGCAGGTAGCTATGTTTTGACCAGCCCATTTTTTGACCCAAAGCTGTCTTGTGGGATTCTTGGGGCGGGCCACGTGCCGTGGCCGGGACGCAAGCTGGAAGCTTACGCCACGGGGGCAAGCGGGTGCTTGCCGGGGGTCGCAAGCTGGAAGCGTACGCCACTGGGGCAAGCGGGTGCTTGCCGGGGGGGCGCAAGCTGGAAGCGTACGCCACTTGGAGGCTTGGGCCGCTTGCGACAACGCTTGCGGGGGGCGGGGGTGTTTTGGTAGATCCGGATCGCGTTGCGTTCGTTGTTTAGTCTGCTTGGTGAGGCACCTCAACATGCTTGGGCAAAATCTGTCTGCCGGTGAACAGGATCAGCTGGCCGAACTACTGAAGCTGGATCGGTTTCAGCTCAAGATGGTTTATTGGGATCTGCCCACGCCGGCGGTGGCAGATGTTGCGGGAGAATACGACGCCCAGTTGCTCGACCAAGGCGACCGTTTCGGTGCCTTCCTGACCCGTGTCGCGTTTGGTTCCAAAGGCCCTTGGGTCGGCAAGGCTTTCCGCCCGCGCTCGCATACCGATGGCGAGGGCTACAACGCGTTCGGGAGCGTGGAAGATCGAAAGGCTCTGTTGCCGATGAACACGTACATCGACCATTCGAACATCGTGCCCGGCAATTCGTACATTCTGGACTACCGCAGCAAGAACCGCGGGCCCATCCGTTGGCTCCGAGGGGAGCTGCGCCAAGTCACGGCCAACGTGCTGTTGGGAATCGGAACTTTCGGCCCGCAGGCGAGACGATTGCATAAGCTGCGTCGGGTGATTCCGTTCGTTCTGGTCCGTAGCAATCGAGAGTATTTGGGTGGCGAGCGGGTGCGGATTCCGGCGTGACCGGGCGGCGCGCAGGGTGATTCCAGCGGGACGCGTGAGCGAGCGGCGCGTGGATGCGTTATCGTATCTGACGGCGTGTGACTGGCTGATGTTAGATGCTGGTATTGGACTCGGAATCCCTTACGGAACCATGGCCCACTCCGATCCGCTCGGATTCTCAATCATTTGGACAACCTATGGAACTTGGTTGCCAGGCGATCAGCGTGGATGGACACGCTTCGACGCCGGCAAGCAACCTGCCAACCCATTGCTGGAGCGTTGGTGCCGTGTCGAAATGAAGGAGTCGCCGCTCGTTCTGACCGTCTACGAACGTGGGCTCGTCAATCGAACGATCGACGAAGTCTGTCGACACCGCGGTTGGGAGTGTCACATCGCGAACGCCCGGACAAATCATGTCCATCTCGTTGTCTCGGCCGCAGGGACTTCGGGATGTCAGGTGCGTGATTCCATGAAGGCTTGGTGCACGCGTCGCTTAAAAGAACGTCAGGATGTGCTGCTGAAGCATCTGTATTCCGAACAACTCTGGTTTGATCGTGTGCGAGATCATTGGTGGGCCGAGGGCGGCTATGCGAGACCTCTCTTTACCCAAGCCGATCTGGAAGCGGCGATTGTTTATGCCGGTGACGCGCAAGATTGTGGCGGTTCGAAGGCGAATCGTCAGAAGCCAGGAGTGGACTATTTGAGAGAGAGGGCGTGCGTTTGGGGTGGGCGGGTTGCGACTCGCGCCACTGGCTGACGCCACGTGCTGGGGTGTAGGTGGTGGTGTGATTCCAGCGGGATGCGTCAGCGAGCGGCGCGTGGGGGGAAATCGCAGGCGACACGCGCCACTGGCTAACGGCACGTGCTTGGGTGTGGGTGGGCGTGATTCCAGCGGGATGCGTCAGCGAGCGGCGCGTGGGGGGAAATCGCAGGCGACACGCGCCACTGGCTAACGCCACGTGCTGGGATGGTGGCAATTGGGGTGCGGCGTTTGGACGGGTTTCGTTCGATCCCGGATTGGCTGACAATGACGTGGTCACTTTCCCCGAATCAGGACCATTTCCAACCATGACTCAAACCCGTCACTCCGCAGGGCCGAAAAGCGTCGCCGCGTTCGAACAAGCTTGCAAACTCATGCCCGGTGGCGTGAACAGCCCCGCGCGTGCGTTCGGCGCCGTCGGTGGGACGCCGCTGTTCATCGATCATGCCGACGGGCCGTACTTGTTCGACATCGACGGGAATCGCTACATCGATTACATCGGATCCTGGGGCCCGATGATCTTGGGCCATCGATCGCCTCCGGTCATCGAGGCGATTGAGAAAGCGATCGCCAAGGGCACCAGCTACGGCGCGCCGACGGAAGCCGAGTCGCGTCTGGCTCAGCAGATCATCGACGCGGTGCCGAGCATCGACAAGGTCCGCCTGGTCAACAGCGGAACCGAAGCGACGATGAGCGCGATCCGGGTGGCACGCGGCGCCACGGGCCGACACAAGGTGATCAAGTTTTCTGGCAACTACCACGGTCACGTCGACAGTCTGCTGGTCGCCGCGGGCAGCGCCGCGGCAACGCTCGGCGTGCCTGACTCACCAGGCGTCACGCCGGGAGCCGGCCAAGACACCATCGTCCTGCAGTACAACGATTGTGATGCGGTCAAGAATGCGTTCGCAGCGCACCCCGGTGAGATCGCGGCGGTGATTTTGGAACCGGTCGTCGGCAACATGGGGTGCGTCCCGCCGACGATGGAGTTTCTGGAAACGCTCCGCGCCGAGACGCTCTCGGATCAATCGATTCTAATCTTCGATGAAGTGATGACCGGTTTTCGCTTGGCCTATGGAGGCGCCCAAGAGCGGTTCGGCGTCGTGCCGGACATGACGACGTTAGGCAAGGTGGTCGGCGGCGGCATGCCGTTGGGGGCCTACGGCGGTCGGGCGGACATCATGGACAACGTGTTGCCGGCGGGCAAAGTCTTTCAGGCGGGGACGCTGAGCGGAAACCCGGTGGCCGTCGCCGCGGGCAGCGCCACGCTGCAGCAACTGGTCGAGAACCCGCCCTACGAACAGCTCGACGCGATGGGCGATCGCTTGGCCGGTGGCGTCCATGCCGCAGCAACCAAACACGGCATCCCCCACCAAGTCCAACACGTCGGCAGCATGTTGACGCTGTTCTTCAACGCCCGTCCGGTGACGAATTGGCCTGAAGCCGATCGCAGTGACCGAGACGCATTCGGTCGATACTTTTGGGGGTTGATCGAAAAAGGCGTCTATATGCCGTGCAGCCAATTCGAAGCGTTGTTCTTCAGCAACCAACACACCGAAGCCCTGATCGACGAAACGATCGACGCGGTCGATCAGGTGTTGGCGGGGTTGTAGGGGCCAAATGTGGGATAGGCTTCCAGCCTGTCATGCAGCGGAATTTGACAGGCTGGAAGCCTATCCCACGTTGACAGGCTGGAAGCCTATCCCACGTTGACAGGCTGGAAGCCTATCCCGCGTTGACAGGCTGGAAGCCTATCCCACTACGGCACGTTTTCGGGTTTGGCGATCGGCAGGGTGACGACGGCGGAGGTGCCTTGGCCGGGGGCGGAACGGAAATTGAGTGAGCCGCCTAGCTGGGAGACGACGTTGCGGGTCAGGTAGAGCCCCAACCCGATGCCTCGGCCCGGTTCTTTGGTGGTGAAAAAGGGGTCGCCGACGCGGCCCAGGATTTCGTCGCTCATCCCTTGCCCCTGATCGGTCACGATGAATTCCACGTTGCGTTGATCGAGCCTCGATTCGACTCGCACCCGCCCGTCGACTCCGCTCGCATCGAGCCCGTTGTGGATCAGATTACGAATCGCTTGAGCGACCGCTTCTTCGGGCATCCAAAGCGTTTTGTTTTCGACGTCTTCGGTGCCATCGACCACGTCGACGCGGTGGGGATCACGGACGCCCTCCAGCGTCGCATCGATCAACTCACCGACGGTGGTCCGAAACCATTCCTGGGCCATCGAGTCTCCGGCGGCACCCCGCATCCGTTGCAAGATATGGCGACACAGATCGAGTTGATGGTCAATCAGCTTCAGGTCCTCGTCGACGGTCGCCGGTTTCTCCACGCCTTCGAGGTGCCGCGTCAGTTCACGCGCCACGACATCGATCGTCGAGAGCGGCGTCGCCAACTCGTGGGCCGCCCCGGCGGCGAGCGTCGTCAACGATTCCAGTTTGCGGTCGGCGGCCTGAGCCAATTGGTTTTCCCGCAGCTGTTTTTCTCGCGCCCGCAACAATCCACTCGTACGCGTCACAAAGTACGTGACGACCGAGGCACAGGTCGTGAACGCCAACATCAACCCGAGTGTTCGAAGATCAAATCCGTCCGAGACGGTTTCCATCCCCAGTTCCTTGACCGGAATGCTGTATCGCAGAATCAATGCGTAGCCGATCGTCGCGACAACGGTCAACGACCAAGCCGCCTTGGGCCAGATCATCACGCCGCCGACCGCCAAGTTGACGAAGTAGAAAAAACTGAAGGGGTTCGCCGCGCCGCCGCTGAAGTACAACATCGCGGTCAGCGTCGCGAGGTCCAGCAACATCAATCCCAATGCGACCTTCTGCACCCGTGGAGACCCGTCCTGCTCCAACGCCGCAAGCTCGTGATCGGAACCCCAACGTGTAGCGGAGCGGGACGCAGCAGCCGGCGATTCATCGCGGCGTCGTGGGTCGGCCACGTCTTGGTTGGCCAAACCCCGAGCATGGTTTTGCGGGCCGTCGTAGCGGCGCAGCCAAATGCCGTAGATCACGTTGGTGACCGCCGTCAAACCGACCAGCGCTAACAAGGGAACGTAGGGCAGTTGGACGCCGATGCCCCAGCCGGCAAACAGGATCGTGACCAATTGGCCGGCGACGGCAAAGGATCGCAGGTGCAGTAGCCACGCGGAGGAGCCGAGTCGCGCGGCGGGAATGAGCGGGATGGCGAGTCGGGAGGTGGACTGGTTCACGGGAGGTGGAACGGCGCGTCGCGGGGGATGGGGAATGGGTGAAGGAATCGGTGGGAGGCTAGGGGCTTGCGATACGGGGGGCAAGCCAGAGGGACGTCGGTTTTATTACTGCATGATTCATGGCTCCCTTCTCCCCCACAAATCGTAACAAGCTCGCTTGTCGATTTGTGGGGGAGAAGGGCTGGGGATGAGGGGGCTGGTGATCGGTTTTGCTGCCCACATCGATCGTCGCGGAAGTCGCTAGGCCTTTTGCAGCGCCGGCCCTCTCTGGCGTTTGCTTGCTGCGCAAACGCCGTCTCTCCCAGAGGGAGAGAATCTAAATCGGTTGCCAAATCCTGCAGTAAAAGAATTGACGTCCCAAGGCTTGTGGGGTCGCAAGCTGGAAGCTTTGGCCACTGGTCGCAAGCTGAAGCTTTCGGGGGTCGCAAGCTGGAAGCTTACGCCACTTATTTCCTCAGTGGTCGATGGCGGTTTCGTCGGCGGAGCGATTGTGTTGTTCGCGGAGTTGATGCATCGTTTCGACGATCGCTTTGGCTTGCAGATGGATCGCCGTTTTTCCGTCACCGCGGTTCATCGCCGCCATGCCGTCTTGTTGAAACTGATCGATCTGTGACCAGTCCATCATCCAGTTCTTGAGCTTGGCCGCTTCGCGCAGTTCGTCGACGGTTTTGCCGAGCCGATCAAACAAGGTCTGATCGGGCTTGGAAACATAACGTCGATAGGGTGCGTTCCCGCCATAAGCTTTCGGGATGCCGCCTCGTTTGCCGTTTCCGGCAGCATTGCGTCGTCGCGTCTGTTTTTTCAGGTTGGAATAGAAGGTGGCGGCAATCACCCCGGAAACCAGGGCACCAAACAGCGTCGCGATCATCGCTCCGTCGTTCAAACGCAGAAACAGGAAGACGACCGAAAGGATCGCCAGCAAGATCGCGATGACGAGCGAAATCACCATTCCCCGCTTCATCGAGGCGTCTTCGGATGGCATTTTGGGCAGCGGTTGTTTGTCGTCGAGCAGCGGGCCTTCGGTGACCGTCGCGACGACGATGGTCGTGTTGTCCGGGCCGCCTCGCAGGTTGGCCAAATCGACCAACACTTCGACCGCCAGCTCTTCCGGCAAACAATCCAGCAACGTCGCGATCTCGACGTCATCGACTTGTCCGGACAAGCCATCGCTGCAGAGCAAAAATTTGTCGCCCAGCTCCAATTCAAAGGGACCTTCGACGTCGATCTGCACATCCGAGTTTGGTCCCAGCGAACGCGTGATCACGTTCTTGGGTAACGCTTGGCCGAGGGCACTGTCGGGATGCACCTGTCCGCTCGCCTGGACTTCCCAGACCAACGAGTGATCAAAGGTCATTTGTTCAAACACACCGCGTCGCAATCGGTACACGCGTGAGTCGCCGACATGGGCGATGACGCCACCGATCGGCAACAGGGCCAACGTGCTGGCGGTCGTCCCCATGTTGTGGAATTCGGGGTTCTGTTGTCCGCGTTGATAGATTTCCGCGTTGGCCTCGCTGACTGCGACATGCAACGAATCTTTTGCGTCAGCCACCGCGGTGCGAAAGTAGTTCATCGCGATCAGTTCGGCCGCCATGCTGCTGGCCAACTCGCCGGCCGCGTGGGCACCCATCCCGTCGGCCACGATAAACAGATGCCCGCGGCTTTCAAATCGTTCACGCGACTGTGCGGGGATGACGGAATGCGAGTCTTGGTTGTTGGTTCGGCGCATGCCGACGTCGGTGCGAGAGGCACAGACGACTCCAGGGTTCCAAGATTCCGACACCGATCGATTTTCCAGCTGTGGCGTTTAAATGCGGGGGTGATTCGCGGCGGCCCGTGCCGGCGGCAACCCCTTATTGTATTTCGATTTGATCGCTCTACCTAGTCGCCCCCCGCCGTCTGACCCGCCGGCGGCAGTTCGGGTGAACCGCAATGCGGACGTGTTGCGGGCGTGCACGATCATTTCCAGTCGACAGAGTTCCCCCATGATCCGCTGAACACATGTTGGGAAAGTGGATTGCGTTTGCGAGCCGAGGCCTCGCGTTTAGCCAACTCCTGCTCGGTTTCGTCGCTCGGCTCGGACGTCTTGGGATAGCCGATTGCGATCGCGGTGGCCGGTTCGAATTCTTCGGGAATCTGGTACTCGGTACGGATTTGGCTGAGGTTGACGCCGGCCATCTGATGGACCTGCAATCCGATCGCGGCGGCTTGGAGTGCCAGATGGGCGGCGGCCTGTCCCAGGTCGTGCATGGCGACGCGGTTGGGGTTTTCGTTCCGTGAGAACGTTTTTCGATAGGCCGTCAACACCAACACGCCGGCGGCCGACGCCCACGATTGGTTCGCTTCCATCAGGCAACCGAGCATTTTTTCAAACCCTTCGCTGTCCTCGCGTGCGGCGACAATCCAGCGCCAGGGTTGCTCGTTAAAACTGCTCGCGGCCCAGCCGGCGGCTTCGAAACACTGAGCCAGTTTGTGTTGCTCGACGGGGCGGGGTTCGAACCGGTAAGGGCTCCAGCGCTGATCGATCGGGGAAACGAGTTCCCGCAGCGTGGGATTGGGCGTCATGGGAAACAGAGAATGAGTGCGGGACGGGAACGAGGCCTGGATACCCCGGTGGATTTGCCGGCGAGGCGATGCCAGGGATCGCATTGTGCTTATCAGCGAATACCCTCGCCGGCGGGCACGGCTTTCACAGCATACCGATTTTATCCCGGCGATGGTCGTCCGCCGCCGCAAAAATCAGCCTCGTCGCCGTGAAAGCGACAAAAGTCCGCGCTCGTGACGGTTGGGAAAACCTGCCATCTCGCGACGTAGGACCGCCAGCGGGTTTTCATCGGTTTGCATCGCCGATCGCATGCAACAGCCCACCAGTTCTTGACTGATGCCGTCCAGTTTCAACCCTTGCCCGAACGTGACCAGCGTTTCGCCTTCGGCCAGATGAAACGTCGACTCGAAACACTCGACGTCGATCGCGGCCGCCAGCGGGCGTCCACCGGTCTGGGTCAGTGGTCGATACCCGTACTTGCCGGCGATCAGCCCCGAAACCTCTCCGGCCGACGCAACTTCGCCTTCGCCGGTCTCGGGATTGATCCGCGCGTACAACAGCGAAACCAACTGATCGGCGGTATTGGTTTCCCACAGCGTGTCGCCGATACGTTCCAACATTTGTTGGGGCGTGTGTTGATAGCCGCTGTGTGCCGTCAGCGCCGCTCGCGCGGTCGCGGCGATCATCGCACCGCCGGCACGACGGTCGAGCGCTTCGGCCATCGCCAAGATCAACGACCCATCGGGCAGGACATCCCACACGTGCCAACCGGTCGACCAGTCGTGTGGCGATTCGATCATCCCGTCGACCAACCAGCCCGGTGCCAACACGTTGCCGATCGGCAAGGACGAATACTGCCAGGCGGCGATGTCGGCAATCGCTTCGACCGCGTGACGGTTTCGCTCTTCGCGGCGGACCGTTGCCGCCGAGGAGAGCTCAAGCGTGATCTGCGAGGATGCCATCTGCGCGATCGCCGAAAACGACGCGTCCAGTTCGCGCGGTTCGTTGGCGAACAACCAGAGCGTGCCGATCGGCAAGTCACCTTTGTAGATCGCCGTACACACCGCCGCGCCGAAGGGTTCTGGCGGCGTCCACGTTTCTGCGGCGATGCCATGGAGGTCTTCCATCAAGACCGCGTCTTGGACCATCGCTTCCAAATCGGCGCGGCTGCCACGCAACATCCGCGGCTTGCTGCTCAAACGTTCCGACGGCAAACCGACCACCGCGCGGGTCTTCAGGTATTGGGTCTCGTCATCGAGCATGTAGATCGCCGCGGCGTCAAACCCCATGGCTTTGATCGCCCGCTGAAGCGTCAGGTGGACGGCTTCCGATGCGGCCTCGCTGCGTTTGGGTGAGAACTGGACCGTCGCCTGACTGGCCAGTTCGATCTCTTGGCGGCGGACCAGTGATTCGAGCTCCTCGATTTCCTGGGACATCGCCCGGGCGACGCTGGCCAGTTCCGTCGCGTTCTCCTTGACGACCGGCGGCTGGGACTGCGCCGGGTCATCGGCCATCACGTCCATCTGCACCGCCGGCAACACTTCGACGTCGTCGCTCTTGTGCCGGTGATCGATCCGCCATCCGGTTGCGGCAGAAAACGCGCTCCAAAACTGGTCGCTGGAAGAGTGGCCGTGGCGAGTCGCTGCGTGCGCGTCGTCGCCCAGGTGAAGTCGAAGATAAGACGGAACAGGTGTGGTCACGAGAAACTACTCTGGCAAAAGGAATGCGTGAGACGGATGAATTCGCTCGGAATCCCGAGTCGAGTGCTGCCTGGCGATCCTTGCCGTAGGGGTCGAATCGTCATCGGTAGCAATCGCGCTGAACGGATTTGCCAGCAAAGTTTCCGGAGTCTGCCAACGTGCCACGCCTGGCCGGAATGATCGCTAGGAACGTCGCAAAGGGTGCTCAAAGCGAAATCCAGCACAGAACGATTCACCTGGCCGAATTTAGGGTCAGGGCGAGTGCGATCGCTCGGCGCGCGGCCAGGACGGCCCCATCGACGCGACCACTGCACTCCGACCGACCGGCCCAACGTGTGGCCACCGTCGCGGGCCGGGAAAGCACGCCGACAATCGACTCAACGGGAAAAGGACGTCCCCATGACTCAACTCAATTGGAACTGTGTTTCGAATTCGCTCCGATCACGAGGTGTCGCGGCGCTGGCCGTGTTGACGGTCGCGATGACAAGCGTCGCCACCGCGCATCACCCCGATCGCGAATGCCAACCGGTTCGGCAGCGCGTCGATCTGATCGGCCCCATGGGTAATCGGCTCGATCCGAGCTATCGCCGTGTGTACAACAGACCGACGTACTGGGGCGGAAAGATCGCGTACTTGATCGCCCCGACCAGTCAAGAAGCGATGGCGTGGCACCGTGCCGAACATGCCGGCGCCTACGAAGCGCCCAAGAAGCACATGCGGCTGGAGCAGCATTATTTCTATCCCAAGCCGTACCACGCGTTGACCGTCGGCCCGCGACGATCGACTGCGTCGGCGACAAATGCCCCCGAGTCGATGCCGCAGATGCTGGAGACCGAGCCGCTGCCGCCGAGCGTCGACCCGCTGCCCGAGCCCGCGGCGGATCCGCAATTGGAGTTGCCTGAGATCAAGTCCAGCGACGAAGTGGGATCCGCGTCCGACGTCGGCGACTTTTCCTTTTGGGATGTTCATGTTTCCAACGTCGATAAAGCGTCGCCCGCTGCGACAATCGCCGAACTGGTGACCGAATCGGGGAAGTAGAACGACAGCGGATCCAGTATCCCGGAGGGATTTCAGCGTGTAGCCGGAGGTCAGCGCAGCGCCACCTCCGGGAAACGCGTCCCCAAAATCGATCGACCCCGCGACGGGGTCGCAGCGGGATTTGCTTCGACGCCCTTCGGGGTCGCGTCAGGTGGGTGACCGGAGAACCGGAGGTGTCGCTTCGCTCACCTCCGGCTACTGGCTTTGACCCCATTCGGGGTGATGCCACGGACCGATTATCCCGGAGGGACTTCAGCGAGTAGCGGGAGGCCAGCGCAGCGTTACCTCCGGCTACTGGCTTTGACCCCGTTCGGGGTAGGCCACGAAGCGAGTCACCGAATTTGTTAGCGGTAGGGCGCGAGCCCTCCGGTGTTTCACGGTGTTTTTGAAGCGCGACCGGACGGCTCGCGCCGTTCCGCTAACAATTCCCAGGCCGTTTGTTGTCATTGGCGCAGCGCCACCTCCGGGACGCACGACCCGTTCGGGGTGATGTTCGCTGACGAACCCGCTCGATCTCCAGAATTTTCGGTAGAACCGTCAAAGTTTACCCACCCAGCCACCGATACCCTCTCTTGGACAAGGTCTCTCACGGTTTATGACGTAGTGAGCCGGAGCGATCTTGGTGGGGGGCTTCCGTTTGGACTGCTCGCGATTGACTTCATCCTTCGATGTGATCCTCCTTCACGATCGAAAGGTGACCGACGTCGCGGCCTAGGGAAGCTCAGGGCATGAATCGCTCGTTGTTTCGTATCGCTACGCACCTGCAACTCGTTTTGGCGATTGTATTGGCGACTGGATGTACGCCGACGCAACCGTTCTTTTTGAACGAGTCGCCGGACCTGCAACATTACCTCAATACCGCCACGTCGATCGAGTATCCGGACGTGGAGGTTGCCAGCATGCCGGAGACGACTCAGTCGTTGCCGCCGCTGACGGTGGGGAATCATAACTACGAATTCTGGAACATGACGCTGGAAGAATGCGTCACGATGGCGCTGCAAAATGCGCGGTTTCTGATGACGACCGGCGGCAACGCCGAGACGCGTCAGAACATCGCGGCGCAGTTCGTCAGCGGCTCGCCGGGGCAATTCGGCAGCGTCTACGACGTCGCACTCCAGCAAACCACGACTCAGTCGATTCCGATCACCACCGACGGCAGCGGCAACCGGTTGCTGCCTCGTGGAGCGGTTCGGGCCAACCAGATCGGTGGTGTCGAGGACGCCTTGGCTGAATTCGATGCCATCGTCAGCGGGTTCATCGATTCGTCGACCACCGACCGACCGCAAAACGTCGGTGACGGCAACACGATCAACCGCCAATTCTCGGTCGGGCAGAACTCGACCCAGCAAGCCGCGCTCAGCAAGCGACTGGCTACCGGTGGTGTCGTGACAGCCCGCCAACAAATCGTCTACTCGCGCAACAACACCGAACTGAGCAACATTTCGCGACTGTTCGCCAGCGACTACACCGCGATCGTCGAAGCTCAAGTCCAACACCCGCTGCTTCGCAATCGAGGCACGTACATCAACCGTATCCCCGTCATGCTGGCCAGCATGAACGAAGACATTTCGATCGCCACGTTTGAACAACAGATTCGTAACCTGGTCCGTGACGTCGAAGTCGCCTACTGGGATCTGTACCTCAGCTATCGCGCCGTGGCCACCGCCACGATCGCCCGCGACAGTGCTCAAGCGACGGCCGAATTCACCAAACTGAACATGGACGCCGGCACGGGGACGATTCAAGAATTGTCGCAGTCGGTCGGCCAATATTGGAACTTGCAACGTCGTTTGACCGCTGCACTGAACGGATCCAACCTGCCCGGTGACGATCGTTTCGGCGTCTACGGTCGCGAACGAGCTTTGCGTGAGTTGCTGGGTTTGACCGCCACCGACGGACGACTGATCCGACCGATCGACGAACCGACCCAAGCACGTGTCGAATTTGAATGGACCGACTCGGTCGCGCAAATGCTGTACCTGAGCCCCGAGCTGCGGAGCCAAAAGTACTCGATCAAGCAAGCCGAACTGGAACTGGCCTTGGCCAAGAACCAGATCCTGCCCGATGTCAATTTGTCGCTGCTGTACCGCTTCGTCGGGCTCGGTGACACACTGGGACCGCCCGGCGGCGACAACTCGTTCCCCGCAGTCGGCAGCAGTGCGTTGGCCGGGCTGACCAGCGGAGACTACCAGGAAGGCGTCGTGCGGTTGGAGTTCTCGATGCCCGTCGGGCTGCGGCGAGAACTGGCCCGGATCCGTCAAACCCAACTGACGCTCCGCCAGCGACAAACGTACCTGCAAGAATCCGAGCGACTGGCCGTCAGCCAGCTCAGCGACGCGATCGGCAAATCGGCCAGCCACTTCGCACAGCTGCAAGACGCGGCCAACGAATGGCAAGCCGCCGAGCAAGAAGTCGACGCGCGATTGCTGGAGTACCAAAAAGGACTCAGCCCGGTGAACGTGGTGCTGCAAAGTCAACAACGTCGCGCCGAAGCCCAGATCAGTTACTACCGTGCCCTGGTCGAATACAACAAATCGATCAACTACGTCGACTACCTGCGTGGCACCTTGCTGGCCAACAGCAACATCGCACTGCAGGAAGGCCCCTGGAATAGTAAAGCGTACTGTGACGCCCTGGAACGTGCCCGTGAGCGATCAGCCGGCTACCAATTGCAATACGGTGTGACGCGTCCCGGCGTGGTCCGGCGAGGCCCGGTGCAAAACGCCGATGCCGCCGTCGAAGTCATGGGCTTCAGCGATTCAACCGCCGGAGAAATCCTCTCACCCGGCCAAGCCGGATCGATGGGACTGTTCGAACGGTCGTACAACGAAGTGGCTCCGGTCGACGATATGCCGCTGGACCAGTTTGGATCGCCGAGCGAAATGCTCTCCCCCGAGCCGATCAATCCGCCGGTCATGCCGGTCCCGGATCCTTCCGTGACCGATCCCGATTCGGCTGCCCCGATGCCGAATGCACCGGCACCGACGGCCCCGACGCCTGGGTCGGCCAGCCAAAGCATCCTGGTCCCCGGACAACCCTCTGGTTCGATCGCCCCGATCAGTTACCAGACCGAACGGGTGATCCAACGACCGGCGGCCGAATCGACCGACGCCGCCTCGGGGGCTCCGATCCCGGTGCGTCGCAAAGCGATCCCCCAGACTCCTCATCCGGTCGCGACTCCACCGGCACGCTGACGCCTGACCTCTCCCCCCCTGCACCTGTTCACATCAATCCATCCGTAGGGCGGAGGAACCGTGTGGCCGTTCCCGAGACGCTTCGGGAGTAATGGGCGGCCACGCCAACGACTAGCTCGAGTCGCACTCACAAGGTGCCTCGGGCTTTTCGTCGTGAACAAGTGGCGTAAGCTTCCAGCTTGCGTTCTCCTCAGCTTGCTGAGGAGACTGGGGGCTGGCGGCGGGTGCAAGCTGAAGCTTGCGGGGGTCGCAAGCTGGAAGCTTACGCCACTTGTTGCCGGTCGGTGACCGGGCTGTTGATTCAATCCGATCTCACGTGGGATCAGCCGTTTCGCGCGAGCGTACGGGCATGTCACACGAAGATAACGCACCAGGGCCCGTAGGCTCGCGCCAAACGGCTGATTCAATCAACAGGTCGCTGACGCTTCCCGCTGGGGGGCGGCGGGTGCAAGCTGAAGCTTGCAGGGGTCGCAAGCTGGAAGCTTACGCCACTTGTTGCTCACGCCACTTCGTCGTAGATCAGTTCGTCGGCGATCCAGATTCGAAACCGGCGAATGCGTAGGCCTCGGGTGAAGTCGATCTCCATGCGGCCCGGCCGGCGTGCCGGGTCGACCGACTCGGGTAACCTGAACTCGGCCTCCTTCTTCAGGTCCAGCCAGCTGATTTGGCCCCACACCCGTTCCCCGGCGATGTCGATCGTCTGCCGGAACCACCAGCCCGAATAAACGAACTCAGTCGCGATCGGGTGCCTTATTTCGACCACCCGATAGAGGAATGCGCCGTCCAATCGGCGGGAATGGTCCCCAAAGTACCCCTTCTCCAAAGGCGCGGCGGCTGTGACGGAATATGGATTAATGATCAATCTGTTCGCTTGCCCGAGGAAATCCCTCAAGCTAGTATGACTCACCGGTTCGTCTTTTACCCAGTTTACCGCCCGTCAGAGTTCTCCGATGCGTTATTCCCCACTGACCCTCGCGCTTGCGCTGACAAGTCTGTTGCTGACAAGCTCGTTCGCGCGTGCTGACGGAGACGGACAACACCTAGTGGTCCAGCAATGGGTCGCGGCGAGCCCCGAAGGCCGAATCGACGCGGTGATTGTAGCGCCGGACGTCCCTGCGGACACCCTCCAACCGGGCAGCGTGAACGTTACTCTGGTCTCCCAAGACGGTGCGATCTATCGCGCCCAGCCCTCCGCCGAATCAAATGTCCAGTATTCCTTCGTCGGCGTTCCCGCCGGTGTCTACACCCTGGTAACCCGTGGCCCGAATCTGGCCGCCTGCTATGCCATCCACGTCGTCGAAAGCCAGGACGTAGCGTTGGATCCGCGTCATCCTCGGCTGGAAATTGGCGTCGCCCCGCTGCGGATCAACAAAGTCCGAAACGCGGTCATCCGCTACATGCCCTCGACGATCCCCTTTGTCGCAGATTTTCGCGGTGCGGACGGACCGAAAGCCATGTCGGCGTTGCACGCTTCGGGGACCTTACGCGTGGCACAATCCGCCGGCGGGCTGCGTGGCCGAATTTATCGTGCCGGATCCACCCAAACCCAACTGATCGGCGCTGCCGAGACCAATGTGCTGCTGTACCAAAACCGCGAGCTGATCTCTCAGGCGATCACCGGGGAAGATGGTACGTTTTCGATCGATTCGCTGCCCCCAGGGGCCTATTCCTTGATCGCGATCGGCCCCGATGGGATCGGCGTGGTCGGTTTTCAGCTGGTCGAAGAAGTGCTCGCGCGCCGCAATTCATCCGGCGGTGACGGAAGTCGCTTGGTCACCCTTCAGGAGCCGACGTTTCAGCCCCAATTGGAATTGCAACTCGCCCCGAGCGGATTGGAATCGCCCGCGATTGATGAGCTGATCCAAGACGAAGTCCCGCAGCCCGAAACGCTTCCGCCGGGCGAAGCCGGTCTGCCCGTCGAACCAGGCGCCATGCAAGGCCCTCCCGGTGGCAGTGTCGCCGGGGGCGGTGGAGGCGGCGGCGGAGGCGGAGGAAGTCTGGGAGGCCGCGGCAGCCTTCTGCCCGTGCTGGGATTTGCAGCTGCCGGAGCCGCTGTGGCCGCTTCGTCGTCCGACGACGATGACGCCTTTGCAGCTCCCCCGGTCACCAGCCCGATCACGCCGTAGCAGACGGTAAAACGCAGCGACCGATCAAACGCTGTGACACGCGGTCGACGGTGGATTCGCGGATCCGTTGTCGCCCAGCTCGTGGTGCGCGGGGCGCATTAAATTTTGGGTGAGCGGAACTCGCCAAGCGTTTCGGTGGTTGTTTCGGTGGTTGTATCGAGCGAGCCTTCGAAAAGAAGACCCACGGATGGCAGCGCGAACCCACGGATTTGTCGCCTCCTTTCATCCGTGGGTTCGCGCTGCCATCCGTGGGTTCACTGGTAACCTCATCGCTCCGTCAGACAGCCTGTCGCGCTTTCCCGTGACCAGCGCAGTCGTGGAGCTTCTTCGTGAAGTTTCGGGGTAGGGGGAACGCCTCGAAAAATGCCGCGGGCGCGGGCCGGCACCGCGGATCTTGTGGGTTTTCATTGTGGAATGACCGCTCGCTGAACTGGATCCCTGACGAAAGCCCCTCTTGAGAGCGTTCGTGGCTTCTCTATAAGGGCTGTGAGTCGGGGTGTCCTAGCTCTCCTAAATTGCCAATTCGCCGTCAAGAGCGTTGAATTCCTCAATTGCTGCTCTTATAGTCTGATGCAGAGGTATGTTTTCCCTCTGCAACATCGCTCAATCTTGATTGGAATCTGGAAATGCAACGTTTGATCTGTTCCATCGCCACGTTAGCGCTGGTGTGTGCTTCTGGCTTTGTCTCCGCGGCGGATGTCGCCCAACAGCAATGGGTCCGCGTTTCGGAGAGCGGATCGGTTCAGGGACGCGTGATCGTCCCGCGCAGCGAAGGGATTGCGGCGGCACGGGGTGCGAAGGTCGTGTTGATCGACCAATTCGGCAAGCCGGCCGCTGCTGCAACCGAATCGGACAAGACGGGTCGGTTCACGCTGACCGACGTCAAACCGGGCGTTTACACGCTGATGATTCGCGGTGACGGCACCTTCGCCTGCTGTGCGATGCACATCGTCAGCAAGGAAGTCCCGATCAGCGAGCAATTCGAAATCGCAGCCGGTGCGGTTGAGTTCAGCGTGGTGCGAAACGCGATCCTGCGGTACATGCCGACCGGCCAAGCGAACAAGGTCGAGTTCGATCCGAGCAACAACCCGATGGCCACCGATCGTGCCTTCACCGGAGAATCCGTCCGTCTGAGCCAATACGAAGGCGGATTGCGAGGCCGTTTGACTCGCGCCGGATTCACCGACAACCCCGGCGCCCAAGGCGCCAACGTGGTGATCTACCGCGACGGCATCGAAGTCGCTCGAACATTGACTGATGCCACGGGTTACTTTCAAGTCGACGACCTGGCTCCGGGAAGTTACTCGGTCTTGGGTTCAGGTAAAGACGGTTTTGGGTTGATGGGGATCGAGCTAGTCAATCCGTTGATGGTGCAGACCGCACAGGGCACCACCGAGGGCGGCACCACGTTGGTCGCGCAAACCGAATCGAATTCAGACACCTTCATCATGCAAGTCGCTCCGGGGCCGATCACGGTCATCGAAGATCGATTGATTTCTGAGGAAGAAACCGACGAGGGTGGTCTGCTACTGCCCGATGGCGGATACGACCCGACTGCGATGAGCGGTTCGTATGGCGGCGGCGGCGGAGGCGGCGGCGGTGGTGGCGGCGGCATCGGTGGCGGCGGCAGTTTGCGAACCATCGCAGTGCTGGGCGGAATCGGAGCTGCGATTGCGATCGGCGCCAGCGATGACGATGCGATCGATACCCCGCAGGTGATCAGCCCCTCGTTGCCGAATCAGATTCAACAACCGGTTGTCAATCCGTAAGGTTGACACGTCGCGAACTCGCCTGATTCAGCAGTCAGCTGCCAGGAAAGTTGACCGAATGATCAAAAAGCCGCGCGTGAATCACGTGCGGCTTTTTTCGTTCTCGATAAATACCGATTCAGACTGCCCGGGGATCTTTCGTCGCACTTTCCTGAAGGCAACAATAGGGTCCTTCAAGATTCACGCAGCAGAGTTCTCTGGAGCCGGTCACGTCACCGCCAGAGGTAAACTCCCCCGCCTGTCCCTTCACCGCCCGCGAGACGACCAAACGAATGAGTGCCGCCCAGACTTCGATTCCCGAAGATGTCGCCAAGAGTGCTTCGGAAGCCAGAGATCGATTGAATGAACACACTCTCAAGATTGTGCATTGGCACTTTAGTGAGGAGACAGGAAGCCCGTTTTGGTTGGAAAAAAAGGCGGAACTGGGATTCGATCCGCTCACCGACATCAAGTCCTTTGACGACCTGAAGAAGTTTCCGAACTTCGAAGACGAATGGCTCCGTGGTGGTCCGATCCAACGCTGGGTCCCCAAGGGGCATGCCGGAAAGCCGGTCTACGTGTTCGAAACCGGCGGCACGACGGGGGTTCCGAAAAGCCGGATGGTGATCGAAGATCACTGGAAAGACTACGAGTTGTTCAGCGATACCCTGCCGGACGAACATTTCCCGCCCGGTTCGAATTGGCTGATGCTGGGACCGAGCGGTCCGCGGCGACTGCGGTTGGCCGTCGAACACTTGGCTCAACATCGCGGCGGCATCTGCTTCTGCATCGACTTGGACCCTCGTTGGGTCGTCAAGCTGATCAAGAAAGGCTGGATGGAGCATTTGGAAGAGTACAAGAAGCACTGCATCGACCAAGCCGTCACGGTGCTGACCGCGGGGCACGACATCAAGTGCATGTTCGCGACGCCGAAGTTGCTCGAATCACTCGGTGAAGCCCTCGAAGACCGCGGCACCAGCCTGCAAGAAGTCGGCATCAAGGGGATCTTTTCCGGCGGCACCGAGTTCACACCGCAGTGGACGCGTTTCTGCGTCGAGGAATTGCTCGGCGGACCGGTGGAGGAAGGCGGCGTCTACATGACACCGACCTACGGCAATACCCTGATGGGTCTGGCCTGCAGCAAACCGATCTCGGCCGCGGACGGATACAAGATCAGTTACTACGCCCCCCAGCCTCGCGCGGTGACGGAGGTCGTCAGTTTCGATGACTACAACCAGGTCGTCGGGTTCGGCGAAACCGGACGCGTGAAGCTGTACACGTTGACCGACGAATTCTTTGTCCCCGGGTTTATGGAACGCGACGAAGGCGAGCGAGAAGCGCCGTTCGACATGTACCCTTGGGACGGTGTCAGCGGCGTGCGGCCGTTCCACGAGTTGGCAAGCGCGACGACCGTCGGCGTTTATTAAAGCCTGCTGAATCTTAGAGCCTGCCCGAACCCATCAATCTCCCACTCGCAACTTCAACGGATAGACATGATCACATTGCAACCGCTTCGCTGGGGCAAGCCCTACGAATCGATGGAAATCAAGGACGTCGTTCACTTTGACACCGGGGAACCGATTGCAAAGTTTGGCAGCGTCGGAGGCGGCATCGTCGCCCGAGATATGAAACAGGCTCACAAGGCGCGTGCCGCACTGCTGAAACACTCGACGGCCGATCTGATCGCGATGTCGAAAAAGGCGGCCGAGCTGTTTGAGCATGCGGAGCTGCCCGTCGGTGACTCAATGCAATCGGTCGACCAGTTTGTGCACCAGCAATCGGCCAGTACCGGTTTGCCGGAGCACATGTGTCGATCCAACTTGAAAAAGAACAGCTTCGTTCTCAGTCACATCGACGAGATCTTGGACTGTCTGACCCGTGGACTGGATCTCGATATCCTGAGCCGGGGCTATGGCGAAGAAGGCCGCGGCGTGATCGTCAGCTACCAGGCACAAACGCCGGTCTTGGGCGCCATCTTGCCGAACAATTCACCGGGCGTTCACACCCTGTGGCTGCCGGCGATCCCGCTGCAAATCGGATTGGCGTTGAAACCGGGCTCGCAAGAACCGTGGACACCGTACCGCATGGTGTCGGCGTTCATCCAAGCCGGTGTTCCCGCCGAGGCATTTGGTTTGTATCCCGGCGGACACGACGCCGGCGGTGCGATCATGACCAAGACGCCTCGCAGCATGATTTTTGGAAGCGCCGAAACCGTCGCCCAGCACGCGGGCAATCCCCGCGTGCAAGCCCACGGGCCGGGGTGGTCGAAGATCTTGATCGGCGACGACGTGGTCGATGACTGGGAATTGTATTTGGACGTGATGGTCGAAAGTGTGCTCAGCAACTCGGGACGTTCCTGCATCAACTGCAGTGGCATCTGGGCCAGTCGGCACACCCGCGAGATCGCCCAAGCGATCGCCGAACGGATCGGCCCGGTCGATGTGTTGCCGCCGACCGATGACCAGGCCCAACTGGCCGCCTTCACAGTTCCCGCGATGGCGACCGGAACCTACGCCATGGTGCAGCAGGATCTGGCCGAAAGCGGTGTCACCGACATGACGGCCGATTACGGTGACAAACTGATCGAGCGCGAGCACTGTGCCTACCTGCGGCCGATGGTCGTTCATGCCGATTCACCGGACCGCGGCGTCGCGATGAAGGAGTACATGTTCCCGTTCGTCAGCGTCGTGGAATGCCCCCAAGCGGAAATGCTTCGTCGCATCGGCCCGACACTCGTCGGAACCGTGCTGACCCGAGATCCCGAACTGGTTGCCGCAGCCGGAGCTTGCGTCGAAATCGATCGCGTGAACTTCGGGCCGATCCCGACCAATCGGCTCAACTGGCTGCAACCGCACGAAGGAAACATCATCGATTTCCTGTTCCGTTCGCGAGCCTACCAAGTCGCCGATCTGCCCGTCGCCGCGACGGCGTAGTGGCGATCCCAGCGAGCGCGCGTGAGCGAGCGGCGCGTGGTGAAAGCGAGAGAATCACGCGCCACTGGCTGACGCCACGTGCTGGGATGGCGCGTGCCGGTGTGATCCCAGCGGGACGCGTGAGCGAGCGGCGCGTGGTGAAAGCGAGAGGATCACGCGCCACTGGCTGACGCCACGTGCTGGGATGGCGCGTGCCGGTGTGATCCCAGCGGGACGCGTGAGCGAGCGGCGTGTGGTGAAAGCGAGAGGATCACGCGCCACTGGCTGACGCCACGTGCTGGGAGAGTGAACCCCCAATCGTTGCTCAGCCGACAAACCACAGGATGCGATCGTGATCCACGGTCGCGTTGCGCTGGTGGTCGATCCAGCGGTCGGATGACTCCGGGGTTTCATCCGCCTCGAGCGGCTTGAGGTCTTCTTCGTAATAGCCCAGCACCGCCGATGAACCGGTCGGCGCGTCAGGACCAGCAACTTTCCGGCCGTCGCCCGATGCCCAGGCCCCGTCGAGACGAGTGACGGGCACAGTAATCAGGGCCGATCGACCGAGGGCCGATGCGACACCGGGGGTGGCGGGGCGGTTTCGCAACTGTTCGGGCGTATCGAACTGCGCAATCTTGCCGTTTTCGATCACCGCAACGCGGCTTGCCAGACGCATCGCCTCGCCGCCGTCGTGGGTCACGTGGATGGTGACGCCCGGCGATTGCTGGTGCAGTCGCGAAAGATCCTTTTCGATCTGGAACCGCAAATTGGCATCGATCGCGGACAGGGGTTCATCCAGCAATCTCACCGATGCCCGGCTGGCAATCGCCTTGGCGACCGCCGCGCGGCGCAGTTGCCCGCCGCTGAGTTGTTCCGGTAGACGATCCAGCATTGATTCCAGTTCCACCATCTTTGCCGCTTCCCGAATCCGTTGTTCGCGTTCGGGGCGGGAGAGGCGGCCTCGGACCCCCATTCCGATCGATCGGCCGATCGGCCAATGGGGGTACAAGCCGGCCTGCTGGGGCACCAGGGCGACGTCGCGATGCCGGGGCGCGACGCGGGTCACCTCGCGGCCCGTCAAAAAAATGGTTCCTGACGTCGGGGAGATCAGCCCGGCGATCATTCTCAACAAGGACGTCTTCCCACATCCACTGGCCCCCAAAATCACGACATATTCGCCTTCCTGGACCGAAACGCTGATTTCATCCAGGACCTTGTTGCTGTCATAACGGAGAGAAACGTTGTTTAGCTGGACGACCTGCATACAATCAACCATAGTGGGGTCAGCGAAGGCCGACCGGCCCCGCGCCGTTGAATCCATTCCGATGGACCTCTTCAACCGCCATCGAAGACGCCTCGTCCGGTATGGCCTGGGCGTGGATGCTCGATTGATGATAGCGAACGAATTGACTGAGTAGTTGGAGCCACCATGAAACATTCCATCCATCACGTCGATGCCAAGCGGGTATTCGCCTTCATATTCGCAGCGGTCCTGGTATCGATCGGGCTGCGGCCGGCCGGCAGTCAGGATGCCGCCACCGGATTATCTGGAGCCGATGCGGCAGAAGCGGTTGAGGTGAACGCGGACGCGTCGGCGACGACCGAGTCTGACAGCGACGCGGACGAAATCGAGGACCCACCTTACATCCCCAAGACCGTCGCGCAGCTCCAAAAATCACTCAGTCCGATTCAGTTCAAAGTCACTCAAAACGAAGAGACTGAAACGGCGTTCCGAAACAAGTATTGGGACAACAAGAAAGAAGGCCTGTACCGCTGTATTGTGTGCGGTCAGGCGCTTTTCACCAGCGAGACCAAGTTCAAATCGGGAACCGGCTGGCCGAGCTTTTACGATCCGATCAGCAAGGAACGCATCGGGATGAAGGTCGATTTTCGGCTCATCTATCCTCGCCAAGAGGTGCATTGCAGCCGTTGCGAAGCCCACTTGGGGCACGTGTTCAACGACGGCCCCAAAGACAAAACGGGCAAGCGTTATTGCCTGAACAGTGCGGCGCTGCGGTTCGAAGAGGCGACGGAGAAGTCGAAGTCTGCGAACGACAAGAAACGCTAGCGGGCCGCCGTTTCGTCGGCAGCCCTGGTCCCGAAGTACGTGGCATGACCCCGCGCGACAGCGCTGTGACCTATCAATCCTGCAGGAAAACTCTGTCCCCGGGGTTTTGATCCTCAGGGAGAAAACCCACGGATGGCAGCGCGGACCCACGGATATTTTGCTGCTCCCCATCCGCGGGTTCGCGCTGCTATCCGTGGGCCTGTTATGTCTGGGGCAAAAATTAATCTCCCCCCGGCGATTTGATATCGGTTACAGCGGAATAGCGCGCGCCCTCCGGCCTTTCAAGACGTTTGCCCCGAGTCGTCTGGGAAACCTTGACGATTGGACGGGCTCGACCCGTCGTACCCAATGTCACAATCAAATGCATGCTGCGTGTTGTGCTTGTCATCCGCATTCTCGCGTGTTTGTTCTGGTTTCGAATCCGATCGGTCGAACCAGATAATGGGAATGAATCTGATTGTCCGTCCAAACGGAGCATGCGAGAAAAACGATGTTTTGGAATCAAACGAGCAAGTTAGTGCAAATGGCGAAGATCACGGCGTGCCTTGCGCTTGCCACGGTCGGCCCCGCGACCTCGGTGTTTGCAGCGGACCCGGTTGAGAGCGACTTGCCGTCGTACTTGGCTGAGACACCGTTGACGTTTGCGGCATTGGTCCAGGCCGATGGCCAAGCGGACCAAACCGTGGACGCCGCGGCGGACACGGTGGCGCAAGCCGACGACGACCAACGCATCAACGACACCACGGTGCCTGTCGCTGAGGATGCCAATCGTTCTCTGTTCGCGGATCGCCAAACGCAATTGGCTGACGGCAATCTGGTGCTGCCGCCGATCGCGGCGCTGACGACCGACACGACGGAAATTGGCAATGGCGAGGTTCCGCTGGGGTTTCGTCAAGGAGAAACCGTTCCGCTGATCCCGTTGCCCGAGTCTGGAATCGATCGCGGATTGCCATGGCAATGGACCGCCCGTCACTGGGCTGCCCCCAATACGTTTTCCCACCCGCTCTATTTTGAGGACCGGATGCTGGAGCGTCACGGCCACCAGCGATACGGGTGCCTTCAGCCGTTGGCAAGCGGTGGACGGTTCTTGGCCCAGGCGGTCTCGCTGCCCTACCTGACCGCGATCGCCCCGCCGTCGGAGTGCCAGTACAGCCTGGGTTACTACCGCGCCGGGTCCTGTGTTCCCGCGCTCAAGCAGCGGCCGCCGTATCAACGCAAGGCCGTCGTTTCGCAGGCCACTGCGGTCGGCGTGGCGACTGCCATTTTGCAGTAGCGGCGAAAAAATGCGTTCGCCGCGGCCGCGGCGGTTGGGACTTTCGAAATGGTTGGCAAGACGCTAAAACGGTGCCAGTCAAGTCTCCCCTACCGATCGGTAAAAAATGATCTACTTGCTGACCCTCGCCATCGCCGCGACTCGTTTTCTGCCGCACCCGCCCAACTTCGCCTGTCTGGGGGCACTTGGGTTGTTCGCGGGTTGTTATTTCGCCGGACGCAAGGCCTATCTGGTCCCGGCCGCAGCCCTGTTGATCAGTGATGCGGTTTCCCATTTGATGGGGATTCCCGGCATGGGATTTTACAACCCGATGGTGATGGCAGCGACCTATGTGGGGGTCACGTTGTCGGTCCCACTGGGGCGATTGGTCCGAGCCCACGCGGACGCCAGCGGTGTGAATTGGCGGAGACTTCCGATCGGGGCATTCGCCGCCTCCACGGTGTTCTTCGCCGTCAGCAACCTAGGGGTTTGGCTGGGGCCTTGGTATCCCGCCAGCGCGGAAGGGTTGGTGGCGTGTTTTACCAACGCGATTCCGTTTTACGGTTACACCGTTGCCGGCGACCTGCTGTTTGCCGGTGTGATGTTCGGTGCTTATGAGCTGTCCGGTGTGAAGCGGTCGGTTTCCGCCCCCACGGCCGCGCAAGCGGCTTAGTGCCAGCTGATCCCACGCAAATCAACAGCCCGTTCAGCGACTGGCGACATGTGGCGTAAGCTTCCAGCTTGCGTCCCCTGCAAGCTTCAGCTTGCACCCGACACCCCAGCGGGGACGCTGTGAAGCATTTTTTAGCGGCAGGGCGCGAGCCCTCCGGTGTTTTGGCAGAGATGAAGAACCGGAGGGCTCGCGCCCTGCCGCTAAAACCTCAAGAAACACATGGGAAAAATGCTTCTCAGCGTTGCCTCCTGGGGGACGTCGATTTTGTAGGTGACGGGTTTGATCGTAACGGAAGGAGCCAAGACTTTTTCAGCGTGAGCCCTCTCTGGCGTTTGCTTGCTGCGCAAACGCCGTCTCTCCCAGAGGGAGAGAATCTAAATTGGTTCCCAAACGCTGCCGTTATACCATCGGTGTCCCGAGGGAGCGGTGTTTCTCAATCCATACCTTGAACGTCAATGGCCGCCGTGGCGAACGGGCGCGATCAAGGCACGCAGATGCTCGGCCGCTTGATCGGGTTGCTCGGATCGAAAGTGCAGCTCAGCAAGTTGCAAACGCATCTGATGCTGCACGATCGGTGAATGGACTTGGTCGAGCGTATCGGTGAGAAACTCGGCGGCCGCCTCGGGTTCCATGTATCGCGACGCCATCTTGATCGCTTCCAATGCAGCTTCATCGGCCCTGGACACTGTTTGAGACAAGCGGTTTTCAAGTTCCATTTCGACGACGCGAAGTTCCAGACGATTGCGATGCAGCTCAAGCTCTCGCAATTCTTGCTCCATCGCGTGCAGGTGTTGTTCACGCTCGCGTTGTTCGTGTTCGCGACGTTCCATCCGCTCACGTTCATGCATCTCACGTTCATGCATCTCGCGTTCATGCATCTCGCGTTCATGCATCTCGCGTTCATGCATCTCGCGTTCATGCATCTCACGTTCGTCTCGCTCGCGTTCGTCCATTTCACGTTCGTCTCGCTCGCGTTCGTCCATTTCACGTTCGCGGAACTCCCGCAGGCGCGATTGACGTCGTTCCATCGCACTTTCGTGCATTTCGCGTTCTTCGGCTTCTTCGCGATTGAGGTCACGTTGTCTCTCGGTTCGCTCGTCATCGCGTGGTCTACGATTTAGCTCGGATGTCTCGCGCTCTCGAGTTTCCGCTCCGCGTTCATCTGCGTGGAGGGGTGTCGGTGTGATCAGTGATGCGACAAGGCTGAACGCCAATCCGGCGAGCAATTTCGCTGAAAACGATCGATCGATAAGGTGCATGATGGGACCTGCAAGCGGGGAAATGGGGTGGAGGGGACGTTGATTGCCGTCGCAGAGGTTTCGACGGCGCAACGATCACGAAACGCTGACCCACCAATTTAACCGGTTGGGGAGGAGTCGGTGGGGCAATGTGGCGACTGGTTTGGCAGCCACCCGACGGCGTGCCCCGCGGTTTTCGTGTTACGGAACCAGCAACGATGCGCCACACGCTTTGGCCCACCGCGAGTGATACGTCCCCAGCCGTTGGGGCGTGCTGCCGTGTGGCATGATCGCCGATAGCAGTCCGATCACGCGGTCGATGTCGTCCCACAAATGTTGCGAGGCGACGGCGGGGATTTGATTGAATGCCGTTCGATCGAAGCGTGACGTCGGCATGGACTCCAACAAGAATCGAACCAGTGGCAAGCACCACGCATCGATGGCAACGGCGGATGCCCCCAAGGCGATCAGCTTGGCAACGTCTCGGGGGCTGACTTCGCCCGGCACGATCCACAGGGGTTTGTTTGCGAATTCGTGTTCATCCATCAATCGACGCGTCTTGGTGACCAATGCCGCCAACTGGATCCCCTCGATCTCCGGCTGATTCATTCGCACGATCAACCCATCGGGCTGGGAAACCAACGCCGCGGCGACCTCTTCTTCCAAACGGTAACAATCGATGGACACAAAGACCGCGGCCGAAGGTGCCAGCAGCCGCAGTTGGTCGAGTTTCGTGCGGGCTTGTTTCAGCGAGACGACGTCGGTGGGAAAGGAGCCGGTGGCAACATGGCCGCCGCCTCCGATCGTCGATCCGTCCGCACCGCCTTCCCAACGACTCATCTGGTCCGGCGAGTACGCGAATCGTCCCGAATCGTCTCGCGTCGCTGCCAGTCGGACATCGATGATGCGTGTCTCGTCGAAATCGGCGGGCGTGAACCCATAACGTTCGGCCCGATAGGGAGTCATTCGCGGCAAGAACTGCCGTTGCGCTGCATCGGTTGAGGCACTCTCGTCGGTCGGAATCGCTGCAAACAACTCACTGGGTTCTTCGTCGATCGCGATGTCGCGTCGGAGTGCCGAAACCACGACATCGAGATTAGCCACCGACGCGGCGAGACGTCCGGCAACATCGCGAGGCATTTGAATCCAGGGCGGTTCGTACCAGAACAGCGGCAACTCCAATCGCGTCGAGCTGCCATCGGGACGTGAAATCGTTTGGGCTGCTGGATACATCGGGCTGGTCGCCCAAACCGATGCCGAGTGCGGAGGCAGAAGGTGAAGCGAAGCGAGTCGGTCTGAATTCACACGTGATCCTTTCTAAAGCTAACGCCAATTGGGAACCACTTCGCCGCGGGCTGCATTTTCCGCCGCCAGTTTTGCGATCGGGACGATGCGACGAAAGTCTGTCGCGTCGCCGCGAATCCCCGCGCTGATGAGCAGCAATCCCAGTTGGACCTCCTGCTTCTTTCGCAGCGGAGCTTCGGTGACACCGGGAGTCAAGCTTGCCGCCTTTCCCCGAATGAACACCGCAACGTTGCTGAGCGGATTGCCCAAGTTGTTGCCCGCGTCGCCTCCGATCACGATGGTCCCCGCCAAGGCGCCGAGTCCGACATCGTTGCCCACGTCGCCGCGAACGAAGAGTCCGCCGCCACGCATCGCGCCCCCGGTACGATCCCCGGCCGAGCCATAAATACCCAGGGTGCCGCCGGTCATCGCGGTTCCCGCACCGTGGCCGGCGTGACCGCGAACCCGGATCGATCCGCTGGACATGCCTTCGGCGACCCCGTGTCCGACATTTCCGAACACTTTGATGACCGTTTGAGAGTTGTGTGCAAACGCGTAGTCGCCCAGTGAACCGCGGACACGCAGCTTCACCGGGTGATCGATCCGCATCAGCGCGGCGTGTTGCCCGTCCGCCCCCAGGATTTCGACCCTCGGTAGTTTTTCTTCGTCTCCCGGCAGCGGCACCGTGCGGATCGCCTCGCGAAGTTCCGCATCAAAAAGTTCCTGCATCGAGAATTCGTGATCGATGTCCGGCAGGTTCGTCGAGTCGACCGATTCCTGGTCAAACCCGACCATCGTATCGTGGGTCGAATCGAGCTGGGGGGCTTGATCGGACATCGCCCCGATCGGCAGCGCATCAGCAGGCAGCGCATCCGAAGGCAGCGCATCTGATGGCAGTGCATCAGCAGGCAGCGCATCCGAAGGCAGTGCATCTGAAGGCAGTGCATCTGAAGGCGGCGTCTTGTTCGGCAACGTTTCGCGAGAACCCGACTCCGCCGGCGCGGAACGCAGCGGCGTTGGCGGTTTCGCCGATTGAGGAGGTTTGGGAACGTGCGGCATCGAAACGACAATCAAACGCGGTGGCCGGAAAGGATCCGTCGAACAATCCCCTCTAGTTTAGCCGCCGCGGCGTCCCCTGCCTCTAGCACTTCCGCGTGATCGGCGACTTTCGCTCGGTCGGGATCCGCCACATTGCTGACAATCGACAAAGCGAGCACGGACATGTTGAGATTCGCCGCCGTTAATACCTCTTCTGCGGTGCTCATTCCCACCACATCCGCTCCGATCCGCCGCATCATGCGGTATTCGGCACGGGTTTCATAGGTCGGCCCCAGGGTCGCCAGATAGGTACCCGGAACCGCGAGGAAGCCCCCTTCCCGGGCAGCGGCCAGTGCGAGTGAGACGAGTTGCGGATCAAAAATCTGACCGCGCCGTCGGGCGGGAAAACCGATCGGCAACCCGGCTGGGGCTGCCCCGATTTCGCTCGGCACGGTTTGTTTCGGCACGGTTTGTTTCCCCAACGCGATTTGCCGACGCGCATGCAACCAATTGATCTGGTCGCACAGGACGACGATGTCGCCCACGGCCAGTTTCGGATGGACACCACCGGCCGCATTGCTGGCGATCAAACGTTTGGCCCCCAGCCCATGCATCACCCGGATGGGAAATGTCACCTGGTCGTTGGACCAGCCTTCATAACGGTGCAAGCGACCGGCCATGGCGATCACCGGTTCGCCACCGAGCGTGCCGAACACCAGCTGCCCGCGGTGACCGCTGGCGGTGGAAGGGGCAAACCCCGGGATCTCGCCGAAGGGCACGATGACGGGGGATTCGATTTTGTCGGCCAGCGCCCCCAGTCCGCTACCCAGGACGATCGCCGTCACCGTCGGGCGGGCGGCATCGTTGCCATCATCCCAATCCGTTCCACAGGATTCACGCAACATCGCCACGGCCGTCGCGACCGCCGCTTCCGGTGATTCTGCTTGATCGTCCATGCGATCCCTCATGCGATCCGCGTTTGCCCCGCTTCGGCCACGATCCCGGTCACGATTTTCAGCAACTGGGGTGCGGCGCGATTCGCCGTCGCGATGATTTCTTCGACGTTGGCCGGCTGCAGTGAATCGGGCAGACACATGTCCGTGATCACGCTCAAACCGATCGTCTTTAATCCGCAGTGCACCGCCACGATCGTCTCGGGAACTGTACTCATCCCGACCACATCGGCGCCGATGGTGCGCAGGAACCGGTACTCGGCCCGCGTTTCAAGATTCGGACCGGCGACGGCAACGAAGACGCCGCGGTGGATTCCAATGTCTTCGCGGCGGGCCAATGCCAGCGTGCGATCAATCCATTGCTGATCGTAGGGTTCACACATGTCGGGAAAACGTGGTCCCAAGCGGTCATCGTTGATGCCGATCAACGGGTTGTCGCCCATCAAATTGATCTGGTCATCGATCACCATGATGTCGCCCGATTGGAAATACGGGTTTAAACCGCCACAGGCGTTGCTGACGATCAACAATTCGGCGCCCAAGCGTTTGAACACTCGGATCGGCAACGTGATCTGCTTGAGCGGATAGCCCTCGTACATGTGAAACCGTCCTTCCATTGCGACGACGGGCACGCCTTGGAGAAATCCACAGACGAGCCGTCCGCGGTGACCGGTCGCGGTGGACGTCGGGAAATGGGGGATCTCGCCATATTCAACCGACGCTTTGACATCGATTTGATCGACCAAACCACCCAGCCCGGTTCCCAAAACGAGGGCGACTTTCGGCGTCTGAGCAAACGCATTTTGAATGACCGCGGCGGCTTCTTCAATTTTTTCGTACAGATCAAGCATGGCAAAGGTTCGGATGGATCACGGGGTGAACGAGCGCACGACGCAGGAATCATAACGCACGACGACTCGGCTGCCATCGGCGGCCAAAACCTCGTTAAACTCTTCAGTTACCAGCGATGTTCCGTCTTCTCCCTTGTCTCCACGCACTCGCTTTATGGCTATCCCCGATCCTGACCAGTTCGAAAAACTGGCGTCGTTTTATCTCGGGCGTCAATACGATCTTTCATCGGGCCGGCGGCTGGACCAGTTGCTGCTGTACGACAGCAAAGACCTGTGCACGCACGCGATGTGCGTCGGGATGACCGGCAGCGGCAAAACAGGCCTGTGCCTGTCCTTGCTGGAAGAAGCCGCCATCGATGGCGTCCCCGCCATTTGCGTCGACCCCAAAGGCGACTTGGCCAACCTGTTGCTGGCGTTCCCCGATCTCGCGCCGAATGATTTCAAGCCCTGGTTGGAGCAAAGCGACGCGACGCGCAAGGGAATGAGTGTCGACGAGTTGGCCGAGACCACCGCAACCCGGTGGCGAGAGGGCTTGGCGTCGTGGGGGCAATCGCCCCAACGGATTGAGACCTACAAGGACGCGGTCGACATCGCCATCTACACCCCCGGCAGCAACATCGGGCTTCCGCTGACGGTACTGAAGAGCTTCGATGCCCCCCCGCCTGAATTGCTGGACGACACCGAGGCGATCGGCGAGAAAGTCACCGGCGCGGTCTCGGGCTTGTTGACCTTGTTGGATCTCGATGCCGATCCGTTGACGTCACCGGAGCACATTCTGCTCTCGTCGATTTTGACGCACGAGTGGCGGGACGGACGCAACGTCTCAATCGCTAACCTGATCCGCCTGATTCAATCCCCTCCGATCACGCGGATCGGCGTCGTCGACCTGGATTCCTTCATGCCCGCTGCGGAGCGTTCGAAACTGGCGATGCGATTGAACAACCTGCTGGCGTCGCCGGCGTTTGCATCATGGCTGGAAGGCGAAACACTGTCGATCGACAAACTGCTTTACACCGCCGATGGCCAACCGCGTGTGTCGATTTTGTCCATCGCTCATCTCCGTGACAGCGAACGGATGTTCTTTGTCACTTTATTGTTGAACGAGCTGGTCGCGTGGATGCGGCGACAAACCGGTACCGGCTCGCTCCGCGCGATCTTTTACATGGACGAAGTCGCCGGGTACTTTCCGCCGGTCGCCAATCCGCCCAGCAAGCCGCCGATGCTGACGCTGCTCAAACAAGCCCGCGCGTTCGGCTTGGGCGTCACCCTGGCGACGCAAAACCCCGTCGACTTGGATTACAAGGGCTTGTCCAACATCGGTACCTGGTTCCTGGGACGGCTGCAAACCGAACGCGACAAGGCCAGGGTCTTGGAAGGCTTGGAGGGGGCCGCCGGAGAATCCGGCCAGCCATTCGATCGCAATCGGATGGAACAGATCTTGGCGGGTTTGGGCAACCGAGTCTTTTTGATGAACAACGTTCACCAAGGCGATCCGGTGACGTTCCAAACGCGTTGGGCGATGTCGTTTCTGGCCGGGCCGCTGGCCAGGCAACAGATCAGCGATCTGATGCAGCATCGAAAGTTGGCGGCCCAATCGCGTCGCGAAGAAAACAGCGAATCGATCGTTGAAGAACACCCGTCACCCCAACGTCCGGTCATCCCGGCGGGCGTCGAGGAACGATTCCTCGGCCAAACCCAGGTTGCCAACCGCGGCTGCAAGAAAGTCTATCGGCCGGCGTTGGTCGGCAAAGCGTCGATGCATTTTATTCGCGCCAGTGCCGACCTGGATCATTGGGTCGACACCGCGCGGCTGCTGTGCTGTGGCGGTGGCGTCCCCGACGACCTCTGGGAACACAGCAAAAAGCTGTCGCCGGATGCCGAGTTCTTGACCGAACCGGACGACGCTTTCGAGTTCAGCGATCTGCCCGACGGCCTGCGAGGCAAGTCGTCCTACCGCACGTTGAAGTCAAAGCTGAAAGACTATTTGTACCGTCACGAGACCGCAACGCTCTACAAGTGCCCCGGGATGACCGGGTATGCGCCGGGCGTCAACACCCGGGAGCAAGCCAGACGACATTTCCAGCAATTGCTGCGAGAAAAACGCGACCTGGAAACGGAAAAGCTTCGTGACAAGTATGACGCCAAGGTGCAGTCGGTCGAAAAGAAAATCCGTACCGCCGAAGACCGAGTCGGGCGCGAGCAGTCGCAATATGGCCAGGCCAAGTGGTCAACGATCCTGTCGGTGGGCAACTCAATTCTGGGCGCGTTCATGGGCGGTCGGCGAGGCGGGGTGATGACGGCGGCCCGGGGAGTCGGACGCGCGACGCAGCAGGCCGACGACGTGCGCCGCGCCGAAGCAGCACTGAAGGAGTTGCACGCGGACATCAAAGAGCTCGAAGAAGAACTCGATGAAGAGATCCAAGACCTTGCCAAGCGATGCGACATCGACAAGATTGAATTGGAAACCACCGAGATCCCGCCGCGAAAAAGTGATCTAAAAACCGAAGAGGTCGTCGTGGTCTGGACGCCTTGGCAAGTCGACGGCAATGGTATCGCCACGCCGCTGTATGAATGAACGTTGTATGAATGAACGCTGCCCGAATGAGAACTTCACCACCCCAACCAATCGACTGACATGAAAGACTTTAAAATCATTCCGAGCGACGACGAGCTGGAGTCACTTCAGCGGGACCTCAGCTTTCACCCGGCCGGCGTCGCCGATCCCAAGAGATTGACGCCGCAGCAGATCGACCACTTCAATCAGCGTGGGTTCATCGCCCCGCTGGACATTTTTTCCGGCGCGGAGATCGCGGAGATCCGTGACTACTTTGACGATCTACTCCGCAAGGTCACCGCCAGTGGAGGCGACAGCTATTCGATCAGCTCGGCGCACCTGAAGTACGGCCCCGTGTATGACATTTTGAAAGACCCACGGATCGTGGACCCTGTCGCCGACCTGTTTGGCGAAAACGTGATCGGCTGGGGGTCGCATTTCTTTTGCAAAATGCCCGGCGATGGAAAAGCGGTCGCCTGGCATCAGGACGCCAGCTATTGGCCGTTGTCACCCAGCAAAGCGGTCACCGTCTGGTTGGCGATCGACGACGCCGATCAAGAAAACGCATGCATGAAATTTATCGCCGGGTCTCATACCAAGGGACACATGACCTACCGCCCCAGCGATTCGACCGAACACAACGTGTTGAATCAAACGATCGATGATCCGGAGCAGTACGGCGAACTCGTTTATGATCCGTTGAACGCCGGCCAGGCGTCGATCCACGCGGATTTGCTGCTGCACGGCAGCGACGCCAATGATTCCAACCGGCGTCGTTGCGGGCTGACGCTGCGTTACTGCAGCGCCGACGTGCACGCGGCACTCGGTTGGAACGAAAAAGGGGTGCAGGTCCGCGGCACCGACCCGAGCGGGCATTGGAGCAACCAACCCCGACCGGAATGATTGCTTCGCGAAACCGCGACGTCGGGCGCGAAACGCACCCCACACGCATCAAGTGAAGAAATAACCCTCCCTGGCAGGGAGGGTCGAGCGCAGCGAGGGGAGGGGCGAGCGGTCGTTTACTTGTTCCCGGGCTCCGTCCTACGCCGTGAACGACTTTTTAGCGGTAGGGCGCGAGCCCTCCGGTGTGTTGGCAAAAACGCGGAACCGGAGAGTTCGCGGGCTGCCGATTGAGTGGGATTGGTCGAGCCAGTGGTGAGCCGCTGGCCGTAAGGCCTCGGGCGGGCGCCGGAATGCCCGGCCGCTCGTATAACGAAAATACAGTTCCATTAGAATGGACTGTGGTTGTT
>NZ_NTFY01000119.1 GCF_002289565.1 Rhodopirellula sp. SM50 | reverse complement strand
GTGGTCAAAGTCACAGCGGCCGTAAATCGCTCCTCACGAACAACCACAGTCCATTCTAATGGAACTGTATTTTCGTTATACGAGCGGCCGGGCACTGCGACACCCGCCCGAGGCCTCACGGCCAGCGGCTCACCATGAACTCAGCAGAACCCGACTAAACCGACAGCCCGCTAGAGCCCAACCGCTAACAAACAATCGATCGTTTGCTGTCGAAGCAGGTTGCAGGGGGCGCAAGCCAGGGCGCCCCTCCTTGGGCAACACCATGGCGAACATGCGCATTGAATCTGCGATTTAGAAGTGTTTCTGCATGAACGCGAACATGCGTTTGGGGCTGATCACGCCCTGAACACACTCGTCCATGTCTAACACCGGGACATGCCGATGACCGGCGACCGCGATCGCGGCAGCCGCAGCGGCCGACGGATCGGACTGGTAGACGATCGTCGGATTGGTGGTCATGAAATTCTCGACCGGTTGGGAGCAAACCCGTGGGTACTTCTCCACCACTTTTTCAAGCACGTCACGCTCGGTAAAGATCCCCACCAGATGTTCGCCTTCGACGACCAACAAACTGGCGGCGCCTGATTCATGCAGCATTTCGACGGCCTCCTGGACCGACGCATGCGGACTGATCTGCAGATACGGTTTGGCGTCGATTTCCGCGATCGGGTCTTCCGCGAGTGCTCGCTCCAATTCGGTGTCGTATTCGGCCGGCTCGAAGTTTGAAAGTGGATCACACGTTTCAGCCGGATCCATTCTAAAAAATGAACTCATCGGTCAAGCTCCTTCGCGCTGCAGCATCCACGGTGCACTACCGAGACGCTGAACGGCGATTTGTTTCGCGTAGCAATCACAAACGTATTCCGCCAAGCCCCGCTGACCGGTCAAACCGATCAGGTACCCTTCGTCATCGGTCACGCACAAGAAGCGGTGGCCCTGGTCGACCACCGCTTGCCAGGCTGACAGAATCGGGTCGGTGGCTCGGACGATGCCGAGATTTGGGTCGGCGAACGCCGAGATCGCGGTCGTGTCTAATGAAACGCCCGCCATGAGCATTCGAATGATCGACTGTTCGTTGAAGATTCCCTGCGGGCGGCAGCCCGAGTCGACGATCACTGCACAGCCCAACGAGTGGGTCCGCATCAGTGCGATTGCCGCGCGGGCAACCGTATGCTCACCAATGGCGATCGCGTCTCGCAGCGGCAGTGTGCGGATCTGCTCACGCGATAGCTGTTCTTTGAAGCTCATGGTCTTAAGTCTCCAGGAAGAGAAGGACCATGGTAGCGGTGCACTCGAGAGGCCAAAGCCGGGTGATTCAGCCGGCAGCGAGCGGTTTGCTGAAGATCAAGGCGATGGGGATTCGGTGTTCCGCTGCGGCCCGTGAGGGGCGGCGGATTTTCCGCAAAATTGGTGCGACTGGGCCATCCAGAAGGGCAGGTTGACCCGCGCGTCCTGCAGTTGAGGCTTTTCTGGGCAGCATCTGCATCGAGTGCGGGCAGTCGATGCAATTCTAAGCAGTGTCAGTTTGCCGAAATTGGGGTGTATGGGGTGCGTTGATGCCAACTTCAAGGCAGGGGCGGGCCCGTAGGCTCGCGCCGAACGGCTGATGATCGTTTGAGATCAGCCGGTTCGCGCCAGCGCTAGCGGCCTCACGCCGGGGCCCGTAGGCTCGCGCCAAACGGCTGATGATTGATTGAGATCAGCCGGACGTGCGATCGTCGGCCAGAAAACGGTGGCACCAAGCGGCCAGGATTTGCGACACGAAGGTCAGGTCTTGGGGATGTTTCGCCAACAGGTGATCTGCATCCGGCAGCGCCATCAGGCTGACCGGGGTGATTGTGGACGCATCGGCCGAGCGGTCGGTTTGGATCAGCGACATCATCCGTAGCGCGTGATCGATCCCGACGGTTTGGTCGACCGGGGAGTGCATCAGCAGCACCGGGCAAGCGACTTGGGGCAGCAAATCGGTGACGTTGTGACGACGAAAGTCTTCGAGCATCTGGCGGCGGATGGTCCATTCGATGCCGCCGATGGTGACCTTGCCTTGTCCCTCGGTTTCGATCGCGGGGTTCATGCGCGACAGCAGCGAGGCGAGGTGGTGAGTGTCACTGGGCGCGGCGAGCGTTGCGACGAAGCGGAGGTTGGCCAACAGCCCGTCGTGATCGGATTGGCGGGCCTGATCGGATTGGAAGGACTGTGCGGCGGTGACCAGCGAGGCGATGCCACCAAAGCTGTGGCCGACCAGGGCGGTGACCGGCCCCAATTCTTCGTTGGCGAATCGGATCGCTGCGACAAGATCGCGAAGATTGGTGGTGAAATTGGTTGTTGAAAAGTCGCCTTCGCTGCCTCCCAGTCCCGTCATGTCATAGCGCAGCACCGCGATTCCGTATCGGGCCAAGGCGCGGCTGATCTTGACGGTCGCCTTGAAGTCCTTGTTGCAGGTGAAGCAATGCGAATAGACCACGACCGGACGCAGCCGCGTGCGGCCGGCGTCCTTCCATGGATGCCAAACTTTGGGGCGATCGACGATGCCGGCCAAGTTGACGCGTTCGGTTCCGCTGGGAAACCTGACGCGGTAGGAGGTCGATTCGTATTCGTTCACGAGAGCCGTTAGATGCCCGATCCGTTGGGGGCGGCGATGCGGCCGGCTCGGAACGCTTCGGCCATGGCTTTGGGCACTTCGGCTTCGGCCAGAACCAGGTGAGCCTTGTTGCTGGCGACCATCGCGCTCATCTGTTGTTCTTGCGCGACCGCTTCGGCGCGACGGCTTTCGGCCTGGGCCTGGGCGACGCGTGTGTCGGCTTCGGCTTGGTCGCTTTGCAGTCGTGCGCCGATGTTTTCACCGACGTCGATGTCGGCGATGTCGATCGAAACGATTTCAAAGGCGGTTTGGGCATCGAGGCCGCGATCGAGCACGACGCGCGTGATCATGTCCGGATTTTCGAGCACCTTGAAGTGTGTTTCGGCCGAGCCGATCGAGCTGATGATCGCCTCGCCGACTCGGGCGATGACGGTGTCTTCGGTGGCACCGCCGATCAGTTGTTCCAGGTTGGTGCGAACGGTCACACGAGCCCGGACGCGGAGTTCGATTCCGTTTTTGGTGATCGCACTGAGCGTGGTCTTGCCGCTGCGACTGGGGTCGGGGCAATCGATGACTTTGGGGTAAACGCTGGTTTGGACCGCGTCCAACACGTCGCGTCCGGCCAAGTCGATCGCGGCGGCCTGGTCGAAATCGAGAGGGATCTCTGCGCGTGCGGCCGCGATGATCGCGTGGATGATGTTCATCACATTGCCGCCGGCCAGATAATGAGCCTCCAGACGACGCGTGCTGATGCCGGCTTTACGGCCGATGTCTAATCCGGCTTGCGCCGACATCACCTTGGCCTGGACGATCACGTTCGGATTGACCTTGGTGAAGTGCATTCGGATCAGGCTGGGGGCGCTGACGTCGGCGACCGACATGTAGGCCTGGACCCACAGCTTGCCGTAACGCAGTGCGAAGAAGCCCATCACGGCGGCGAACACCAGGAAGACGAGTGTTCCGATGGCGATCAGGGCTGCGTAAAAGGCCCCATTGGCAGCCAACAGCATCGCCGCCCAAGACAGCGGGACCGCGGCGGTGGCCGCGGGAACGGAAGCAGCGGCGATCAAGGTAGACGGGACGAGCAACATGATGACGCAATTCCTTTGAAGCGTGATAAGTTCTCGGGGCGAACGGTTCCGGAGGATGAGGGGCAGCATCCGGAATCAGAACGTCATCATTGTGACGGTTCATCATTGCGTATCTTAAAGCTTGGCGGAGTCCGCTCGCAAGGTTGTGCGGCGCCACAATTGACGACTGTCGATCGTTTGCCCGTCACGGCAAAGCCACCGCGTCATGGCACAATCGATCACCAAAGTCGTGATTGTCCCGAAAAAAACGTGAATCTGATGAAGAATTTGACTTCTCAACATGTTTTCAACTGTCCACCCACGCAGAATGTGCGTACTGTTTAAAGTGAAGTCTTTTTGGAAGAGAGGCGATGCAAGGGATGCAAGTCGGCTGAGTTTGGCCGGCGAGAACCTTTCCGATTCAGTGGGATCGGAGGTCGTTTCTAGCGTTGGTCGAAGGGGAAACGGATCGGGCAATTTTTTAGGCGGAGCGAGGAACAGGTCATGCAGGCAAATTGGAAAGCGGGGGATTGGGCGGTCTATCGTAAGAGCAAGAGCGGCGTCAATCCGGGGCGTCGCGCGGCACAAGTCGTCGCGTCTCCCAAGGGGGAAACCTACGGCTATGTCGTTGACAAGTTCTGGGTCGTCGATGAAGTGCTTTCCGACGGTCAACTGCGGTTGGTCACGGCCAAGGGCAAGGTCCACACGATCGAAGCCGACGACCCCAACCTGCGCCGCCCGAGCTTGCTGCAGCGATTCTTATGGCGTGAGCGTTTTACGATGGTTGAAGCCAGCCGTCAGCACGCCGGTGACCAAACGCCCAGCAACGCGGTCGGAGCGTAGCCGAAGCCATTTGAATGGACGGCGCCTGACCCGAGTGGCACGGACATCAGTGATAATGGATTCAGCAACCGTTGGTGTTTAGCCTTGAGGCGATTCCCGGTCGCTGCGACGCAGCGACATGAGGCGGCTAAAGCCTGCACACCAACACTTGTGCCCGTGCCATTCGTACCCGCCCCCTTTTCGGCTCATCCATGGGGTGGCGCAGTCACTCGCCGAGCGCCATTTCGGCGGTCGATGCAAAAATCACTTCTCCTAGCCCACCGACGGTCCGATCGCCGCGTGTCCGAAAAACGGGCAATCGCTCCAGCGTTTGAGTGATCTCTGCAAACAAGCGGTCGGAATAAAGACTGAGGAACGCCGGGTCAAACCGGGTGGGGCTGGAAAAGCGTCCCGTTGCCTCGTCGTCGAGCTGGTCGGCGTGACGCACCATGGCCGACGCGTTGCCCAGGATCAGGCTGCCGCGTTTCATCCCCACGGCCAAGCCCTCGCCTGTTTCGCCGCCGACGCAGATGGTTCCCGCGACCATCGAGGCGGCGAGCATCGTTCCGGTCGATCCGCTGATCAGCAACGTGCCGCGTCTCATTCGATGACCGGCGTAGTTGCCGACGGACCCGTGGATTTTGATCACGCCGCCGGACATGCCCGATCGGCGGGCGCCGTGGGGAGCCGCGACGAAATCCCCGGCATCGCCTTGGACGCAGACCGTGCCGCCGGTCATGCCACAGGCCGCGAAGTCGCCGACGGAACCGATGATTTGAAATTCATCACGGTCGTGCATGGCGGCTAGCCCGTGGACGTTTTGCAGCGGGCCTTGGACGACCACCTGGTCGGTTTCTGATTCCGCAATCGTCAACTCAAACCAATCCGCCAATCGGACGCGGCGCCCGTCCACGCAGATCGCCAGTTCGTTGATCTCGGCGGCTGGTTTGCCCGCCAGCCAGCTGCGACGAATGTTCGAGGCGTCGATCGAGTGCAATGCGGTGCCCTCGGCGGCATCCCCAGAGGCGTCGGCACGGTATTGGAGGTGCCAGCGTGTCATGACAGAATCTCGTGCAGGTGAAAGTGGTGGCGCCCAAGTTTGCCGCCGTAATTTCCTGCCGTGACGGCAACCAAGCCGTGTTCCCCACAGCTGGTGCAAGCGGCTTGAATACCGGCCCGCATGGCGTCGGCAATCGCATCGAAATTCAATCCGTCCAACACCACTTCCAACACCGCGTTGTCTCCTTCGCCCAATTGCGAGTCGGTGATGCCGCGCAGGGTGGGGCAAAACGCATCGTTGGTCGACGCGATCAGCGACTTGTATTTCGAACCGATCTTGGAACCGCTGCGTGCGACGCCTCCAGGGAACGGTGTGATCACATCGGGCATCGATTCGATCGCACCGATGGCGGCTCGGGCGGCTCGACTGGCCGCATGGATGTCACGAGCGACCAACAGAAAATTGCCGCCGCCGATCCCCGAGGTTCGCGGCGCGTCGTGCTGGCAGATGAATTCACCATCCATCACGGGGATCCGCCAGAACCGCTTTCCGTCGATCACCTTGCTGATCTGGTTGCCGTCGCCAAAGAACCGAAGCGTCTTGCCCAAGGCGATTCGTTTGTCGCGGGGGACGTCGTCGGTGATTCCCGCGAATAATGCGGTGGTCGGACAGGTGAGCACGCATTGGCCGGCGCGGCGGGTGATTTGTTTTTCCAGTTCGCCCCCCGACATCCCGAAGGCCAGCAAGGCGATCCCGGGGCGGCCGTCGGGAGTCTGTTTCGGCGAAAGTCGACGTTCGATGTCGATTTCCAGTTTGCAGTCGATCACGCTGGTCCCGAATCCGCTCATCGCCATCGCCGCGTGCTCGGCCCAGATCTCGTCCAGCGCGGTGATGATCACCCGCGTCGCTTTCATGTCAAAGGCTTCCGCGAAGGTGGCTTCGATTCGGACGCCGTTGATTTCCAACGATCGGGTTTCGTCGGCATTCTGGCCGGTGTTGTCGTGGTCACTCATCGGCCGCGCCCCCGCATCGATTGCTTGACCGGGCGAGACCGAAGCACCGAGTGCATTTCATCATCGCTGATCCATAGCCGATTCAGATCGAAGGTGGACGTTGCGTTGTATTCACTGCGCAACCGCTGCACCGACTGCGGATCAAATTCGACGTCCGCGGTCAGCGTTTCGTGCCCCGGTTGGGTTTCGTGCCCGGGTTGGTTGGGCGTCTTGGTAGGCGGCGTCCCCGGCGTGTAGGATCCGCGGTCGATGACGTGTCGACCTCGGGAAAATACGTGTCGGGGCGCGCGAAACATTTTCTCCAGGTCATCGTCTGTTTCGTAGACGGTGACGTCGGCGCAGGCCCCCGGAGTCAACCGGCCGTGTCGGGACAACCCCATGATCGATGCCGGGGCGCTGCGTGTCATCGTGGCGATTTCCGGCAACGTGTACTGTCGCGAAAGACCGCCCAGGGAACTCGCCGCGGCGGCATCGGCATGGATTTCAGCCAATGCGGTTTCGCGAAAGGAGCGATCACCGAGCAACCGCAGCAAGTGCGGATACGCGGTAAAGGGGGCACCGTTGGGATGGTCGGTGGTCAAGAAGACTCGCGATGGGTCATCGATCATTAGGAACAGTTCCAACCCGATCGCCCATTGCAGCGAGTGCACGAATTGGCGGCGGCGGTATCGAAACGGCACGACACCACAACCGGCTTCGCATTCGATGTCGACGATCGCGGATTTGCGTGGCGAGGCGTGATGACGATTGTCGAATTGATGGGGTTCATCGGCGCTGATCGTCACGGTTTGCCCGAACATGATTTGGCCGACGTCGATCGTCACGTTGGGGTGTTTCGCCATCGCGGCGACGAGCTGTTCGGCTGCCGAGGACATCCCGTACTGACTTTCGTCACCGTAGCAATGAAACTGGGCGTGGGTGAGATGGATCGGCAACCCGTCGGCAGCTTCCATGGTCGCGATGGTGGAGCGGATGTTTCCCGGCACGCCCAGGTTGCTGGTGTGAATGTGCAGCGGGTGCACGAGTCCGATTTCATGGACCGCCCTGGCGAGACGGCGGATGATCTGCGCCGGAGTGACGCCGTAATGAGGATGGCGGGTGTCGACGTCCAGTTCACGCCGACCGAATTTGAAGGCCGAAATACCGCCGGGGTTTACGGCTTTGACGGCGATGCTTTGGGTGGCGCGGACCATCCAGGCGACGTAGTCGTTGATTTCGGCTTGAGGCGCCTCGCGTGAGAGCAGGGTCAACAACAGGTCGTCGTTGCCGAGCAAGCAGAAGCCGCCGGTTGCCAAGTCAGGCATGTCCGCCATCTCGGCGTGCGCGGCGCGGGCGTTGCAAGGAATGACGGCGGGTTCGAGCGCGACGGTGTAACCCATTTCCAAATACCGTCGGGCAGCGACGGCGGCCGAGGGCAGGTAGTCGCTTTCGGCCGCGCGGCGGGCGGTCGCGCGGGCGTCGTCGTCGATCCGGTCTTGCATCAGCAGTCTGGCGATCGCCAGTTTTCCGCCGCCGATATGCGTGTGGATGTCAATTCCACCGGCCATCACGACGCATCCCCGAGCGTCAATCACGTGATCGGCGTCTTCGGCGACCAATGCATCTCCGTTGATGATGGCGTCGTCATGCAGCCACAGGTCGGCGATCTGGTCGACGTCCCCGGCCGGGTCGATCAGGCGTCCTCCTTGAATCAGTGTTTTCATGAATCCTCTTTCTCAGTCTCTGGCTGTGCGTCGTCCGGCTTCGGATTATCTCCTTTTTCCGGGTCGCTTCCCAGTGCCTTGTCGGATTCGTCGTCGTCCGCCTTGTCACCGCGTTTGCGTCTGGACTTTCGTTCGGTGGCGGGTTGGTATTCTCCGTAGACCCGGTCGGTGGTGATGGTGATCCGATCGGCTTTGACTTGGTTCTCGTTGGGGGGCTGGTAAAAACCGGTGACCGAGACGGGATCGCCTTCTTGGGCCAAGGCCAGATTGTTGTAGCGGACTTCCAGCGTGGTGTTGGCGTCCACGGGAACTTGGACGGGGATTTTTCCCGCCTGGACGGCCAGGACACCGTTGGGGGCCAGGCCGATTAATCGTCCCACGATCGACAGTTTGCCGACCATCGGTTGATTTCGATTGCCGCGATTTGCGTCGGAGTAGATGCCGGGAGTGAATTGTTCTTTGGTCCGGCCGTGCAGTGATCGCAGATCGACCGGTTGGAACAGTGTGATTTTTTCGACCGGGGCCAGCGGCACGCCTCCGGGGCCGAAGTTTGCGGAGAAACGGACCAGCATGCCGCGTTGTAAAAACGCCGGCGTCGCTTTGGCGACAAACTGGAACGACGAGATCGCCTCTGGCAACGCGACCAACGCTTCGCTGCCGTCCTCCTTTTCGACCACGACAATGTTTCGTCGCATGCCTTTGAGGGCGCCCTTGAAATTCGTGATCTCGTTGGCCGGTAGGGTGGACGACCCCTGTCCGAATCCGGCGGCCTCGGTCCCGGGCGGCTGGGCGGCCAAACGATCGCCGGAACCACCGAAGGGCAGGAGGTTGAGGGTCAAGATCACCAGGGCTAGCAGCGGGAGGCAAAGGCGGGGCATAGGATATTCGCTCGCGAAAGACGGGATCCAGGGGAAAGGGGGGGCAGATACGGGTGGCACGGGTGGAAGTCATCAGGGATTCAGCAGTCGTTGGTGTCTAGCCTTGAGGCGATTCCCGGTCGCTGCAACGCAGCGACAGTAGGCGGCTAAAGCCCAATGCCGCTAAGTTAACATCAATGAGGGGGCCCGGACGCTGGCGCGAACCGGCTGATATCAAACGAATATCAGCCGTTTGGCGCGAGCCTACGGGCCCTCATCTGAAGAATCGACGCTTAGCTTAGCGGTATTGGGCGAAAGCCTGCACACCAACACCGATGCCCGTGCCTGACCCCCGTCTCAGATCACAGTTTACCCCGAGTGGCGCGTTTGTGCGCGTCGGGGCGAATCAATCGATCGCCGCTGTCAGCACCGCTGTCAGCGGCGGTTGGGGCCACGGTTTTCGTCGGGTTGCTCGTCTGCTAATCTGCCGCTGAATCAGGCGGATCTCGTTCAACCGGTCGATGGCAAACCTTTTCATGGTCGAAGAAAAAGCTCCCAAACGCGTGACCACCCGATCGCTGCAGCGGCGTCGCGACACGGGCGGCGCCATATCGATGCTGACGGCGTACGATTTCCCGACGGCACAGTTGCTCGATCAAGCCGGCATCGACGTGCTGTTGGTCGGCGATTCGCTGGCGATGGTCGTCCAGGGGCACGAGACCACCCTGCCGGTGACGATGGACCAGATGATCTATCACGCCGAAATGGTGGGGCGGGCCACCTCGCGTGCGATGGTGATCGTCGATTTGCCGTTTCCCGATGGCCAGTTGGAAATCGAACGCAGCATTCGTTGTGGCGCCCGAGTGCTGAAAGAAACACGTTGCCATGCGGTCAAGCTCGAAGGCGGCGCCGAACAGGCGTCGCGAATCGAAGCGATGGTCACCGCCGGGATTCCCGTGATGGCCCACGTCGGTCTGCGACCCCAGAATGTTTTCGTTCAAGGTGGCTATCAGGTCCAGCGCGACGAAGCGGCACTGGTCAAAGACGCCGTTGCGGCCGAGCAAGCCGGCGCGTTCGCCGTGCTGATCGAATGTGTCCCCGAGTCGGTTGCCGAAGCGATCCACGCGGCGGTTACGGTTCCCACGATCGGAATCGGCGCCGGGCGGGCAACGACCGGCCAGGTCTTGGTGACCCATGACCTGATCGGGCTGACATCCGGCTACACGCCCAAATTTGTTAGAACCTACGCTTCGGTCGGTGAGACGATTCGCGATGCCGCGTCGTCGTTTCATCAAGCCGTCCGCGACGGGAGTTTCCCCGGACCCGAAGAAACGTTTGATTAGTCCGGCCAGAACCCGACGCACCCGATCCCGACGCATCCGGAACCACACAGCCGTCCAAATTCCGCGACGCTATCACCCCCACAAACCACTCGTTTGACGATTGCTATGAATGCCACCTCGACGTCTGCTGCCGCCAAGTCGCTCCCGGATCGTGCTGAGGTGTCAGCGGAGGATTGCTGGGATCTTTCCAGTTTGTTCCCCAGCGACGCCGAATGGGAAACCGCCTTTGCCGAGTTGGAATCCAAGCTTGACACCTATGAATCCTATCGCGGTCGCTTGGGTGAATCGGCTGCGACGTTGCTCGAGGCGCTGCAGTTCGATTCGGATTTTTCTCGCCAGGCCGAGCGTGTGGCGATCTATTCGTTCTTGAAGACGACCGAAGATCAAGGCAACAGCGACTATCAGGGGATGAAGGCGCGGTTTCAGAATCTGGCCGTGCGTGCCAATCAGGCGGCGAGCTACGTCAGCCCGGAATTGCTGGCGATCGAACCGGAAAAAATGGACGCCTTGGTCGCCGATCCGTTGCTCCAGCCGTTTCAATTGCAGCTCACCCGGTTGCTCCGCCAGCGGCCGCACACGCTCGGCGACAAAGAGGAGCGTTTGTTGGCGATGCAGGGAGAAATGGCATCGGCGGCGGGCAACGCATTCCGTCAACTCAACGACGTGGACTTGCGTTTCGGTTCGATGGAAGACGCCGAGGGCAATGAGCAAGAGCTTTCGCACGCGACGTTCATTCAATTCCTCAACAGTTCGTCCAGGAAGGTGCGTCGCGACGCGTTCCATCAATATTACAAGGCGTTCGGCGAACACGAAAACACCTTGGCGGCGACACTGGCCGGCAGCGTTCATCGCGACGTTTATTACGCCCGAGCCCGAAACCATGAAAGTTCTCTTGCCGGCGCGTTGTTCCCCGACAATGTTCCCGTGGACGTGTATGACAACTTGATCGCTGCGGTCCGCGAATCGCTGCCCAGCGTGCATCAATACTTTGACGTCCGCCGACGCAAGATGGATCTGCCGGACATCCACGCCTATGACACCTATGTGCCGATCCTCAGCGACATGAAGAAGGAACACACGTGGGACCAGGCGGTCGAGGTCGTGATCGAATCACTCGCTCCGCTGGGCAGCGAATACACCGACACGCTCGCCGCAGGGCTAAAAAATCGTTGGGCAGACCGCTACCCGAACCGCGGCAAACAAAGCGGCGCGTTCAGCTGCGGGTCGTTCGATGGCGAACCCTACATCTTGATGAATTTCAAGACCGACGTCTTGAACGATGTGTTCACGCTGACGCATGAAGCCGGCCACTCCATGCACAGCTTTTATTCATCCAAGAACCAACCGTACCAGTACTACGACTACACGATTTTTGTGGCCGAAGTCGCGAGCACGTTCAACGAGCAATTGTTGACCGAGTACTTGCTCAAAAATGCCGCCAGCGACAGCGAACGGGCGTACCTGATCAACAACGAACTGGACAGCATTCGGGCGACGGTCGTGCGTCAAACGATGTTTGCCGAGTTTGAAAAGAAGACGCATGAGATGGCCGAGGCCGGTGAGCCGCTGACGGTCGCATCGTTTCGGGCCACGTATCGCGAGCTGTTGGATGCCTACTTCGGCCCCGAATTCGTCGTCGACAAAGAGCTGGAACTGGAGTGTTTCCGGATCCCGCACTTCTACCGCGCGTTTTACGTTTACAAGTACGCGACCGGATTGAGTGCGGCGGTCGCTCTTTCGCGACGGGTGCTCGAGGGTGGCAAGGCCGAATTGGACGACTACCTCAAGTTTCTGTCGGGGGGATGCAGCAAAGATCCGCTCGACCTGCTGCGTGATGCGGGAGTCGATATGGCCAGCCCGGAGCCGGTGAAGACCACGTTGGCACGCTTCAAAACCCTGACCGAAGAATTGGATCAGCTTCTTTGAGCCGACCCCCACAACGCAAGCCGATTCGCCTGACCAAAACGTCGCTTGCGGAGGGGGCCGTCCGGCTGGCCAAGGCGGATCCGGTGCTGCGCAAAATCCATCGCAAGTTTGGTCCGCCGCCGTTGCTGCGGCGACCGGCGACGTACGCCACCTTCGTCCACATCATTCTCGAGCAACAGGTCTCCGTCGAATCAGCCAAGGCGACCTTCGACCGCTTGGTCGGTCGCTGCGAGAATGAAGTGAGTCCCCGCGCGGTCCGTGAGTTGGGCGACCGGCGTTTGCGCGACTTAGGGTTCAGCCGCCAGAAGGCCCGTTACACCCTTGCGTTGGCCGACGCCTGTCTCGCCGGCGACTTTGATGTCGACGCGTTGGCGCGATTGGACGACGAAACGGTTCGCTCGCACATCGTCGCGCAACTGGGGCTGGGGAATTGGTCGGCCGATGTGTTCTTGATGATGGCACTGCAGCGGCCCGACATTCTGCCCCTGGGCGATTTGGCGCTGGTCAAGGGCATCCAGGAAATCGACGAGACGCAATACGAGTCGAGTCAGCAGATTGCCGAGCGAGCCGAATCGTGGCGGCCGCTTCGCAGTATTGCCACACGAATGGTCTGGCAATGGTATGTTCATCAACGCGGACGCGATATCTTTTAGTGTTCGCTGTTGATGCCTACCAGGACAGGTCCTGGCCTACTCTTTGTGAATCAAGTTCATGGCGAAATTGACTTTTTGCGGGGCCGCCGGCACCGTCACCGGATCGTGTTCGTTGCTGGATACCGGCAAGCATCGCTTTCTGATTGATTGTGGGCTGTTCCAAGGCAGCAAAACGACCCAGGAGCTGAACTACCAGGATTTTCCGTTTGATCCCAGGTCGATCGACTTTTTGATCCTGACCCACGCGCACATCGACCATTCGGGGTTGTTGCCCAAGCTGGTCAAAAAGGGATTCAACGGACAGATTTACGCGACCGAAGCGACCTGTGACCTGTTGAAGTTCATGCTTCCCGATTCGGCGTACATCCAGGAATCGGGCGTCAAGCGCCTGAATAAGAACCTGCGTCGCCGTGGTCGACCGGCGGTCCAACCGATCTACACGATGCCGGATGCGGAATTGACACTGCAGCTGTTGAAACATCATGCGTATGAAGACTGGTTTTCGCCGCGTGATGGGATCCGTGTCCGATTCTGGAACGCGGGGCACCTGCTCGGTTCGGCTTCGGTCGAATTAAAAATCACCGAGCCCGATTCACAAGAAGAACTTTCGTTGTTGTTTTCCGGTGACATCGGCCCGGAAGAAAAGGCATTTCATCCCGAGCCCGATGCGCCGGTCGGTTATGACTACATCGTGTGCGAATCGACCTATGGCAATCGGGACCGCGATGATTACACGCTGGAGAATCGGCGCGAGGCACTCCGCGACGTCTTGACCAAGGCGCTCAAGCGGGGCGGCAACGTCGTGATCCCTTCGTTCGCCGTCGAACGCAGCCAGGAATTGCTGCACGACATCGGTTATTTGCTGACGCACGGTGAGATTCCCCAGTCCGACGTCTATCTGGATTCGCCGTTGGCGAAGAAGGCGACCGAGGTGTTCATCAAGCACGCCGGGGCGTTGCAGGACGTGGAAGTGGACGAAGCGAGGTTGTTTCGCCACGAACGGTTCCACTTGGTGCATTCCCTGGAAGAGAGTAAGGCCATCAACGGGATCAAAGGCGGGGCGATCATCATCTCGGCCAGCGGCATGTGTACCGCCGGTCGCATCAAGCACCACCTGATCAACAACATCTATCGCCCCGAGTGCACGGTCTTGTTTGTCGGCTATCAATCACCCGGAACGCTGGGGCAAATCATCTCCAGTGGTGCCAAGGAAGTCCGTATCCACGGCAAGTCGTACAAGGTGCGGGCGGACATTCGCAAGCTGGGCAATTATTCGGCCCACGCCGATCAAGGCGAGTTGTTGGACTGGATCCAGAAGCGTTGTCCGATCACGGGCGGTTTGTTTCTCAATCATGGCGAAGACGATTCACGCCAGGAACTGCGCGACCTGCTGGTCCAGCGAGGCTTGGACGGCGATCGGATCTACATGCCGCAATTCGATGAATCGTTCGAGTTGATTGCCGGCACCAAGCCGCTTTCCAAGGGGGCGCCCAAGCCGCGTCTGGACGTCGCCCATGTGGCCCACGATTGGCACAACGACTACGCCGAGTTCATGCTCGGATTGACGACGAAGATTGAAAAATCGAGCGAAGACCAACGCTACCAGTTGCTCAAACGGCTGAAAGAAACACTCGGCGATGCTTGAGTAAATGGTCTGGGATTTCGCGGGCTGCTCCGTGGGGACTCGACCAGGCAACGTCGTGGCAGATTTTTCAGGCGTTTGAAATCGGGATTGGTGAAGACACGAATCGACCCACGGATAGCAGAGCGTACCCACGGATGTAGAGCAGTTTGGGATCCGCGGGTACGCCTTGCCATCGGTGGGATGTTTTTTCGCGTCAGCCGCCACGACTTTCGAGATTCGTCGACATCCATTAAAAACAGGTTTCGCGCGAATCCTATCGAAACTTTCCCTCGCACCCGCTTTTCGCCAACCGAGTACCGCCTTGAACGTCAGCGACTTTCTGGAACGACATTACCGTCACTTCAATGCCCGCGAAACCTTGGCGGCGGCACGGTCGTACAAGGACCTGATCGAGCAGCGTGGCGGCCGGATGATGGTCACGCTCGCCGGCGCGATGAGCACGGGCGAGCTGGGATTGTCGCTGGCCGAAATGATCCGCCAAGGCAAGGTGCACGCGATCACGTCAACGGCCGCTAATTTAGAGGAAGACATCTTCAATCTGGTCGCGCATGACGAGTACCGCGTGATCGAAAACTGGCGGGGATTGTCCGAAAGCGATGAAGAAGCGCTATTGGAAGAGGGCTTCAATCGTGTCACCGATACCTGCATTCCTGAAACGGTGATGCGGCACATCGAAGGTCGGTTGACCAAGCTTTGGCAGCATGCCGCCGATTCGAACCAGCCCCGCACGCCGGCGGAGTTCATGTTTGAATTGCTGGACGACCCAGAGTTGCCGCAACACTTCCAAGTCCCGCGCGAAAACAGCTGGGTCGCGGCGGCCAAAGACGCCGGCATCCCCGTTTTTGTTCCAGGCGTCGAGGACAGCACGCTGGGCAATATCTTCACCGCCCGCGTCATCGATGGCACCGTCGCCGGGCACCAGGCGATGAAGCCGGGCACCGCGCAGCTGGAAAACTTGGCCGCGTGGTATCGCGAAAGCTGCCAGCAACATCCCATCGGTTTCTTTCAAATCGGCGGCGGGATTGCCGGCGATTTCTCGATCTGTGTGGTCCCGATGATGCGGCAAGACCTCAAAGAGGACGTGCCGCTGTGGAGTTATTTCTGCCAGATCAGCGATGCCGAGACCAGTTATGGCGGGTACAGCGGCGCGGTGCCGAACGAAAAAATCACCTGGGAAAAACTCAGCCGGGAAACACCCAAGTTCATGATCCACAGCGACGCCTCGATCGTCGCACCGTTGATTTTTGCGTACGTGCTGGGGCTGTAACGCGGTACCAGTGCGGCGGGGGACGCGACTCGGTCCGATTCAGCATCGACAGGCTGGAAGCCTATCCCACCTGTTCCCTGCTGCCCCCTCTCGCTCGTCCCGTTCGGGCCCTCCCAGCCAGGCAACGCTGTGAAGCATTTTTTCCATGTGTTTCTTGAGGTTTTAGCGGCAGGGCGCGAGCCCTCCG
>NZ_NTFY01000118.1 GCF_002289565.1 Rhodopirellula sp. SM50 | reverse complement strand
AAAAAGATGCAAAAAAAGGAAGCGTCATCACGCTCGACGCCCTTGACAATCCACGTTACATCTTACGCGTCACGGCTCACAAAACCGACAGGGCGCGAGCCCTACGGTCTATCAACCCGGTTTCAAGCTGAAACCGGACGGCTCGCGCCCTTTCCGCTCACACCTGCCGTTGCCAACGTCGCTGGCATTGGGCCTGGGCCGACGGATGGTCTGTGATTGCCGCAATCTGTGGGGGAGGACCGACAATCCTACCGGTCGCCGGGACTGCCATGTCCCCCCGGGTCGCTCAAACATCGGCGTCGCGATCGCGTTGTCGGAGCTGTCGTTTGACCCGCCAAAAGTGGCGGATTGAGCCCCGTTGCGTCGTCTGATCGGAATGATCGCTACACGCGGCACCGCAACCTTGCTTGCACGACCGCCGCCACTGAATTTCTAGCGGGTCGGCCGGCGTGCCCTTGCGCGTGTCCTATCAGTTTCTTTAGTCGCGATCCACACGGCGACAAACCCACCGATTCGGTCGGAGTCTCTCCAGGATCGATCAAACGTTTAAAAAACAACTACCTGATTTAAGTTGGAGGCCCACCGTGGCTCACGCAATTGCCTTTCGTCCCAGTCGCGCCCGAAAGGGTTTTTCGCTCGTCGAGCTGTCGGTCGTCGTCATCATCATCGGCGTCCTGGCCGCGTTCGGCGTCCCGCGATTGCTGCAAAGTGTTGAACGAAGCAAAGCTTCGGAATCATTCAAGTACCTCGCCAGCGTCCGCGCAGCACAAGAACGCTATCAGGCCCGCCAAGGGACCTACGCGTCGGATTTGACTCAATTGGACATGGAGCAAGCTCCGCCGAAGTACTTTAGCGTTGGTGTTGCCGCCGCCGGCGGATCGGGAAGCCTGGAAGATTCCTGGACCCTGACGCTGACGCGATCCGGATCAAGCTCCGGTTACGGCGCCTACACCGTGACGTTCACCGAAGACGGTTACGACGCGATGAACAGCACCATCGACTCGGAAATTAATCCACAGAGCACTTAGGTTGACGACCTGACCGCTTTCTGGGGGGAAAGCGTGGCATAAACCGTCACCACGACGGAACAATGTCACCACCGATCCAATCAGCTGGGGCGGTCCGTAACCAATCACGGACCGCCCTTTTTTTTTGTGCCAGCTTGACTGGCCTATCGCATCCAGATGCGACAGCGGGCTCTTCACCCTACGGTGAGCCCCGCTGACGCATCACCGGAGGGGACGTTTCCATCATGAACACCGCAAGCGATCGATCCCGCAGCCACGTTGTTGGGGTTCTGTTCGGGCGACAACACTTACATGGATGTCACGCGTCGACAACCATGTTTGGCGCGGTGCGTTATGAGTACGCCTCGGTCGCCGTCCAAAGCGACGACCTCGGTCACTCGTTGGCTGAACTGTTTGACGCCTTGGGCATCCAAGGCGACCCCGTCCCCGTTGCCGCAGCCATCCCGACCAGCGAATGCTACTTCGCCACCCGTCCGATCAACTCCGGCGGCGGCAATGCCAGCCCACGCACGTTGCTTCGCGAATCGCTGCGAAGTTCAACCGCGAAACTCGATCAACTGGCGATCGATGTCCTCAATTGGCAAGCCCATCGCCGACAATTGGTCTCCATCGTGGCCGCGCCGCTGGATCGCATCGAATCAATTCGTGAAACCATCGGCAACACCAAGCACTCGCTGCAGCGACTCGAACCGGCCGCCAACGCACTGATCAGCGCCGCGGTCGAAAATGAACGCAAGGAACGACGCGACCGACTGGTCACACGCGTCTTCTTGGGCGACACCAGCTTGCTGGCCGTGATGACCAAGGGCACCCGGGCGATCCATTGGCAGAGCATGCCCTTGCCGCAGGGCGACGAAGCAACGGGCATCGTTTCCATTGTCCGCTCGGTCGAAGCCGCTTACGCCGCATGCGGCCTGGAGACCTCCCCAGACGCGGTCAGCATCTACGGCCGACGTGAGCTGCAGTCGCTGATCGATCGCCAATGGTTGAGCGACAATCTGCCCGACGACTTCCGCTGGCTGGACGCCCCCTCGATGAAACCGGACCACATCGCACGCGCCTGCGCCGATGGGTTCTTGGCCGACGAAGAGGACGAGTTTGATTTCGTGCGGGAATATCGTGAGCCGTTAAAACTCCACCGCGTCGTTCCCTACAAAGAAATCGCGCTCTATCTCGTGGCGGCGTGTGCCCTCGCGCTGGTGCTGTTGGACCGCATGAAAAAAACCGAATCCAACCACGTGGCACTCGTTTCGAGCGCCCCATCAATGGCCACCGATGGCTCCAACCCACGCCCCGAACGCGATCGATTGAACGCCCGCGCCAGCGCCGTCAGCACCTTCATGGACAAACGCGTTCGCTGGAGTCCGATGCTGGGACAGATCACTTCGATTTTGCCCGACGGCACAAGACTGACCGGTATACGCGGCACTGCGACGATGAGTCAAAAACGAAAGCGGGCCGTCAAGACCGCCCCGACCACGTTGATCTTGCACGCCGAGTGCGTGCTCGACGAAGACGGCCAACTCCCCGCCTCGGTGAGCAAATTGACCGAGACCGTCGGCCAACTGGATACCGTCGCCGAACACTTCCAACGCGTCGAACTGAGCGACCTGCGCCGCACCCTCTCGCCGGAAACCGGAATCGCCGGTGCCGAGTTCTCCATCATTCTGACCACCAGCAGCAAGGCCAAGGGGTAGTGCGTCTTCCAAGCCCGATACCATGAAACATCCTGAAGCGAAAAAAGACTGGAAGCAAGAACTGCAGCAGGTCGCCGAGCAACTCCGCGACCCGTTTCGCATGCGCGTTGCCGTCGCGTTGGTGATGGTCGCCATCATGTTCTTCGCCATCAGCGAGCCCTTGCACGGCCGAACGAAAAAGACACGCCGGGAACTGCAACAGCTGCGTGAAAAGGTCAAGACGGCCGAAGAGGTCATGCTGCTGCAGGACGCGCTCGAACACGTTCGGCCGCGGATCCTGCAGGGCGAAGGCAACGATGCGGTGACCGGTTTTTTCATCGACCTGTTCCGAGATTCCGGCGCCGACCTTTTGCAGATCAATGCCGAAGCCCCACAACGCTTGGGGCCGATCTACAACGTCCGCGTCACGCTGGACCTGGCTGGCGATTTTCCGCAACTCAATGAAGCGCTGTTCCTGCTGGAATCACAACCCGAATTGATTCGCGTCGAGACGCTTCAGATCAATCCGGCCGAACGCAGTGCATCGCAACCCACGATGCAATTGTCCGTTCGCATGCTGAAGGAGAAGGAATGAACGTCAACCTTCAAAAGTACGCGCCTCCGTGCGCCGTCCTGGCAATCGCACTGTATCTCGGCTGGCCCCCCGAGGCTCCCTTGGACCTCGGCGAAGATGTCGTGCGGGCCAAATCCGTTCGCTGGAAAATCGCCGATCTGCAAACCCCGCCGCTGCCCGCGGTGATCAGCAAAGATCCCTTCGCCGCCGTGCTGGTCCAACGCCCCACAGACGACGCGTCGGAGGCCGAAACATCGGATGCGACACCCGAAGACCTCGGCCCCACCGACGAAGACCTGCGGAGCGGCTTGCGGCTCGGAGGCATTGCCCAGACAGACCATCACCGCTGGGCGATCCTCAACGGCAGCGTTTGCAAACTCGGTGACCAAGTCCCGGTCCTCGGGCTCGACGATGTCTCCGCCACGATCCGCGAGATCGCATCCGACCACGTCACCGTCGTCGCTGGCCCACTGACGATCCGAATCAAACGAGAAGAGCGTCCCAAACGATCCGCCGACTCGTCCGCCCGACCCGCAACCCCCACGGCCGCAAAAGCAAGTGCGTCGTCGCAGGAACCGAATGAAGACGAAGAGGAAGACGAAGACGCACAAGACACACCCCGCCCCACACCGACCGCTTCGGGTCGTCCAGAGAATCAGCTGGACCCGCGCGAGAACATTTTCCAAGCCAACCTTTAACACCGCATTGAATGACGCCTCGCTCCCGAACGAGGCGAAAGACGTCCACCACACGTGACATCAAACCATGACCAACGCTACCTCCGCTCTGATCGCACAGAATAACCCGCTGATCATTCGGCTGCTTGATTCGATCGACAACCTTGATCCGGAGAAACTCGAGGAACTTTGGCAATCGGTCGGCAAAGATGACGTCACGATCGAGGAGTCGATCATTCGTTGCGGTGTCGCCACGGAATCCCAAATCGCAAAGTCGTACGCGGACCACTACTTGGTGCCGCTGTTTGACCCACCGGCCGACGCGCCGCCGCCGATCGACACGTCGGTCGCGTCCGTGCTGCCCAACCGGCTCTGCCGCGACCACTTGATCGCGCCGCTGAGCGATGACGGCGGCGTGCTGGAAGTCGCCGTTTTCTCGCCCGATTCGTTGTTGCTGGCCGACGAAATCAAACTGCTGACCGGTCGCCAAATGCGGCCGATGTTCGCACCGCTGTCGGTGATCGAACGATTGCTGACCATGCTCTACGAAGAGGGCGGGTGGAACACATCGATCCCCGTTTCCACCTCGACCAGCTTCCAGGAAGTCGACGACGCCGAAGACCTGGACCAAGAGGAAGCCGCCGAAGCGACCGAGGTGATTCACTTGGATCAATCGCCACCGCCGGGACGAGACGGACGCATCATTCGCTACGTCAACAGCATCTTCGAACAGGCCCTGACCACCGGCGCGAGCGACATTCACATCGAACCCTACGAAGACGATTGTCGCGTCAGGTTGCGTGTCGATGGCGTCTTGTCCGAAGTCCAACCGCCACCTATGCCGCTGCTCAACTCGGTCATCAGCCGGCTGAAAGTGCTCAGCAAAATGGACATCGCCGAACGGCGGCTGCCGCAGGACGGCGCGATCGCCCTGCGAACCGGTGAACACCGCGTGGACATGCGGGTCAACACCTGCCCCACCGTGTTCGGTGAAAAGATCGTGATGCGTGTGTTGGACAAAAACGCGCTCCCGCACGATCTGTCGATGCTGGGCATGGACTCGCGGCAATTCAAGGATCTCACCGAGTCGATCCGAAGCCCACACGGTTTGATGCTCGTCACCGGGCCGACCGGTAGCGGAAAGAGCACCACGCTGTACTCCTGCCTGAACGCACTCAATGACGAAAAAACGAACCTCTGCACGGTCGAAGACCCGGTCGAATTCAAGTTCGGCGGCATCAACCAAGTCCAAACGCGTGCCAAAGTCGGGCTGACCTTCGCCAGCGCCTTGCGGGCGTTCCTGCGGCAAGACCCCGACGTGATCATGGTCGGTGAGGTTCGCGACGACGAGACGGCGGAAATCTGCATGCGTGCCGCGTTGACCGGACACTTCGTGTTCTCCACGTTGCACACCAACGACGCACTCAGCAGTATCACGCGTTTGCAAGACATGAGCATCGAACCGTTTTTGCTGGCCAGCACACTCCGCTTGCTGGTCGCCCAACGATTGGTGCGGCGGCTTTGCGATGAATGCAAGGTGCCCTACCAACTGGATCATGAATCAAGCGAGCGTTATGCGATCCCACGAGAGATCCCGGTGTTCCGCGCCCGCGGATGCGATCGCTGTCGCAACATCGGATACAAGGGTCGGCTGGCCGTCTTTGAGGTGATTCGCATCAACCAACAACTCAAGGACATGATCCAAGCCGGCGAGTCGGTCGGCGCCATGAAACGCGCCGCGGTGGAAGACGGCATGAAGCTGCTTTCGCAAAGCGCCGCGGCAAAGGTCGCCGAAGGCCTGACCAGTTTGGAAGAAGCCGTCAGCCTGTGTAACGATCACTAACCCCAGGACTTGCCATGTCTCTCGACGCCTGGTTCTTGTCTCGCGCACGAGTCTCTGCAAAGCAGCATGGACGCGCCAGCCTGGACGACAAGATGACGTTCTTCCAGCAACTCGGATCGCTGCTCGCCTCCGGGACCCCGCTGCTGCGCGCCTTGCACGTGTCCGCCGAACAGAATCAAAGTAAGACACTGCAGGCGGTGATGGAAGAGGTCGCCGAGCGGGTCGCGTCGGGAATGCCGCTTCATACGGCAATCGAAGCGACCACCGACATGTTCCCCATGCACTGGGTCGCGATGATCGCGACCGGTGAAGCGACGGGCAAACTCGATGAAGTCCTGGTGGATTTGAATCGTCAAATCCGCGAAGCCGCCGACACGCGCAGCAAATTCATCGGTTCGATGATCTATCCCTGCGTGTTGATCTTTGTCGCCGTGTTGGTCGTGTTCGCGATGCTCTGGTTTGTCGTCCCGACATTCGGTGACATGTTCAAAGAGATGGGCGCGGAATTGCCCGGCATCACGGTCTTCGTGTTGGACATCAGCGATCAAGTCGCCGCCTACGGCTTGTACATCGTCGCCGGCTTCTGTGTCGGCGGGTACTTTTTCAAACGCTGGCTGAACACCGATGCCGGCCGCCGTCGATCGATCAGTGTCATGGTCGCGATCCCCGTCGTCGGTGACCTGGTCATCCAGTCGTCGATGTATCGGTTCGCGTCCAACTTGGCACTGCTGCTCAAAAGCGGCGTCCCAATGTTGGAAACCATGCAAACCGTCGCCGACGTGTTTGCCGCCCAGCCGCCGTATCGCGAAGCCATCGAGTACGCCAAGAACCGGATGGCGGCCGGTCGAAGCCTCGCCGATGGCCTGGAAGAATCGGGACTGTTCACGTCCATGATGGTCAACGCTGTGCGGGTCGGCGAAGAGTCGGCACAACTGGGCCGGGTGATGGAAGAGATCGCGCCATACTATCGCGAAAAGACTCAAGCGTTCATGTCACGGGTCACCAAGCTGGCCGAACCGGCGATCATCATGGTCATGGGGGCCGTGATCAGCGTCGTGATGCTGGCGATCTACATCCCGATGTTCGAAATGGCGGGGAACGTCAAATGACCCGCGACCGGAAACTCAAACGCCACGCGTTCTCGCTGATCGAAGTCATCGTCACGATGACGATCCTGGCCGTCTTGCTGACCTTTGCCGCTCCCAGCGTCGTCCAAACGATGGAACAGTCGCACGCCGATCTGGCCGGCGCCAGTCTCCGCTCGATCGCTTCGGCACAGCGATTCTATTGGCTAGAAAACCGCACCTACGCCGCGACGCTGCAGGAGCTGATTGACGACGAACTGGTCGACAACGAATTGCTCAATGCATCGCCGCGGTATGAGTTTTCGATCACCGCCGCCGATGCCGCCGGATTCACCGCCCAAGCCCGGCGACGCAGTTTCAACGGCGCCGGCAATCCCGTTTTCAACGGAGCCTGGAGCGGTGATTTTCAGATCGACGAAACCGGTCAGATCACCGGGGACGTCGAGGGCAGATTCAATCCCGTCCTCGGCGAAAGTCCCACCATCTCACCCGGGTTCTGAGGCAGGCAGCGATGAGTCAATTCGGATGCACCCGAGCCAATCGACGCGGATCAACCTACTTGGAAGTCCAAGTGGCGATGGTGCTGCTGTCGATCGGCATCAGCGGCCTGTACAGCCTGTCGGTGATCCAATCACGCCAGACCGCACGGCTGGAACAAATGCTTCCCGCTGACGAAATCGCCTCGATCAATCCCGTCACCGGCGGCAGCCCATCGGAAGCGGCATGGATGAAGAAATTTGGCGTCTACGCTGACATCGCCACCGATGCCGTCGCGGCTCCCGTTCCCAACTACCCGCTCAATGAAGGCTTTCTGCAAATCCGTGACAACGAGGACAGCAGCGGGTTCTACACCTACAGGGGTTACGGAGGAGACGATTGGGAAGAGTACGGCGGACACCCGGGCGATTTTCGGTCAACGGTCCATGAGATCCAAACCCCGACCTCCGTCGGATCGTACGCACTGTTCTCTTTTTATGGCGTTCCTCCAGGCGATTACGAAGTGTTCACCTTCGTGCCGGAAAAGAAGAAAAATTACCCTGGGCAGTTCGGATCCGCCGTCCCGCACTACGTCTACAATTCCGGCTGGATTGGCCCCGTGTACGTCGACCAACGCGCAATCGAACATGACCTCGATTACGCCGGCAAATGGTGGGAACGGTTGGGAGTCCACACGTTCAGAAATAGCACCGTCCATGTGCTGCTGTACGGCTGGCCGCGTTCGGGCGATTGGCTGATCGCCGATGCCGTGATGCTGCGATGTCGTCGGTCGGTCGAAGTCGTCACCCCCGTCACGACGACGGTCGCCGGTGGCGCCACGGTGACGGTGGAGCTGGATTGATGACAGGCAACTCCCCACCACACTTGAAACGACGCCGCAACGGCATGAGCTTGTTGGAAGTCACGATCGGGTCCGTGATGGCCGCGATGATCGCCATGGTGGCGGCCGGGGTGACGATGGACATGACTCGCAACATGGCCGACAACATCGCCAGGACCAGGATCGCGGGTGAAGCAAGGTTGGCGATCGAAACGTTCCGACGTGATTTCGGCGGCAACGATCCGGACAGCCCGACCGGCGACCGGAACCGCTGGCGGCTGGTCGACAGCATGATCCCCACCGCCGACGAATTGCGACTCTGTTTCGATTCGGATCTGGACGGATCGGCAGATTGGATTTCACCCGATCGCGTCATCCTGTATTTCGAATCCGACGGACAACTGATTCGTTCGGATTTGGAAAACGGACGGACCAACGTGGTCGCACAGCTGGTCGACTCAGTGAATTTTGAAGTGATCGGAAACGAACTGCGAATCACTCTCGCGTTCCGACTCGGCGCGATCACCGAAACCTACGTCTTCAACACACCCAACATCTAAACCATGACGCATCGACGCCCTCCCAGCCGAAGACGCGGATATGCCATGTTGGTGGTGATGCTGCTGATTCTGACAACAACCGGCATGGCGGCGGTGCATGCGCGCCAACTCGCCGCGTCGCTGAGAATTGAACAAGCCAGATCACGCAGCGAAGCCCGGTCACGCGGGCCGACAACCGTGCTCGCGATCGCTTGCCAACGGATCGAATCAGGAAACCCGACCGATAGCAGCGTCTCCTTTCAGTACTCGCACCACGATGGATTCCAGACGGTGCTCTACCGAATCACCTACCAAGCCGTCGGTTCTGACAAATGGACCGTCACCGCCGAGCCCGATCCGGTGGCGGGAACGCTGCCACCCTTGCCCACATCGTTTTGATCCGCCAGCGGAAAACCTTCACTCGCTCGGGCTGACCGCACTCTTGCGCGAACGGATCAGCGATCGAAGCGGCGCGGCAAACGCGAAATAACAAAATGCGATCGGCAGCGCCAACCAATGCAACAGAAAGACGCCGCCGACGGCGAACATCGCTTGCCCAATCTGGTGCGTCGTGCGACGGCCCTTCATCCACTGGGCAACCAAGTGCGGATACTGGAATCGAGACACCATCAGGTACGCCAAGACGCCGGCCAGCGCGGGGATGAAGTAGTGTGAAGCGACCAGCGCAGCGTTGGCAACCGCTTGGATGTATTCGTGGTAGATCTTGTTACTCGCCAAATCCTTTAAGTCCGGCATGGCGATCGCAAACGCGGCCAACGTTCCCGCAGCCGCCGGGCTGGGCAGCCCTTCAAACGTTTCATGCGAATCGTCTTCGCCTGTCTCCACATTGAAACGGGCCAGACGAATCAAAACGCACAAAGTGAACAGCACCCCGGCGGCCCATAGAAACCGCTGAGGCAGCGCATCGGTGATCCGCCAGATGATCACCGCCGGAGCGGTCCCGAACGTGACCGCGTCGCACAAACTGTCCAGTTGAGCACCGAATTCGGTCTCCTGACCGGTCATCCGAGCCGCCGAACCATCCAATGCGTCGAACAGCATCCCGCCAAAAATCAACATTCCCGACGCAAACAGTTTCTGTTCCAGCGGCCAATCCAACTCCGGGCCGCTGATGGCGACGGCGATCGCCCCCAGACCGCAGACACCGTTGCCCAGAGTCAGCATGGTCGGCAAGACGGCCAACATCACCTTGCGGCGACGTTTTCGTTTTTGACGTCGAAAGTCTTTCCGAGACAGCGGTTTGCCCGATTCGGGATCCACTTCCGCATCGATCCCCGCCAAATCGTCGAATTCCTCCGGCGGGTAAAGTTCGCGTTTTAATTCGCTCATGGACATCAAAAGGGGGTTGCTGAAATCGCCGTGCCGCCGGAGTGGATCGAACTGGACCGATCATTGTATGGCAAGGCTCCCCAAGAAAGGAGAGCCCGACAAGATCCCAAATCGCAAATCGCAAATCTGCTGACTCGATCGGAATCGATGTCGGCCCGTCGTCTTCCATGGCAAAACGCTGATTCACCCTCCCGCCGGGACGATGAACCGCATCGAAATTCAATCGACCAAAACCACTCGACCCAATAAGTCTCAAGCTAACAGCTAACAGCTAAAAGCTAAAAGCTAACAGCTAAAAGCTAATAGCTAACCACCTACGAACTCGGAATATCGACCTCATCCCATTCCGCGTTCTCGAAAAACGTCAGCCAATTGAGGGCATGCTGTCGCTCTGCGATCACGCCGCCCTCGACCCCGGCAGGCGGTTCGGTTTGTCGCGTCGCCGCGTCTCGGGCTGCCCACAACAAGCGAAAGTTCAGGTCCAAGGCATCCAGAATCTCGCCGGTCGGTCGCAGCGTCGCCGATTCGATCAGTTGCCGGGCCGGCATCGCGATCATCTGTCGCGCGACTTCTGGGACATCACAAATTGCATCGGGAAAGGCAAGCGTCGGGTGCATCCCCAGTGCCCACTGCAGCGTCGCCAGCGCTTCATACCGCCAACCGGCCGCGGAAACGTCGGACTCTGACGGCGATGAGTTTTCCAGAAACGCGGTTTCCCACGGCGACAACGCCTGGAACGCCAACGGTGACTTCTCCCGCAAGGCCGCGATCGGAATCGGTTTGCCGCTGGAGAGTGATTCGGCCCGGACCGCGACGACGAACAGCGCCAACATCCGCCAAACGACTTCGTCGGCCGAACGCAGCGTGACTTCCCACTCGCTGATCACCGGCGGCAACGCCTCGGGCGTGTCGATCAATCGGTTCCTCAGCTCGATTTCCGATTGGGCTTTTCGCTGCCGCGCATCGGGCAGAAACGGCAACTGGGCGTTCGAGTCGGGCTGCTCCGCCGACGGATCGTGCAACACCGCGCCGTTGGGGTCACGGATCGTGCGATCGGGTAAAAACAAAATCGCGTTGGACTGCCAGGCCCACGGCGCGATCGCTTCGACGTGTTCCCCGTCGACCTTGAATGCCACCAGCATGTTCGTTCGTTGCAGGTGCCGGCAGACGGCGTACAACGTTTGGCTGATCTGTCCGTCACCGGATTCGAACAGGTCCTGGACCAGTTTCATCAGGTGTTCGACGAACCCCGGCGTCGATTCGTTGCGGACGAAGACCGGCTCGTGGGGAAACTCCGGCTCCGGCGGATCGCGGTGCGTGCAATACGCAAAGATTTCTATGGGCATCTCAACCCAACAACTCTGCGTCGAGCTTCTTCTTACACGCGCCGATGACGCTTTGAACCAACGCGTCGGCATCGTCGCCGCTCAGTGTCGTTTCGTCACTTTGCAACTGCACCGACAACAGCACCCGCTTGCGGTCCTTGCCGTCCTTTTCCGGATCGCGATAGGTCTCGCGGTAGGTGACCGATTTGAGCTGCTGCCCGACGGCCGACCGGACCACGTTCTCAAGTTCGTTCCAACGTACCGATTCGGACATGACAAAGTTCAAATCGCGTTCCACCGAAGGGAACATGCTGACGATCTGTTGCTGTGGCACCAATTCGGCGTCCGCAAGCAGCGCGGGGATCGACAGTTCGGCGACGATCACGGGGCCGGGCAATTTCCATTGCTTCAACGTCTTGGGCGCAACCACACCCAAATACCCCAGTGACGATTCCCCGAGCGACAGGCGAACCAACTGGCCGGCGATAAATCCGGGTGAATCGACCGGTTGCACCGACAGGGCTTGTCGCGCGCCCAGTCGTTCACACAACGACTCGATGACACCTTTGGCGGAAAAGAAATCGCCGCCGCACACCAACGCGACCGCGTACAGTTCTTCCGGCAAGTCCTCGTCCGACTTCCCGGGCAGGTACAGGTGTGCGATTTCAAACAAGTCCGCTTCGATTGATGCCGACGCCCAGTTGTTGGCACGCGCTTCGATCAGACTCGGCAACAGCGTGCGACGGAGCCGTTTGGCACCTTTCAGCATCGCCGTTTGGGTACTCAAAGCCGGTCGCTCGGTCCACGGCGAAAGCGCCTTGTCCAACTTCGACGTCACCACGCTGGGCGTCATCGCTTCGCTGAGCCCCGCCGCGGTCAACACGCCACGAATCTTTTCCGTCGCCGAATCGAACGTCCGTTTACTGCTCGGAGCGACCGGGATCGGGCTGTCTTCAGGAATCTTGTCATACCCGTGAATTCGAGCGACCTCTTCGATCAAATCGGCTTCACGGGTCAAGTCATGACGCCAGGAAGGCGCGCTGAACGCTCCCGAACCGGTCGAGATTTTTGCATCGCTCTGGCAGCCGAGTGCCGTCAGAATTCGCTCGACTTCGCTGGAGTCGATGGTGATGCCGAGGATGCGTTCCAGTTGCGACAGACGCAACACGATCGGCGGCCGCGTTTCGATTTCCGGTGCGGTGTCGATGATCCCCTCGGCGACGGTGCCGCCGGCGGATTCGACGATCAACTGGCAAACGCGGCGGCTGGCCCATTCCACGCCGATCGGGTCGACGCGACGTTCGAAACGAAACGACGAAGGGCTGTGCAGTTTCAGTTTCCGCGCCGTCCGTCGGACCGACAGCGGTGTGAAGATCGCCGATTCGATCACCACATCCGTCGTCGACTCGGTCACTTCCGAATCGGCCCCCCCCATCACCCCGGCGACCGCGGAGGCCGCTTGGGCATCGGCGATCACGCACATCGAAGGATCGAGTTCGTATTGCCGATGATCGATCGCCGTGATGGATTCTTTCGCCCGCGCGGGCCGCACGACGATTTTCTTGTCCGCGATGTTGGCGTAGTCAAACGCATGCAGCGGCTGACCACATTCCATCAGCACGTAATTGGTCGCGTCGACGACGTTGTTGACCACTCCGATCCCGACGCTGGCCAGCGCGGCCTGCATCCAGTCCGGGCTGGGCCCGACCTTGACCCCCTGAATCACCCGCGCGGTGTAGCGTGGACAGGCCTCGGTGAATTCGTTTTCAACACTCAGCAGCGACCGGACGTCCGTCTTGGATGTTTCGAGCGTCGGTGACGGAACACGTAATTCGGTGTCGTACAACACGGCGATTTCACGCGCGACGCCGAGGTGCCCCAAACAATCACCACGGTTGCTGGTGACTTCCAAATCGATGCAAACGTCATCGGACGACAGCGCCGGATTCTCGGCGGGCGTTTCGGTCCCCTCGTGATTCAATCCGCTCAGACTGAGCCGAGTTTCCAGCTGTTCACGATCGGCCGGCAGAGCGACGTAGCGGGAGAGCCATTTCCAGGAAACGAGCATGGTTAGTTCCAGGTTCCAAGGTTTCAGGTCCCAAGTCTCAGGTTGTAGATTCCAGGATCAGTGCTCAAGGTCGACTTGGAACTTGAAACTTGGCACCTGGAACGAACTAAAACTGTGACAGAAATCGCATGTCGCCGCTGTACAGATCACGGATATCCTTGATCCCGTGACGACGCATGCACAATCGTTCGACGCCCAGGCCGAACGCGAATCCCGAGACCTCTTCGGGATCGTACCCGACGGCCCGAAAGACGTTGGGATCGACCATCCCGGCGCCACCGAATTCGATCCAGTTGCCGTCCCACAAAAAGTCGACTTCGACGCTGGGCTCGGTGAACGGAAAGAACGACGGCCGAAATCGAATCTCGACGTCGCCGCCAAGGTAGTTGGTCGCGAAGACGCGCAACACGGTTTTCAAGTTGGCCATCGTCACGTGCGTGTCGACGAGCAACCCTTCCATCTGATGGAACATCGGAAAGTGCGTCGCGTCGGGATCGTCGGGACGGTAGACGCGGCCCAGCGAGATCACGCGAATCGGCGGCTTGCGGTTGGCCATCACGCGAATCTGTACCGTGCTGGTTTGGCTCCGCAGCAATCGCGTGCCTTCGACGTTCTGCTTTTCCGCCCCCGTGGCCGCGGTCGCCAGATAAAAATTATCCAGCGGATCACGCGCCGGGTGATCTTCGGGGATGTTGAGCGCGACGAAGTTATGGTGCGGGTCTTCGACCTCAGGACCTTCGGCGGCTTCAAACCCCATCCGCCCCATGATCTCGGTCAGGTGGGTGATCGTTTGCGTGATCGGGTGGACGTGCCCGATCGCCGGCCGCACCCCGGGTAACGTCGGATCAAACGTCGGGTCGGCCCCGCTCTCGCCGCCGCCAGAAATCCGTGACTGGGCTTCGGCGACCGCTTTCTCGATCGCCTGCTTGACTTCGTTTAGCCGCATCCCGGCCGACTTGCGATCGTCGGCCGCCACGCTGCCCATTTGTTTTTGAATGTCTTTCAGTGCGCCTTTCTTCTGGCCCACGTACTTGACCCGCGCAGCCTCGAACGCCTCCGCATCGGAGGCAGCATCAAGGGTCGCAATCGCCTCGGATTGCAGAGAATCGAGGGCGGAGAGAAAGTTTTGCAGAGACATAGCTTGGGTGCCGCAGAAGTGGGATCAGGTAGCAAAAATGCGAAGCACCCTCAGCAACCGCTGGTGTTTAGCCTTTTGGCGATTCCCGGTCGCTGAGACGCAACGACAGTGGGCGGCTAAAGCCTGCACACCAACACGCGTGCCCGTGCCATTCGCACCGGATCCCGTTTCCGCTCGACAGACGTAAATACAAACTGGACGGAGCCTACGCTGCCAACGCTTCTTTGACCTTGTCGACGACGGCCTTGAAACTGGCTTCGTCGTGGATGGCCATTTCCGACAGCGTCTTGCGATCCAATTCAATCCCGGCTTTCTTCAGCCCGTGGATGAACTCACTGTAACGCAGCCCGTGCATCCGCGTCGCGGCGTTGAGACGGGTGATCCAGAGTCGGCGGAAATCGCGTTTTCGCACGCGGCGATCGCGGAAAGCGTACGCGCCGCTGCGGAGCAACGTTTCTTTGACCGAGCGGGTCAACGTTCCGCGTCCACCGACGTAGCCTTTGGCACGCTTAAAGAGACGTTTTTTTGATTGCCGACGGGCGGCACCTTTGGTCGCACGCATGGGTGCATTCCTTTCAGATTGTTTTGAATCAGGCCCCGACGTCAAAAAGTTGCGTCGATGTTTCGCCTATCCAAATGGGTGAAATTCGGTCGTTAGTTGCTGTAGCCGTTGAGCGAAGCCTGGATGGATTTTTCCATGCAGGTGTCCACCGCGGTGGTCCCGCGAAGGTTTCGTCGACGTTTCTTGGTCAGGCCGTTTGCCAAGTGGCTGGTACCACTTTGGCGGTGCATCGCCTTGCCCGTCGCGGACAAGCGAAAGCGTTTTTTGATACCCTTATGGGTCTTCATCTTGTTGCCCATGATTCCATCATTTGCTGGGGGTCATTTTGTTTTCACGTCACTGTTGCTCACGCTGTCAGTCGACGAAGAACCGCGAAAGGTAGCAACTGAGGCTCGGGTTCGGAAGAGGGTTCGAACCGCGAAAACACCAAAATCACCTGGATTTGACTACTTCACCAGATCCAATTGGGCATTCATCTGCTCCGTCGCCGCCGCGACAGCGTCATGCCAGCGTGCATCCCCGAACTTATCGGCATATTCAGGCCGGGCATGAGCGAAAATGATGTGCCGCGAGCTGTTGACGACCGCACCCATCCCCCCCTCGTGAAACCCGACCTTCACGTCGTCGGCGGCTCCGCCCTGGGCGCCGAAACCCGGGATCAGAATCCAGCTGTGGGGCAGCGCCGCCCGCATTTCCGCCAGTTCTTGCGGATACGTCGCCCCAACCACCGCCCCCAACGGCCCATATCCCTCCGCGTTTTGACGGCTCGCGTTCAACTCCGTCAACAACTCGGCCACACATTCAAACACGGTCTGACCGTCCGTTTTGCGGTTCTGCAGCAGCCCGCCGCCGGGATTGGACGTTTTCACGAGCACAAAAACCCCGGCGTCCCGCCGATCACACACGTCAACGAACGGCTCAATGCTATCACGCCCCAGGTAGGGGCTGACCGTCAACGAATCGCTGCCCCAGGGACTCTCGGCCCCCAGGTAGGCGTCGGCGTAAGCGGTCGCGGTGCTGCCGATGTCGTTGCGTTTGCCGTCCAGGATGACCAGCAAGTTTTTCGAGCGAGCGTAGGCGACGACTTCGCCCAGGGAGATCATCCCGGCCGGACCGAGCTGTTCGAAAAACGCCGCTTGCGGTTTCACACAGGGCACGCGATCACCGACGACATCGATGATTTCGCAGCAAAACTGGGTGTAGGCCGCCGCCCATTCCTCCGGCCGGTCGTTGGCAACGGCATCGCGAAGCGGGGCGGGAAGCGAGGCTTTGCGGGGGTCCAGTCCGACACAGGTGACGCTACGAGTCCGCCGAACCGCGTCGGCCAATTGAGTCGCAAAAGACATGGTGCTGGGGTACTCCGTGGAAAGTGCGGGGGTCGCCCAAGAGTGTGCCCCAAACTCGGCCGAAGCGAAACCGTGGTCCGCCAGCCACGCACCGCCCAGCCCAAAGGCATCGAGTGAAAAGAGAGACGCCACCCTCCTTCGGCAGCGTTGGTACCTACACATCCTAAGCAACCCTCCCGTGTGCGGGAGGGTCGAGCGCAGCGAGACATCTGAGCTCTGGACAAGTGGTTTCTCCGGTTTTTTCAGGGATTTTCGAGGTAGGGGATGATTCCGGGGAGTCGGTGTTTAAG
>NZ_NTFY01000117.1 GCF_002289565.1 Rhodopirellula sp. SM50 | reverse complement strand
GGCACTCGGGGCTGTCCTCAGGCTGGCGTTTCCAGCGTCGCACTGCAACCCGCCGGTTTGACTCCGCGATCCAATCAGACGGATGACCGGCGCATGACGTTTACCGCTAGACGGTCCACTACAGTAGACAAGCGACCGCCTGGAAGGCTCTCCCGAATCAACCCCGTCCGATCCAGCCTTTGCGCCAGAAAAAGTACAGCATCGCGATGGAGGTCAGGGTCATCACCGCCCACAGCATGGGATAGGAGTAGCGGTAGTGCAGTTCAGGCATGTGTTCAAAATTCATGCCGTAGATCCCGGCCATGAACGTCAACGGAATGAACAGACTGGCCATGATGGTCAGCACCTTCATCACCTCGTTGGTCCGGTTGGCGACCGAGGACAGGTAGGTGTTCATCAATCCCGTCGCCATCTCGCGATACATTTCGGCGACTTCTGACGTCTGGATGCAGTGATCGTGGGTGTCGCGCAGGTAGACGCGAACGTCTTCATCGACGAGGGCAAAATCGCCCCGGACCAGTGAGTTGATCGCTTCGCGTTGCGGCCAGATCGCACGGCGGAGGTTGATCAGTTGGTTCTTTAAGGTGTTGAGTTCGCCCAGCACGTCCGGCGACGGGTTGCGAATCACTTCGTCTTCCATCGCTTCCAGGTCGTTGCCGACCGCTTCGAGCACGGGGTAATAGCCGTCCACGATCGTGTCGGCGATCACGTAGGCCAGGTAATCGGCCCCACGTCCGCGAATGATGCCTTTGCCGCTTTTCAACCGTTTGCGGACGGGGTCAAGGATGTCGCCGTAACGCTCTTGGAACGTGATCACATAGTTTTCCGCCAGCACGATGCTGACCTGTTCCATGTCGACACGATAACGCGACGCTTCATCGCTGTCTTTCAGTCGAACCATACGAACGACGATCAGCAGCTGGTCACCGTACAATTCGGTCTTGGGCCGCTGGGGGACGTTGACGACGTCTTCCAACAGCAACGGGTGCAAATGAAAGACCTCGCCCACCTTGTTCATCACCGACCGATCGCCGAATCCCTGCACGTCGACCCAGGCGACGGTTTCTGCTTGAAACGCCTCCTGGAGCTGGTCGAGGTCTTCGACGGGACGTTCGTCATAGCTTTGTCGATTGTAAAAGATGCCACGCACCACCGGCCGCGGCGATTCCTTGGAGATGACGAGCGTTCCCGGGCGGGCACCGATGCGGGTGTGGCGTTTTTTAAAGATATTAAGACTCACTGGTCCAATCCTGGGATTGCGTGTCGACCCCTCTGGCATGGTCGCTGAAATGTGTCGATGGATCCCGCTTGGCCAGACCGATGGGTGGCGTCACTCTTGAATGCTACCGAGATAACGTTGCAGCGTGTCTTCCCAAGCAGACGACGAGGTTCGATGCAGCAGGCTTTGGTTGATCGGCTCGCGTAGCGGACTGTTGCTCGGTAGCGCAAACGCGTAACTCTGGCGTTCAAAGGTCACCGGCAAAACGAAAAGATCACCCTCCTCGGCTTGCAAGACAAGGTGCCGAAGAATGGGCGCGTCATAGACCACCGCCTCGCAGCGTGCTTCGGTGAGGCATTGCAACGCCAATTCGACGGTCTCGAAGGAACGAAAACGGATGTGACGCATGCGCAGGTAGTCGGCCGACGTCGAACCGGCCACCGTCGCAACCTTGACGCGCGGCAGGTCCGCCGGCCCGGCGACCCGTGATCGCAGTTGGTTGACGGTCAATGCCGACGTGACCGCCGCGGTGAAGCTGGCGATAATAAACAGCCCCGAAAACATCCAAACCAATCCGATCAACCGACCTGGCAACGTCTTGGGGACCTTGTCACCGTAGCCGACGGTGGTCAGTGTGACCGCCGCCCACCACAATCCCACGCCGATCCCCCGTACGATCCCGTATTTGAAATCGCTGCCGTGATGCTTCCGTTCAAAAAAGTACACCGCGACCGCGCTGATCAACATCGCGGTCAACAAGCCGGACAAGATACGCAGAAAGGTGGGCGAGAGGACGGCGTCGACGATTCCCGCCCAGCCCGATCTCCGCTGTGCCGATCCGACGGCGATGCCCAGTCCGGAGCTGAAGAAGGCGTGTGTGAAATCCATTCGTCGCTCACGCTCCGCATTGACGGTGACCGCGGCGACGGCGATATCGATCCGTCCGGCCGCGACCGCGTCGAGCATCTCGTCGAGCGGATAGGATTCAAAGCGAAGCTGGATCTCGTGCTTCGATTCCTCCTCCAGGTCCGCTTTGATCGAACGCATCAGGTCGATGCTGATGCCGTCCCAACCGCCGCTTTCGTTTTGCATCGCGAAAGGCGGAACGTCGCGCGTTGCGACAATCAGCTGATCGGGAATGTCCAGCGTTTCAGGCGGATCAGTCGATTGAGCGAAGCTGTGGCTGCCGCTCCAGGGAAGGCAACAGAGCAGGACGAGCAGCGAGATGAGCAACGGGACAACGCGCAGACGGATCATTGGGTGTCTCCCAAATAGCGATACAGCAGATCGCTCCACGCGTCCGTCGCACGATACCGCAGCAATTCCTCATTGAGCGGTCGCCTCAGGTCGCTGCCGGGCTTCAACGCAATCGCGTACTCTTGCAGATTGAACGAAACGGGCAACACGTCGATGCGGTCATTGAACTTCAGCATCGCCAGGTATCTCAAGATCGCCCGGTCATACACCACCGCGTCCGCTTTGCCTTCATCGACCGCCCCAATGGCTTCTTCGGGTGTGGGGTAGGTGCGAAAGGCGATGCGTCGATTGCGGAGATACTCGGCGCTGGTGCTGGACGACACCGTGGCCACACGAACATCTCGCAGATCACTGGGGTGCCCGATTCCGATGTCCAATTCTCGGACCGTCAATGCCGATGCGATGACGCCCGTGATCAGGCTGATGACCGCGATGCTGGCCAGCATCGATATCGTCGCCAAGATTCGACCCCAAATGCTGACCGGGCTGATCCCTTTGTGGCCCAGCAGCACCACGATGGACCACCAGATGCCCATCGACACCCCCTGGCGACGTCCGCTGCCGAATACCGTTTCATTGCGTTTGCGTTCAAACAACCAGAACAACCAGCCGCACATCGCAACGATGCAGGTCATGCTGAGGACAAACAAGACTAAACGAAAGGAGAAAACCTGACGGATCGACGCCCACAAACTGGCGCGATGCTGTCTCGAAACCGCGATCCCCAGCCCGGTTGAATAGTGCGGATGACAGAACTCCATCCGGTGGTGGCGATCCGCCGTGACGCTGATCGCTGCCACGCCCGCATCGATGTCACCACGCTCCAGCCCCCGCAACATCTGCTCAAGCGTCAGTTCACGGAATTCATATTCCAGATCCAGTTCGCCACAGAGATTCTTCCACAATTCGATGCTGATGCCGCTCCAGGTCCCGTCGTCATTCTTGATCGCAAACGGTGGGCTGTGCTTGGTCCCGACGGTGATCGGCTGCTCGGCTGCTTGCTGCTCGGATGCTTGCTGACCGATGGCCAGATCGCTGACGCAACACAGCGTGCCCAGGAGCAACAGTGGGACGATGCAGATGCGGCCGAAGTGATTCATGCCAGTGGTCCCGTGTCATCCAGGTTCAGCGGTCGGATTTGTTTTTTGATGACTTGTTTAGCGAGCAGCTTTCCGAGGTTGCGCAGCATCACGTTTCCTAACCGTGGCAGCCGCCGCGTCAGTTTTCCGAATTCCTTGCGGCTGATCACGAGCACCCGCGACGGTTCGATGGCGACCAGTGATGCCGATGACCGGACCTGGGTCAACAGGGATGCTTCACCAAAATAGTCGCCTGGTCCAAGTTCTCCTTCGATCACATCGTCGTCGATCACGCGAAATCGACCGTCCAGGACGACGTACAGACCGGGCACGCCGGCATCGATGGAGATCAACTCTTTGCCCGCCGCGCACTGAATCGTGTTGGTGATCGAAGCCAGGTGCATCAGGCGGCGAACGGAAAGCTTCTTGCACAAGAACAGGCTCTGCAGACATTCGATTTTCTTTTGAACGTCTGCGGCCGGGTGATCCGTTGCCTCGCCTTGCACCTCGACCACGATCGCAGTGATGTTGTCGGCACCGCCGGATTCCTTGGCAAACTCCACCAGCCTGTCGGGTTGCGCGATGATGTCCGGTTCGGACATGAAGTCGGCGACGCACGACGTGTTCTCGAAATAGTTGCTCAGCCCGTCGGAGCACAGCAGCAGACGGTCGCCGGGAATCAAATCAAACAGCAAGGTATCCACGTCGACGTATTCGTGCGGACCGATGCTGCGGGTCAGGACGTGTCGATAGCGGCTGTTGCTGGCTTCTTCGCGGGTCAGGTCCCCGGAGAGAAACAGCTCATTGGCCAACGTGTGGTCGCTGCTGAGTTGATGGACTTCGGTTTGTCGCAATAAATACAAACGCGAATCGCCGACGTGGGCCATCACCCCTTTGTCCTCGACGACGACCAACAGGGTCAGCGTGGTCCCCATGCCGGCATAGTCCGGTGTGGCCCGGGCCAGTTGATTCAGCCCCTGGCTCGCCTGCTGGACGGCTTCTTCGACGACCTTCAGCACTCGAAACACCCCATCGGGCGACTCGCCGGCCGAATGGATCAGGTCGCGGTTCTTGGACAGATGTTCCGACGCAAACTCGATCGCCCGCTCGGCCGCCACTTCGCCGGCCGCATGGCCGCCCATCCCGTCGCAAACGACGTACAACCCCAGGCTCTCGTCGATCAGATACTGATCTTCGTTTCCGTCGCGTTTCAATCCCTTGTCACTGATTGCCGTTGCGACGATCACCATGAGAACAGACTTGTGGTCAGCAGCTTGAGGGCAGGAGGTTGTGGACGTAAAGACCACAATCCCGCCGGGAAATTCGCTCGGATCGCGTTTCGCACGACCACTCCACTATAGCGGGTTCGACCGCCTGTTGACACAGCTGGCTTCGAACCGCGTGACAGCGCGAACCCGCCGGGAAACGCGCAGAAGCATTTTTAGCGGTAGGACGCGAGCGGGTTGTCGATTTCGTGAGCCGCGACGCGTAAGCGGCCGGGCATTCAACCTGCCCGAGGCCTTACGGCCAGCGGCTCACCATTGACTCAACAAATCCCAATGCATCGACAGGCCGCTTGCGCCCTGCCGCTAAGACCTCGTCAAACACAGATAGCCGTACCTACGCCGCTTCGCTGATCGACTTGGGCTGCGCCCGATCCCCCTCCAACCCCAACGCGGCCGCCGCCGGCATCGTGCGAATGTGTAGATCGCGTTGCGGGAAGGCGACCTCGATTCCCGCCCGGCGGAACGCTTGATCGATCTGGGTGTGCAACTGATGAATCACTTCGAGCCGATTGTCCAGGGTCGGAAGGTAGGTCCGCAACGAGAGGTTCAACGCGTTGTCGCCGAACCCTTCAAAGGTCGCGATCGAAGGCGGATCGTCGAGAATCAACGGGTGGTCGTTGGCCGTTTTGAGCAGAATCTCGCGGGCCCGTTCGGTGTCGGATCCATACGCCAGGCCGACCTCGATCACGATTCGATTGACCTTGTCCGACAGCGTCCAGTTGAGCAACCGACCGGTGATGAATTCCTTGTTGGGAACGACGTATTCTTTGCGGTCCCAGTTGGTGATGGAGGTGGCTCGGATGCGGATCTTGGAGACCACGCCGGTGACATCATCGACCGTCACCACGTCGCCCACGCGGATCGGACGTTCCAGCAAGATGATCAGACCCGCTACGAAATTCGCAAACATTTCCTGCAACCCGAACGCCAATCCGAAGGTCAACGCCGTCGCCAGCCATTGGATTTGTGACCACTGCAGACCGATCGTCGAACAGGTCGCGATCGTCCCCGCCAGCACGATCGCATAGCTGACCAGGGTGGTGATCGCATAGCGGACCGATTGATCCACCGGCAACTGCTGCAGCACCGAGATTTCCAGCAAGCCCGGACCGTTTTTGGCCAACACGAACGTGACGAAGGCGAGCAGGATGGCCAATGCCAAGTCCGACGCCGTGACGACGTCGGTGGACTCGCCGGTCGCGTCCACGACTTCCGCGGAGCTTTCCAGCGCGTCTTGCCCGGGGACCAGTCCGACCGCCGGGGCGGCCGCAGCGGCGACGGTGGGTGTCTTCGATCCACCCCACAATTCGTATTTGTCCAGCATTCCAAGGGCAGGCAAGACCTGCACCCAAATGCACCACAGGCCGATGACCGATGCGGCGATCAACGCGCTGTTGACCAATCGTTGCGTTTGCAGGCTGTGGGCCGAGATGTCGCTTTCCGGCGTCGCGGTCACGATGCCGGCAACCGATTGACGCCCCTCGTCGTCGGCGCCCGACGAGGCCGCCGCGGCACGCTGACGTGATTGGGCGATGCTCAGCGAACGCCGACGCAGCATCAACATTCTCAGAAACATCGAACGCAACACGAGCAAGACGGAGACGAACAGGGCGGTCGCAAAAACACGCCAGAACAGTACCTCGGCCGTGTAGTAATAACCAAACGTTGCCAACAGCCCCAGCGTCACCGGAACGCTCGCCGCCGAAATCCCCCAGACGTACCGAAGCCGGCTGGCCCATTCGGATTTGTGGGTCGCCAGGTAATCACGCAGCACGCCGCGGGGACTGAGGATGCGATACAGGAACACCGCCAAGACGATCATGCCAACGATGTAGGCCAGTCGCTCGACCGAATTGCGACCGTGCGACGAATCGGTCACCGACAACAACCCGGTGACAAACATGATCGGCAACGCGAAACCCATCAGCTGGCGGAGTTCCCGGCGGACCGTGGTCGTCACACTGCGGCTCCAGCGAAAATGGTTTTCCGCCAACCCCAGCGGCCGACAGACCTGGCGCAGACATTCCAGCGCCAACCAGATCGAGGCGACACCGAACAGCCCGCGCGAGACTCCCTTGATGAACAGGTCGCCGCCGTGGGAAGCATTCAGCCGCCAGCCGAGAAACACACACAACAAGGGGCCGGCCGCGGAAATGACGATCGTCAGCCCCAACGTCAGCACCGTCGGGACCATCGTTTGGCAATTCGCCTTGAACGCAATCTCGCCGGCATGCTTGATCCGCCCTCGCATGCGTTTGCGGCGTATCGTCAACACTCCGATCGCCGCCGCGGCCAACAGGTACAACGGGAAACTGTTCCGCGCATCGTTGGCCAGGTGTGTTCCCAGACCCAACCATGCTTTGGCGTCCAACAGCTGTTTGTCGGTCGTTTCGATCGCGAAATCATCGGACAGGAATCGTGCACTGCGGATCCACAGCACGCGTTCGTCAATGTAGTTCTCGTACTCGGCGGTCAACGTGATGATCTGGCGGTCTTCGAAATCCAGCTCCACGAGCGCGTCGAAGTACTGGTTACTGGTCCGGATCAGCGCGTCCAGGTATTCCTGTTTTCGGGCCAGCAGTTCTTGGGCCGCCGACTTGAGCACCGTGATATCTCGGCCGCTAGTCGGGTGCTTGATCATTTCGGCGATGCAGGATTCGGTGTCCGCGATCGCTTGACGTTCGTCGTCGTATTCAAACAGTTCGTATTGGGCGTCATTGATCAGCGTCTGGCGGTTGGCCACGGCGGTCTTTCGCTGTCGAACGTCGGGCAAGCTGGAGCGTTGTTTGCGAAGCAAGGCGCCCACCGAGCTGGTCAAACCCACCAACTCCACTTTGTTCTTGGTGGTTTTGAATTGCTTGGCCAATCGCTCGTGGACTTCGGTGGACGCTTTGAGGTCTTGTTCGGCCGTCGCCAGCGAATCGGCGACCCGCTTGGCAATTTCAGCCAACACCTGGTTCTGTTCGGCAAACGCCCGCAGCGAGGGTGCCGCTTCGATCGCTTCGAGCTTTGCCTTGCGAACCGATTCGGCCGCGGCGAGCTCTCGTGCCGCCTTGATGCGAACCCCCAACGCCTCGAGACTCTTTTCGGTAAACATCACCTGCTTGGCTGCCAGATCCGATCGCAGCTGGACGATGCCGAGCGCTTCTTCGGCGTCATACTTGGCCAGTTCCGCTTCGAGCGTCGGGATCTCCATCTCCAGAACATGCTGGCTGGTCTCGGTGCGGACCTGTCTGGCCGTGGTCAATGGCGTGGTCAACGCCGTGGGCTCGGCGGTGGCTTCGGGGAGCCGATTGCGTCGCGTCTCTTCGAGCTTCTGTTGCAACTGCACCAACCGAGATCGGATCTCTTTGCGACGCTGCGAACGGGTTTGGGATTCCGATTCGGCGGTCAGTCGGTTTTGTTTTTGCGTCGCCAGCTGAACCTCCAGCTGTGCCAGTTGCTGTTCCAGTTCGACCAATTTCAGCTGGGGGTCGATGGCCGGTTGCTTGGTTTTTAATTCCTCCAGTTTTCCGCGAATGCGTTCGGCTTTCGCGCCGGCGGCTTCCGCTTCGGCGGCAAACTCTTCTCGCTGACGGGTCAATTCTTGGGCCGCTTTCAAGTCGGCCAACGCGGCTCGATACGATTCCAAGGCGGAGTTCCGGACGTCGGGGGGGAGCGTCGCGTCTTGGTCAACCGTTTGCAGCCGCTGGTTGATCTGCTCCACCGTCAGCGTGGGGGACGGCGGGCTCGATTCGGCCTGCGATGGACCAGCCGGGGTGCTCCCGTCTGCCGCCGACACACCGAGCGATATCGCCAATGCACAGCTGAGCGTCAACGCGAAGAAAACCCGGCACTTGATCGAATGAGACAACAAAGCAGGCCTCCTGCCTGAATCGTGATGAGGAACGTGCGGCGGTCTGCCAAACCGCACTGGCGACACTACGTGAGGAAGGCAGATCGCGGCAAGTCGTTTCCCGCGTCATTCATGCACTTCGAATCCTGCGCGGTCCCGCTATGATGCTTCGACTGTCGCCAAACGCTAAACAAAGCACGTTGTTTTGACACCCAGATCCCCCATGACGTCCGCCGAAATGCCGCTTGCCCCACCGACCCGTCGTACGATTTGCTTGCAATGCGTGACCCTTGTGTTGGTCCTGGTTTCGTCCTGGGCGTGTAACGCCCAGGATGCGGCCCCTGCAACTCTTACGACGCCAGTGACGCCGGTCGTCGCGTCCAACGGTCCCACCGCCGATTCGATTGATGCCGATCTGGCGGCACTCGAACTGAAGACGGATTTGGACGATGCGACCAAAGCTCGGCTGGCGGCGATGTTGCAACAAGCCAAAAAAACGTTGCAGCAGGGGCAAAGCCAGCAGGAATTGGCCAAACAGTACGCGCAGATGATTGGCGGTGTGGCGACGCGTCGAGCCGAGATCCAATCGAAGCTGGATGCCTTGGCGAGCAGCGAACCCAAAATCGATCCCAATCTGAGCCTCGCCGATGCGACGCAAACTTTGGCCACGCTGAAAGCCGAACTTGCTGCTGCCTCCAAACAGGTGACGGACCTGACGGCCGAATCGGTGCGCCGGCGGACACGGCTGACCGAGATTCCCAGCTTGCTGACCGATGCCGAACGCGAACGCGCCGAAGTCGCCAAACAGCAGTCCCAGCCCGCGCCGGTCAATGAATCGGCGATCGAGTCCCAGACGCGGAAGACGTTGTTGGCTACCCGGGCCGAAGAATTGTCCACCCGGATCGAGTCGCTTCAAAATGAGCAGGCGGCCTACACCGCGACAGTGGATCTCTTGCCGCTGGAGCGAAAACTGGCCGAAGCCAACGTCGCACAATTGCGTCGCCAGACCGATTTGCTGCAGGCGGCGGTTTTGGAAATGCAAAAAGACCAGGTCCAGGCGACCGCCGCGAATTTGGAACAAACGGTCAACGCCGTGCCAAAAAGTCTGAAGGGTTTAGCCGAGAAAAACGTTGCACTTGCCGACATCCAAAAGCAGTTGATCGAGCAAGCCGCCCAAACGCAACAGAACTTGGTGGCGGTGCAAGCGGCGATTGACGAAGTGAAGGCCGACCAAAAGTCATCCCAAGAACGAATCGATGCGGTCGGGTTGACCGATGCCTTGGGCGTGATCCTTCGTCAGCAGCGGGAAGAGGCGAAAACGCTGAGGAACAAGTTTCGCCCCCGGGACGATCTGAACAAGAAGGTCGAAGAATACCAACTCAGTTCGTTTCGCTTGGAAGACGAGCTTGCCGATATCAACCAGTGGCTTGATCAGCGCGAAGCCCCGTCGGTCGACTGGGATACAACGGAGATCGCGTGGAAGGAGTTGAGCGGCGCCGAGGCGGAATGGGTGTTGGTTCGAAAACGCCGCCAATTGATCGAAGAAACGCTGCAGTCCCAAAACGCGGTCCTGCAGTCGATGTTGACCGGCGACACGCAGCGGCACGAATTGATTCTGTTGATCGATCAGTTCACCAATACCATCGACGTCCATTTGTTCTGGACCAAAGACGCGCCGACGATTTCGCTGGAAGAATTGACGGTCGCCCCTGAGTTGCTCCAGTGGGTCAGTTCGCCGGCGTCCTGGGCCAAGGCGGTCGAGCAGATGGTGCTGACGGTCACTCTCAAACCGTTGCCGTCGCTGGCTTTGGTGGTGCTCGCGTTTGCGGTGCTCTTGGGTCGTGCTTGGGCGCGGCGACGGATCAAGTATGAAGGCGACGAGGCGACGAAAATCAATGTCGGTTTCGAGTCCACGCTGCGGGCCTTGGCGGCAACGTTTATCGTCGCGATGGTCTGGCCCGTTTGCCTGGGGACGTTCGCGTATCTGATCCTAAAAACGTCGCCACCAGACCCCTTTGTCCGCGGGCTCGGGTACGCCCTCGCGATGACAGCACTTTACGTCGCCTCGCGAGAACTGCTGGCGAAAGTGTGTCGCGACCACGGCGTGGCCGAGTGCCATTTCGGATGGACCGACGCCTTGCGCCGGCATCTGCGGCGACACCTGCGTTGGTACACCTGGCTGGGCGGATTGATTGTCTTTCCGATGGGGCTTTTTTCCGAGCATCCCGATCCCAATGTTCGGACCTTTGCGATTCGAGTTTTGTCGACGGCACTGTTTCTGGTCACCGCGGTCTTTCATCATTTGATGCTCCGCCAACGCAGTCCGCTGCACGTGCAACTCGTTCTCGATCATCCCAAGTCCTTGGTGTATCGAATGCGCAAGGTGCTGTGGGCCATCGTCGTCTTGCTGCCGGTCTTGTTCGCGATGATGGCGTTGGCCGGTTACCTGGAAACGACCTTTCGGTTGGGCCATTCGCTTCAGATGACATTCTTGTTGCTGGTGGCGACGGTTTTGGTGTACGGGCTGCTGACGCGCTGGTTGATGCTGCGGCGGCGTGATTTGGCACGCCGAAAAGCGATGGAATTGCGGCAGCGAAAACTGAAGGAAATGGAGAGCTCGGATTCCCAACCGGTGGCAAACTCGGTCGGCATCGTCTTGGAAGAGGAAGAAGTCGGTGACCTGGACACCCTGGACGAACAGGGCCGACAAACCGTCTTTGTCCTGGCGTCGCTGATGGTGCTGGTCGGACTCGGATGGATCTGGAGTGATTTGGTGCCCGCGATGGCCTATTTCGACGACGTGACGCTCTGGAATGTCGGGACCGGCGAGAACATCGAAACGGTCAGCCTGCTCGACGTGATGTACAGTTTGCTCGGCCTGGCGTTGATGGTCTATGCGACGGGCGTCGTCCCACGCGTGTTCGAATTGATGGTCCGTGGCAGAACCTCGCTCGACGGCGGAGCGCGCTACGCGATCGCCACCTTGATGCGCTACGTGATCGTTGTCGTGGGCAGCTTTATCATTTTGAGCCTGCTGAGCGTGCCCTACAACCAACTCGGTTGGCTGCTGGCAGCCGCATCGGTCGGTCTCGGTTTCGGCTTGCAGGAAATTGTGGCGAACTTCGTCTCCGGAATCATCTTGCTGCTCGAACGCCCCGTCCGCGTCGGCGATGTGGTCACGATCGATGGCACCACCGGCATCGTTTCACGCATCCAAATGCGGGCCACCACGGTCACCAACTGGGACCGCAAAGAGTTGGTGATTCCGAACAAGGATTTGATCACTCAAAAGTTGCTCAACTGGTCGCTCACCAACGTCATCAACCGGCTGACCATCGAAGTCGGTGTGGAGTACGGCAGCGACCCCGATCAGGTCCGCGAACTGCTCTATCAAGTCGTGCGGTCCCATCCGCAAGTGCTCACCGACCCCGCTCCCTTGATCAATTTTGATACGTTCGGAGACAGCTCGCTGAACTTTGCCGTGCGGTTCTTTCTGGAAAAATTGGACAACCGGATCGAAGTGACGCACCAGATCAATACCGCGATCGCGGACGCATTAGCCAAGGCCGGTATCACGATTCCGTTCCCCCAGCGAGATTTGCACCTGGACGTCAATGGAGACGGCGAAACGTTGCCGCTGTCGATCCGACGCGGGAAGGACCGCTAGGCCGCCCGGTCTCGCAACACGAGGCTGGGTGGGCGTGTTGCCATCACGCCTTTCCGCCACACGGTTTGCCCGGGACGGCCAGGACAATGAGCGAGTCGACCCAGCCGTTTTTGAAACCGATTTGAGGCAATTTGCGATGGTCTCAGGTATGATAGTCATTCCAGACCTCCAGAATCCGGCTTCCAACTGTGAGAGTGGCACAATGACAATTTGCTTCAGGGGAGTCATCGCATGCGTCTTGGCTGCGACCCTCGCTGCCGTTTCGGTCAACGCGGCCGTCGTCACCAACGGGTCGTTTGAGACTCCGGATATCCCGGGCGGATCGAGTGCAGTGTTTTTTGTTCCGGGCGAGACCATGGGGGCGGGCTGGGTGGTCGATCCGGCGTCTGGCTCCGCCGTCTTGATCCTTCGAGAAACGCTGGGGGTTCACCCCGCGGTGCTCGACGGGGACCAGTACGCCGTGATTGGAGTGGCGCCGGACTTTGCAACGATTCGCCAGGACGTCGCACTCGATGCTGCCAGCTACCGGCTTTCGTTTCAACTGGCCGCCGCGGAAACCATTTCCGATGCCGGCATCAGCGTCGATATTTTGCGAGGCGGAACCTCTGTCGTTGGCGGCCCTGCGGGCTTCTCGGTTCCAACGGGAAGTGGATTCATGGACCAGTCACTCGACTTCACGACCTCCACGGCAGACAACTACCGGATCGTCCTGACAGCAACCGCCGGCGCCACGGCCATCGACGCCTTTCAAATTACCGCTATTCCGGAACCCTCGTCGGTGGCAGTGTTAGCCGCCATCTCGCTACCGCTGGTGATTCGCCGTCGGCGTTGACCAGAGCCCGCGACAACTGCTCATGTCTCGCGGACGCCGTTCATCGACGACGCGTCAAAGAATCCGCTTCGGCGGAATGACCACGTTGGAAACGAGTAACCCGCCGACCAGGCTGGCGCCGACCAGCATCATTTCAAATCCGAACTGAACCCCTTCCAGGGTCTGACGTTGCCACAATGCGGACAGGGACCGGTATCCGAATGATCCGGGAACCAGGATCAGCATGCCCGGAGTCAGCGAGACCAGCGCCGGGATGTCGCGGATTCGGGCGTACAGGTTGCTGATGCAGCCGACCGACAAGGCTCCGAAAAACGAGCCGACTTCGATTCCGAAACGCGGTCCGATTGCCCAACTGGCGAGCACGCCCAGGATCGACACCAAGGAGATAATCGGCCATTGCCGCCATCGGGCACGAAACACGATTGCAAAGGCGATCGGCGCGACCGCCAACGCGATCCATTGCCAGTACGCCTCCGGCAACGGGCGCGGTCCCAGTTGCGGCTGAAAACGATCCAGCAGGCGCCAGACCAGAATCACACCCACGACCAGGGTGGCCAACGAAACCAGCGCGCCGGAGAGTCGGGCCACACCGGCCGATAGATGGCCGACGGCCAACTCCGTCAACGCGACCGTCAAACGCAGTCCGGGGATCAAGATGATCAGACCCGCCAGCGTGACCAGACGATCATCGATCGGCACCAGATAGGCGGCGATCAGCACCGAACTGGTTGCCGCCACCACGCCCGCCAGCGGTTCCAATAGCCCCGATTCCCATCGCCAATGTTCGTGCAGCAATTCGATCCCCGCGACGAACGCCCCGATCAGCCCGGCCGCGGCGATTTCCCAGGGCGTTCCGCCGAAGAAAACGGCGACGGCGGCGCAGGCGACCGCGCAGGCGGAGATGTAGATCGGGCGGCGATACAACGGCGTCGCCTCGTCGATCCGTTTTAATTCCGCCATCGCCACGTCGATGTTGATCTCCAGGCGATCCACCCGGCTCAGCAACTGATCAAACCGAATCAGTTTGTCGACGTTCACCGGACCGCTGTCGACGCGTCGGACCACGGTCATTTCGTCGCCCGATCGATCACGCAGCGAAATCACCAGCGCCGTCGGGGTGTACAAGAACTCGCCGTGGATATTCAACGCTTCAGCCACTCGCCCCATCACGCGTTCCAAACGGTGCGACGGCGTGCCGTAGCGATGCAGCATGATCGCCGCTTCGATCAAAAACGCTTGTGTCGGAGGTGTTTTCTGTGAGTTTTCCATCCGCTGGGTTTTAGTCCGCCGCCGGATCGCAGGGAAGGTGTTGCAGGGCTGTGGTGAGCCAACAAGCGCCGGCGCATCGGTTCCTGCCCAGCCCAAAGGTCTACCCACATCTGGCCGACGAATTCCGCCGGCGGAGCAGGTTTGCCCCGAGAGGGCAACGCTGTGAAGCATTTTCCCCATGTGTTTCTTGAGGTTTTAGCGGCAGGGCGCGAGCCCTCCGGTCCTTCACCTTTGCCAAGATAACGGAGGGCTCGCGCCCTGCCGCTAAAAAATGCTCTACAGCGTTGCCGAGAGGGGTTGCAGCAAGCAAACGCCAGAGAGGGCCGGCGCTGCGAAAGTCTTGGCGAAGTCCACTAGACTTCCATCCGGGATGCAAGGATGTCGTCGCTGTGCTCCAGCTGTGCTCCAGCTGTGCTTCAGCTGTGCTTCAGCATCCCGTGTTCGCGAAGATCGCGAGTGGCCATTTCGCTTCACCGAAAACAATGCGCGCCTGAAGGTCATTCAACACGAGCCCTGTCGAACACCGACTGCGACACAGATGATTGGTCAGATGGCGACGACCTACGCAGATGATCTACAGCCCAACCCTTCTTCGTCAATCAATCCACCATGAGTTTCACGAGTGAAACGAGACGGCAAGCTGGAAGCTTACCCCACTTTCGATCCTTGACAAAGTATTGGTGCCGGTTAGTTCGCCGACAAGAACGCAACAAGCAACAGTCCGATGAGAAGGATCCCCAGGCCGAGCAGGACGAGGGAGAGCAGGGGCGGTTTGCCGGCGGCGGTGGACACGTTGATTGGCATGGGGGCCGACGCAGGTGACGAGGTAGCCGGTGACGGCAGTTCGGCTGTTTCGGTCAGACTTTGACGCCTCGCGTTCTCTTGGTGCTCGACTTCGAGTTGCCGTTCGATTTCCGCCAGCGTCATCGCGACCTCGCGGGCCGTTTGCGGGCGTTTGGAAGGCTGTTTCGCCAACAGCCGATTGATGACGCGGGCCAGACCCGGATGCAAGTGCGGGCAAACCTTTTCGATCGGATCGAATTCCGCTTGTGTGACGTTGATCAACGTGGATGCGGAGTCGGTCCCGCCGAACGGTTCGTGGCCGCTCAGCAAATGGTAAAGCACGCTTCCCAGGCTAAACAGATCGCTGCGATGATCGACCGTTTTCGCTGTCGCTTGTTCCGGCGACATGTACTTGGGTGTCCCCAGCACGACTCCCGATTGAGTCAGCCGCACGTCGGACGTTTGACTACGGGCGAGTCCGAAATCCAGGATTTTGACGCGTCCCGTCTCCGCTTCCAGCCATAGGTTTTCCGGTTTGATGTCGCGATGGATCAATCCGAGCTGATGGGCGGCGGCCAGTCCGGTCGCGACCTGACATCCGATGTTGGCGACGACGCGCGGATCGATTCGACCCTCGCGTTTCAGTTTCTGCCGCAGTGATTCCCCGACCAGGTGCCGCATCGCGATGAACGGGACGCCCTCGTGCTCCCCGACCTGATAGATCGTCACGATATTCTCGTGATCGATACGGGCCGCAGATTCGGCTTCGCGGAGAAACCGTTTTCGGGCGGCTTGATTGGCCGCAACCTCCGGTTTCATGACCTTCAACGCGACCGTTCGACGCAGTCTCGGGTCTTCGGCCCGATAAACGATCCCCATCCCGCCGACACCGATCACATCGACCACGCGATAGTCTGCCACGTGTTCCGATTCGAACGAGTGCGGTGCGTCGGCGGATGAATGAGTTTCTCCGTCGGACACCGTTCGCGACGAATCATCCTTGGTCGCATCAAACGCCAAGGTCGGTTCGTCGTCCTGCGGTGGGGCATCACGGTCGTTCGGCCCTTGCATGGTCATCTCATCGCCTCGGTGCACGGTTGAGGTTCACGCAGAGGTACCATCGGCGATTTACAGCGGGAACCCACAGAGGTTTGCATCGTTGAGCGACTCCGCAGTCGACGATTGCCAGAAGCTTTCGTAAACCGTTACGGGCAACGCTGTGAAACATTTTTTAGCGGTAGGACGCGAGCCCTCCGGTGTTTTGGCAAAGTTGAGGAACCGGAGGGCTCGCGCCCTGCCGCTAAAACCTAACGAAACACAAGGGAAAAATGCTCCACAGCGTTACCCTACGGGAGGACCGACTGGTCTGCGACGGTTGCAAACCAGCCGACGGGATCTGACGGCCGGATCAGAGACTCCGCTTATGAATCTCCGTCTTCATCGCCATCCTTGTTTTCTCCATCCTTCTCATCGTCGTCGTCATCGTCCTTGTCGTCATCACTCTGCTCGGTTTCGTCCGGTTTGTCTTCCAGTTCGATATCAAATTTCTGTTCCAGTTGGGCTTTGATGAAATCACTCAGACCCTCGCCACGCAGTTGTCTGGCGGTGGCCAGGATTTCACCGCTGTCTCCGTCGACGAGCAGGACAAAGGGGATGGCGCTGATATCGTGCATGCCGCTGAGCGTCATGTCGCCCATCTTCCCCTCGTAGATCTGTGGCCAAGCTATTTCCTGTTTTTCTAGAAAGTCCTGGATCTTCTCTTTCATGTCGGGACGGTCAAGACTGATGCCGAGGATATCGAATCCGTTTTCGTGCCAGTTCGCGTAGGCCTTTTTCATGTGTGGGATTTCGCGGATACAGGGACCGCACCAGGTTGCCCAGAAATCCAACATCACGAGCTTGTCCGCATAGGAATCGGGGAAGTTGATCTCGTCGCCGTCCATCGTCGTCGCGGTGAACGTCAACGCTGGTTTGCCGATCGTCAGATCCGGTGGCATCTGCATTTGCTCCAGTTCTTCGGCGGCTTCGTTCAGCGAGAGTGCTCCGTCCGTTAATTCGAACACATAGGTCGTGCCGGTAAAGTTGAAGGGTTTGCCGACGGAAGCTGTTTCGAATCGACGACTGATTTTTCCATTTCCGTCACGGTCGACGGGAAGTCGCGTCGTCGACGATGGCGCCCCGCTGACGAACGTGCTGAATTCTTGTCCGTCCAGTTCATACGTGTATTCGTAACCAAAATCGGTATAGAACAGAATCGTGTCTTTGAGTGATTGGCGGCGCTCGTCGTTCGGATCGAATCGATAGAAGTTGATCGTGCCGATCTTGTCCTCCCCCAAGTCGATTTCTCCGCTTCCGCTGTACATCGTGTTGTCCCCTTGCGTGGTGGATTTCCACTTCGGTTCGGGGTCGTTGGTCAAGTCTGCATCGCCGTTGGTGTCGATGTACAGTTTCGAGTCGCCCTCTTCGGGCTCATCCAAGATGTAAGCCCACTTTTGATCGCCGACTTTGAAGAATCCGTAGCGGGGTGCTTGCAGGTCTTCCGGTGCCACCTCGACGATGTCGGCTTCCTGGTCCATCTTGGATTGGATCGGGCGATAGCCGCCGACCTTCCGCGTGACGCCACTGGAAAGAAAGTCGGCTTTGAGCGTTTGGGCTTGGACGTCCGACTCGCCACCGCAGAAAAAGACCGAGCAGCAGACAAGAGCCGGCAATACCACCGCGAGACGCGGACCATGAGAAGAAGTCATTGAAGGGATTCCGTGAGGTCGGGATGACTGGTTTGATCAGACCCGTGCAAACGAAGCACTGGCGTTGCGATCCTTGCACCATGGAGTTGATCACGAGCGTTTCCATACACCGGGCGATGAAAATCCATTCTAGCGATCTCCGGCGCCACCGGGGCGCCCGGCCGCCACCCGGAGCTTCAGGAGATCGCGGAACAGCGCGAGCCGTCCGGTATCGGCTTGAAGGCTCGTTGGCGGACCGGAGGGCTTGCGGGCTGTCGGTTTTGTGAGCCGTGACGCGTAAGATGTAACGTGGATTGTCAAGGGCGTCGAGCGTGATGACGCTTCCTTTTTTTGCATCTTTTTGTCGCTTCGGTTAGGGTGGT
>NZ_NTFY01000116.1 GCF_002289565.1 Rhodopirellula sp. SM50 | reverse complement strand
GTTTCCAGCGTCGCACTGCAACCCGCCGGTTTGACTCCGCGATCCAATCAGACGGATGACCGGCGCATGACGTTTACCGCTAGACGGTCCAGTAGGTCACGCTGTGCGTGACGGGTGGCATGCACAGCATGCCCTACTTACTCCACCACCAAGTGACGGGGGGCATGCGCCGCAGGCCCTACTTGTTCCACCACCAGGTGGTGGCACGTGAGGACGCGATCTGGTTCGTCAGCGAGGTGTCGACTTGCTGGTCATGAACGATTTGGAAGGCGTTGATGCTAACGCCACCGGAAGCCGTCACGACCCAGCCGCTTCGTCCCTTGATAAAGCTGCACTCCGGTGCGATCGTTTGAGGCGAGTCCAACGTCGGCATCTCCAGCATCTCTTGATCGCGGAGCACGACCAGTTCCAGTCCCGAGCGATTTTCGAGTTGTTCTTGCACGATCAGCGTCGAAGCGACCGTCAGATCCATCAGGTTTTGCAGATCACCGAAGACCGGCATTTCTTTGGCCAATTGCTCGAAGCGTTCGGTCATCGAGGTGGCCCATTTCTCGGCCAACTTGTCGGACTTTCCGGCACTGGTTGCCGTGCCGTCGGCGGCAATGGCATCTTGTTCGGTCATCGTCCGGATTCCTTGACCCGTCAATTTCCAGACCGTGCCTTGTTCGTTACGCGTCAAGCTGTCGTACTCGCACTCCATCCACCAGCGAGGGTTCATGCTGCCGGCGTGAGACGTGTTGCGGGCGAGTTGCAGATAGCTGGGAAGACCTTTGACGGGTGAATCTTCGATCGCCATCGCCAGCCGTTTCATTTGATAATCCGCGGCGACAAGGATGGCGGCGTAGCGGCTGGTCGCGGGAATGCCGTTCAACTTGATCATCTGCGGACCGAAGGCCTGCTTCATCCCGGCTTCCAGGGCGGAGGGGTTTTGCCCGGGGCGGAGTTTCATGCGACCGAGAAACGCGTTCAAACGTTGCCGGCCTTCGGCGGTCGGTTCGATCGAACAGCTGATGCCTTGGGCCCGCGAGTTTTCGACGTTGCGAAGCGCGACCACCAAGTCTTCCAACTGCAGGATCGCGGCGCCGGTTTCGGTGCCGACGACGCTGCCGGTTTCAGACAGGGTCCAGGGTTCGGCCGGTCCCGCCAGGATCAAGTCGTTGTTTTCCTTGTCAACCAGCACATAATCGACGCCGGTCAAACCGGCCAAATAGCGGATCTCTGAGGGAAGTCTCGCGCCCGTTTTGCGGACCTCGATGATCGCGTCTTGCAAACCCGACAGAGACACCAGTCGCAGATCTGTCGCAGCCGCCAAATCGCCTGCCGGAGCGGTGACGACGTTGCGAAGCAGGTTGAGCAGTTGTTGGTTTTCCTCGACCGTTGCCGTACGAACCACGCCGGTTGGATCAATCGAAACGCCGCCAACGTTATTGCCGCCACCGCCGAAGTTTCCTGCTTTGGTGAGCGAGGCGACTGCAACGAGACAGCTCATCGCAATCGCGATCATGAATCGAGCTTGGCTCAGTTTCATCGAAAAGTTACTCCGAATGGAATTGGATTTTAGACGCCGGCAATTCGCAAAGAAGCGTCATCGTACGGCGGAAAAGTCGGTTGGGAGGCGGCCTAGACTGCATAAGAGAATAGTTGCCGCCCATTCCAGTCGCAAGTTCGACCCGGCGATCTGATAAACTATTCGGCATCCAATCGACTCCAACCTCTTCGAGCGACTTCCAGGGAATCAGAGCACTTTGAGCGACAGCAGCCTCACCTTGCCGCCCCACGACGACGATTCGGGCCCCAACCGTCTGCCGCTGAAGGCGGTTTCTGGCTCAGACGGCCAATGGAGCACCCCCGTGGGTGGCATCGATGGCGGATACCTGGTGATCCAGTCGGCGGGGCGTTGGAGCGACGTTTTTCGACTCTCCGCACCCGGACAAGTCGTGCTCGGACGGTCCAGCACCAACGACATCGCGATCCGCAGCGAAAAGGCGAGCCGCCAACACGCCCGGGTCTGGTCGACAGCGGCGGGCTGGATGATCGAGGATCTGGGCAGCCGTAACGGCACGTTTCTGGCCGGACGACGGATCCAGGCACCGACGGCCCTGTCCGATGGCGACAAGATCGAAATCGCCGGTTTCTCGCTGCAGTTTGTTCACCAGATTCAGTCCGCCGAGGGACCCGTCGCCTCTCCCAGACCCGCCGGGGCGACCGAAGATCACCTGACCCTGGCGATGGACGCGGCGGCGATCACCGATCGTCGCGCCAAAAGCGAATACTTGCACAGCGATCCCCTGGTCATCCAATCGCCCGCCCAACCCGGGGCGCTAGTGCAGACCGAAAAGGCCCGCGCGACGCTGCTGCAATTGGCATTCGAACTGGCCGGTGCGGAAACCGCTGCCCAAGCGATCGATTTGGTCCTGGACCGCCTGGCCGCATCGATCCCGTTTCGAAGCGCCGGCGCATTCGTCGTCGATTCACAAAAACGCCGGCAGACTCAAAACCAACCGCCACAGACCCCATCAACCGGCAGCCGGCAAGCCAACCCGCGACCGGGGCCGGATCCGTCGATGTTGACCTTGGTTGCGACCCGTCATTCCAATGATGCGGCACCGGGATCGAGCAGCTACCGACGTCCGGCCGACACGGCGATCGCAAGCGTCATCGGACCGGACGGACAAGCGATCTTGGCCCGGAACGTTTCCGGTGACCGAACGTTGGCAACCGAAAACAGCCAAGGCGAGATCGACGCGGTCAGCATGATCTTGGCCCCCGTCAGGGATCGTGAAGAAAACCTGTTGGGCATGCTGCACTTGCTGACAACCGACAAAGAAACGGTGCTGTCGGCGCGCGATCTGGAATTTGTTCTGGCCGTCGCCGAGATCCTGGCCGAGTCGCTGCGGAACCTGCGTGTCCGCGGAAAACTCGATCGCTCGCTCCGCCGATCCCAACGCCAAATCCGAACGCTGCAAAAACAGATTGGCGGGAAAGTTCAAATCGTGGGGCAGAGCGACGCCGTCCGCGACATCATCGAAAAAATTTCCATGGTGGCTCCGACTCACGCGACGGTCTTGGTCCGCGGCGAATCCGGTGTCGGCAAGGAACTGGTCGCCTCGGCGATCCATCACGCCAGCGGACGCGCCTCGGCACCGCTGGTTTGCATGAACTGTGCCGCGTTGTCGCCGTCGCTGCTGGAAAGCGAATTGTTCGGGCACGAGAAAGGTGCGTTCACCGGCGCGACCGATCGCAAGCAGGGCAAGTTTGAGGCGGCCGACGGAGGCACGCTGATGCTGGATGAAATCGGCGAGATGGATGCGGAGATTCAAGCCAAGTTTCTACGCGTGTTGGAAGGCCATCCCTTTGAGCGTGTCGGCGGCCAAAGTCCGATCAAAGTCGACGTCCGCGTGGTCGCGGCAACCAATCGTGATCTTCAGGCGATGGTCGCCGAAGGTCAATTTCGCCAAGACCTGTTCTATCGATTGCACGTCGTCGAGATTGTCGTCCCGCCGCTACGCAAGCGTGGCAGCGACATCCTGTTGTTGGCCGAGCACTTTTTGGCACAGTTCAACGAACAGATGGGCCGACGCATCACGACGATCACCGACGCGGCCAAACGGATGCTGTTGGATTATCGCTGGCCCGGTAACATCCGCGAGCTGCGCAACGTGATCGAACGCGCGGTGGTGCTCAACAGCGGTTCGACGATCGATGCCGAACACCTCTTGCTGACGCCGGCCATGTCGGCGGGCACGGGCGACGCGGAATCAATCGCCGCATCCAGTCCGGTCGAGATTTCGTTGGCCGAGTTGGAACGATCGCATATCGAACGCGTGCTCCGTCACACCGATGGCAACAAAAGTCGCGCGGCCGCGATCCTGGGCATCGAACGAAGCACGTTGGATCGCAAGCTGAAGAAGTTCGATCGTCAATCGTAGCCACCCAGTGTGATAGGCTTCCAGCCTGTCACAAAGGGTAACGCCGTGAGGCGTTGATTTGCTGTGTTTCTCCAGGCTGTAGCGGTAGGGCGCGAGCCCTTGCAGCTGCATTTCAAATGCCTTGATCATGCCGAATCGAAAGATTGACCGCAATGACGACGCCGAACGCATCATGCGAGCGACGATTCTGCCGTTGGAGGAGGCGATCTGCGCCAATCCGGAACAATACTTTTGGTTCAATAAAAGATGGGTGCTCGAACCCATTGACCGTCAATCAGCAGACGGAATCACGGTCGGAAGGACTCATTGAGTCATCGCTGATTTCGAAATTCCGTTGCTGTCGATCCGTCACGAACCCGAACGGCGCTTGGTTCGCCGCAGCACTTGACAGGCTGGAAGCCGCTCCCACCGGGGATCACTCCACCGAATCGACGGCGGATTTGAGTGTTCCGCCGCTGGTCAGCGTGATGGTCTTGTCGCCGATCTTGATTTTCACAGCGTCCGCGTCGATCGATTCGACGACCCCACGCACGCTGCCGATTTCAAATTCGTCGCCGACACGCAATTTCAGCGTCGTGCCACGCGTTCGAACATTCATCCAGGCCGTCCAATCTTCGGCACCCTGCACCAACCCGGTCAGATAGGTCTGTTTGGCATCGTCGAATTCCAGCGGCGGCGTTTCCGGCGGCGGTGGCGGAGGAGGATCAACGACTTTGACCAGCAACGTTTCCTCGACGGTGCGTTTGGGGTAGCCGTGATCGGTGACGCGTACCGTCACGTCGAACTCCGTCAGTTCATCGCTGCGGACGCGCAACGTGCCACTGCGATCGTCGATCGAGACGACCTCCGGCGGATCGACCAATTCATACGACAACCGGTGTTGTTCGGCGTCCTTGAAGACCAACGACACGGCTTCGCTGCGTCCCTTGGTCACCTCCACGGTCCGGCTGCCGTCGTAGGAAGGCGCCCGGTTGGGCGGCTCGAACAGGTTGCGATTCAAGATCGGATCGCTGTAGGCCAACGTATCCGGGTCGACGCGCCAGGCATCCGTTTCGGGCGATTTGGCATCGACCGGAGCGTTCCGCAACGAAGCCACTTCGATGGTCATGCTGATCGTGAACCCCGATTCGGTCTTGGACGGTTTGAGATCGAACTCGCGAATCCGGTGCAGGTAGTCTTTGGACTGGATCTCGTGCATGAAATCAAAAATCTCCGGCGCCTCGGCGCGGCCGGTCAACAGAAACGTCATCTGTTGGTACAGATCGCCGACGGGGACGGTCCGTCCACTGTCGACCTTGGCGTCTTTGAGGTTGTGGCTTTCGATGACATCAAACAGCCAGCTTTGGTAATCACTGCGGGCACGCTCCACGTCGCTGGACAACGATCGCACCAGGTACTCGCCCATTTGCCGATCGGCCAACGCGCCTTGGTTGCGTTGTTCGGCCAGTTGGACCTGGCGTTCTTGAAGGCTTTCGTACTGGGTACGCCGCTGCTTGATGGCGGTTTGGTATTTCGTCAATCCCCATTGGCCGAGCCCGAGGACAAACAGTCCGCCGACCAAGATCGCTAACATTCTCTCACGTTGGTTCATGCTTGGACCTCCGCCGTGTCGGTGGCGTTTTCGTCGGACGGCTGCTCAGGGGTGGACGGCTGCTGCGGAGCGTCTTGATCTTCGGAGTCTTGATCTTCGGGTTGAACAGCTTCGGATTGGGTTTCTTCGGAAACCGGTTGTTCGGCAGCGGTGGGCGGATCGTCAGCGGCTTGGGATTCCGCTTCCGCGATCCGCTCCGCCATGCGCTGGTAGCGGGTGTTGCGAATCGTTTCGCCTGAAATCATCACCGACTCGGTAAACGTCCACGCGTAGGTGTCTTGGCCTTTTTGTTCTTGCGATCCCTTGCCGACGACACCGTGGGTCGGATCACGCAGTGCTTCTTCCAATTCGTCGATCACACTCGGCTCGGTGACGGCGCCGACGATGCGGAGGGTGCCGCCTCCGCCGCGAATGCTGGCGGTGCCGGAAATATTGCGGACGATCATCTTGTCACTCGGCGGTGCTTTCTCAGCCAGCCGTCTGATTTCGTCCAACCAATTGATGTCACCGTCGAGGAACTGGTCGATGGTTTCGGTTCGCTTGATGCTCTCTTGGGCAGCTTCGGCCGAGGGCAACAACAAGTTGACTTCGTTGGTCGCGTTGGCGATCTTTCGATCCCACTGGGCGAATTGCCGGTAGATGAAAAAGCCGGCCAAGAAAACCGCCGCGATCGGTCCGGCGATCATCAAGATGCGGCGGACACGATCCGGTTCCTCTTCCGGCTTCTTGCGTGGGTTCAAGAAATCGATCAGCGTTTCCGGAGCCGTTTCGTCGCTGGCGAGCAGACCGACCAGAGGTGCGAGGCGGCCGATGTGCTCGGGCAAGGCCGATCGATCGATCTGCAGACTGACCAGATCAAACGGATTGACCGCTTGGACGTCTTCACAGCTGATCGTGCTCTTGATCGCCGCGATGTCACCCGAGTGCACCGACTCGGTCCCCCAAACCACGATCCGATCCGGCGTCGAGGTCTCGCCGCAGGCCACCATGGTGCGGTGCAACTCACTCGCGATCGCACCGCTGCGATGTCTCGCTTCGGAGGGCAAGCGGACGGTACGGACGAAAATCACCTTTCCGTCCCGCGCGATCACGATTTCCGCGTCATCGTTGAGCAGGTCGATCAGAACACAGATCGGTGGCGTCTTCTGGCCTCGCAAGTACAACGATGCGGCCGATAAGGGACGCAAGGCGATGCGTTTGGGAAACAAATCCGATGTCTTGCAGAGTTCCCGGACGCGATCCATGTCCCCTGGAGAAACGGCCGCCGCGATCAGCGTGTTGTTTTCATTGGTGCGACGGGTCACCAAAAAGTCGACGATCGCGCGTTCGCTGGCCGACGCAAAGCCGCGGATGGCCTGAAATCGCACCATGTCCGGAAGCTCGTCGTCGGGCACCGGAGGCAGCTGCAATTCTCGCAACTCCGCCTTGCCGCGACCGATCGTGACGAGCGTTTCCGTTTTCTGCAGGCCCTCGCTGTTGATGTAGGCCCGGAGCTTTTCCGAGACCGATCCGTTTTCGGGGATCGGGATGACCTGTGCATCGGTCACCTGCACCTTGGAACCGTTGCAGTTGGCGACGACGATCCGCAATTCGCGGTCGTCATAGTCGAGGGCTATTCGTTTAGGCATGGTGGTAGTGTAGTTCGATAAGGTCAAAACGCACGGTCAGTCTCGGCTGGGCTGGCTGGGAAACGCTACTGGGACGCGGTTACTGGGAGGTGGCGGGTGGGTCACCGGACACCGCGGCCGTGTTGCGGATTCCGAGCACGGAAACGTCAAACGCCCGACCGAGATGGCTGAGGTCTCGATAGGAAACGATTTTGGGGTTCACGGTGGTGGCGTCGATGATCACTTCTTGGCGATGGGCCAAGCCGGTCGATTCGAAGTAGCCGACGATCTGGGCCCGATAGACGTCGCCGCCGCCGGTCAGCAGCGGTACCAGGTTTCTCATTTCCGCCAGCGTCACGATGCCTTCGACCATCAACCAGGTCTCGTAGAACCGGTTCTCGTCGTCGGTTTCCGTCCCGCGGGCCTCCAGAATCATGCCGACTTGTTCCTCGGTCAAAAACGGGATGCCGTACAACAATTCCGCGGGGCATTCGTTGACATTGATCCGACCGGGCATCGCCGGCGTGTCGCCGGTGACCAGTTTGTCCATGATCAGCGGCAGGTAGATGCCCGCGGTCAGCAACGTGAACGGACTGCGGTAGGTCACCGCGTCGTCGCCTCCGCCGACGGTGACTGTGGCGTCGATCAGATCGAGCACCTGGGTGAACTCGATTCCGCCGCCGGCCGACAGATCAAAATTCTCCAGCAAGTCCGCCGTCCAGATGCCTCCATCGTTGGCCGGTTCGTCACCCGGTGCGGCGTTGGCTGCATCCGGCAGAGCCGCTTCGGCGACGGACGTCGACGGTGCCCCCGACATGCGGTACGCACAAATGAAACTGGCGTAGTCGTCGTCGCCGAGAACATCGGTCAAGTCTTCGTAGAGGATTTCCAAATCGTCCGCGTTGATGTTCACCCGAAACGTGCCGTCGCGCTGCTTGTTGGCTTCTTGGCCGTGAATCGTGAAATAGGCCGCCAGTCCGAGTGCACCGGGCGTGTCGACGGTGACGTTGAAGCGTTGCTGTTCGTCGGGATCGAGCACGCCGTTGCGATTGGTGTCGGCACCGAACAGCAGTGTCGGCGTCATCCCGCTGACCAGCAACAGTTCCTCGACGCTACTGATCGGGCCGTTGGTTGGTTCGTACGGTGTCGGCAGTCCGCTGTAGTATTCCAGCTCGGCACCGTAGGGTCGCACTTCGTCGTCCGCGTCCAGCCAGTCCATGATCGAATCAGCGATCTCTTCGGTCATCCCCGGCAAAGCCAACAGCAACGCGGTGGCGATACTGTCGGGCATCGCGTCCGCGCTGTCGGGATCCGAGAGCAGGCTGAGCGCGGCCATCAAGCCTTCGGAGTTTTCATCCAAGACCGTCAACGTGTTGAGATTCAAGCGAGCCGATTCGTCCTGCAACCCGAACCGGATTCCGCTGAGCATGCCGTTCTCATTCAGATCCGGCGCGGGGACGGAGAAATCACAGACGTTGGCCGCGTCTTGATTGGAAACCGCGATCGCCTGGAACAGGTTGGGATTGTTGTAAACGCCTCCCATGTCGTCCCGCATCATCCGGGGTTGAGACAAGATCAAACGAATCGCCTCGGCGCCGGAATCGGCAGCCACACGGGCCCGGACCAAGTCACCGGACAGGTACGCGGCGTCATCGTAGGCGACCATCACGCCGGTGAACGAGTACACCGACAGCGTGGCGACGACAACGACCAACAACACCAGCACCAGGAAAAAACCTCGCCGCTTGCGTGGACGTTGCGTGTTGAGTTTGGTTGCTGAATCCATCAGAGGCCTACCCCCGAAAGGTCTTCTTCGTCTTCTTCTTCGATGATCTTGGCCATCGTCAGTTTGACCACATGCTGAAACACCCGCGGTTCCTGTTCACTCTCGGCGACCAGCGGGTCGACCATGACCATTTGGATTTTGACGGCCAAGGGAAGTTCCCCCAGTTCGTCGCTGTTCCATTCGATTTGCCAGGTCACGCCGTCCCAGTAGGAGAATTCGATTCCGGTGACTTCGGGGGCGAGCAATTCGCCGGTCTGGCCGAGTGCCGCGAGGTTGCCCGAGGTCGATGCGAACGTCGTTGCGGAGCGATCTAAGACGCGTCGCACCAAGCCGCCGGCGGTCGTCGATGTCGTCGCATCCAACTTGGCAAGCGGATCCTCGATCCCGATCGAATCGGCCGCCTGAACGTAGTAAGTCACCGTTTTCAGATCGCTGGGCAAATCGGCCAGGTTGCCGGGGTCGACGTCCATCAGCACGGCATACTCTTCCAACCGCGGCAGGCGACTGGTGTCGACTTGCAATTGGTACTGGTCTCCGATCAAACCGGGCGTCTGCAGCACGGCGACTCCCGACACCGATGTGGTCAATTCTTCTTCCAGTGTGGGATCGTCCATGCCGGCGGCCTCGGCGTCGCCGGGATCGCCCGCATCGCCGGTGTTGCCACCGCCTGTGGCCGAAGCGGCGGTGCTGGCCAGCAAGGTTTCCAGCGCGCTGGTGTCCAGCGGTTCCGGATGCAGGGACGCCCGCAAGTCATCTTCGATCATTTGCATCACGGCTGCGGCCAGCATCGTTCGTCGCATGTCCATGTCACTGGAATCCATGTCGACGGCATAGAATCGGAACGCCGCGTTGACCAGCGTCATCAAGACGACGGCCATCGACAGCGTCAGAAACAGTTCCAGCAACGTGAAACCGCGTCGCCGTCGGAACCGGCCGAACCGAGGTGTCTTGGTCAGGTTCGATGGAATCATGTCAGCGGCTCCTCACCGCCGTTGGCGATTTCTTCGCGCGCGGCCTCTTCTTCCGCTTCGGCTTCTTCCAGCCCCAGTGCGGGGTCGATCACCCAGCGATCGAGCGCAAAGGCGGCCAATTGTTCGGTGCCGTCGCCGGCGCGAGCCAACACGGTGACGCGTATCGAAAGCAATCCATCGAGTTGGCCGGGCATGACTTCGACGGTGTAGACGAACGTTTCGGTCGATGCGCTGTCGAACGACTCGGCCGGTGCTTCGACGATCGTCGTCGGCGATTGCCCCGCCTGCAGGTTCAACAGCTGTTCGTTCAATTTGGACTGGCAGATCATCCTGGCGGTCACCAGCGCGCGGGCTTCGCGAGCGGCGCTCACGCCGGTCCCGGCGATTTGCGCCAGGACGGCCAGACTGCTGCCGAGGATGGCCAACGCCAAAATCATTTCCAACAGCGAAAAACCGCCCCCACGACGTCGCATCGCTGCTTTCGATGACGCTCGTAGCGGTGCTTGCGAGACAATCATTGATTGGCCCCCACATCGCTGATCGTGACGTCGCCGGTGATGCCGCGCAGCTTGATGGTGATCTGCCCGTGCTCGGGATGCATCAGCATCACCGCGGCCGTGCTGGTGGTCCCGTCGGGGTAAAACAAAATCGGTTGACTGTATCCTTCGGCTTGGTTGCTCATCGTCGCCTGCTCGATCTCCATCGCCCGGGCTGCGGATACGACCGACACGCTTTTGACCACGACGTCGTCGGGCAAATCCACCTGACGGATTTTCGATTCGTCTTGGATCACCGGAACAAATTGAGCTTGTTCGGCGCCGGACAACAGAGCCGATTGCGTGCCCGTCTGGTCGATCGCGTTGACGGAGTCGGCCAGTGAGAAATACGGCTGGACGCGGAGCTGATTGGATTCGAGTATCGCATCGACCATCAAGATTCGGCCTTGCCGCATCGCGTCGACACGCGCCAACATCAATTCTTCACGGATCAATTTGGCCCCGCGGACGATCCGTCGGTCACCGAGCAACCACGCGACTTGCGGGATGGCGATCGATGCGAGGACGGAAAGAATGGCCAAGACCAACAGCAACTCCAGCAGCGTAAAACCGCTTTGTCGTTCTCGTGTGCGATCTCTCTCAAGTGCGGCCATGTCAGGTAACGCTGTGAAGCGTTTTTTAGCGGTAGGGCGCGAGCCCTCCGGTGTTTCGGGAACGATGAGCAACCGGACGGCTTGCGCCCTGCCGCCAACACCTGGTAAAACGCAGGGAATCAATGCTTCACTACGTAGCATGTCAGCAGCGGGGTCCGTCTCCGGGATGGAAAAGTCATCCGACGGCGAAACCCTCCACGCTCTGCCGAGTGCTGCGACGATGCTCGCCGCCTACGGCGTCACGACAATGTCGTCCTCGGTGTTCTTTTGGCCGTCGATGCCTCCGCTGCGGAGTTCGTAACTGTTCCCGTTGACGCTGTAGTCGATGTCATTGCCCCAGGCGTCTTTGGGGATTTCGGTGATGATCGGTGCGACCCACTTTGCCTTTTTGGCCGCATCGGACGGTCCGTCACGGAGTTCTTCCAGGGTTTGCGGCAAGCTGTTCATGCGGATCTGGAACATGTCAATGTTCGACTTGAGCATCTTCATCTGAGCCATCGTCGCGTCGGCATTGGCGGCCTGACCGGTCCCCACGACGTTCACCGCGACGATGCCACCGAGGACCACGAGAATGGCGAGCACCAGCAACAGCTCAAGCAGCGTGAAAGCGTGTCGGGCGGCACGACGGTGATGGCGGCGACGACGGGGGGAAGCGGCAAACGGGGACGATGGACGTGACATGGATTGGATTTGCATGAGTCTGGGAAGGGTTCCGAAAGGGGAAAGGGGCTCCGCCCGTTTGATCACCAGCGGACGTGCGAGGGGGTCGGGCGACCCACGCCGCTTGTGAGGCCTTGCCTGGACGAGCAGCAACAGCGTACCAGCCCGGGGGGGCGATACTCGAGGCGCTCTTTGTATCTTAACCACTCGCCCACCAAAAGGTTCCGCGATTTAAACAACGCGTGCGGAACAGAGGGGCAGATACGCATGGCACGGGCATTCGTCAAACGGGATTCAGCACCCGTTGGTGTCCAGCCTTGAGGCGCATCCCACTCGCTGCGAAGCAGCGAAGCCGGCGGCTAAAGCCCAATACCGCTAAGTGAACATGAATGAGGGGGCCCGGACGCTGGCGCGAACCGGCTGATCTCAAACGAATATCAGCCGTTTGGCGCGAGCCTACGGGCCCTCATCTGAAGAAACGACGCTTAATTTAGCGGTATTGGGCTAAAGCCTGCACACCAACGCTGATGCCCGTGCCATTGGTACCTGACCGTCTGCCGCGGCCGAGATTTTCCGACCAGATTTCCGCCCAAGATTTGCCGCCGAGTTTTGTTCGCTCAGCCCCCCGGATGTCGCCAGATCAGACAGGAATCACCTGTCTTCGTCACTCCGGCGCGCTAAAACCCGCTCAGTCGGACCGGGAAGCTGGGTTATTCTCGGGCAGAAATGCTAGAATGACGCAGACTTGTGAATATTCTGTGGATGGATTTCCTGCCGTTTGCCGCTGTCGTTTGATGGCGCCGAGCGGTGTGTGAGACGTCCATCCAGTCGGTTTCTCCTATCCTCTCCACTTTTCGCTCGGAAGTTTCCCATGGCGGCACGCGACGATTCAGTCATTCGCGGCAGCTTAATCACCTGTTTGATTCTGCTGGTCCTCTCTCTTGCCCTGAACTTTATCCTCTGGAGTTGGGGAAGCGGCCAAGCGGACGAACGGGCGACCATTGCCAATCGCCTGAACGACGTCTCAAACGGTCTGAAAAACGCCGAGGAAAAGAACATCACGATGCAGAAGATGCTCGGTGCCGAGCAGATGACCCAGGACGAATTCGATTCCTTTGCCAACAGTAGCAGTGGCGATCCGGAATTCGACGCGCTGGCCACCCAGTTCCATAACGACATGCAGGTGTTCGGCCAAGACGTCGGCATCCAGGACCGTCACTACGGCGCACTGGTCGATTACTTCATGAACGCGATCCGCGACCGCAACGAGCAATACGGGGTCGCTCGCGACGACGCCAACAAGATCCGGGCCCAAGCCGCCGCCGATGTCGCGACCGCCCGTGCCGCTCAACAGAAAGCGGAAACCGAACGCGAAAACCTGGCGAAACAACTCGAAGACGAGCGAACCCAATTCGCCACCTATCGAAACGACATGCTGACCAAGATGGAGCAAGCCAAGGACAGCAAGACCAAGAGCGAACGCGAGCTGCAGGCGTTCCAACGCAAGGCCGGCACCGAAGTCAACAGCCTGCTCGCCCAGACCAAAATTCTGGAAAACACGATCGAAACGCAAAAGCTGGAACTGAACAAGCTTCGTGGAGGCAGGTTCGAAACCGTCCAGGGCGAAATCCGCTACGTCCTCCGCGGCGGCAAAATCGTCTCGATCAACCTGGGCTCGGCCGACGCGTTGCGACCAGGGATCACCTTCGGTGTGGTCGATCGCGATGACACCGCGCGGCTTCAAGACGCCGACATCAAGGCGTCCATCCAGGTCACCAAGATCCTCGGCCCCCACTTGGCCGAAGCTCGCGTCGTGGCGATGCCCCAAGTCGGCAACCCGATCATCGAAGGCGACGCCGTCTACTCGCCGTTTTGGGCTCCCGGACGGACCGTACGCATCGCGTTGGCCGGCGGCATCGATATCGATGACGATGGCCGCCCGGACAACGACGTCCTGGAAGGCATGATCAAAGCAGCCGGTGCGGAAATCGCGGACAACGGCGAGCGGACCGGCCGAATCGACCCCAGCGTTCGCTTCCTGGTCGTCGGTGAATCGCCCAAAATCGAAGGGCGTGACGAAGACGTCGCCGCCGCCGAATTGGCGGCGCTCGGTGAGGCCAAGCAGCGGGCAACCGAAGCCGGTGTGACCGTGATCCCCGCTTGGAAACTACAAGCGTACCTCAAGACGCTCGATGATTCGCTGACCACGCCGTTCGGTTCCGCGGTGCGTGGCGAAGATTGGGAACCCGAGCCGGTCCCAGGCCCCTCGCGTCGGCGGCCCGTGGATCTACCCGAGATGTTCAAGCAACAAAAAGAACGGGTGCAACGGACCAACGAAATCGTCAGTCCGTAAGCGAGCAACGGAGAAGGAGTGGGATGGGCTTCCAGCCTGTCGACGTTGGAATGACAGGCTGGAAGCCTATCCCACTGGCTAGATCCGACACTGAGTTTCCTGAGTTTCCGTTCGGTTCCAAGACGTTCGCAGCGCCGGCCCTCTCTGGCGTTTGCTTGCTGCGCAAACGCCGTCTCTCCCAGAGGGAGAGAATCTAAATCGGTTGCCAAATCGTGCAGTAAAAGAATCGACATCCCTCGCAGCAGCAGCGGGCGGCTAAAGCCTGCACACCAGCGGTTGCCGAATCCGCCTTTTCCGACCGGCCCTTACTCTTCGCTCGGCGACGACGTTAGACTGATGGCATCCCATTGTTCACTTTGAGGTGCCATCATGACCAACCACGTCTTTCGACTTTTGCTCGCCATCCTGGCTGTGGGTTTGATCGCTTCGGGTTCCGCGTTTGCCGACGAAGCCACGTCGCGAGAAACCCGATTGGCGAAGTACTTGAGCGGAACTCAGTTCATCGGCAAGTTCACCGTCGATGGAAAGGACGGGGCGCCAAAGACCGAAGCGTACACGATTAAGTCCTGCGAAAAACTTCCCGCGGCGGATCTGTATCGGTTCACCGCGCGAATCAAGTACGGCAACGTCGACCAGGAACTGCCGATGGATCTAAAAATCGTGTGGGCCGGCAAGACGCCGGTGATCACGCTCGATTCGCTGTGGATCCCCGGTATGGGCACCTTCGACGCCCGCGTCTTGATTCAACCCGGTCCCCAAGCCGGTCGCTATGCCGGAACCTGGCAACACGGAGACCACGGCGGGCACCTGTTCGGAAAGATCGTTCCCCTGGCTGTAGATTCGGCTGAAGATTCGGCTGAAAACTCCCCTGAACCGGCATCGGAAAACGGCGACGGAGCGAATTAAGAGTTCGCGTCTTTGGCGTCGCGTTACGTTACACCATTTGAGCATGACCTTGGCAAACTGGTACGACCACCCCCAATACTTCGACATGCTGTTTCGAGAAGAGACGCCGGTCGAAGTCGCGTTTTTTGAAGAAGCCTTCCAGCGGTTTGCCGAGCGCAAGGTGCGGCGTGTTTTTGAACCCGGTTGCGGCAGCGGACGGCTGGTCGTGGCGATGGCCGCCAAAGGGTACGACGCGACGGGGCTGGACCTCAGCGACGCGATGTTAAACTACATGCGCCGCAAACTGAAACGGCGAAAGCTTCAGGCGACCTGCGTCAAGGGCGACATGACGCACCTGCAGTTTGACCAGCCATTCGATGCGGCGTTTTGCACCTACAACACGTTCCGCCACCTGCTGACCGAAAAAGACGCCGTCGCCCACCTGCGCAGCATGGCCGACTCCATTGCCACCGGCGGCCTGTATATCTTGGGCATGCACCTGGTGCCCGAAGAAGACTATGAAGCGGTCGTCGAGCGATTCAAGATGAGTCAAGCCGGGACGACGTTGACGACCACGATCAGTGTCCCCCACACCGACGAAAAGAAACGCCTGGAAACCCTTCGCGTCAAACTGAAAGCCGTCAAGTCGAGCGGGGAAATCATCCGCATCCAAAGCGAGTTTCCCTTGCGGCTCTACACGCCGACGCAATTGAAACGGCTGTTCAAAAAAGTCAGCGACCAATTCGAATTGGTCGAATCGTTCGACTTCGCTTACGACATCGACGACCCGCTACCCTTTGACAAAGAACTGCTGGAAGGCCTGTTCGTGTTGCGGAAGTTGGGCGTGGAGACGTAGCGGTCGATCCGTCGCCAAATGTCATGTCGCGACTCGTTCCCAGGCGGTGTCTGGGAACAAGTCTCTGATGCCTGACCGCGGGCATGCACAGCATGCCCTACGCGGCAACGCAAGCTGGAAGCTTACGCCACTACCGCAATTTGTCGTTGCTGCGATGGCGATCTTTGTCGCGTTTGGTTTTCTTTTCCAAATTCGCTCGCAGCGCTGCGGTCAGGTCGATCCCGGACTGATTGGCCAGACAGATCGTCACGAACAGGACGTCGGCCAACTCATCGGCCAAGTCGCCGGGTTGATCGCTCGACTTGTACGATTGCTCGCCACAGGTGCGTGAGAGGATCCGCGCGACCTCGCCGACCTCTTCGACCAGCTGCGCCAAATTGGTCAGCTCGTCAAAGTAGCGAACTCCGATGGTTTGGATCCAATGGTCCACCTCGTCCTGCGCCTGACGAAGCGTGAGCGACGGGGGAGCGTCGGAAGGACTCATTGGGCCAACAACAGATACGTGCCGCTTTTCCCGGCCACGGCGATGTCCACTTTGGAGTCCCCGTTGAGGTCTTCGGCGACGATCTGCAATCCACAGCCGACGTGACCTTCGTCGATGGTGTGACGCTCGAACGATTTGGATTCTTGATCCCAAGTGTAGTAGTACAAACAAGGCGGCTCGTTGCCGCCGGGATCACGGCTGTTGTGGGCGTAATAGCGTTTGCCGGTGATCAGATCTTTGTTGCCGTCTCCATCCAAATCCACCCAAGCCAGGGTGTGCGGCTGACTGTAGCTGGAATCGATCTCGTGAATTTGAAATTGAAGCTTGCCGGTTTCCTTGTCCGGATCGGTTTGTTCCCACCATGACAATCCGTAATCGTGTCCCTTACCGATGATCAGGTCGCTATCACCGTCACCGTCCAGGTCGGTCACGATCATCGGCAGCGAGCTGTGCAGATCCCAGTCGGCGTGGAAGATCCAGGGTTGGCCCCAGGGATCCGATTGCGGCTGTTCATACCAACCTTGGCCGACCAAGACATCGGTTTTCCCGTCGCCGTTCAAATCACCGACGGCCACACCGTGGCCATTGGCGGATTCGCCCAGGGTGTGCCCGACGAGCGAATACTTGGCCGAGTTCTCCGGTTTGGCAGCGGCTTTCTTGGCGCCCGGTTTGCCGGCTGCTTTGACGTCGTCGGCCGCCGGTTCCTGGTTGCCGGTTCGATCGATCAACCGATAGACCATCATGGGGCAATCCTTTTTCCAACTGTTGACGATCCATTCGGGGCGTCCGTCGCCGTCTAAGTCTTCAAACAGCTGACCTTCGTTCTGAGACTTCTTGGTGTCTTTCAACAGGTGAGCCGGCCATTGTTTTCCCAATCGCAATGCTTCTTCGCCGGGGTTCTCGTACCAATGGACCTCGGTTGGCAAAAATGATCCTGCGATGACATCCAACCGACCGTCGCCGTTGACGTCAAACAAGTAGTCGCCGTTGCTCTGCACATAACCGTTCCAGTCGTCGATGTTGCGAAGCGGCCGCGCTGCCCAATCGCCGCCCTTGTACCACTGGCGACCGGCCACCAAATCGGTCACGCCATCGCCATCGACGTCGCCCGCGGCAATCCCCTCATTGGCGTCCAACGCAAGCATTCGCACCGAGAATTCAACCGGCTTGCCGGCATCGGCCTCGCCGCCTGTCGCCAGCAAGGTGCACAAAATTGGGGCAAACAGAGCGAGACAAAGCGAGATCCGTGTGGTCATGGCGGGAGACGCGGGTGGGGAGTGGGAAGAAAGCAAGCAGGCTTCAATCGCCCGGCCGGAACGGCAGCGGGCATGTCGACATTCTATCTTATCCCTTCTCCGCTCGGGGGCGGAGACGTCATAAACCACTAGCTTACCGAGTCTACCGACGTCCCCCAACCGGCCGGGCCGTTGCGGTCGCCGCAATCGAAAAAGATCGAGAAATGAGGGGAAAAACTAAAGAATGACGTCTTTGAATCCTAGGAAGACCGGACCACATGCGGCATGATGGTGCCCGTCGCGTGACGATGCGCGTTCCCCCTCCGTCACCTTAGATCGCCGTAGTCCTGATGACCGAATCAACTGCCAACGAAACGGACGCCAAAACGGATCCACACGCAGCGATCTTTCGGATCACTTCGGAACAAACCGAACTTGTCAGCGCCGAAGACCCGCAGACGACACATCTGGTTTCGACCGCCACGCCGCTCGAGGCGCTCCCTCCGGCCGATTCGACCCGACCGGCCAATCCGACCCCTCCTGCCGATCCGACACTGTACGCGGAAGACTTGGCCGTCGGCGATGTTTGGTTGACCGAATCGCGTGAGATCACCGACGGCGATGTGCAGGCGTTCGCCGACCTGACCGGCGACCACACGCCGCTGCACGGCGATCAGGGATCGGCCTCTCCGTACGGAAAACCGATCGCACACGGATTGCTGGGGCTGAGCGTGTTGGCGGGGCTGGGCACGAATTATCCCAAAGCATCCACGCTGGCCTTTGTCTCGGTGGAAGACTGGCGGTTTGTCGCACCGGTTTTCTTTGGTGATCGTGTTCAGGGACGCAACGAGATTGTTCAGATCGAGCCCCACGGTCGTCGCGCCGTCAAGGTGCGCTGGCTGAGACAATTGCTGGACGAGACCGGTCGAGTGACCCAAGAGGGGTACTTCGTGACCCTGGTCGGCTCCAAAGCGCGCGGTCGCAAAAAACCACGCTGAGTCGACGGCTGGTCGATTTGCTGGGATCTGGTGAGCCGCAGGCCGTAAGGCCTCGGGCGCCGCCAGCATGCCCGGCCGCTCGTATAACGAAAATACAGTTCCATTAGAATGGACTGTGGTTGTTCGTGAGGAGCGATTTACGGCCGCTGTGACTTTGACCAC
>NZ_NTFY01000115.1 GCF_002289565.1 Rhodopirellula sp. SM50 | reverse complement strand
GAGATCGTCTGTTCGATCAGATCGATCGAGGGAAGCGGATTGCCAGACGGTCCATGGCTCCCCCGCATGACATCTACCGATAGACGCTGCACTACTGGTCGATCCATCGCTAAATGTCATGTCGCGACTCGTTCCCAGGCTCCGCCTGGGAACGCAATTCAGCGCCGGCTCCGCCGGCGGTCAGGTGGAGGCAGAGCCTCCAAGACAGTGTGTTCCCAGGCGGAGCCTGGGAACAAGTCTTGAAGCGTGACCTACACTCGTCACGCACAGCGTGACCTACGGTTTCGGCTATGCCACGTCGCCCAGGTCCAAACGTTTGCCGTAGCGACGCATCAGTTGCTTCTTGAGCGCGTCCCACTTCGGGTCCGACAGCTCTGGATCTTCGTCAATCGTTTGCTGAGCGATTTCGCGTGCGACTTGCAGCACGTCAATGTCGTTCATCAGATCGGCGATCCGCAGCGGGGGCATGCCGCTTTGCCGTGAACCAAACACGTCACCGGGACCACGCATTTTGAAATCGGCTTCGGCGAGTTCAAACCCATCGCTGGTGCTTTCTAACACTTTCAATCGCTCAAACTCTTCGGGCGATTGTTCACCGTCGGTGAACACGCAGACGTGTCCGGCGTGTGTGCCGCGCGAGACTCGCCCGCGGAGTTGGTGCAGTTGGGCCAATCCGAATCGCTGGGCGCCCAGGATGGTCATCACCGTTGCATTGGGCACATCGATTCCGACTTCGATCACCGTCGTGCTGACCAAGACGTCTGTCTCGCCGTCTGCAAACGCCTCCATCACCGCACGCTTCTCATCACTGGACAGTCGGCCGTGGAGCAGTCCGACCTGGTACTTTGCCAGGGTGCCCGTGCGAAGCTCTTCGTAGACAGTTTCCACCGAGGAGACATCTTCGTCTGCCGCCGAGTCTTCGGTCAAGACATCGACCTCGTCCCGCGTCGTGGTGGCCTGCGCACTGACGCGGGGAGCGACGATGAATGCCTGACGGCCTTCATCGAGCTGTTTTTTGACGAACGTCCACCAGCGATCGCGCCACTCGTCGCGACCCAGGTAAGTATTCACGCTGCCGCGGCCCGGCGGTTTTTCACGCAGCGTCGTTAAGTCCACGTCGCCGAAGATCGTCATCGCGACCGAGCGCGGGATCGGCGTCGCACTCATCACCAGGTAATGGGGATCGACACCGCCGCTGCGAAGTTGAACCCGTTGCCGAACACCGAATTTGTGCTGTTCGTCGATCACGCACAGCCCCAGATTCTTGAACTCGATACCGTACAACAGGGCTTGGGTGCCGACGAGCAGATCGATTTCTCCTGACGCCGTTTTGCGAAGCGTTTCCCGCCGCTCCGCCGCGGTCAGCGAACCGCACAACAGCCCGATGCGGACGCGGCTGTCGGCCAGCATCCGAGTCAGGGTTTGGAAATGTTGTCTAGCCAAGACTTCCGTCGGCGCCATCAAGACCGCTTGATGAGAATGGCCGACGGCCAACATCATTGCGTAAATCGCGACGACCGTTTTGCCGCTGCCCACGTCGCCCTGCAGCAAGCGGTTCATCGGAAACTGGCGGCCCATGTCGCGACCGACGTCTTTCATCGCCGCTTTTTGGTCGCCCGTCAGTTCAAACGGAAATCGATTGGTGATGCGCGCGTCCAGCATCGCCGAGGCGGGCAGCGGCGTGGACCGCAGGTCCGTGGTCAGCTTGCGGCGCCGCATCGCCAGAGCAAGTTGCATGACCAGCAATTCTTGAAAGACCAAACGCGTTCGCGCCGCCGTCAAATCGTTTTGATCGGCAGGCCAATGAATGCTGCCCATCGCGGTGCAAATTTCCGGCAACGGCAGCCGAAGATCGATCTCGGCCGCGCGAAGCGCTGCGGTCGCCTGGTCGCGAAGATCAACCGGCAAGACTTCGGTGAGCGTTCCGCACAGACCGTCGATCGCCGCACTGACATAGTGCCGCATCTCGTTTTGTTTGACGCCTTCGGTCAGCGGATAGATCGGCAGGATTCGTGGCTTCTTGATTTCCTCGTCGTCTTCCAGCAGTGTCACTTTGGGGTGCACAAATTCCCACCGCAAGCCGTTTAGTTTCGGTTCACCGCTGATCATGACTCGGCGGTCAAAGGTGATTTGCTCGGCGCGAAACGGTTGGTTGAAAAACACGATCCGTACCGCACCGGAATCGTTTTGCACGACGGCGCCGAAAATCGATTTACCAGGGGTCCGAGAGACGATTTCGGCATCGACGATCGTGCCGACCAGTGAAGCGGATTGGCCTTCGCGCAGCTGGTCGACTCGGGCCGGCGGCGCGGGGAATTCATAGCTGCGGGGAAAACAAAACAGCAGATCACCCGCGGTTCGCAACCCGATTTTGGCAAGCTTCTCGGCGCGCAATGAACCGATCCCGGGCAAGAACTGCGCCGGCGTGCCGAGCGTCGTTTCGATCGAATTCTCCGTCATCGACGCCGAGTATACCGAAGCGCCCGTCGCCGATGAACCTTGTTCCCGTCGCAAGCCGCCTCAAACTAGCCGATCGACGGACCCCAGAGGTCGATCCAATCCATTTCCGCGGACTCCGATTCATCGTCGTCCTCCTCGCCAATCGCGTCGGTCAGTGCGTCAATGGCCTGGTCGACACGATCGGCATTCCAGGCTGCCCAGGGGGCGGGATCAGCCGGTGATAACTCGGTCGGCTTGATCGGGTCAGTCATCAACGACGACAGCGAATGTGATGTTTTGTCACCAGCCGGTGCGGTCATGGCGGCCGCATCGGGCCCAGCCGGCAGGGTTCCAAACCGCGGTGATTCTCCTTCGCTTCCGGCCTGGGCGGCGAGAGAGTTGATGATCGCAAGCGCGTCACGACTGGTCGCCAACCCGTCGCCGTTGACGTCGTAGAATTGGTAGGTGTTCATCTCCGGCAGCAACGGCAACTCATTCTGACCATCGACGGCCAGCCGATTGATCGTGATCAACGCGTCGATCAGACTCACCTCGCCGTTCCGGTTGACGTCGAAGCGGTTGAAGGGGTTCTGCCAAACGGAACCGCTGGACACATGGATGGTGGCGTCGTCTTTGACCAATCGGTGCGTGGCGTAACCGGCGACATTGATGGGCGTTTCGAACTGCCAACCATTTGCCAACGTCAACTGATCCTCCGCTCCGAGGTTGATGTGTAGCGAGTTGTTGGCATCGGTCATCGCGATCACCGCCGGAGCGTCCAAGTCGAGTGCTTGGATGGCGGAATCGGTTAAATCAAGTCGTTCGATGTTTCGCAACACCACCCCGCCAGACAGCTCCGGTGGCAGCAATCCGTCGGCGATCAGCGTGACCGTGTCATAACCGTCTCCGCCATCGACCTCGCCGCCCGTCATTTCGGACAATGCAATTTGATCGTTGCCGTTGCCAGACCGGATCGAGAGCTGCGTCTGATCGGGCAACGATTCGACGAAGATCGATTCGCTGCGGTCGCCGGTTTCCAAGGTGGCCCCACCGGGGTCTCCGACAGCGGTGCTGCGCAGCGTTTCGCCGCTAATCTCGTCGATCAGAACGATTCGATCTCCTTCCTGGCGGATCCTGAGGTCGCTGAGGATAGAGTCGATGTGAACGACACCGATGATTCGTCGACTCGCCTCGGCATAGACCGAGTCACTTTGATCTTGATCGATGTTCACGTAAACCGATCCGATCATGTTCCGGTCGGCAACAAAGTCGAGCGGGGTGCTGACCACGACGACCTGGGGCTGATCCCAATTGTCGGGCGTGAAGGTCAAGACCGAGGGGGTGAACACGGCCTCGGGCACAGCCGCGCCGTCGATCGAAATCTGCACCGGGGAAAGCGGACGCGTTTGGAGCGCCAGCGAGAACGGGTCATCCAATCCGAATTCGTTGACGATCGTCGAACCGTCGGTCTCCTCAAGCCAAATCGAAGCCACATCGTCGTCGATCACATCGACATTCAGCGTTTGCGGTTCCAGTTCATCAAACGCGACGCCGGACGTCACAGTCGCGGTCAGCGTCACTTGCGTGTCCCCTTCAGACGTGAAGTCGTTGATTGCGGTCGCTTCCAGACTCTGCGGGATCGACCAATTGTCGGGCGTAAAGGTCAACTCCGTCGGCGAAACGTCCAATTGCAACGGGTCACTCGACGCGATCGCAATCGTGACGTCACTGATCGGTCGAACCGATAGCGACAGCGACGTCACGCCGGGCGCGGCGCCTTCGGTGACCTGCAAATTCGAGGTCAGAAAGTCAAAACCGGCGACCTCGTCATCGAGCACCGAAATCGTGACCACTTCGTCCGGATGCCCGGCACCGGCAAACGTCAGATCGATCGCGCGACTGCCATCGACGACCTGGTTGTCCAGGGCGGCGATTTCAAACGCGACGGTGGGTCGACCGGGAAGGAACGTGACCGAGGAAGGCAGTTGCAGCGCGTCGGCGACCGAAGGCGTGATTGAAACGGTCAATCCCGGCAGCGTATTGCGGGTCAATCTGGCAATGCTCCGTCGGCTACCTTCGACGAGCTGGATCGAATCGATCAAGAGCCCCAGCTGCGGAGTGTCGTTGTCCTCGATCGTCTCGGTTAACGTGTCGGCAATGTAGCCTGCCGATGCCACGGTGACATCAACCTGTTGGTCACCGGCGACCGTCGGGTTGTCGACGACCTCTGCGGTAAAGAAGACTTCCGTTTGCGTGGCGCCGAAGCGAACACTTGACGGCAGCCTCAGACTGTCAAATGCACCGCCGCTGATGACCACAACCGCTTCGCCTTCCGGGGCGGGACGTGTGACCCGATAGGTGGCCGTGCCGCTCGATTCCGCCAAAGGGTCTCCGAGACGGGTGAGTGTCAGTTGCTCGTGATCGGTAATGGTCAGCTCCGTTCGGCTCAGTTGGTACCCCGTCGCCGAAGCAACCACCGAGACGATCTGGTCGCCTTCCAATTGATCGTTATCGATCGCGGCAGCAGAGAACGGTCGCGAGAGATGACTTCCGTCATCGAACTGCACCGCCCCCGGCACGGCCAGTCTGCCGGGACTGGTCGACGTCAGAGTTGCCACGGTGTTGCCACGTGGGTCGCTGCGACGGACTTGCATCTCGATGGTGCCGCCATTTTCCGCGATCGAATTCGATGCGGTCACCAAAGTCAATTCTTCGTAGTCGGTCACATTGACGGTGTCTGTCGCTGTGATGTAACCCGGGCCGGACGCGGTGACGGTTCCAACCCGAATGGCATCGAGGGTGGAATTGTCGTTGGCGGTGATCACAAAGGGATCCGACGTTACCGCACCGTCGGCAAACGTGATCGTCGCCGGAACACTCAACAATCCGGCCGGGGTGGTCCCGATGGTTGCCGTCAGCGGTTGGCTGGTATCGGTGCGTGTCAGCCGTGCCGTCGCCGTGCCGCCGTTCTCACGGATGGAATCTTCGTCGATGATCAACGTCAGCGGCTCGTAATCGAGCACGTCCAGGGTGGTCGTCGCGTCAATCATCCCGACGCTGAACGTGGTGATCGTGACGCTTTGTGTGCCATCAAGGATCTGGTTGTCGCGTCCGGTGAGCGTCACCGTCGCTTGAGTTTGCCCGGCGGGAATCGTGATGCGGTTGGAGGAAAGCAACAGTTGGTCAGAGCGTGAGGCCGTCAGGTCGACCACTGCGGCTTGGCGGGCATCCAATCGTGTCAGTGTCAGCGTGACCGACGCGGAATTTTCAAACACCGTGCGGGAACTCAATCGCAAGCCAAAGGTCTCATAATCGGTGACTTCGACAAACGCGACATCGCTTTGGAAGTTGTTGGCCATCGCCGTCACGCCGACGAACTGGGACCCGTCGAGCAGACTATCGTCGACGCCGAACACGGGGACCGTGACCGAGTCGACGCCGGCCGGGATGGTCACAAACGACGACCCGAGCCGCAATTCGGTATTATCCGACACGGACAACGAAACGACGATCGGCGTCGTCAAATCGGCATTGCGACGGATGATGGTGGCGATCGCCTGGCCGCCGTTTTCGCTAATCGATCCGGGATTGATTTCGATATCCAGCAAAGGCCGCGAGACCGAGAACGCGGCCCGGAAGTCGCCGCCGGCGATGCCGTTCCCCGATGGCTTTTTGTCCCACAGAAACAGGCTGTCATTGCCCGAGATCGCATTGCTGAGAAACTCACCGTCGAGCAAATCGCCGGTGGAGTTGGTGATCCCGCCGGCTTCTCCGTTGACCTCCAACAGGTAAAATCCGGCACGCAACGACTGGCCGAATTCCAACGTTGCCACGTTCCGTGATGGATCCCAACCGATCAATCCATCGGCGTCCGGCACCACCACATCGTTACCGTCGAAGAACGTCGCATCATCGCTTTGCAGCAACGTAAAGTTATCGGCCGTCAACGTTCCGAGATCCAGGTTGCCGGAAAAGGTGACGTCGAGCGACTCGATCGAGTCATCAAAGACGTGGGACCCCGGTGTGATCGAGACGTCGGTGACCGACGGCCCGTGGATGAATCCGCCGACGTCGACGCGGCGACCTGGACGGATCCATTCGAAATGCATTTCATTGCCGCCAGCGGTTTCCTGGTATTGGATCCGAATCTGGTACGTTCCGGCAATCAATCCGGGCGTCAATTCGCCGGACAATAGCGGTTGGTTGCTGCCCCAGCCGTTGTCAAACAATTCGCCCGAATCAAACGAGCCGCTGCGATCCAGGTCGATCCAAAATCGGCTGCTGTCGTCGCTCCGTGTCAACAACTGAACTCCGTCTTCGGGCACGACGACGTAGCCGTCCCATTGGACGGAGAAGTTGTCCCAATCGTCGTCGTCACCGCCGGTGATTCCGACCGTCGAACGAACGCCGAACTCCGAACGCAGAAACGAGACCTTGGGATCGATGCGGGTTCCTGAAATTGCCTGTGTCGCTCTCCAGTCCATCTCGTCGACCGTGCGGAGACTGGTGTTGACGTAGCTACCGGTCAGCCCGGGATTGCTGAGTGCCGCGTCGGTGAACAGGTTCGCTTCGGCGACGCTACCGGAGACCGTCACCGATTCGAACAAACGCACGTCGTGTCCGGCGACGTCCACCAGGTCCGCTTCGACGCGATAGCGCCCCGAATCGACCACACCCCGCGAGTAGAGGTTCAACGTCGAATTAAACGTCGAATTAATCGCCTCGTAGGTCGCGTCCAGTTCGGTCAAGGTGTCGTCGGCGGTGTCGAACAGCCCATCCGATCCGGTGCCCCGCAGCGTGTAGGTTGCCGAATGAACGCTGGGCATGCTCAATTGATCGCTCATCCGCACGACGAAGCGACTGGCGTTATACGGGTCTCGAATGTACGAGACGCTTCGGACACTCGCCGGCGTTGTATCGGTCCCGCTGATCGTCAATCGGGTGACAAAGTCTTCTGTCGGCGAGGTCGCGCTGCCGCTGCGATCGGGGAATGAGTAATCCGCTTGCACCAATCCGTTGAGCGGGTTACCGGCCAGGTCGGTGATGCCGCCGGCGCCGCTGACCAACCGGATGGTGTAGTCGCCCGGCGTCAACGGCGAGTCGGCCGTCCAGACGACGGTCGAATCGAGTGGATTGATGACGGCGGTCCCTGCGATCACGCCCGCCGACGAATCGCTGACGACGATGTTTTCCGGCGTCAGAGTTGTTTCGTCCAGGACGCTGTCAAAATAGAACGTGATTTGCCGGGTGCTGTTGACGACAGCGCCGTTGTCGGGGTGCATCGCAATCACCGTCGGACCGACCGAATCGATGGCACGCCCCGGGGTGACTTTCAATCGGTAGTTACCGGCCGAACTCAGCTTGCCTTCGATGCGAACGGTGATCGTGTCGTCGCTGGCAAAGGTCCAATCCAGAAACGGGTCGACACTTTTGATTCCGCTGTTGCCGTCGGTCGCATCATCGCTGGTCGCGATCAGCGACCCGTCGGAAGCAAGAATCGACATCACGCTGTCGAGCGGGTATTGGAATTCCGCGGAATCGATGTCGAACGTCAATCGTTGGCCGGCGGCCACATCGACGGTGTACTGGTCGACATCGCGGTCGCTGTCGATCATCGCGAACACGACCACCCGGTCGTTCTTGGTCGCTTCGGCCGGCTCATCGACAACCGACAGTGTTCCTTCCCAATAGTTCGTGATCGCCAGTTCGTTGTCGCCGTCGCCGTCGAGATCCGCGACCGCTCCGACCGCTTCGCCGTTGCCGGTTTGAATGGAGATCGGTCGGGTGAAGGTTCCGTCGGAGCTTCCCAGTTGAACCTTGAGCGTGTTGCCAAACCCGCCGACGATCAGATCTTCGAATCCGTCTTGGTCGATGTCATCGGAGGAGATGAAGTGTGTGGTGATTCGCGTGTCGTGAAACGCGTCTTGGACCGGTCGTCCCGACGCATCGGACAGGAACACGCGCACCGCCCGGTCCTCTCGATACACGACGGCCAGGTCGTCTCGACCGTCATTATTAAAATCGTCCGACGTCACACTCTCGGGGCCGTCACCGGTCGCAAAAACGAGGGGACGGTTGAATCCGCCCGCTCCGTTTCCGTACCAGAGCGTCAGGTCATCGCTGGTGAGGTTGGTGCTGACCAAGTCTTGGTTGCCATCGCCGTCGAAGTCACCCGAGGACACACCGTGGGGTGCCACTCCCGTCGACAATTGCGTCAGAAAACTGAACCGTCCGTCTCCGTCACCGGTGTAAACGCGGATCGAATTATCGTTGCGGACCGTGGTGGCAAAATCGAGGACGCCATCGTTGTTCAAATCGGAAACGTGCAGCCCATTGGGATTGCCGAACAGGGGATAATTGAACGCGGGGGCGAACGTCCCATCCCCGTTGCTGATCAACACAGACACGCGTTGGGCGCCGTTGACGATCATCGCGATGTCGTCGTCGCCATCTTTGTCGAAGTCACCGACCTCCAACACATCGGTCCACCATCCCAAGTTTCCTCCGGCGGCGATCGTCAACGGAGCCCTCAGGGTGCCGTCGGCGGCGGCGATGAAGATCTGCAAGCTGTCGTCGGTGTCACTGGACATGACGATGTCGTCTCGACCGTCATTGTTGAAGTCGCCGGCGACCACATCGGTCGGCCGATCGCCGACATCGTGAATGGCGGTCGGCGAGTAATCGATCGACATTTCCCGCAAGTAGCTGTCCAGGGATACCTGGCCGGCACGTTCGGTTTGTTCGGAGACGTAGACTTGGGAGCCCGGCTGGAGAATGAAATCCAAGTAGTCGCGGACGTCATAGACTTGATTGCCCGGACGCCGCGAATCGGTTCCTTGAAAGGCATAGGTGCCGCCGACCGGCAAGTACTCGCTCGTCCCGACATACGACATGAAGGCTTGGACGTCACGGGCGTGCGGAAGACCGGTCGCGTGACCGAATTCATGGTTCACCGTCGTGGTGGTCAATCGCCGCAAGACCGTCGCGGAGGTTTCCCTCGCACTGTTGACGGTGTTGCCATTGCTGCTCCGCACACCGCGATAGCCGCCGCCGAAACCGCCCGCTCCGATGTCCCCGAAATTGCCGATTCCCGAGGCCACGCGTTCTTTTCCTGCCGCAGGTTTGTCGCGAGTCGCTTCGGCATCGTAGACGCCGTAACGAGAATCGAAGGTTCCGAGGTAGTAATCGATCGCTTCGGGAACGGCGTACGGGGCGACGCGATTGAATCCCAGATACGCATCGGTGCTGTCGAAGTCCATGAAGTGAACGGCGTTGTCGCGTTGCAACGAAAAATCGGTGATCGTCACATACTCGACCGCGTAGGCTCCCGTACCGATCGGACTGTCGGCGAGGATCTCTAAAAAGTAGCTGCCCGGCACCAGGGCGTCGTCGACCTCGGTCGAGATCCGGCCGTTGGGCGAATAGATCAGCTCTTGGCCGAATGCGTTGTACAGCCGCATTTCTTTGCCGCTCTCGACGATTTGTTCGCTGCCGCTGAGCTGCAGATCGAACCGCAGAAACTCGATGTCGTCGATTTCAAATTGAAAGAAGTCGCGATCGGATGGACCATCAAGGATGCCGACGAAGTTTCCCCGGTAGGATGTGGTATCGAGCTGTCCGGCCGACTCGAAGGAGTCGCCGAGGTCGGGGAATGCCTGAGCGTCGTCGACCAGATCAACGACCATCGCGTAGTCACCGGAGACGGCGCCGGAAGAGTTCGCGCCCGAGAGCGCGACGAAGACTTGCTGGTCGTCTTGAATTTGCAGAACGATTCCGGTTCCCGATTGGTTTTCGCCGATCACGTTGCCCAGCGAATCGAGAACTTCGACCGCCGGGCTGGTTGATTGTAAACCGGCAAAAGAAACCACCAGTGTCTGACCGGCCGAAGCGCTGACTGAGTAGACGTCTTGGTCGCTGGCGTTGGCGAGTTGACCGATGACTTTATCGCCGAGTCGCCCATTCAAACCGTCGGACGTTGCAAGGGTGTCGTTGGGTTCGGATTCGAAATTCGCCGGCGCCCCGGTGTAACTACTCTGCATGCCGTAGGGGCCGACGAAGGTGCCGAAGACGTTTTCCGAACCGACGCGGATGAAGTACTGGCCCGTCGCGGGCGCGACCAAACGTGCGGCGTCCCCGTCATCGGACGTGACCAACGTGCGTCCGCTCGAATCCAGGATCTCGAGTCCGGGAGGCAACGTGGGGCTGAACCTGGGGGCGTTGACGTTGAACGTGTTGATCGAAAAGCGGTCGCCGCGATTCAAATCGACGCGAAAGAAGTCGACGTCACGTGTGGAGCTGATGGTGCCTTCTAAGACGTCGCCGCGGGGCAGGGCGGTGGCGGAGGCCGGCACATCATTCGGCTCGATTTCGGCCGCCAGCAGTTGCCGTTTTTCGAGCGTTTCCGCCTGCAGTTTTCGACGCATCCGATGTCGGGACACAGCGATTCGGGGGCGAGTTAGTCTTCGCGCAGCAGCAGGCGGACCGGCACCCCGGTCGGCGGATTTCGAGAACAAAGGCATCGTTGCGGGATCACGGTGGGGAATGAAGAGGAAGCAATGAAGAGTGGGGAATGGCCCGAGTTTAGCTAATCTGCAACGCCGATGTGCAATTTGGAGTACCCTCATCCCCCCAAAACCCCAAGAGTCCACGCAATCAGGCGGCGAGCGGCCGAATTCCCCAGCAGCCGATTCGTGCCAGCGTTCGGGCATCGTGAGGCTGCGTGATTCTCGGTGGGCCCGTAGGCTCGCGCCAAACGGCTGATAATCGTTTGAAATCAGCCGATTCGCGCCAGCGTTCGGGCGTCGTCCGGTAGCGCGCTCGGCGGGCCCGTAGGCTCGCGCCAAACGGCTGATAATCGTTTGAAATCAGCCGATTCGCGCCAGCGTTCGGGCGTCGTCCGGTAGCGCGCTCGGTGGGCCCGTAGGCTCGCGCCAAACGGCTGATAGTGCGTGCCTAGAAGTTCGCTTGACCCTTGATCGTTCGCTGGGCGACTTTCCACGCTTCGGTCAGGTGATCGGCGTATTGATCGGGCGACAGTAAGACGCCCGGGCCGTCTGGGGCGACGTCCAGTTCGATCATCCATCCGGCGCCGTAGGGATCGGCGTTGATCAGCGAAGGGTCGGAAAGAACGTGTTCATTGATCGCCGACAGCGTGCCGGCGACGGGCGCGTACAGATCGCTTTCCGCCTTCTTGCTTTCGATCGCGCCGATCATCTGACGGTGCTCGACCGCCGACGGAGCTTCGAGTTCCCAGTCCAGAAAGTAGACGTCTTGCAACAAGCGAACTGCGTAGGCCGACAACCCGAACCGCCACGTGCTGTCCTGGGAACCTGAGTCGGGCTCGATGCATTGAGCCCACATGTGGTTCTTGGCGTATTGGCGGTCCAGCGGAAACGTGGCTTCGAATTCACCCATCGCAAAGGTGAACGATTCGGTGCTACGTGTATCGGACATTCTGATGTTCCGGCTCAAAGAACACGGGCAGCATGGCGTCGACTCGCAGCAACCCGTAGCGAGTCAACTCGATGCGGTCCCCGCTGATCGTCGCCCAACCGTCTTCAACATACTTGTCCCATTCTGACTTCCATCGCTCAAGAATATTGACGCCGAATTTGTTCTGGAAGTAATTCACGTCCAGGTACCCGAGCTTGAGCATCAGGACCATCTCGCGGATCAGACGCTGGTGATCGGTCGGAACGTAGCCGCGCCCCAGCGGCAGCGAACCCGATTCGACCGTCGAGAGGTATTGTTCCAACGCGGCGACGTTTTGGTAGTGCACGCCGCTGACGTGGCCGAAGCTGGCGATTCCGGTGGCCAGCAAGTCGGCGCCTTTGAAAAGATTATCACGGTACGAGAAATTCACCTTGGATGGATCTTTCACGACCGTGTAGGCGCTGCTGATGCTGTAGCCGGCATCGAGGAATTCGTTGAACGCGTAATCTACCCAGGCACGCTTGGTGGTCCAATCGGCCACGGGACTGGTCGTGTGGTTCTCCAACATGTCCTTGCTGATCACGGTGTTGAACGGCAACTCCATCTGATAGATCGTGACACTCTCGGGCGACATGTCGATGGCTTGACGAATGTTGTCCTTCCAGTTGTCCCAGGTTTCACCGACCATCCCGGAAATCAAGTCGATGTTGACGTTCGGGAACTCGGCTTCGGCGATCCATTCCCAGGCCCGAAAAACCTGTTTGGACAAGTGGGCACGGCCGTTCTCTTCGAGCAGCTTGTCCGAGAAATTTTCGACCCCCAGGCTGAGCCGCGTGACGCCGAGTTCTTCACGCAGTGTTTTGACCTTCGTTTCGCTGAGCGTCCCCGGTTCGCATTCAAATGTCACCTCTTCGGCGCCGTCCCAGGTGATGTGCTGGCGAAGTCGTTCGGCGAGTTTCGTCAGTTGCTTCGGCGAAAGGAAGCTGGGGGTGCCGCCGCCGAAGTAAACGAAGCGGAAGGGGCGGTCCTTCATCACCTCCGTTTCGCTGACCATTGAAATCTCGTTGCACAAGGCATCGACGTATCGCTGGACTTCCGGCGCGGTCACATCCGTGAAAACTTTAAAGTAACAGAACTTGCAACGCTTTCGGCAAAACGGGATGTGCAGGTACAGCCCCAGCGGCGTGGTTTCGACCGCGGGACTATGGAGCGCCGAGACGACGGCCTCCAACGCGTCCTTCTTCCATTGGCTGTAGGGCGGATAGTTCGAAATAAAGTAGCTGCCGACTTCAGTTTTCGAATCACTAGCGGCGGACGACATGGGCAGGCTATTTCAAAGAGCGTAGAAATCAGTGAACGGCGTTCTCGGTCAACGGTGTCGTTGATCGACAGTGATCATTGTAACCGGTCGTCACCCCCACGGTCATCGGTGCTCTCGCTGGCGGATCACCTGGATCGCCCGCTGGAGATCATCCGGAAGGGGGGCTTCGAAGGTCATCGATTCGCCGCTTTGGGGATGACAGAGTGTCAAGCGACGCGCGTGCAACGCCTGCCGATCGAGGACCTCGGGGCTGCCGGCGACGGTGCCTTGCCCCTGCAGCCAGGATTCGGTCGCGACGGCGTGCCCTGCGTAGAGTCGGTCACACAGGATCGGACAGCCCAGGTGGGCCAGGTGGACACGAATCTGGTGGGTGCGTCCGGTTTTGGGGCGGACCCGAACGAGGGTGAAGCGACCGATCCGCTCCATCACCTCGTAGAACGTGCTGGCCGGTTTGGTGGTCGGGTGATTTTCCCGAATCGCCATCTTGTCGCGTTGATACGGATGCCGCCCGATGGGGGCATCGACGACGTCGCGATCGCGGTCGAGTCGTCCGACGGTGATGGCGAAGTATTCTTTTTCGACTTCGCGATCATGCCACTGCTGGGCCAGCGCCATGTGAACGGCGTTGGTCTTGGCGACGACGATGACGCCGCTGGTATCGCGGTCCAGCCGGTGAACAATCCCCGGTCGCGTCGGGCCGCCGACGTCGGACAGGCACTGGAATCGGTGCGCCAGCGCGCTGGTCAACGTCCCTTGCCAATTGCCGCGGGCCGGGTGCACCACCATCCCCGGCGGTTTGTTGACGACGACAAACCCATCGTCTTCGTACAACAGGTCCAGCGGAATGTTTTCCGGCACCACTTCATCGGAAAACGCTTCGGGCAACTGAAAGCGGATCGTCTGTCCAGCCTTGATCCGAAAACTGGGACGGACCGTTCGCCCATCCACCGCCGCTTGATCCTCCTGAACCGCCTGACGGATTTGGGTGCGACTGTAACCATCGCAGGCGCTGGTCAGAAACAGATCGATGCGTTGATTGGCCGCCGACGCGGGGACGACGAAATCCCGGAAAACCGGATCGCTCGATTCGTCGTCGAGAGCCTCGTTCAAAGCCTCGTCTTTCGAGGCGTCGTCGCGGATGGGCTCGTCGCGGGGGGGATCGTCGCTGATGGCAGCGTCTTCGTTAGAAAGTGACTCGGACTTCACGCGAGGTTGATCAATGGATCTTTGATTCTGTGTGAGTATCGCGGGGGAGTCGATTCGGCTTGTGGCCTGGCGGTTGAAGCCCGGATGCGTCAGCAAAGGGCCATTCGGCGCCCCTCGCTTACGCGTCGCCCGGGCATCATCACGCTGCTTTCACTGCGTCGAATTCCGCTACTCGGCCGATTCGTCGGGCGATTCGTCGGGCGATTCGTCGGCCGTGTCTTCGGGTTTCTCGTCCACCGCCTCGTCGCTGGTCGTTTCCGGCTCAGTCGTTTCCGGCTCAGTCGTTTCCGGCTCGGTCGTTTCCGGCTCAGTCGTTTCCGGCTCGGTCGTTTCCGGCTCGGTCGTTTCCGGCTCGGTCGTTTCCGGCTCGGTCGTTTCCGGCTCAGTCATTTCCGGCTCGGTCGTTTCCGGCAGTTCCAGCCCGCCTTCGATCGGGGCGTCGGGCTCGTCGGACGACTTCAAATCGTCGCCCATGTTTAGATCGGGAAGGTCCAAATCGGGCAGATCGGGAAGCGAGGAGGCACCGGGAAGTTCCGGCGGCAGCGAGGGGTCGGCCGGCGCGAAGTCTTGGTCGGAGAACCACGCCAAGAACTCGACGGTGTCCGGGTTGGAAAGGCGATCGATGCGTTCCTGAGCCACCGCGACCATGGCTTCGGACTCGTTGGCGTCGACGGTTCGCTTGTAGGCGTCGATCGCTTCATCGATTTCACCCAGCGATTCAGCCGCCATGCCCAGGCCAAAATTCGCCCGGGACAACAACAGCGTTTCTTTCGATGCCGCTCGGGCGTCGCTGAAGTGATCTTTTGCCTGCGACAGCAAGGTTTCGGCTTCGTCGCGGTCTTGGTACAGCGAGTTGATGCCTTGGGCCAAACTTTCGTTGCCCTGGAACAGCAGCGACCAAGCGGCCGCGACGGTGTCGGGGTACTGGGACGCAACCTCGGGATTTTCCATCAGCAACTGCAACGTCGCGTCACTGCGTTTGGCGACTTCGCCGCTGGAGTAAAGCCCCACGGCGATCAGGGCCACAATAACGATCACCACGGCCGTCAGGATGAGCTTGGAATAGGGCTCAATCTTCTTGTAAAAGCCGGCCAAATTTTCGGCGACGATGTTCTGTTCCAGTTGTGCCTGGCGATCTTTCATGAGTGGTCTTGTCCGCGTTGTCTAAGCGAGACGAGCCGATTGCGGTGAGGGAACGAGTTGGAAGCGTGGGGCTGGGCGAGCGTCAATGTCGCACAAGTGTCGATCGCGAAGTATAGGAGCGACAAAAACTTATCGTCAATAGAAGGCGCCGCAGACGCGGCAACATCCATGCCATTTGCCGCAAGTCCCCCAGCTAGCCGATGCTACCGCTCGGATTCGTCCACCGCGTGCTCACGGAGTTCCTCTAGCGAGGCAAACTCCAAGGCCGAGACATGGGTGGCGCGGAGGACCACCTGCGGAGCCTGGCCGGCATCGTAGGCTTCTTTCCAACGCGCCGCGCACAGGCACCAGCGGTCGCCCGGTTGCAGGCCGGCGAACCGATAGAGCGGATTAGGGGTGCTGAGATCGTTGCCACGCGACTTGCTGAATTCCAAAAATTCCGCGGTCATCACGGCGCAGATCACGTGCAGCCCCGCGTCCGACGCGCCGGTGTTGCAGCATCCGTCACGATAAAAGCCGGTCATCGGGTCGGTGCTGCAGGTCTCGAGGTCAGTTCCAATAACGTTTTTTGCCATGGGGTCAGGTTCAAAGGATCGGGCCAGGTGTCGCGCATCACACTACGGATCTGATTGTAGCGAGTCGGTCGCCGCGGCGTGGGGGGGGAAGCGGAACGCGGCGCCGCCGGCGTGCATCCGTTCGAAGCGAAAAACGGCACGACCTCGCCTCGGTGAGAACCGCAGAGGGCGGCCGGTGATCGGCCGGTGACTCACCGCGGGTCCGTGGTTTTGGCGTCATGGCCTTGAGGTGGCTGTTCGCTATATGATGATGGCGTTTCTTCCGCTTTCTCGTCCCGCCAGTCGACCTGCCATGGATGCTCCCCACAGCGACGCTTTGCTCCGCGAACTGACAGCCCCGCAATGCGAAGCGGTTCAGCACGTCGACGGTCCGATGTTGATTTTGGCCGGCCCGGGCAGCGGAAAGACGCGGGTGGTCACGCACCGGATCGCGTATTTGTTGGCCCAAAACATTCCGGACTGGCAAATTGCGGCGTTGACGTTTACCAACAAAGCCGCCGATGAGATGCGATTGCGGTTGGACAAACTGGCGCCAGGACAAAAGGTGTGGATGGGCACCTTTCACCGTTTCTGTGCCCAGTTGTTGCGGCGTTATGCGTCGATGGTGGGGCTGCAAGAGAATTATTCGATTTACGACACCTCGGATTCGAAGCAGGCGATGAAGCGTGCGATCGAAGCCGCCGGGGTCTCCACGACGCATGCGTCTCCGGATCAGATCGCCAACGTGATCAGCAAGGCGAAGAACAAGCTGATCACGCCGGAGGTGATGGAAGGCCAGATGCTGTCGCCCAAAGAAACGGTGGCCGCCAAGGTGTATCCGGTTTATCAGCGCCAGTTGCTGACGGCCAACGCGGTCGACTTTGATGACCTGCTGTTACACGTCGCCAATCTGCTGCGGCACAGCCCTGAATTACGCGGCGAACTCGACCAGCGATTTCGCTACATCCTGGTCGACGAGTACCAGGACACCAATTTGGCTCAGTACGCGATCGTCCGGGCACTCTCGATCGATCATCCCAACCTGTCGGTCACCGGAGACCCGGATCAATCGATCTATGGCTGGCGCGGCGCAGACCTGAACAACATCCTGGATTTCGAAAAGGATTACCCGTCGGTCAAAACGGTTCGGCTGGAACAAAACTATCGCAGCACGCCCAACGTGTTGCGGGTCGCCGACCAATTGATCCGTCACAACCGACGCCGCAAACAAAAGAACCTGTTCACCGACAACGACGAAGGCGAACCGGTGATCTTGCGGTGGTTCGAAAACGGCTATGAGGAAGCCGATTCGATCGCCGATGAGATCGTCTCGGCGATTTCGTCCGACCTCGCCCGGCCCAACGATTTTGCGATCTTTTGCCGCATGAATTCGCTGACCCGGTCACTCGAACACGCACTCCGCGGCCGTGGCGTTCCCTATCAAATCGTCAACGGCGTCGAGTTTTATCAGCGGAAAGAAATCAAGGACGTCTTGGCGTATCTGCACCTGGTCAACAATCCCGGTCACGACGTCGCATTGACGCGCGTGATCAACACCCCGACGCGAGGAATCGGCGCCAAGACCGTGCAGCGAATCCAGGCGTTTGCCGATAGCCACAACATCCCCATGTTGGAAGCGGCTCGACGCGCCGAGCAGATCGAATCGCTGGCTAAACGCAGCGCCACCATGGTTAAGAAATTTGTCGCGATCTACGACCGGATCGCCGCCCGCGCGACCGCCCCGCTGGAGGAATTGATGCGGTGCGTCGTTCAAGAGTCGGGGTACGACAAGTTTTTGGAAAAGAATTCCGACGAAGCGGATGATTCCAGCCCGCTGGGGAACGTCGACGAATTGATCAGTGCCGCGGTCGACTTTGATCGGCGACATCCCGACGACGGATCGCTGGAAGCGTTTCTGGAACAAGTCGCACTGGTCAGCGATACCGATGCCTTCGAAGAAAACGACCAACGCGTCACCCTGATGACCCTCCATGCCTCCAAGGGACTGGAATTTCCGCGAGTCTTTATCATCGGCGTCGAAGACGATTTGCTGCCCCACAAACGATCCAAAGAAGACGACGCGCAATTCGAAGAGGAGCGGCGGCTGTTGTTCGTCGGTATCACCCGCGCCAAGCAGTGGTTGCAACTGAGTTGTTGTAAACGGCGGATGATTCGCGGCGACACGCGACCGGTGATTGCCAGCCCGTTTTTGAACGAGCTGCCGTTGGAGGAGATGAAACGCATCGAGTCGACGGTGCAACGAAATTATTTTGATCACGACATCGACCAGAGCGGCGGCGGGGATTGGGATTTGCCGGAAATCCAAATCCGCGATGAGGCCCAAGCAGACGTGTCGTTCGATTTCGGAGCCAATCAAGACGCAGACGTGTTGTCGGCGGACGACCAGGCCCGAGAATCCGCGTCGACGTTTGATGCGGTCGCCGAAGAAACGACACCGCAGGAGGCCAAGCCCCAATCGATCCCCGAGATCGGTGCGCTCAAAACGGCCGCGGATTTGATGTCGGGCAATCGACCGCCGCTGACGGCGTTTCGCGAAGGCACCACGGTGCGACACTACGATTACGGCGAAGGAACGATCCTGGCCGTCAGCGGTCTCGGCCCCAAACGCATGGCGCGCGTTCAGTTCGCCGACGGAGAGCACAACTTTCGACTCGCCTTCGCCAAGTTGGAAGTGGTGGGGTGAGACCGGACGATTCGCGACCTACGGCCGGTCATCAAGTGATATCAGCCGATTCGCGCCAGCGTTCGGGCATCATGAAGCAGCGCGCTCCCGACGGGCCCGTAGGCTCGCGCCATACGGCTGATGGTGCGATTGATATCAGCCGACTCGCGCCAGCGTTCGGGCATCATGAAGCAGCGCGCTCCCGGCGGGCCCGTAGGCTCGCGCCATACGGCTGATGGTGCGATTGATATCAGCCGACTCGCGCCAGCGTTCGGGCATTATGAAGCAGCGCGCTCCCGGCGGGCCCGTA
>NZ_NTFY01000114.1 GCF_002289565.1 Rhodopirellula sp. SM50 | reverse complement strand
AAAGGAAGCGTCATCACGCTCGACGCCCTTGACAATCCACGTTACATCTTACGCGTCGCGGCTCACTAAATCGACAGCCCGGTCAGCGGGCGGCGCGTGCAAGACGGAAGACTCGAAAACGATCACGCGCCACTAGCTGATGGCCGGTTCGGGCGTCAGCCGCGCCGGCGGTGGAACGGGCAGACGCCACATCGCAACCGCGGTCAACAGGGCTCCGAGCAGCCCCAAGCCGATCACCACCAACAGAAACAGGGCCATTTCTGGCGACGGGTCCTGGTCCTGGGTCTCCGGCCCCAGCACGACCGCAAACACGCTGATCGAATTGTTGACGAAGTGACCGAGCATGGCCGGGATCAACGAGGCGCTGCGCCACGCGATCACACCCAAATACACGCCCAACGGAAACACGGCGATGATGTGAATCAAATCCATGTGGAAAACGGCGAACAATGCCGAGGAGAGAAAAATCCCCAGCGCCGGTCCGATGCGACGGTTCAGCCGCGTTTGCACATAGCCGCGAAACAAAAACTCCTCGCAGAACGCCGGGGTCGCGCCGATCAAGATCGCCAGTGGGATCAGAAATCCCGTTTCTCCGTGCCCGCGAAAAATGTCGGACATCATCTTCAGGCTTTCGCTCTCTTCCATCAGAGAACCGACCGCGATCGACGAGATAAATCCGATCAGCGGCGTCGTCAGCGCGGCGGCAACCCACGCCCATAACGGCCAGTGTCCCCGGACCAGTGACAAGCGTTTGGAAAAACCAACCGGCGACAATGCAGCGGCGATCAAGGTCGGCAGAACCAACGCCAGCTGCGGCGCGACGACCAACAACAGCAATCCGACGCGGGACGCGGACACCGTTTGCATCGCCTCGGCACTGACCATCATCCGTGGACTGAACTCGCCGTGGACGACATAAAATGCCACCACCATCATCACCAGACTGGACAGCAGAAATGCGACCAGCGAAATCAACGGCAGCAACAACGAGGGCCAGATCCGCGGTCGATCCCGGCCGACCGGCGGCGGTGAATCCTCTCGGCCAACCGCGCCCGGCGACTCCCCAAACGCGGACTCCCGATGCGCGGACTCCCGATGCGCGGACTCCCCAAGCGATGATTCCCCCGCTGAAGCATCCACCGACGTTGGGTCGACGGCGTAAGGATTGTGCGGCTGTTCGCCGTAGGGTTCTCGCATTGCTGATTTAGCCTAGACCGGATTGTTGGTCATATCCGAACATCACGTTCATGTTCTGTACCGCGGCGCCGCTGGCGCCCTTGGACAGATTATCAATCGCTGACAACAGCACCAACCGCTCGCCCGAGCGACGCACCGACATCTGAACATAGTTTGTTCCCGCAACGTGTGCGGTGGCGGGCAGGTGATCCACGGGGGTCACGAAGGGGCTGTCGGCGTAACAATCGCGCCAACACTGCATGACCCGGTCAACCGCAGCGTCTCTCGATCCGCCCGCAGTCGATCCGCGCGCCAATTCAGCCGCCAACCCCTCCGATGGACGGGCGTAAATCGTCGACAGAATGCCGCGACTCATCGGGGTCAGGTGCGGTGTGAACAACACTTCGATCTCGGGCCCCGCAATCCGACCCACCAGATCCTCGATTTCCGGCTGGTGGCGATGACAGCCGACCGCGTAGGCGGCGATCGATTCGTTCGTTTCGCAGTACAGTGTCCCGACCTTCGCGCTGCGACCGGCGCCACTGACCCCGCTTTTGCTGTCAATGATGATGTCGTCGCCGCGGATCAGTCCCGCGCGAATCAAGGGGGCCAACGGCAGAATCGCGCTGGTCGGGTAACACCCCGGGTTGGCCACCACGTCCGCACCGGCGATCTGCTCGGCAAAGAATTCCGGCAACCCATAAACGGTCTTGCCCACCCGCTCCGGCCAGGGGTGCTTCACGCCGTACCACGACTCGTAAACCGATAGCGAGGAGAGTCGGAAATCGGCGCTGAAATCGATCACGCGGACGCCGACATCGACCAGTTGCTTGACCGTCTCGGCCGACGCCGCATGGGGCAGGCAGCACATCGCGACGTCACAGCGTTTGCCGATCCGAACCGGGTCCAATTCCTCCAGTTCCAGATCCAGACGCCCGGCCAACGAAGGGTGCACCGAAGCGATCGGGTTGCCCGCTTCTGCCCGCGCCGTCGCGATGGCCAGTTCGGCGTGGGGGTGATGGGTGAGCAATCGGGCGACTTCCAATCCGGTGTATCCGGTGGCGCCGATCAGGGCGACAGAAAGCGACATGGAGCGGTTTTAGGTTCGGGAAAATAAGGGGACAGAAACATCATTTCGTCGCACCGGCGCCAACAACGCGATGCACAGCCGGTTCGCGCCAGCGACCGGGCCTCTCCGTTTGTTTTACCTTCGCGGTATTCGGCTCCAGGGATTTAACCGACAGCCCGCTTGCGCCAAACGGCTGCGATTGATTTGACATCAGCGGGTTCGCGCAAGCGACCGGGCCCCCCCAGCGTCCGGACCCCCCAGCGACTTCAGTTTGGCGGCAGGGTCGGCGGTCTATTTTTGCACGCTTCGGCGATTTCGACCGTCGGTAACGATACAAATGACCATTTGGCACCGGGAAGGCATTACGTTAAAGGGGTTGTGATACGGTTCACGCTGTTTTTTCGGGCGCTTGCACGTGCGCAGTTTCCTGCAAAGCTAGCCGAATGTGACGCGGTTCGCGACCAGGAATCTGTCTGTCCACTTGTCATTCGTACGCGCGAAATCATCACTCACGATGCCCCGGGCCCACAAAGGTTGGTTGAGCCGCCTGAGCTACCAAACATTGGAATCGCGTCGCTTGTTGGCGGCGCGACTGGGGTCTGCTGGCGATGACCCGCTGGGCGATTACGAAACCGACGCCCGATTGATCGAGCGGTTTTATGGCCCGCTGGCTCCCGGTCGCCCGGTCCCACCGATCCAGGGGATCGCGCCGCTGGTCGGTGAACTTCCCGGCGATGCGATTCCCGACGGCGACTTCCCGGTGGCCGCCGATGGCGCCGACCAGGGCCTCAGCGAGTCCGCTCTGGTTTCCTTGGACGAAACGTTCACGCTGCACAGCCGACCGGATTCCAATTTCACGATCTACCTGGATTTTGACGGACACACGACGACGGACACGAGCTGGAACACGGGCTACGGATTGTCGGTCATCGAGCACCCGAACTATTGGGGCGGAACAGGATCGGACTTTTCGGATGCACGGTTGGAATTGATTCAACAGATTTGGCAAATCGTCGCCGAGGATTTCGCGCCGTTTGACGTCAACGTCACCACCGAAGAACCCAGCGATCTGGATGATCTTCGCTACAACGGCAGCCAAGACACGCGCTGGGGCACACGCGTGGTGATGACGAAGGACACGTTTGCCGATTGCAGTTGCGGCGGTCACGCCTACTTGGGCGCCTTCGATGATCGACAAGACGAACCCGCGCTGGTCTACAACAACGGTCTCAACACGGGCAGCGAAACGGCCAGCCACGAAGTCGGTCACCAACTGGGGCTCCATCACGACGGCGCCGGCAGCAGGACGTACTACAGCGGGCACGGCAGCGGATCCACCGCATGGGGACCGATCATGGGATCGCCGTTCAGCAAACAGGTCACCCAGTGGAGCGATGGCGATTATTACGACGCCAGTCGGACCGACGAAGATGACTTGCAACGGATCACCCGCAGTTCCAATTTCCCTTACACCGCAGACGACCACGCCAACGATCCTTCCTCCGCTTCGCCGCTCCGCGAATCCGGTTCGATCGCCGTCGATGAATTCGGCATCATCGAACGAAACGACGACGTCGATTGGTTTCAATTCTCCACCGGTGGTGGCAATGTCTCGCTGCAGATCGATGTGCTCGACTACAAACCGAACCTTGATGTGTGGGCGGGGCTGTACGATTCCTCGGGCACCTTCCTCGTCGATTCCAATCCCCAAACTTCGCTGTCGGCCTCCCTGCAAGACATTCCGCTTGCCGCAGGTGATTACTTCCTCAAGATCGACGGCGTCCCCCGTGATGGAACCTACGACGCCGATCTGGACGCCGTGGTCGAGCCGACGCCGGCGCCGTACACCGTGGCCAGCCCGCTCGGTTACAGCGACTACGGCAGCTTGGGGCAGTATCGAATCAGCGGAACCATCGTCGATCCCGGCGTCGCATCGGTCTCGATCACCGCCACCTCGGCAACGGTTGCCGAGGGTGAACAGGCGGAGTTCACACTCACCAACAGCGCTGGCGGCGACGGCGATGTGATCGTCGAGGTTCGTTCGGTGCGTCAATCGGCGCCGGGCCAGCCGGCCCCCAACTCGACCGAACCCGCGGATTTCGGCGGACCGTTACGGCAAACCGTTGCGATGCTCAACGGCAGCGGGACGTTGCTGATCCCGATCGTTGACGACGCAACCAGCGAAGGACCCGAGTTCTTTGAAGTGCACATCGTGGACGCGGCAACCTATGCCGTGGCCGATCGCGTTGCCGCCATGGAAGTCGAAGAAATCGTGTCGATCTATTCCATCGAAGCGACCGCGACAATCGCCGACGAAGGGGATGCCGGGACCGGTTCGACGCACCAGTTCACCGTCCGACGCACCGGACTGCCGACGCGAGCCGACGAGGTCCATTGGCGACGCATCTTCCCCGCCGGCAACGCGGTGTCGGCCGATCTTCAGGATTTCGTTTCTCCCGCATCCGGATCGGTCTTCTTTGAGATCGGTGAGACGTCCCAGTCACTGGAAATCGAGATTCGCGGTGACACCGATTCGGAGCCTGACGAGTCTTACGCCATCGAGTTGTACGTTCCGACCGGCGGAGCCTATCAAGTCGACCCCGTCGCGCTGACCGCCGACGGCCAGATCATCAACGATGATCCTGTTCTTGCTGAAATCACGTTGCGCGGCAATCAGGGATTATCGATCGTCGACGGCGCCCCGGCGATGATCGACAACGGGACCGACATGGGATTGGTCGATGTCCAAGCCGACTCTCACACGCAAACGTTCATGATCGAAAACGACGGCGGCATGGATCTGTACCTTTCTTCACTCGGGGTCTTCGGAACCCACAGCGGCGACTTTTCGATCACCCGGTACCCCGCTGTCTTGATCGGGCCGGGCGATTCGACGACGTTCGACGCCACCTTTGATCCGACCGCCGCCGGACGGCGAAACGCCACGATCATGATCTCCAGCAATGACGCCAACGAGTCCGTGTTCAGCATCCCCGTGTCCGGCCTGGCGACGGATCTCCGCGTCGAGCGGGTCGAGGTCAACCAGGGTGCCCGATCACGCAGCCAACTCGATTCGGTGACGGTCGTCTACAACCAACGCGTCGACCACCAATCGCTCGCGGAGGCCTTTGAAATTCGAAACGTCACCACCGGCCAGCCGGTCGAATCGATTCAAGCGACGCCGGAGGATTTCAACGGTCGCACCGAAGTTTTGCTGACCCTCGAAGACGCCGCCGGCGTCCCTGTCGTCCTTGACGACGGCAACTATGAACTCCGCGTGCGGTCGTTCGCGGCGATGTCCCTGGCCGTCGAGCCCTATCCGATGCGCAACGATCTGTTGTTCGGCACCGACGCCGGGGCGGTCGATCGTGCCGACGCGTTCTTTCGCCTGTTCGGCGATTCCGACGGGGATCGCGATGTCGATGGACAAGATTACGGACGCTTCGGATTGTCGTTCCTGCGGCCCAACACCTCGCCGGATTTCAACGAGCAATTGGACGCCGATCGGGACGGCGACGTCGATGGACTCGACTATGGCCAGTTCGGGCTCAGGTTCCTCAAGACGCTCTAGTGCTTGATTCCAATTGAAAACTAGGGTTAGACCGGACCGCTCGCGGTCTGTCGTTTTTGTGAGCCGCGACGCGTAAGCGGCCGGGCACCGCGACGCCAGAGGGAGGCCTTACGGCCAGCGGCTCACCATTGACTCAGCACCCGATTAAATCGGACTGGAACAATGCACTAGCGCAGCGGCGGTGACTTGCTTGCGGCGATGCTGAGGTCTCCACCGGGGACGTAGTTTCCGCTCAACAGGTCCATCAGCTTCGCCCGCGCGTCACGTTCCCGCGGTTGTTCCATGCCCGGCGGGCTGCCCCAAAACAGGTGGGTGTTGTCGCCGGTGATGATTTCCAATTGGGGCACCAGATTCAGCCGCGAGTCACCGCTGACGGTGATTTTGGCGATTCGGATTTGATCGCGGACCGCGGAAAGCAGCTTGGCCAACAACGCCGCCGACTCCACCCGGCGGTCGCCAAACGGCGTGCCCTCGTTGCCGGTCGGGTACAGCTCCCAGACTTCGATGTGGATCAATTCCATCGCATCGTCGTACGTCAATCCGGCCGTCGGCAGCAGCATCCCCTCACCATCGAGCGGCAGATAACCGTTCACGTCCGAGACCGGATAGCCGAGACTTTTTAGGTGCTCGGCGATCATCTGTTTCCATTTCTCGCCTCCGGTGACATGAAACGCCGCCACCGGTTGGCGGTAATCCAAGTCCAATTCGAACTTGCCCGACGGCAGTTTTCGAACTCGATGGACATGTTTGACCCAGGGGTGGCTGGCAAAGGCCGACGCCAGTTTCGCGGTCACGCTGCGATCGGCCGGCGACAATTCCGTCAACCGTGTCTCGTCATAGACCTCTGCCACCAAATCCGTCCGCACGTACTCATGCGGCGGGGAAATCGTGATCGATTGCGGATCCACGCTTCCGTAGGCCTGGGCGAAATGCTCGGCGTACCAGCGTGAATAGGCGAGGTACGAGCCGATCAACAACAGCATCGGCCAAATCAACGACCAGGCCGCCGGCGCCAGAATCAATCGGCGCAGGATGCTGCGGATCGGGCGATCATCGGTTTGCTCGCTTTGCTTGGCCATCTGGCCGCACCTTCCATGGATAACGCACGCCGTTGCCGGCCGATTCCGATCGGCCACGCAGCAGGTCCCCCCAGACTTACCAAATCTGAAGATTCAGCTGCAAGTCGATCCCGGTTTGCAGCAAGACCTGCTCCCGAACCCGGTCGATCAATTTCAAGCACTCGTCGCTGGTCGCCCCGGTATGGGCGACCAAGTAGTGGGGACGCGCCGAATCGAGCGCCACGTTGCCCTCGCGAATCCCGGCAAGCCCGACGCTTTGGATCAATTCTCGCGCCGGCATGCTGTCGGGGTCGATAAACGGCATCGCGATCCGCTCGATCTCCGCCGGTCGAGCGGCATTGCGGGCGATCCACAGTTTTTGCAGTCGTTTGGTCAACGCGACCGGGTCGGCGGCTTCGAGCTTGAAGTCGACCTCGACGATCGTCATCCCGTCCAACGCCGTCTTGCGGTACGTGAACCCGACCTCGTCTTGGTCGAACTGCTTGATCGAGCCGTCGGGCTGCAGCACCCGCACCCGTTCGACGGCCGAGCCGATGTCGCGGCCCCCGCTGGAAACGTTGCCGACGACCGCCGCACCCACCGTGCCGGGGATGCCCACCAGGTGTTCCAGTCCGCCCAGCCCGCCGCCGACGGCTTTGACCACCGCATGCGATAGCTTGCCTCCGGCGCCCGCGGTCAGCCGATCTCCGTCGATCGATAACGCGCTGGTCGCGGCGGCACCCAGGCTGATGACCAGACCGTCAAAGCCCGATTCACGCACCAGCAGATTGCTGCCCGAACCCAGCACACGGGTCGGCAAGTCGTTTTCTGCCGCCCATGTGACCACTTGGACGATCTGCTCCGCGTCGACCGGTTCGGCGAAGAAATGGGCCGGACCGCCGATCCCGAGCCAGACCAAGGGGGCGAGGGGCTCATCGGAGCGAATCAGGTGCTGGAGGTGTTCGGGAATCGTCATGGTTGGCTAGCACGTCAGAATCGAAAGCTTCGCCCGCGAGAAACGGTCGCGGGCCAAGCGAAATCATAACGGCCCGCGACGCATTTCAGGTAGACGGAGTCGCTTGACTTCACCGCCGGGGGGCACTGGTTCACCGGCGAAGTGCAATGGCGGGGCTGAAAGGGGGGCGTCCCCGCGGATTCCGCCAACCGCGTAACGCTGTGAAGCATTGGTTAGCGGTAGGGCGCAAGCCCTCCGGTGTTTCGGTAACGATGAGGAACCGGAGGGCTCGCGCCCTGCCGCTAACACCTGGTGAAACGCAGGGAATCAATGCCTGGGCGGCGTTCAACCGCGTCCCAATGAAACGGCCGAACGAATCAGATTTCGGACCGGTTGCTGGGTTTGATAGCCTTTCAATTGATGACGCTTCCACTCTCCCCCGCCGGTGCGGGTGAACATGATGATCTGGGGAAGCATGCGCTCGCCCTTGGTCAACTGCTTGACCAACTCGGGGTTTGCATCGCGATCCAACACCGCAACGCTCACCTCGTCCAACTCTCCGGTTTGGGCCATCGGCTCCAAGGTGGTCTGTTTCAGCACGTTGCACGCCGGGCACCAGGGGGCTCCCACGACGACCATCAACGGCTTGTCCTGTGCTACCGATTCTCGGTAAGCCTCGGCGTAATCGGTTTTCAGCGATGCCGACGTGACACTACCAAGCACTACAGCTAACAGCAACGAAACCATTCCTAGCTCCTTTTTTCAAGCAAAATTACCGTTCGGCGATGGCGACACAATGTCGGTGATTTGAATGAAAAGCGATGAAAAGATGTCGATTCATTCAGACGAGGAACCGCCGAGGGCTAGTTTTCCCGTTGTTGATCAACCCGGCGTGTCCCGCATCGATTCGGCTCGCCGTCTCGATCGGCGCCCAACTGACCAACAATCGTCCCTAAGGTGAGATCGTCTTTCACAAACGAATTCTCGCCTTCGTCCTCCCCAGAACCATTCTGGAACACCTGGTGAAAGGCTTCCGAAGGCAGGGTCCGGGTAGACTGGGCGGAGTATATGGCTGCCCGGATCGGCTTCAAGCCGTGCTGATTAGATTTCTGTGATTATCAAATTGCGGATCAGCGTGCTAAATTGAAGCACCCGAGAGCCAATTCCCCGCCCAGTCGCTAAGCTGCTGTTAGACAACAAGTTGGGGCGTGCCAAATGGAAGACCGCCCGGCTAAATTGATAGGTGTACACAAGTGCATCTGTCGTGAGAATGGAACGATGCACGCCCTTGTTTGGAAATCCCTGTTGGAAGCCGTTGTTTGCAAACCTGTTGATCGCCGAGCGAATCGTCGCCGAACGATTCAGTGCCAAACGGTGCGTTGCACGGCGATCCCGATTTCCGCACGAAACCGCCGCGTTTGAGACGTCGACCTGATGAAGCTTCGAATTGGACTGATCGGGCTGGGGGATCTGTGGCAAACACGCTACCGGCCGGCACTCCGCATGCTGGACGATCGGTTCGATGTCCGTGCGGTCTACAGCACGATTTCAAAATTAGCCGAATCCACCGCCGCCGAGTTCCAGGCCGACCCGATCGACGGCTATCGCAGTCTGGTCTACCGCTGCGACATCGACGCCGTGTTGATTTTGAAGCAGTGTTGGCTCGGCTGGTTGCCGGCGCTGGCCGCCTGCCAGGCGGGCAAGGCGGTCTACTGGGCCGCCGGCCTGGACTTTGATCCGCATCGTCAAACTGCGGTGCTGCGGGCGATCGAGCAAAGCGGCGTTTCATTCATGGCCGAATTGCCGCGTCGATTCGCCCCGGCGACACTGCGGCTGAAAGAGTTGATCGCGACACGCCTGGGGCCGCCACGGCTGATCCGCGTGCATCGCCAATCGATCAGCGACCGGACACCCTGCGACGCCGGGCCGTCGGCCTGTCGCACCGACGATTCGGAATTGGTCGAGCTGGTCGATTGGTGCCGCTACGTCGTCGGCAAAACCCCGCACTGCGTCACGTCGGTCTGCGAGGTCAACACGTTCCAATCCCTGATGCTTCAATACGACTGCTCGCCGGCTCAAGGCGTGATCGCGGAGATCGCCACCGACGGCACGCTGCCGAGTCGTTGGAAAGAAGCGGCCAGCTTTCGTTCGCCGGCGGCGATGAAGATTCAGTGCGAAAACGGTGTCGCCTTCATCGATCTGCCCAGCAGTCTGGTGTGGTTCGATGATGCCGGCCGCCATGTCGAATCGTTGGAGACCGAATCGCCGGTCGGCGAACGCATGCTGCGTCAGTTCCATCGCAGCGTGACCAGTTTGGTCCGCGACCTGGGCGGTCTGGTCGATGCCTACGAAGCCGCCGCCGTGGTTCAAGCGGCCCGCCAAAGCCACGAAACGGGACAACGCGTCATGCTTCCCGGCGGAAGGGTGAAGGGTGAAGGGTGAAGGGTGAAGGGTGAAGGGTGAAGGGTGAAGGGTGAAGGGTGGTGCGGCTGCTTTCGCATGGACCTCGCCCGATGGAGCAACCTTCCGACAGGACAGAGATGTCACCTACGTCTCGTGGGTCCCATTCGTCTCATCAAGCGCGATACCCTGCTGTGTCGGTGGAACCAGCCGCCATTCCCCGCGCCCCAGACGCACGCCCGTCCGGTCAGTACACCGTGATCGCACGGACCGTCTCGAGCCGTCCGTTGTAATACACCCGCTCGCCCGGCCGGAGCGTTCGGATCGGCCGGCAGAGCTGTTCGGCCGACCAGAGACGGATCTTGTCTCCGCGCCGCACGATCACGAAACGCTGCGAGGTCAGCGAGACGATCAACGCGTCACAGTGTTCGATCGACGGTGACGCGGTCGGATGGGGCTGGGGTTCGGTCCGCAGTTCGGTTGGTTCGGTGGTGGCTGTCATGCGCGAATTCTTGGGCCGCCGGGGACACGTTTGGTCCGTCTCGGCCCGGCCACCGCTTGCCGCTCAAGCGGTCGGGTTGCCGGCAAGAAAATCCAATCGGATTGCCGATGTCGCGGTTTTGCATCCTATGTTTTTCCAGGGTTCATTCCCGCAACCAGCGTTCGGCGGTCTTTGCCGAGGTTGTTGGCCCGGATGACCCGCACAAACCAAACGACTCGCACGGGACAGTTGGCCGGTCTGCCTGCCAACACGGCGAGGCGACACGATTTCACCCACCCCGCACCTCGCGATCGCGCAATCCTAAGGACGAGACTACAGATATGGCAACTCGATCAATGCCCGGCAAAGCGGATAGTCGCCAAGATCAATTCGAAGAAATCAAGACTCGAATTCACGGCAAGTTGGTCGACAAGCTCGACCTGTCACGCGTCGGAGACATGAAGGGTGATGCGTTGCGTCGCGAAATTCGCGTCGTCATCGAACACCTCTGCGATGCCGATGATGCCCTGCTCAATCGCCAAGAACGCGAACGCATCGTCGACGAGGTGCTGGACGAAACCTTCGGGCTCGGGCCGCTGGAATTGATCCTCAAAGACCCCAAGGTCAGCGATATTTTGATCAACGGCCCCAAGAGCATCTATGTCGAAAAGGGCGGCCAGATGCAGAAGACCGACGTGGAGTTCCGCGACGGCAAACACCTGTTGCAGATCATCGACCGGATCGTCAGCAAGGTCGGACGTCGCGTCGATGAAACGTGCCCGATGGTCGACGCGCGTCTGGAAGACGGCTCGCGGGTCAACGCGATCATTCCCCCGCTCGCCCTGGACGGAGCCGCGGTCAGTATTCGACGTTTCGGCAGCAACCCGTTGAAGCTGGAAGACCTGCTCAACTACAAAGCCTTCACCCCGGAAATGGTGATGTTGCTGGAAGGTTGCATCAAAGCCCGACTCAACTGCATCATCGCCGGCGGTACCGGTTCGGGTAAAACCACACTGCTCAACACGCTTTCGTCCTTCATCGGTCACAGCGACCGGATCGTGACGATCGAAGACGCGGCGGAATTGCAGTTGCAACAAGACCATGTCGTGCGGCTGGAAACACGTCCGCCCAACATCGAAGGCAACGGAGCGGTGACCGCCACCGATCTGGTCAAGAACGCCCTGCGGATGCGTCCCGAACGGATCATCATCGGGGAATGTCGTGGCGGTGAAACACTGGACATGTTGCAGGCGATGAACACCGGTCACGATGGTTCGTTGACCACGCTTCACGCCAACACCCCGCGCGACGCCATCGCCCGTCTGGAAACGATGGTCATGATGGCCGGCTTCGAGTTGCCCGTCAAAGCGATTCGGCAACAGATCGCCGGTGCGGTCGATGTGCTGATCCAAGCCAACCGCTTGCAGGGCGGACCCCGACGTGTCACCGCGATCACCGAAGTGGTCGGGATGGAACAAGACACCATCGTGCTGCAAGACATCTACAAGTTCGATCAAAAAGGCATCGGTGAAGACGGCAAGGCTTACGGAACCTTCGAATGTTCCGGCGTCCGACCGACCTTCATGGACAAACTGGAAGCCGCCGGCGTGCGGTTGCCATCCAGTGCGTTCCGTGAGCGAACCATGATGCAAGCGTAGGGCGGCTCGCCCCCACGACCCCACCCGATTACGACTCAACGACTTCTCCCAACCTCAACGACCTGATTTGACATGACCGGTACCGTCATCATCATCGCCGTCGGCATCTTTGTCGCCTCCCTGGTGGCACTTGCTGCCAACATGCTTGTTCCCGGCGGTGACAATACCGCGACCGAAGACCGACTCGCGCAAATCGCGTCGCGCCGTCGTGTCAGCGGCGGGAAACAAGCCGAAGAAACCGGTTCGTTGCTGATGGAGGGCGGCTTTGAAGATGCTTCCGGGGTCATCGGCAGCATCATGAAGAGCCTGCCCGGTCTGGGCGAGTATCTGGACCAGGCCGACGTGCGGATGCCGCCGGCACAATTCGCCATGATCTGTCTGGGCGCCTTCGGTGCCGGCGTCGCCCTGTGCATCGCCAGTCCGTTCAAATTGCTGGCCATTTTCGTCGGCCCGATCTTCGCGCTCGTTCCGGTCGGTTGGTTGATGGTCAAACGAAAACGTCGACTTTCCAAGTTCGGCAACCAGATGCCCGAAGCCCTCGAGCTGCTCGGTCGGTCCCTGCGTGCCGGTCACTCGCTCAATGCCGGTTTCGGTTTGGTGTCCAAAGAAATGGAAGACCCGTTGGCACGCGAGTTCGGTCGCGCGTTCGAAGAACAAAACCTCGGCATCCCGCTCGATGAAGCGATCGAAGACATGGCCGATCGGGTCCCCAACATGGACCTGAGATTCTTTGCCACCGCCGTCGTTCTGCAGCGTCAAACCGGCGGTGACCTGGCCGAGATTCTGGACAAGATCGGACACCTGATTCGCGAACGACTGCAAATCCTCGGCCAGATCCAAGCGTTGACCGGGGAAGGCCGAATGAGTGGTGCCGTGCTGCTGGCCCTGCCACCGGTGCTGTTCCTGGTCATGCTGAAACTGAACTACGAATACGTGATGATGCTGTTCACCGACGAGATCGGTCGCTACATGCTCGGATTCGGATTGATCACCCAGATCATCGGTGCCTTGGTGATCAAAAAGATCATCACGATCAAAGTCTAACCCGAATCCCACCCTTCACCGTCAGACCCGTCTTTTACCGGCCAACCGGATCCTTACGATGACCCTTCTGCTAGCCCTTTCGTTCAATCCCATCTACGTCACCGCCGGTGCGATCTTTCTGTTCGTGACCGTGGGCATGTGGTTCGTCTTGGCACGCGTCTCCGGAGACGACAAGCCGCGCGCCGAAGCGCGTTTGGACATGATGCGAAAGCGTCGCGCCGGCCAAGCGTCTGCCGCCGCGGGCGACGACACCGCCAGCAAAAAGAACGAAGCCCTGACCGCTTACCTGGAAAAAGCCGCCACGCCGCTGGCCGGCAAGGTCAGCGGAAACGAAAAGGAGATGGGCCAGCTCCGCGAAATCTTGATGAACGCCGGCTTCCGACGCGAAGCCGCACCGGTCGTCTACAAAACCATCCAGCTCGGTGCTTCCGCGCTCGGACTGTTCATCGGTAGCGCCTACGGGCTGTTCGCCAACGGCTTCGGCCAAGACATGATCATTAAAGTCGGCGGCGGGCTGATCATCGGTTTCATGATCCCGAAATTCGCACTCGGAATGATGGCCAAGAAACGGATGGAAAAAATCTTCCTGGGCCTGCCCGATGCACTCGACTTGATGGTCGTCTGTGTTGAAGCCGGTCTGGGGATGGACCAGGCGCTCCGGAAAGTCGCCGACGAAATGGAAAAGAGTCACAAGGAGATCGGCGAAGAATTTGGAATCGCCAACAAGCAACTTCAGCTCGGGCGATCACGTAGCGAAGTGCTCCAGGCACTCGGCTTTCGAAGTGGCGTGGATGACTTGAAACAACTCGCGTCGATCTTGATCCAAGCCGATAAATTCGGCTCCTCCATCGCCGCCGCTCTGCGGGTCCAAAGTGATGCGATGCGAACCCGACGGCGTCAGATCGCCGAAGAAAAAGCGGCCAAGACCGCGGTCAAAATGATCTTCCCGCTCGTCTTGTTCATCTTCCCCGGTATCTTCGTCGTCCTCGTCGGACCGGCCGGCATCAGCATGTACCGCAACATGCTCAGCCAGTAGTCAGAGGTGTAGGGTATGCTGTGCATACCAATCATCTCAGATGTGTAGGGTATGCTGTGCATACCAATCGTCTCAGGGGTGTAGGGTATGCTGTGCATACCAATCGTCACGCACAGCGTGACCTACTCAGTACCCAACCCACGCGCGACGGTGATCTCCACATCGGCGACCAGGCGATCGGAATACTGCGTCATCGTGAACCGTCCGCCGCGGAACCAATTCAACAACGGCGCGACGTAATCGGCCGGTGGCGTTGCCAGCGGTTCGTTACCGCTCCACGCCGTGCTCCGCCAACGATTTTCGATCGGATCATACTCGTACTGACCGCCCAACGGGCATTGCAGCGGCACGCCTAGCACCAAGGTGACTTGCTCGATCGCCTCGTCGGGACCGACGTGCAGTTGCTCGGAGAACAGATTCAAAAACTCCGCCCCCGCCCGGCTGGCTTGGGCCGCGTTTTGATACAGTTCGTTGTTGACCCAGCCTTCGAGTTGGCTGCCCAGCAAACTGCCGACGCGTCCGCGAGCCGTCGCCGGTTGTCCCACATCGGTCGCTTCCAGGAACGGGAGTGTGGCGTTGAGAATCTCGGGTTGAAACGACAGCACGCTAAAACCACCGCCGCTGTATCGGTACAAGCCACCGAGCAGTTTGGACATTCCGGGGCCGACCGGTCGACCACGCCCCAGGCCCAGCGGCAATCGGTCCAACGCCCCCGGTTGCGGCCATGCACCCAAGTACGCCGGCAACTCACGCAGCGCCCAGTACGTCTTCAGGATTCCGTCGAACTGGTCCGGCGCCGGAGGAAACGTGTCCTTGATGCCCGCGAACAGGTGAGTCGGCGGGCCGATCTGGGCGCTGGCCACGTGAGCTTGGACGGAGACGATGTCGTCGGGTGCAAATCGCATCGCGACCGACGTCGGCGGGCCGAGTTGTTTGGCCCACTTGCCGTACTTTTCCGGAGTCAGCGGAGCGATCTCGGCATGAATCGAGATCCGTTCCAACGTGTCGTCGCCCGGGATGTCTTCGCGACGCAGCGCGACGATGATCGGGTCGATCTGCGGGAATCGTTCGCTGTATTCGTTGGCGATCCGAGTGTACCAATCGAACTCCTGTCGGGTCACCGATTCGATTTCGATGTCCGCGATCGGCACGAACGTTCCCCGGACGCCGCGCAACGTGTCGATCACTTGATCGCCGACAGAGATCACGCCGCTGCCGTCGTTGCGGTTGCCGAACGACAGGGGCAGAAATCCCGTTTCGATCAGCTCTTCGACTCCCAAACTCCAATCGCCATCGGCGCTGACTCCCTCCGCGGTTGCGGCCAGTCGTGCCAAGTGGACCAGGGCCACATCGCTTTCGGCCCGGGACCGCCGACGCAGTTCGATCAAGTATTGCGGCGAGACCAAACCTTGCAGCATTTCGGGCGAGAAGTACGCAAAGATGGTGTCGTCGCGGGTGGTCGGCACCAGCGACCGCGACAATCGAAACGAGTCCGTCGCGGCGAGTGATTCACCGCTCTGGCCGACTTCGAAGAAACGTCGCACCAGTGTCTTGCTGTTGGTGATCAAGAAATAGCCGTCGTCCTCGGCCAGGAACGAGCGTACCGAATTGTCCGCGCTGGACAGAAACGACACGTCGCGCCCGGCGATCTTGACCGTCTTCAACGTCACCGCCTCGTCGCCGCGGGCGCGGTTGGAACGATCCGATGACAGCGACGAACGCAACAGAAACGCGTTGGCCGATTTCAGGATCACGCCCATCGACGCGCCGTCGCTGGTGAACAAGTCGCGTCCGATCACCGCCTGGTCCAGCACGACCGTTGGCCCCAGCGTTCTGGAAAGTTGGTTGATCTTGACCGAAATCTGTCGCTGGAATTGCGCCGTCGATTGAACTTCCGTCCCACGCAGTTTGATCATGCGGCCGACGTCGCCGCCGTACTCTTCGGCCAAATCCAGGAACCACAGGTAATTGGAAAACTGTCCGAACCGCAGGTAAAAACACTCCGGCGGCACGCGTGTCGCGATCGGTTCGGTGACCACCGAGTCATCGATCGGTCCCAGCGTCGGGGCTTTCCATCGGGGGCCTTCGGGCAACGCCACCATCGCCGCGGCATCGTGACGCTGTTTGGCCGGCAGATTGACATCGGTCAGCCCCGCGGCGGTGCGACGAAAGACTTCTTGCGTGACCGTTTCGGCGCCGCCCAAGTACTCCAACGTCGCCCACAAGGGGTCACCCTGCTCCTTGGTTTCGGTGAACCACGTCGGCAACGCGTTGTCCGTCCTGCCGCTCAGCATGGCGACCAAATAGCTTTCCACCCACGGCGGATAATCGCCGGCGTCGATTTGTTCTTTCGCATCGGCCGCATAGGTGTTCCACCAACGGGCCAGCGCCACGCGATACACCGTCGCGTCGCGGGTCGGTTTCAATTCATACACGCCGACTTCACCCAAACCGTCGGCCACGTGGACCCGCAGCGGCGTGTCGCCCTTGAACAAGAACGTCGCCCGCCGCGCGACAATCTGGCTCGTCGGTGCGTCCTTGTCGGTGATCTCGCGGAGCAGATTGCCCAGCCGGCCAAGCAATCGGCCGTTGCCCGGTTGCGGCACCGGTCGCTCCGACGGGGGGACGATCCGCGCCTCCACGTCTTCGCTGACCGGATAGAAAACCCGCCCCGAATCGCTGCTGACGGTCAACGGCCGGGGGGCTTGGCCGATGATCGGGGTGGCCAGCGGCAACTCAATCGTCGCGATGCCGTACAGTTGGTCGCCGGGCGCGAGCACGGCGGAGGCCAAGACATCGACCGCGTCGGCCGCCGGTGAAGCGAGTGTCTGTGAGCACAAGACACACAGCAGCACGAACGTGGAACGCATACAACGCATCAGAAAATCCTTGGGAGAAAATCACACGGCTAATTCGCGTCCGTCCGCCGGGTCGTCATCGACCCGGGACTTCGCGATACTGTCCCGCAGCACTGATTATCTCCCACACGACCTTTTTTGGATAGCCAGACCGTGGATAGCCCCTCTCGCAGCGGTGTTTTCGAGGCCAGCACCGATGCCCGACTCGAATCGTTCGCCGAATCCATCAGCTTCGACCGCCGCTTGTTCCGCCAAGACATTCGGGGCTCGATCGCCCACGCCGACATGCTGCGCACCGTCGGATTGATCAGCGACAAAGATTTCACGGCCATTGGCGACACTTTGAAGCAGATCGAATCGGAATTCGAATCCGGCGACTTTCCGATCCGGCTGGAATTGGAAGATGTTCACATGCACATCGAGTCCGCGCTGATCGACCGCATCGGGGACGTGGGCCGAAAACTGCACACCGCCCGCAGCCGCAACGACCAGGTCAGCACCGACGCGCGGATGTGGATTCGCGAAGCACTCGACCAGGTCGACGGCTTGCTGGAGGCGTTGCAACGTTCGTTTCTCAGCCGATGCGACGGGGACATGGACGTCATCCTGCCGGCCTACACCCACCTGCAACGCGCCCAACCGGTGCTCGCGCCACACTACTGGTTGGCCTACATCGAAAAATTCCAGCGCGACCGCGATCGAATTGCCGATTGCCGCCGTCGTGTCAATCAATCGCCACTGGGCGTCGCGGCCGTCGCCGGGACAACACTGCCGATCGATCGCGAACAAACCGCCGCGGCACTCGAGTTCGATGGCGTCACCGCCAACAGCCTGGACACCAGCAGCGACCGCGACTTCATCCTCGAATCGGCCTTTGTGCTGTCCATGATCGCGTCCCACCTGAGCGGCTGGGCGGAAGAATGGATCTTGTGGAGCACCGTCGAATACAACTTCATCAAGATCCCGCAACAGTTCTGCACCGGCAGCAGCATCATGCCGCAGAAGGTCAATCCGGACACGTTGGAACTGACGCGCGGCAAGTCGGCGCGGGTGATGGGCAATCTGCAGACGTTGATGTTGTTGGTCAAGAATCTGCCGCTGGCGTACAACCGCGACCTGCAAGAAGACAAGCCGCCGTTGTTCGATTCCTTTGACACGATCATCGCGATGCTGGAGTTGGCGATCCCGATCGTGGCCGGCAGCGTGTTGCAACGCGAACGCATCGCGGCGCGGATCGAAGAAGGTTATTTGGACGCGACGACATTGATGGAATGGTTGATCAAGAAAGGCATGCCGCAACGGACGGCCCACCACGCCGTCGGCGCGATCGTCGGCGCCGCGATGGCCGCCGACGTTCCGCTGGCCGAGTTGCCGCTGGAGACGATGCAACAACATGCCCCCGAGGTCGACGCATCGATCCTGGACGTCCTGGGAACCCAAAACGCGATCGCCGCCTTCACCAGCTACGGTTCGACCGCCCCGACCCAAGTCCGCGACCAAATCACCGCCTGGACCAAGCGGCTGAACGTGGGATAGGCTTCCAGCCTATCATCCGCGTGTGACGTCGCGTGCCATCGATGGGGTCGACCCGTTTGATCGGTCGTCCCGCCTGCGGTCTTACCACACGGACGAATTCAGCGGTTCGGTTTGCCGTCGTTCCGAAGCGAATTGCCTGGCAGCCATCCGTCGTGCAAGGCCGAGAATTGTGGATGGCACTAAATCGTGCCACGGATTCGACCCGTTGACGAGTTTATCGCCAGAAATGCTGACCCGATTTGGCTGCACCAGAATGGGATGTGGCAGTACCTGAATCCAGATGATGAGGAGTGAGTTCAATCATGACGAAG
>NZ_NTFY01000113.1 GCF_002289565.1 Rhodopirellula sp. SM50 | reverse complement strand
ATCTTGATCCACCACGGAACAAGAACGACCAAAGTCTTAACCGGCACAACGCATGAAATCGCGGGCATTCTGCGCAGCCCAGGCAGAGCCTGGGAACGAGTTGGAACGAGTTGGGATGACCGGCGAGGCTTAGGAGTCGATTTCGACGCGTTCGCCTTGGGCGTCGCGGCAGTCCATTTCCAGGTGCTCGGGGTACAGGCCTTCGCTGCCGAGAATCTGCACCGTCATGCCGCCGGTGTCTTCCATTTCCATCACGCTGCGGCGTTTCTGATTGTTCAGGTGCGCCGCGACGGCATCGTTGACACGAACGGTGACGCGTTGGATGTGTTCGTTCTTGACGGCCAAGGCCAGCATTCGGACCACTTCGATCGACATGCTTTCGGCGGTCTTGACCAACCCGCGGCCTTCGCAACAGGGACAATCTTGATAGATGCTGCGCTTCAGACTCGGTCGGATCCGTTGCCGCGTCATCTCGATCAATCCGAACGGGCTGGTTCGCAAGATCTTGGTGCGGGCGCGGTCGCCGGCCATCGCATCACGCAGCGCCCGTTCGACTTTCCGCCGATGGCTTTCTTTGCGCATGTCGATGAAGTCGTTGACGATCACGCCGCCCAGGTCGCGCAGTCGCAATTGACGGGCGATCTCTTTGGCGGCGGCCAAGTTCAACTTAAACGCGTTGTCTTCGGCCGATTTTTCGCCGCGGAAGTTGCCGCTGTTGACATCGATCGCGACCAACGCTTCGGTCGGATCGATGACGATCGAACCGCCGTTGGGAAGTTTGACTTGGCGCTGGTGAATCTTGACGATCTCTTGTTCCAGGTTGTACTTGTGGAACAAGGGTGAAGCACCGTCATAGAGTTTCAGCCGATCGACGACGCGGGGCATGACCATTTTCAAGAAGTCGCGGGCATTCTCGAACGCCTCTTTTTCGTCGATCACGATCTGGTCGATGTCATCGTTGTAGATGTCACGGATGGTCTTGATGATCAGGTCGCTCTCTTCGTACAGCACGCCGGGTTGATTACCGCTTTTGACGCGGCGGACGATCGTTTTCCACAACCGGATCAGATAGTCCATGTCACGGCCGAGTTCTTTCTCGCTGCGACCGGCGCCGGCGGTGCGGACGATGAACCCGAGTCCCTTTGGCGGACCGAGCGACAGTAGGCAGCGACGGAGCCGTTTGCGGTCGTCGTCGTCTTCGATCTTGCGGCTGACTCCGACGCGTTCGAGTGCGGGCATCAGCACCAGGTAACGTCCGGGGATCGAAATGTAGGTGCTGAGCGTGGGGCCCTTGGTGCCGATCCCTTCCTTGATGACTTGGACCAGGACTTCGTCGCCGCGTTTAAAGATCTCTTGGATCGGAGGCTTGATGCGAGGCCGCCCGCCTTTGAACGCCCGTTTGGAACCGCGTCCGGATTCGCGGGCCCGTTTGGCGGACGCTTCGGCCATCTCGTCCGATTCCCGTTTGATCTCTTCGGGGTCATAACCGCCTTGGCGAAAGTATTCCGGTTCGACATCGCTGATGTGCAGAAAACCATTGCGTCCGACGCCGAAGTCGACGAAGGCGGCTTGGATACTGGGTTCCAAATTGACGATTTTTCCGCGGTAGATGTTTCCCGCAAAGGCTTCGACACTTTTGCGTTCGACGTACAACTCTTCCAGTTTTCCATCATCCAGGATGGCGATGCGGCTCTCTTCGGGTTGGAGCACGTTCATCAACATTTCGCGTTTCATTTGGGCACCTCGTCGGTGGGTTCGCCGCAATGCGGCGTTTGGTTTGCGATTGCTAAAAATTCGGGATCAGTGGTCGGAAACTCACGTTTCAAAACCACTTCTGTTCGGGTGATTTGCGACCCGTGCGCGATCCAATCGGAACAGCCGATCAGATCCAGCACGTCGGTCGGTTTCAGGGTCGCCGCGTCACTGGCGGCCATCGAAAGTTCAAGGTTGTCGTTGAAGGTCAACGACAGGATTTGTTCGGCAACGTTGAAGGTCACCGGTTTGTTTTTGCGATTCACCGTAACGGTGTCTTTGGCCAACAGCGCCTCGAGATCAGTTCGGACGCGGTCGGCATCGATCGGGTCGGCGCCCAATTCCGGGTCCGGCCGGGTGATCACATACTCGGTGCGTTCCAACTTGGCTTTGCCACTGTCCTCGGGTAGCAACTGCACGCTCTTGATGACCAGCCCGGGTTGATCATCGTGGTCCAAGCGTCGGAACAATTCCGGCGCCGAGAGCCGTTCGGCCAAATCGAGTTCGACGACTTCGTCCAAGCCGCTGATGCCCAGAGCGAGGGCGGACGGAAAACCGATGCGGGGTTTGGGATGAAACCCCTCGGTCATCGACAGCTGCAGCTGCGCGCGGCGGACCAACCGTTCCCAGAGCCGCGCCAGATCGCGGTGACTGGTCCATCGCAACAGCCCCGTTTTCGCGAAACGAACGCGGTAGCGCAGCCGCAGCGGCTGATCCGCCGTCGCCTGGTCGGGCGCGTCGTGGGGCGTGGTGGTGTTGGCTGGGGGAGAAGGCATGGATGAGGGGATCGGGGGGATGTTCAGGTCACGATCAGTTCCGGAACGTATTCGCCGAGTCGGTCCAGCAAATACAGATCGACATCACGTGCGGCTTCGAGTTGCATGACGCGTTCGGCGATCTGTTCGCACTGGCCGATCGACACGCTGCGGATGGCTTTCTTGACGCGCAACAGCGACGACGGTGGCACGCTCAGGTGCCGGACGCCCATGCCCATCAACAGCAGTGCCCGGGCGGGATTGCTGCTCATCTCACCGCAAATGGAGAGCGGGCAATCGTGCTCTTTGGCGACTTCGACACAGCGTGCGATCAGCCGCAACACGGCCGGGTCACTGGATTGATACAGGTCGGCGACATACTCGTTGCTGCGATCGACGGCCAACGTGTACTGGGCCAAGTCGTTGGTACCGATCGACAGGAAATCGACTTCTTCGACGAAGCGATCGAGCATCATCACCGCCGCGGGGACTTCGACCATCATCCCGACGGGGATGTTGCTGCGGTGCGGCGTGCCGGATTCTTTCAAGTCTTCGGCAACGACGTTGAGCAACATCCGCGCTTGACGAAATTCGGCCAGCGTGGTGATCAGCGGAAACATCACACTGATGTCGCCGTGCACCGCGGCTCGCAAGATCGCCCGCAATTGGGGTCGGAACAGATCCAGATTGCGGAGCGACAAGCGAATGCTTCGCAGACCTAGAAAGGGATTGTGTTCGTATTCGGCCAGGGGCCGATGGCCCATTTTGTCGGCACCCAAATCCAACGTGCGAATGACGACCGGCCGGCCTTCCATTTCTCGGACGACTTGGCTGTAGGCCTGGTAGTGGTCTTCTTCGCTCGGTTCTTCGGCGCTGGACAGGTACAGAAATTCGGTGCGATAAAGGCCGATTCCGTCGGCACCGCGTTCGATGCAGGTGGTTGTTTCGTGGGGGAATTCGATGTTGGCGCTCAACCGCAGCGGCGTCCCGTCGATGGTTTCGGCGGGCAGATCGCGGAGTTCGGAAAGTTTGGCGGTCAATGACCGGCGTTCTTTCAGACGTTTCTTGTAGCTGGCCAGCGTCTCCGCATCGGGATCCAGAATGACGCGTCCGCGGTCGCCGTCGACGATGACCTTGATCCGATTGCCGACGCGATCGAGAAAGTTTCCGATCCCGACGACCGCCGGCAGTTCCAAGCCTTTGGCGACGATCGCGGTGTGACCGCCGGGGCCACCGGTTTCGGTGCAAAACCCGCGCACGTAACGTCGATCCAGGTTGGCTGTTTCGCTGGGGGTCAGGACATGGGAGAGGATGATGACGGTTTCATCCAGATCGACCAGTCGGCTTTCCGAGACCGCACCCAGGCAAAACAGCAGTTGTTTTTCGATGTCCAGGACGTCTTCGGCGCGATCGGCCAGCAGCGGGTTGTCCAGCTTGCGGAGTGCTTCGGCGTAGTTGTGCAGGACACGGCTGACGGCGTAGGCGGCCGACTGGTGTTCTTGTTCGATGCGTCGCCGCAATTCGGCCTGCAGCCGCGGGTCGTGCAGCATCTGCAGTTGGGCGGCGAAGATGTCCCCGGTGTGTTCGCCGGCGACGGCCGAGGTTTCCAGGCGATTGGATTCCAATCGGGTCGAGACGCGGTCGACGGCATCGCGCAACCGCGCGAACTCCGCTTCCACTTCATCAGCGGCGAGCAGAGAGCGCGGGATTCGATAACCGGCAGCATCCAGCACTAGTGCTGGGCCGATCGCGACCCCGGGTGAAACAGGGATGCCTTGAAGTTCGACCATCGTGGTTCGAGGGCACGGTGCTGATCTGCCGATCGCATCAGGGCCGCGTGATCGTGGTACGACAGACCGCTGGAGTCAACGTCGACGGCGCCGGGTGGCGGTGACATTGTCCAACGTGTTGTCGCGATCGTGCGCACCTGGCAGCGAGGCTCGGGCAGTTCAATCCGATCCATCGAGAGGTAGTTGTGTACGGGGGCGTGAAGACCGTCGCATCGCGTCGATCTTCGAGCAGGAATGTAGGGGTATCGGGCGCTCCGCACGCGCCGCCCTGTGGGCCGGAATCGATCGAGATCGAGCCGGAAGGGCGGGTCGTCAGAGACGGGTTGCCTTCGTTTCGGTTCAAGCAGGCGAGGTCGGATCGGTTTCTCTGACGTCACCCGATTTGGCTTCCGTGGAGGCCGAATCGTTGTCGTCAGCTTCGTCGAATCCGCGTTGAAAAAACTGCTCGATCGAATCGATTGCGTTTTCGGCGTCGTCGCCTTCAGCGGTCAAGGTCAACTCGGTGCCGAGTGCGGCGCCGAGCGTCAGTAGCGATAAGATGCTTTTGCAATCCACCATTTCGCCGCCACGTCCGATCATGATCACGGACTCGAACTGGTTGGCCATCCGCACCAGAAGATCTGCCGGGCGTGCGTGCAGCCCTTGCGGATTGGAAACAACGACGGTGCGGCAAAGCGCTTTTGACATGCAAAAAGCGGGTCTGTATCGGGTGTTTAAACTGGATGGGGATTCGTGCACCGGTCGTCAACGCGCCGGCCGCTCAATCCATCAGCCGGTGGCAAACTGGTTGTCGTCGGCTTCTTGCAATAACTGGGTGATGTCCTCGGCTGACTTACTCTGTTTGAGAAAGCGGCAGAACGTTTCGTCGCGCAGCTGACGCGAAATGTTCTCCAAGGCCCGCAGGTGATCGCCGGGGCGTTCCGGAGGGCTGATCAGCAGGAAAAACAGCTGAACGCGTTCTCCATCGAGCGAGTCAAAGTCAACGCCTTCTTCGCTGACTCCGACGGTACCGACCAGCTTTTGGACGCTGGGGTGTTTGGTGTGCGGAACCGCGACGCCTCGACCGATGCCGGTCGAACCGAGTTCCTCACGCTTCATAATCGCCGCGACGATGTCGTCGCGTTGTTCGGCATCGATCTCGCCCGACTCAAGCAAACATTGAACGAGCTCTTCGATGGCTTGCTCTTTTGTCTTGGCCTTGAGTTCGGCCTTGATCGACTGCGTACTGATGAAATCTGCAAACTTCATGGGGTGTGAATTTTCAATGAGTGTATCGACAAGCACGATGGGCTCGACTGTCAAAGCCGATTACTCGTCGCTTGCCGGGGTTTCAATGTGTTTGTGTCCGGTGGCGCGGTGGCCAGTCTTTTTTTCCTTGATCCGGCGAAGCTGCTGCTCCACCTTCGGAATCACCATGTCCAAGGCTGCGATCACCGTCGTGGCTTCCGCCGTGGCGACGCATTCTCCGGCATGCTCAATGGAAACTTGGATTTCGACCGCAGGCTTATCGGTGTTTTCCAGGTCAACGGTGACTTCAATCGCGTTGATTCGGTCATAGAGACGCCTTAATTTGACGGCCTTCTCCTGGATCAACTCCTGGTCACCTGGCTGAAGACTGCCGTGGCGAGCTGAAACACTTACCTGCATCGTTGCTTCTCTCCGATCGATGTAATCCGACTCCGTCGCTGCCCGACTGGACGCGGTACGATGCCCAGGTCCTTGAATTCTCCTGCAGACAAAGCAATGCGCGACCGCCGGATCGTCAGAAATCCGGCACGTCGTGACGACAGAGTGCTCCTGTTAAAACGCAAGCATACGCGACAGAACCGTCCACGGGTAGCGATCATTTTTGCAGATAGTCCGTTTGGGTGGTAACCCAGGGTGGATTTCAACGGGTCGACGGCCCCACCTTCGGCCCTCCACCGACCACAATCGTGTCAGCCCATCCAGCCGGTTTATCCAGCCAGTTCATCCGGCCAGGCCGGCCGGCGTCGACCGACGGATCGGGCCAGACCTAAAGGCGCCGACGCGGCATCCGGCCCCGTCCGCCCCAAACGCCCGTCCGCCCGAAGGGTGGTGCGATCGTCGTTGCCGCGGCGGCCGCAGCGTGTCTTGCGACGCGTCTCATCAGGCAAAATAACGGATCTGGCCCCTGCCAGGCAATTCAAATTCGGCGTTCCCGGCCAGTCCGGGCCCACCTCAGCGAAGGGGCTGAGCGGAAATCCGTGCGATGGCCGCGGGACGGGAGTGGCGATCCTGTGCCGATATTGCTAACTTACCAGGCCAAAATCCACGTCGGCGGTTGCCGATTTTCCATCTCCCCCTTTAGCCCCTGACCATCCATGGCCCGTAAGGTCGTCAGCCGAGCCGAAAAAGCTGCCGAAGCGGAAGCTGCCGAAAAGGCACTCGCTTCGAAAAAGAAGAAGTCCAGCAAGCGAACCAAGGCGGCTGAAAACGTCAGGATGCGTCTTTACTGGGGCGTCTTCAGCCAAAACCTCAAACGCGTCGCCGTCTTCGATTTCGATAAAAAAGGCGAAGCCGACAAACGCGCCAAAGAGCTGAGCAAGGGCGGCAAGTCGCCCCACTTTGTCCAAAAGGTCAAAGAAGAAATCAAAGTCGAGTGATCTGACTCGGCCGAACGGATGACATCGCGATGAAACGGGTTCCCGCCGAGTGGGAGCGGCAAGCCGCCGTTTGGATTGCCTGGCCCCACAACCACGACACTTGGCCGGAACGGTTCGAACCGATCCCGGATTGTTTTCGTCGATTCATCGGATTGATCGCCGCGGCCGTCCCCGTCCATGTGATCGGCCCGCCAGAACGCCGCGAAACGGCCGACCTGCAGGGCATCGAGAACGTCACCTGGTTTGACATCCAAACCAATGACAGTTGGATTCGCGATTATGGCCCGACCTTTGTCGTCGACCGCTCGCAACGCGGCCACGCGATCGATTGGGGATACAACGCCTGGGGCGGCAAGTATCCGCCCTGGGATGCCGACAACGCCGCGACCGCGCAAATCATCCAACACGCCGGCTGGGAACGAATCGCCGGTCGATTGACCCTCGAAGGCGGGGCGCTGGAGTGGGACGGCGGCGGGCGGTTGCTGACGACCACCGAGTGTCTGGTCACCGAGACACGCAACCCCGGTTGGTCGAAGCAGGCAGTCGAAGAACACCTGCGGGACCTCACCGGGGCACGTGAGATCGTGTGGGTCGACGGCGGCGGATTGATCGGCGACGACACCGACGGTCACATCGACCAACTGGCGCGCTTCATCGATCCCGAAACCGTCGTCGTCGCAGTCAGTGACGATCCCGACGATCCGAATCACGACGGACTGCAACGCAACGAGCAACTGTTGCGTGACTGGGCACAAATGACTTCGCCCACCGTGACCGTTCACCGTTTGCCGATCCCACCGGCCCGATTCATCGACGGCCAACGCGTCCCGGAAAGCTACTGCAACTTTCTGCGTTTGGGGCCGAACCGATTGCTGGTGCCGACGTTCCGCTGCGAGAAAGCGGATTCGCATGCGATCGAGTTGCTCCGCCGGCTGGCCCGACAACAGTCGTCGGATGTCGAAGTGATCGGTGTCGACTGCCACGATCTGATCTGGGGACTCGGCGCCCTGCACTGCGCCAGTTGCAACCAACCGGCGGTTGAACAGGGTGATCAAGAACGACCGGAAACCGCGGCGTAGTATTTTCGGCGGGCGAGAAGACGGGAGTTGGGTCAAAAAATGGAATGGTCAAAAAATGTGGTCGTACCGAGGGCTGGTTGTTTCTCAGTCCGGCAGCGCCATCTTTTGACCACTAAATCTTTTGACCACTCCACGCCCGGCCCGTTCGCGCGGGCTGGCTTTGATTGATCATTCTGCCAATCTTTTCGGTCGCTCTCAGCGCGACAGCTTCACCGCCGCCGCCTCCGCACCGCGCAGGGCTCGCAGGACGTTGCCGCCGAGCACTTTGTGAATGTCGGCTTCGCTGTAACCGCGATTGAGCAACGCTTGCGTGATCAGCGGGTATTTGGAAACGTCCTCCAGTCCGGTCGGCAGGCTGGGCACGCCGTCGAAATCGGATCCGATGCCGACGTGATCGATACCGGCGACGCGGATGATGTGTTCGAGATGGTCGACGACGTCATGGATGGAACCGCGCGCCGATTCATTGGTTTTCAGTTGGTCGGTGGGGACGACAAACTTGGAATAGAAATTGACCATCACCACGCCGCCGTTCTTCGCGACCAACGGCAACACGTCATCGGGCACGTTTCGCGGGTGATCGTTGATCGCCGCGGCGGAGGAATGCGAGAAAAGAATCGGCGCGGTGGAAACCTCGATTGCTTGTTTCATCACCGCCGGTGAGACGTGCGAGAGGTCGACCAGCATGCCGATGCGATTCATTTCACGGACGACCTCTTTCCCGAATTCGGTCAGGCCATCGTGCTGTGCATCATCGGTCGCCGAATCCGCCCAAGGCAACGTCTTGGAATGCGTCAGCGTCATGTAGCGGCAACCGCGATCGTACAACCGTTTCAAATTCGCCAGCGATCCTTCGATCGAATGGCCGCCTTCGATTCCCATCATGCAGGCGATCTTTCCCGAGCCGGCGATCCGTTGCACGTCGTCGGCGGTGGAGGCGATTTCAAACACGTCGGCGTAACGTTTCACCATTCGATCGACGATGTCGATTTGTTCCAGTGTTTGGATCAACGAATCGCCCGTGGTCGACGTGCCGGCGGGCACATAGACCGACCAGAACTGAGCCTTCAAACCGCCTTCACGAAGCCGCGGGATATCGGTGTGCAGCTGCGGCTGCCGTGTGGCGATGTCGATTTGATCGAAGGACGCTTGGCCGTTTTTTCGGATCTCCCACGGCAGGTCGTTGTGCCCGTCGAACAGCAATCCTGAGAAGTGCACCCTGCGCCCATGATCGGTCAACACCAGATCCGGCATCGGGCCGGGTTCGACTGCCATCAATAGCAATGGCATGATCAGTGTCGCGGCACTCGACACCACTTGGAAACTCGTTCGCATTAACATGTTGCATCCGGTCGGTGAGAAACAATCTGCCCTGCCGGGCATCGTAGCCGGCCCACCGTTGACCTGCAACAAAACCGGCCGCATCAATCGTCGTCGGCAAAGAACACCGCCAACCAGACCGTCGGCTCTCGATCGGATGTCCATTGGACCCGATGTTTTCGATGTGCCGGGATCAACAGGAAATCCCCTGGCTTGAGGGTCAAGGGTTGGGGATCGTCATCAAACAACAGCTCGGCTTCTCCGGCGAGCACGGCGACCCATTCGTGTTCGTCTTGGTCATACCAAAAGCCCTCATCGCTGGCCTGTCCGGTGGAGACGATCCGCTCGATCCGGACGTTCGACGACGACGCGAGCACGTCGACGCATTCCTTTGCGGTCGTTGCGGGCAGATCGGTGAGCAGATTCGTGAACATCGTCTAGTGCTTTATCCAGATTTAAATCTAAAAGTTGACAAAGCACTAGAACGCTCCGTCGCTGCAATCACGTCACGCTCCACTGCGAGGGGATCGTTTGCCGAAGGCGCGTCGGCCCAGGGCCTTCCTCCAAGATCTTCACCACGGCATTGTCGGAAAGCGTCTCTCGAATGGCATATCCAAAAATGAACGTCGCCTGACACTTCGGACAACGAATCATGGAGCCGATCAATGCGACGTCACCCCGGAGCCGATGGCCGTGGGGACATCGACAGAGTATTCGTTCGTTTTTCCCGTCCATCATCAATCTCCCGCTAAATATGATCGTCACATCGACCTTCGCCGGATCTCCCCGTCTCCAATTCCGTCTCCATCTGCCTCAACCTCAGTTCAGGGGACCGTCCCAAATGAAGAGACGCACGCAGGGTGAATTTATTTGGTCGAATCCGAGATTTTTTCGATTCCACGTGCATCGATGGGTCGCCGATCATTGGAGGCAAGCGTTCTTTGCCCCCTAGACCAGGGCGTTGACCGGAATCAACAATTCATCGTTCACGTCTTCCCCACCCGCTGATCCACCTACCGGCATGCCGCAATGAGTCGTCCCAATCGCAAAGTGGTGATCGTCGGGGGCGGGTTTGCGGGAATCGAGGCGGCGAAGCGGTTGGGGAAATGTGATTGCGTGGATGTCATCATGATCGACAAAAGCAATCACCATGTGTTTCAGCCCTTGCTGTACCAGGTTGCCATGGCGGGGCTGGATCCATCGGACATCGCGTCGCCGATTCGTTCGATGCTGTCACCCTTTCGCAACGTCCGCACCTTGCTGGGAAACGTCACGGACGTGGACCTCGAGCGGCGTCTGGTTGACAGCGACGCGGGCAAGTTCGAATTCGATTATCTGGTCGTCGCTTGCGGCGCCGTGCACAGTTACTTCGGCAACGACCAGTGGGAGCAGCACGCACCGGGATTGAAATCGCTTCCCCAAGCGACGGAGATCCGCCGTCGGGTGTTGCTGGCCTTTGAACAGGCCGAGCGGACCGATGATCCGACCGAGCAGGACCACTGGATGACCTTCGTCATCGTCGGCGGCGGGCCGACGGGTGTTGAATTGGCCGGCGCGATTGCCGAAATGGCTCGCTACACACTCAAACGTGACTTTCGGTCGATCGATGCGAGTTTGGCACGCGTGATCCTGGTCCAGGCGGGCGAGAGAATCTTGGAACAGTTCCCCGACGATCTATCCGAGTACAGCAAGCAGGCGCTGGAAAGCATCGGTGTGGAAGTACGCTTGGGAGACCAGGTCACCGAGGTGACCGACCGCGGTGTTCAAATCGGTGATCATTTTTTGCAGGCCAGGACCGTGATCTGGGCGGCCGGCGTTCAGGCGAGCCCGCTGGGGCAATCGCTCGGTGTGCCGACCGACCGAAGCGGTCGTGTCGTGGTCGAACCCGATTTGTCGATCCCCGGCCAGCGGCACATCTTCGTCGCCGGCGACATGGCGACGGTCAAGGACGAGGACGGCAAGGGATTGCCCGGCTTGGCGCCGGTTGCGATACAACAAGGCCGCTACCTCGGCGAACTGATCAGCCGCGAAGCCCAATGCTTCGTGATCGATCGTCCCGCCCCCGAGCGGTCTCGGTTCAAGTACCTCGATAAAGGCCAGATGGCAACGATCGGTCGACGCCGCGCGGTCGCACAGAGCGGTCGATTCAAGCTGACCGGACGGCTGGCTTGGATGGCCTGGCTGTTGATCCACATCGCTTACTTGAACGGATTTCGCAATCGGACGTTCGTTTTCCTTTCCTGGGCATGGTCCTACCTGACATTCGCACGCGGGGCACGCCTGATCGTCCCAAAAAACTGGCGGATCACGAAAGCATCCCGCCCGACGAAGACACGGGCATAAGTGTTGGTGTGCAGGCTTTAGCCCAATACCGCTAAGTTAAGCTCGACGGGGAGGCCCGGACGCTGGCGCGAACCGGCTGATATCAATCGTTTATCAGCCGTTTGGCGCGAGCCTACGGGCCCCGAGTTGAGGAAACCACGCTTAACTTAGCGGTATTGGGCTTTAGCCGCCCATTGTCGCTGCGTCGCAGCGACCGGGAATCGCCTGAAGGCTAAACACCAACGTTTGCTGCCCCCCCTTTTTCGCTCCGAATTGGCCGGCGGTGTCCGGATTCAGCGATTCGGGCATCGATCTTGCACTTGCATCGGCTTGTTCGACGCGCGGGTGCAGCCGATGGCATTGCCGATGCCACCGGAACATGTGGTCGTCCCGGGTGCCAGGTTGGTGCACACTTCCGCGACGATCGTGACACAGCCGCACAGGCTTGCGCCCGTATGGTCTCAGTTCGGCCGGCATCAAGATTTTTCCGAGGTGGGCGATCACCTTACGACACGAGGAGAAGCGAATGGGATTTCGTGACGAATTAGACCAGGACACCGTGGGGAACCTTCCCCTGCGGGACGCAATTGCCGTGCAGCATGACACGACGGCCCTGGACGCGGTCAAATTGATGCGCGAAAAGTCACTCGGATGTGCGGTCATCGTCGACCAGGGCGGCACCCCGACGGGGCTGTTCAGCGAGCAGTCGCTCGTCGACATGCTTGCGCGAGACCTCTCGCTTGCCGATCATGTGGTGGGCGATTTTACCGACGCCGGTTTGCTGGTGGTCCGATCGAGCGATCCGATCTCACGCGTCTGGGACGCCGTGGAACGCGACGGACTGCGATTTGTCCTGGTCACCGATGAGCAGGGCAAATTGATCGGAGTGACCGGACAACGTGGAATCGCGGAGTACCTTGCCGAGCGTTTCCCGCAACAGGTGCTGGTGCAACGACTCGGCAATACACCTTGGATGCAGCAACGCGAAGGAGCATGACACAGTGAACGGTACGCCCCAATCGGATCCCGACAATTTCGAAGATCCACTCAACGATTACGAACCGACGCAATACGCCAGCGAGTTGCATCGCGTGTTGGCTGAAGAGGCGATCGATGACATGCAATCGACGCCCAGTGCTCAGGTAACGGTCGACACCTCGATTCGCGGGGCGACTGAGATGCTGAGTGAACTGAAGGTCTCCAGTTTACTGGTCGTCAAAGGCGAAACGTTGGTCGGGATCTTCACCGAGCGTGACGTCCTGGAAAAGGTCGCAGAGAATTATGCTGAACTGGCCGATCAACCGGTCGGTGAAGTGATGTCAGCCGATCCGACGGTGGTTTATGAAACCGACCCGGTCGGGATGGCGTTGGCGGGGATCGCCGTTGCCGGACACCGCCACGTACCCGTCTTGAAGGTCGACGGGTCGGTGATGGGAATCGTCAGCCCGAAACGCGTCCTGCGTCATCTCAGTCCGTATTTGAATTGACCAACACGAATCCAACTTGTTAGCGGAACGGCGCGAGCCGTCTGGTCGCGTTTCAAAAACACCGTGAAAGACCGGAGGGCTTGCGCCCTACCGCTAACAAAAAAACACCCCGCTCGGCGTCCAAGTAGATCGCATTGGGCTTCCGCCCTGTCGCTATCATTAACGCGGGACGCGGTCGCGTTATGGCGTGGCGATGCAGTAAAGTTTCGAAGCGGTGCGGAAGTAGACGGCGGCGTCGGCGATCGCCGGTGTCGACCAAGTCATCTCGTCGATCTCGTTGGTGCCGAGCACGTTCAACTCATCGCCTGTCGCCAACACGTAGGTCGTTCCGCTGGTGTCAACGCAGTACACTCGATCTGAATCGGTCCAAGGGGAAGACCAAAACGCTCGGGCTCGGGGCACGCGGGAGCGATACACGGTGCTGCCCGTCTCGGCATCGACACAATGGATCACTCCGCTGCGTCGTTCCAGCAGGTACAGCTTACCGTTGCAGTAGGCTGGCGACGCCATTTGAATGCCCGATCGCTCAATCTTCCAGGCCACATGCTCGGTTTGCGACTGGCCGGCGGGCGGAGTGATGTCGCCGCTGCCGCCCGGCTTGATCGCGAACAGGAATCCGCCGCCGTCGTCGGCACCACCCCGGTTGCGGTATTCCGTTCCGACATACAGTCGATCGCCGACGGCCAAGGGGGTCGCCGAGCTGCGGCCTTTCTCCATGTCCAGTTTCCACAACAGCGTTCCCGTTTGGGGATCATACGATCGGTAGTGCATGCCGCCGACGATCAGCTCGTCGCGACGGCTGTTGCTCCAGATGATCGGGGAGCTGTACTGTGATTTTTCCTGGCGATCGACGCGCCAGACTTCGTCGCCCGTTCCGGCATCGATCGCGACCAGAAACGATTGCTGTTCGTTGTCGACTTGCAGAAACAGCTTGTTGTCGAACAACACCGGCGAGCTGGACGTTCCCCAACCGGCGCGCATCGGGTAGCTGCCCAGGTCTTTTTCCCAAACCTTGTTACCTGCCATGTCAAAGCAGTACAGCCCGGTCATGCCGAAGTAGGCATAGACGTGCCGGCCATCGGTCGCGGGTGTCTCCGTGGCATAGGTGTTCGAACTATGCCGTCCCATCGTCGGTCGGCCCTCGCGGGCGGTTTGTCGCCAAATTTCTTTCCCGGTTGTGGCGTCAAGACAGATCACCTGCCAGCGATACGTCACACCGGTCAAGTCGTCACGGCGGCTGCCACCGCCACCGCTGTATTCCTCCGGTCCGGTGGATGCGGATTCGGTCACGGGAACGGCCGCGGTCAAGAAAACTTGATTCTCCCACACCACCGGGCAGGACCAGCCCTCACCGGGTACCTCAACCGACCAGCGAACATTGTCCGTTTCGCTCCAGCGTTGGGGGTGCTGCGTGCGAGCGATCCCGTCCATCTGGTCCCCCCGAAACTGCGACCACCGGTCGGCGGACGCCTGGTTGCCAAGGGTGGCCGCCGTAAAGATCGTCAGGCAGCCGATCACGAGTTTCGTCGCAGGTATCATGTTTGAGCACATTCCGTCTTTCAATTTCGACAGCGGTTTTGATGCAAGGATCTTCAAGTGTAGAGCATCGTCCAGGCCATGGTCCCCTGTGGTGTGCAATTCTAAAAGGTGCCTGCAAACATTTAAAATGTGCACGATCCATCTCGTGAGAGGGGCTCTTTGGGTAGGGTGAGGGCCCGTAGGCTCACGCCAAACGGCTCACTGATTCGCGTCGCCACGGTCTCAATGTTTCCGACGGAGCCCCCCATGCCAAACCCTGCCAAAAGTCTCGCGTTGGTCATCCCGCTGGCGGTTGCGATGGCATGGGTGATCGGTCGCGAACCTGAATCCGGCACCCTGTCGCCTTCGACCCTCAACGCGGACGAGGAGATTTTGTTCTATCCGACCTACGGACGCTTTGACGAACAAGCTCAGGTGTGGCGGTTTGACGTGCACGGCAAAGTGTTCGAACCCGAAGACGGATCGTTCAAGCGGGCGTTGCTGATTGCGACGCTGAAATCCTCGATGCGTGGCAACGTCGAGATCGACAAGGATGCGTTTCTGTCCGATCGAATCCGGCCGTTTCTGGTGGACAATGAACGCGGCAAATCCGTCACCATCGACGTTGCCGGAAATCAATTTGCCGCGGGCGTCTCCGCTGCCAATGGTCATTTTCGCCGTTCCTTGGTCTCGGACGCCGCCGGGTTGGGTGTCGGTTTAGACGACATCGGCGCGCCGCAAAGCCGGGTGTTGACCTTCACAGCGGTTTTGCCGCCCCGTGATTCCAGGACGTTTGACGGACGCATCCATTTGATCGCCCCACGTGGTGTTTCGGTGATCTCCGACATCGACGATACGATCAAGCATTCACAGGTGACCGACCGGTCGGAATTGTTGCAAAACACGTTCACCCGCGCCTTTCGAGCGGTGGACGGCATGCCCGAACTGTACGCGGATTTGGCCGACGTCGGCGTTGCGTTTCACTATGTCTCGGGCAGCCCCTGGCAACTGTATCCGCCTTTGGAAGCGTTCTTCTCTGATCAGGGATTTCCAAGCGGCACTTTCCACCTCAAGCACTTTCGATTGACCGATTCGAGTGGACTCGGATTGCTTTCCTCCCAGCGGGAAACCAAACTCGCCGCGATCGTGCCGCTGTTGGATTCGTTTCCGGATCGTCGATTCATTCTGCTGGGCGACAGCGGAGAACACGACCCGGAGATTTACGGTCAACTGGCGCGCGAATACCCCGACCAGATCGCCGGCATCTTCATCCGCAATGTGACGTCGGCCGATCCGACCGACGGGCGATTTCAGAGCGCACTGGAGGGTGTACCGAGTGATCGCTGGATCTTGTTTGAGGACGTTGCGCAGATCAAGCAGCGCGTCACCGACCTGGCACGGTAACGTCTCCCGATCACTCGTCGTCCCGCCGCATTGACCTCGGTCGTGATATACTTCAACGGGCCGCTGCTGAAGAAAGAGACGCGTTGGAAGCCGAGACTCAGGTGAAGCAATCACCTCTGCAACGCGGCTTTCTAGCCAGCTTGTGGAAGCACCTGGGGTGAAGCGTCGTCTGATCCGGACACGATCCAACGGACAGCATCCGTCTGCATGATCGAGTCCGAGCGGCGTCTGTCGCCGACAATTGTGTGGCACAGTTCTTGCATCGCCCACCCTGGTTCACCCTGCCGACTTGATCGGCGACCCGCGTTGCCGCATCAGCGGACGGGGTGCCCGCCAATGCCAGGGATTCGTTGTTGCAACCTTCTTCAGCGATGACGCAAGGGCAATCAAACAGGGATTCGATGATCGATCAAAAGGACACGGTCTTTTTGTCACCAAGGGCCGTTCAACGCCCGAGTCGATCTTCCGTTTGTGTTAGATTCTCCCTTAATCTTGGCGCTGAGGATTCTCCCGCTTTCAGTCCATCACTCGACGTCGTACGCGCACGTTCGGGATCCGAGCTTGTCAAAAAGGAACACACACCATGCTGGATTTCATTGTTCTGTTCTCAGGTAGCGTGATGACGGCTGCTCTGTTATGGGCGTGCTCCCGCGACACACCTTTCCGCACGCTTTTCCGCACACTTTCGATTGTTCTGGCGATCTCGTTGGCGTGCTGTCCGATGACCGCGTTGGCGTTGCAAGATGACGAAGCCACTGCCGTGGAAACGGCAACCGCATCGGCAGACGAAGCACCCTCCGCGGAAGCGGGGCCGGTCGATGACGCGAAGCCCGAATCAACCTCCATGGCACCCGCCGCGAACGTCGAGGGTCCATCGGGCGTCGGCATCCCATGGATTTCCTACTTGATTCCCCTGCTCGGTGTGGCCGGTCTGGCATTCACCTTTTGGAAAACCAGCTGGGTTTCGAAACAGGAAGTCGGGGGAGAAAAGATGGCACGCATTGCGGCCAACATCTCCGAAGGGGCGATGTCGTTTTTGAAGGCGGAGTATTCGATCTTGGCAGTGTTCGTGATCGGGGTGGCCATCTTACTGGGATACGCCGGCAGCACCCAAGGCGAATCTTCGTCACCGTTGGTCGCGCTCTCGTTCGCCTCCGGCGCGATCTGTTCGGCGTTGGCGGGATTCATCGGCATGACGGTGGCCACCAAAGCCAACGTGCGGACGACCAACGCGGCAAAAACCAGCCTTGGCAAGGCCCTGGAAGTCGCTTTTGCCGGCGGCAGCGTGATGGGCATGGGCGTCGTCGGACTGGGCGTGCTGGGTTTGAGCATCTTGTTTGTCGTTTACGCCGGCATGTTCGGTCTGGAGACACAAGCCAGCCTGACCCGCGTCATCACGGTGCTGACGGGATTCTCCTTTGGTGCGTCCTCGATCGCGTTGTTTGCCCGGGTCGGTGGCGGGATCTACACGAAAGCCGCCGACGTCGGTGCGGATTTGGTCGGCAAGGTCGAAGCGGGGATTCCCGAAGACCACCCGTTGAACCCGGCCACGATCGCGGACAACGTCGGCGACAATGTCGGTGACGTGGCCGGCATGGGGGCGGATTTGTTCGAGTCTTACGTCGGATCGATCATCGGCACGATGGTACTCGGCGGTGCGTTTTTTACCGTCTTCAACCAAGCCGGCTTGGATGATTTCGGCGGGCTGTCGGCCGTTCTGTTGCCGCTGGTGCTCGCCGGTGTCGGGATCCTGACTTCGATCGCCGGTACGTTTTTCGTCAAAGTGAAAGAAGGCGGCAATCCGCACCACGCATTGAATTACGGAGAATTCGGTTCCGCTGCCATCCTGTTGCTGCTGACGTATGTGATCATCAAGTTCATGCTGCCCGCCACATGGACCGTCGGCGAAGGTGCCGGCGAGTTCGTTTACACCAGCAGCGGCGTGTTCTTTGCCATTTTGTTCGGCCTGGCTGCGGGCCTGGGGATCGGCAAGATCACGGAGTATTACACCGGTACGGGCACCGGGCCGGTCACGTCGATCGTGCGTCAATCGGTGACCGGGCCGGCGACGACCATCATTTCCGGTTTGGGCGTGGGCATGATGTCCACCGCAATTCCGATCCTGATCATCGCCGCCGCCATCATCGGCGCCTATTCGATGGCCGGTCTGTACGGAATCGCAATCGCCGCGGTCGGCATGCTGTCCAACACCGGCATCCAATTGGCCGTCGACGCCTACGGACCGATTTCGGACAACGCCGGTGGGATTGCGGAAATGGCAGAGCTGCCCGCCGAGGTTCGCGAGCGAACCGACAAATTGGACGCGGTCGGAAACACCACCGCCGCCATCGGCAAGGGATTCGCAATCGGCTCGGCCGCGTTGACCGCATTGGCGCTGTTCGCCGCCTACATCACCGCTTACAACGCGACCCATGTGGAAACGCCGATCGTCGCGATCAGCATTACCAACCCGTTCGTCATGGCGTCATTGTTTGTCGGTGGGATGTTGCCGTTCTTGTTCTCGGCATTGTCGATGAATGCCGTCGGCCGGGCCGCGATGCGGATGATCGAAGAGGTTCGCCGACAATTCAAGGACATCCCCGAATTGAAGGCGGCGTTGAAGGTCATGAATGACAACGACGGCAAAACGTTTGACGAATGGTCGCAAGCCGATCAGGAAACGTTCCAAGCAGCCGATGGCAAGGCGGAATATGGCAAGTGCGTCGCGATCTCCACGCGGGCTTCGATTCGCGAAATGATCGTTCCCGGTTTGGTCGCCGTCCTGGTCCCCGTCGGTTTTGGTTTCTTGCCCAAGCTGGTTGGTCTGCCGGGCAACACCAACGCCTTGATGCTGGGCGGGTTGTTGGCCGGGGTGACTGTCAGCGGCGTCTTGATGGCGTTGTTCCAATCCAACGCCGGTGGCGCCTGGGACAATGCGAAGAAGATGATCGAGGAAGGTTATGAAGTGAACGGCCAGATGCTGGTCAAGGGCAGCGAAGCCCACAAGGCAGCCGTCGTCGGAGACACCGTCGGCGACCCGTTCAAAGACACCTCAGGTCCTTCGCTCAACATCCTGCTGAAACTGATGAGCGTTGTCGCCCTCGTGATCGCGTCGCTGATCTGAGACGCGGCGTGTTGAATCGGCAGGCGGAGTCCGGGAACAAGTAGTGGACCGTCTAGCGGTTAACGTCATGCGGCGGTCATCCGTCTGATTGGATCGGGGAGTCAAACCGGCGGGTTGCAGTGCAACGCTGGAAGCGCCAGCCTGAAGACAGCCCCGAGTACCCGATTTAAATGAACCCACGGATGGCA
>NZ_NTFY01000112.1 GCF_002289565.1 Rhodopirellula sp. SM50 | reverse complement strand
GACCGAAACGAAAAAAATGGCGGCCAAATACCGCTCGCGCGATAACAGCCAAGCTCAATCGCGGCAACAATGGGCGGATGCAATATCCGGGTTAGGCGATTCCGGGTCGCTGCTACGCAGCGACAGTGGGCGGCTGAAGCCTGCACACCAACACGAATGCCCGTTCCATGTAGCCTTTGCCCATTTTTATTTATCGGACTGCGTCTTCGAAATCCTCGGCCGGTTGGTAGTCGAAGTAGCACTTGCGTTTGATGACTTCCGCGACCGACTCGGGCACCATCGACTCCCATTCCGGGTCGCCTGATTTGATTTTTTGCAGCACGTCCCGTGATCGCACCTGCAGGCAGGCGGGGTCATAGTTTTGCACGTCGATGATGCCGCCACGGTCACACAGGTAGCCGAACAGTTGTCTCAACTGGGGATCGATGTTCAGGTTCTCACAGGTCGTCAATTCGCCGCTCTCGGAATCCAGCATGGGATAGCAATAGACCTGCAGGCCGTTTTTAAACATCCGTCCGAAGGATTCCAGAATGCCGCCTTGGAGCCCGGTGTAGTACTGTTCGTCAAACAGTTCCAACAGACTGCCGGCCCCCATCGTGATCGCGATCTTTTCTTTGGTGTAGCGTGACAGGTAGGCGGCCAGTCTGTAGTACTGGAAGTAATCGGAGATCAGGACCGGCATTCCGCACGTCGCCATCACATCGGCGCGGGCCAGGAAGTCCGACAAGTTGATTTCGCCTGTGGCCTTCAAGTTGTTCATCGTCAGTTCCATGACGGAGACGACTTCCTTGCCGATCACGTTGGGATGTTTGGAGAATTGTTCTCGAGCGCTCTCGAGCATGTCCAAATTGACGTTGCAAACGGGACGAAAGCTTCCGCGTTCGACCAGGATCGCTTTGCGGTAAAAGAACTCCGACGGCTGCAGGACTTCTCCGCTGGCGGCGAACATGGCCGCACCGCTCAACCCGAGCTCGACCAGTTTCAGACTCATCAAGCGGTTGTCGACGTGCCGGAACGCGATACCGGAAAACTCGATCATGTCGATCTCGATCCGCGACGTCGACAGGCCGTCCAGCAGCGCGGCGACCAACAGTTCGGGTTCATGGTGGAGGGCAAAGGCGCCGTGGACCAGGTTGACGCCGACGATGCCGAGGGCTTCCTGTTGCAGGGCGGCTTCGTCATCGAGCATTCGGACGTGGATGATGATCTGGCTGTCTTCGTCTTGGGGATGGGCCTGGAATTTGATCCCCATCCAGCCGTGACAGGCATTGGTGCCGTGATAGTTTCTTGCCGAAACGGTATCGGCAAAGGTGAAGAACGCAGTCGTTTCACCGCGGACCTCTCGCAACCGGTCCAGATTCAACGTGTGTTCATAGTCGAGCATGGCTTGCAGACGTTCACGACAGACGTAGCGTGACGCCCGGCCGTAGATCGCGTCACTGACCTTCATGTCATAGGCCGACATGCTTTTGGCGATCGTGCCGGCGCCACCCCCGACGCGAAAGAACCAGCGAACGACCTCTTGCCCCGCGCCGATCTCGGCAAACGTCCCGTAGCGGCGGGGATCCAAGTTGACCTCCAAGGCTTTTTGGTGCGTGTCGAGGGGCTCGGAGTGCTGGCTGGTTTGGTGGGTTCGAATCATCTGGTTGGGTTCGCCGGGTTGAGTCGCGTGATGAAAACATGCTTGCAATGAGAACATGGCTTGCAGTTTCGAAACGATCCCGATGGATGCTCGCCAGGGGTGGTGGTTCGGGCAGAATGACGCCAAACGGTCATGATCGCGACGTCGGAAACGGAACGGCCGAGCGTGTCCGCCCGCGTGGCTCCGGGGCGGTCTGTCGCTGTGTCCTGTCGGCGAACGAGGCCCCGCAATCACATGCACACTTAGAGGGGGTTGGTTGCCCTTCGCATGAGAAGTGTAGTATGATGCCTGACGAGACTTTGCCACGCCTACTTATCTGAACACCGCTCCCGGATGTTTTCCGACCGCACCTCTCTTCTCTGACGCTGGCAGATTGAAAACTCCGCCCAAAACCTCGACACTGATGTCTCGTCTTCTGCGCCCAAGGTGGTGCAACGAACCCCGACAGATGGGCCGGGTGGCGTCTCATTTCACCATCACTTCAATCACACTAGTCGTTCCGGGGTGACCGCATTCGATGTCTTGGCAACAACAAGTCATTTTCGTCGTTGATGACGATGAGCGTGCCCGGGAATCCGTCTGTGCGCTGGTGAGCTCGATGGGATTGGAGTCCAAAGCGTTTGCGTCGGCCGAGGAGTTTTTGGAGTTCTACACCAAGGACAAGCCGGGATGCTTGGTGACGGATATCCGGATGCTGGGGATGAGCGGACTGGAGTTGCAAGCGGAATTGAATGATATGGGATCGCTGTTGCCGGTCATCGTTCTGACAGCGTTTGCGACCACACCGGTGACGGTCCAGGCGATTCAGCGCGGCGCGATCACGTTGCTGGACAAGCCGTATCTGGAAGATGATCTCTGGAACGCGATCCGCAAGGCGCTGGCACTCGATGCAAGCAAGCGTGTGGAAGAAGCGCACCGGCAAGCGATTCGGGAGCGGATCAACGAACTGACGCCGTCGGAACGCACGGTGTTGTCTTATGTGGTGGCCGGCAAACCGAACAAGGTGATCGCGAATCGTCTTGACGTCAGCGTGCGAACGGTGGAGAACCGTCGCAGCGAGATCTACACCAAGTTGCAGGCCGAATCGGTGGTTGATCTGGTCAGGATGGTGATTGAAGCGGACATGCTGGATACCTAGTGCTCTGTCCCTAAAGTCTTGCGAGCGAAAAGGGGGTCAGGAGTCAATCGTGCGAAGCACCCGTAGGGCCGTTCCGGCTATTGACTCCTGACCCCCTTTTCCGCTCGACGGCGGGTTGCGGGTTACCACATCGCTTTTCGGTTTCTGCTCTTCATCGGATCGGGTGCGATTCGCAATACTGCGTTTCATCGATGGAACGATGGTTGATGAGGGATCAACAACAATCGATGGATCGATGACCACGATGGAACGATGATTCACCGGACGAATCTTGGTGGGGAGACTCGGGCTTCAATCTTGGAAGGATTCCGCAGAACACATGGGGCTCTTGGAGAATGTTCCGGCGGCAACGCCGGAACATTTCTCTGAGCCGCCACATTCTTCTGCGGGAAAGCGTGACGAAGCACGATGCGCGTGAGGCAGGCGCAGGTGTTGACGACATCACCCTTCCGTCGGATCGGACGAGTAACCGTCAATGAGAACGGCTGGCGAATCATCGAATTCACGGGGCGAGGCAGCGTCTTTGTCGGTGATCGCAGGCAACAGGTTCGGGGCAAGAACCTGGGCTCACGCGAGCTTTGCGTGTCACCGACGAGTGCTGCCTTTTTTTGTTTGATCGGTGAATTTCTTTCGACTGCGACAACCGCCCCAATCTTCACTGGCGGTTTCTCGCCTCCGCGCAGTCGGTTCGCACCCATCGGTTAACTTGGAGCTCGTTTCACAGGACTGTGTCAGCGCCGATCAAGCGGCGTACCTGCGTTACCTGACGGCCCGCTGGAATGTTGCGACCTCCGAACCGCCGTTTTCGATGATCTCAAGATCCGCGTCCGACGCGAGACTCTGCTTTCGCCGATAGCGCGGCAATCGGACCGGGGCAGCCGACCCGGCCCGTGTCGTCGATCGCAGTGCCCAACCGCACCGGTCCGTGCTGCTTTTTCTGCAATTAATCGCGCCGTTGGTCCTTCGCGGATCCCGTGGGCTGAAGAGCTTTAGTACAACGGAGCGTGGTTCATCATTCCCATTCCTCTCGATCATTTTGAAGGCACCCTCCTATGTCCGAAACGCCCCAGGATTCCGCTGACGCGCGGGACGAACAATGGCCCAGCAAAGATTCCGGCGGCGGAACTCGCAAGACAGTGCTGTATGTCTTGTTGGGGTTAATGGTCGTCGCGTTAGGGTACGACTATCTCGTGGCCCGACCGGCAGTCAACGCGGCCTACGATCAAGTCACCGAAGCCAGCATGAAAGCCAACCGCAAGGGCGTCGGATTTTTGTCCAACACGGACGTTCGTGAGCTGCTGGGAAGGGAACCTGTGCAAACCTTCGAAGACGGCCGCTATCAAGTGGAAGTCTATCAATGGCGTGGCGGATTGATTGTCAAGCCACACAAGCTGTACACGGTCTACATGCCAAACAAGGGCGGTTGGATGTTCAATCGCCACGCGAAATTCGCGTACGAGGCAACGGGTGTCGTGAACCCCGATCGCCCGCTGGTGCCGGTGGACGATGACGAACCGCTGGAGTCCTATGATGAAGCGGAGATGTCAGCCGGTGGCGGTGGCCCCAGAGCGGATGGCCCCGAGGGTGAGCGTGACGCACCGCAGCGTCCCGAGGCGGAAGGTCCCGAAGCGGAAGGCCCAGACTCCGATGAGGCCCCCGCCGCGGATCCGGCCGAAAGCGACCCACCAGCGCGGCCCGAATTGGAGAGCGAGGCGGCGGAATAGAGCTCTGGCCACATTCGGCGATCCGCCGAACGTGATTCCGTGGAGGCACTCGTCAACCGGCCTTTTCCAAACGACGCTGCAGGCTGGCTAGGTGCGGGTCGGTCACGGCGCGATTGATTTCATCGAGCGAAGTCAGCCCTCGCAGGACGTAGCTGTGGGCGACTTCGGCCAGTCGCAACATCCCGTCATCGGTCGTAATCGCCTCCAGATCACTGGCGCTGGCCCGTTTGGCGATGGCTTCTTCGATCACGGTGTCAACCACCATGATCTCCGGCAACGCGATCAGCTGGTCATAGCCGCCTTCGAAACAGAGGTGACAACCGAACGGAACAAAGACTGACGATTCGGCCCCCTCTAGGCGACTGCGAATCCGTTCGGGGACATCGGTCAGATCCGGCGCTTCGGCCGGTTTGCGGCAGACCGGACAGAGCCGGCGGACCAAGCGTTGGTTGATGACGCCCGACAGCGCGCTGGCCAAGAAGGCATGGTCACTATCGTATTGCAGCATCATGTCGACCGCCTCGGCGGTGCTCGTCGAATGCACCGTTGCCAGCACCAGCTGTCCGCTGGCTCCGGCTCGGATCGCGGTTTCAGCCGTTTGGCGATCACGAATCTCGCCGATCATGATCACATCGGGGCTGTGCCGAAGCACGACCGTTAACAGTTCGGCGAAACCGAGTCCGAGTCTCGCATTGGTTTGTGACTGCATCACGCCCGAGAGCGCATGTTCGATGGGGTCTTCGATGGTGTGGATCTTTCGTGATCCGTCATTGAGCTCATTCATGATGGCGTAAAGCGTGCTGCTCTTGCCGCTCGCAACCGGCCCGGTGACGAGAATCAATCCGCTTCGTTGCCTCATCAGATGTTCGATCGATTCCACGTCAATGGCATCCATGCCGAGTTGATCCAGCGGTCGAGCGCCACGCACGGGATCGAACAATCGAATCGCCACGTCTTGGCCGTACAGCGTGGGGATACTGCTGAGCCGAAGATGTGCCTTGGATCCGTCCGGCGTGGTGATGTTGCCCCGGCCTTCGACCGGGCGGACGGATTCACCCGCATCGGCGCCTGCCAAAACACGCAGGTGTCCTTGAAGCCGATGGCCGTAGGTGCGGGCGAGTTTGCGAACCGGTTCGATCCGGCCCAGTCGCCGGACCGATATCAGCACCGCGCCATCGACGTCGGAAACAAACAGATCACTGGCATGTCGCTCCAGTGACCATTCAATCAGGTTGGCGGCGAAGAGTTCCGGTGGTGCAAGCTCCGTCTCACCCTCCAGGTTTTCAAGATCTTGGAAATCGATCGCTGAATCGTCGTTCACGTTGCGGGTCTTCCAGGTGAATCGGAGAAGTCGGTCATGAGTAGCGGTTGGATAATATGAACGATAACGGCGCGCAACGCAAAAAAGGGTCGCGTGCCCCGTTCCCAAGTCGGCTCGGGCGTGAAAAATAGTGGCATGAATGCGCCACCCCCCAAGGAACTCCTCCGCCGATTCTACGGCTACGATGACTTTCGCCCCGGACAGGCAGAGATCATCGAACACGTTTTAGCGGGGGGGCACGCCATGGTCGTGATGCCGACCGGCATGGGCAAATCGCTCTGTTACCAGATTCCGGCATTGTCAAGTGTCGACGACGACCGCTCGATCGTTTTGGTGCTTTCCCCCTTGATCGCGTTGATGCAGGACCAGGTCGATTCGCTGCTGCGACGAGGCATCGATGCCGGTTTCATCAATTCATCGTTAGACCGTGAAACGCGGTTGGCGCGTTATGAAGCCTTGGCCCAAGGACAGTACAAGATTCTGTTTGTCACCCCGGAGCGTTTCCGCAAGGACGACTTCTGCGCGGCCCTGTCACGACGAACGGTCCGACTATTGGCGATTGATGAAGCGCATTGTGTCAGCCAGTGGGGGCACGATTTTCGTCCCGACTACACGCGGGTGGCCGAAATTCGCGCGTCGATCGGGGATCCCACCACGCTTGCGTTGACCGCGACGGCGACGGCCGAGTGCCGTCGAGACATCTACCACCAGATCGGCATCGATGCGTCGCAAGTCAAACTGTTTCACCAAGGCATCGATCGTCCGAACCTGCACTTGGATGTGATCCCGGTCTATGACGAAGAAGAAAAACTGAATCAACTCCGCGACATCCTCCGCGATCCCGAATACCGCTCCGGCAGCGCCATCGTCTACTTTTCGTTGATCAAAACACTGGAGCGTTTCAGCGATCACTTGTTGTCCGAAGGGATCGATCACGTCTGTTACCATGGCGATTTGCCACGCAACCAGCGTCGGCGTGTCCAGGACGAATTCATGTCCGGCGATGCCGATCTGGTGTTGGCGACCAACGCGTTCGGCATGGGCATCGACAAGGAAGACATTCGTATGGTCGTGCATGCGGAAACCCCCGGTTCGATCGAGTCTTACTATCAAGAGATCGGGCGTGCGGGTCGCGACGGGGAACCGAGTCGGTGCGTGTGGTTGTACGCGCAAGAAGACTTGATGACCCAGATGCAATTCATTGAATGGTCCAATCCCGATGCCGCGTTCTACACGCGGTTGTATCAATTGATGGCCGAGCACGGCGAGCAGTGCAGGGCGTTTGGTCTGGAATGGATGAATGCCCAGTTGCAGCGTCGCAGCAAACATGACCACCGGATCGCGACGGCGATTTCTATCTTGGATCGCCACGGGGTGGTCGCCGGTCCGCGGCCGCCGCAGTGTTTTGAGGTGCGTGCTCCGCTGCCGGCGCGCTTCCAAGACGACGATCAATTGACCGAGAAGAAACGTCGTGACCAACAGCGGCTCTACGCGATGGTTCAGTTCGCGGCCGAACAAGGCGATCGCAAGCAGTTCTTGAATCGTTATTTCGCCGATCCGGAAGCGTGAGGCCGAACGTCCGCCTGCGGCGCTCGGTGGTGGCGCGTGACGGTGGTGAGTTCAACACGCGCCGCTCGCTGACGCGTCCCGCTGGAATCGACTTGTTCCCAGGCTCTGCCTGGGGACACACTGTCTCGGAGGCTCCGCCTCGCAGAGGAGAGCCGCTTGTGGCGGAGCCACACCGACATCGCGTTCCAAGGCGGAGCCTTGGAACGAGGGCGTGGTTTAACACGCGCCGCTCGCTGACGCTTCCCGCTGGAATCAGCCGTTTGGCGCGAGCCTACGGGCCCTGGTGTGTTTTCTTCGTGCTACAGGCCCGTACGCTCGCGCGAAACGGCTGATCCCATGTGCGATCGAATTAAATCAACAGGCCGCTGACGCGTCCCGCTGGAATCAGCCGGTGCTTTCACGCCGCATCACGGTTTCGGCGACGATGTCCAGCCCGTCGAAGGCAAAGAACCCTGGGACATAGCTGATTTCACTGATCGGGATTGTGATCCGGACTTTGATGTCATCGCCCGGTGCGGCTTCTTCCAGGAACGAGGGGGTGATGACGACGTTGGCACTGGTCAGGTTCATGATCGCCAATTCTTCATTGACCCGCGTCTGCACGTCTTCGATCGACGCGGTGGGTCGGACCCCGACGCGTGCCCCTTCGCGTGAGGCTTGGACGACCGCTTCTTTGATCATGCTGATACGTCCCATTTCGATCAGACCGAACGTGAAGGTCAGCATGACGGGGACGATCAAAGCAAACTCGACGGTCGCGGCACCTCGACGCGTTTGCTTTCTGCGGAATCGACTTTTCACTTGATTCACTTGTGGGTTCACGGTGTGCATAAAAGGAGTACGTCAAGCGATGGTCTGCCCGACGTGGACGTTGGCATTCGTTGGCGCTGCTGGTTCAATCAACCAGCATCACGGGGGTGAACAGAAACTCGCTTTCGTCGACCGTTTGGTCACTAAAGATTGAGTATTTCGCAATCATTGGGCAGGGCTGAATCGTCAAATGCTTCTTGTTCATCGGCCCCGTCAACTTGACGCTCAACACGCGGATGCCCTCCCAGGCAACAATCGTGTACATGGCGTTGTTGCCGTTCCCCTGCACCTTACGGAAAATCGGAATGATCCTTGGCTGTCCGACGATTTGCTGCAACTCAGCTTTGATTCCCGCACTGATGCCGGTATCGCCATTGAGTTCAATTTGATGACTCTCATCAAAGTTCAACTCGCGTCCAAGGTCGTCCATGTCCTGGGCTGAGATGCCGGACAAGATTTGACGCCGGATGTCGGTGGTGCTGTTGTTTGCACCGCCGATATCAACGGTTCCCCGGTTTCCCGGTGCACCCGTTCCGGTCGGGTAGAGCGAACACTCGTAATACCCATCGCAACCGGATTGGATTTGGCCATTTGAGTAGCAATACTCGTCTTGTGTCTGTTTTGTTTTGACCAGCGCCCAGGTTTCTTCGTCCAGCGTGATCGGCAAGATGTCGATCGTTTCGCCTGCTTTATTTGGCTTGTGGAAACCTGAAATCGTTTTAAACAGCGCCGCCGTCGAGGCTCCCTGCAGTGACTGGGTTGCTCGTCCGGTCACCGATCCGAAGAACAGCGGAATGGCTTGCTGATTGGCGTCCGTCTGCCTGACGTTGACGCGCACCGCGTTGAACTGAGACGGATCAGAGGTGTCGAGTGCACCTGGATTGTTCCTGTCGTAGAATCCGATTTCGATATCGGTTGACGTGTTGAGCGTCGGTGCTCGAGAACTGACGACATTCTTTGCCGCGATGGACGAGGCCGAATCTGCGATGTCGCATTGGACAGTCGAAGCACTTTTTCCTTCGACCACACCGTCAAACAATTCCCAACACGCGGACAGTGCGGCGGCATCGGCGGTTCGTTTGACTTCCGAACGGGAAACATTGATGTGTCCAAAGTCGATTGCAATTGCGGAGACCACTAACAGTCCGGCAACTAGAAACACACTGAAGACGAGGGCAGAGCCTTTACGACGTTTCGTCGATCGGCGTTTGCGCGGCGGAACGGTTGGACGAGCAACGGGTTGGTGAGCGCGGTCGCGCTGGAGTGAAATTTGAAACATGAGATGACCTGAGAAGATGATGAGATCGACAATCCACGACGTTTCATACGCGTCGTGGCGCTGCTATTGAACGAGTTGATTGACGTGGATCGTCTGGGTATGACCATCGGTGTAGATCAAACGGACGGTCTTGAGTCGAATCGAGGCGACCCGGTTTTTCCCGAATCCGATGTCCACCGACGCAAGGCTCTTTTCAGGTGTGTAGTGGTCCAGGGCGTGAAGTTCCTGATCATCCATCTGCACCAGGTATTCGGGGCCGCCGAAATGGCCCCACTGCATGCTATGTCCATCTTTGACCGCGAACATCAATTGGCCATTGAAGACAGCCATCGCACTGGTCCATTCGATCCGATCGTTGTCGCAGTACAGTGCCTCTTGAATTTGACTTCGCTCTTCGTCAATGAGCGTTTCGTTACAGAAGGCCCCGACGTGGAAACCACCGCTGGAGTAGCCGTCGTCGGCGGCGTAGTTCATCTGCAGTTGGAAATAGCAATCGGCGTGGTCCGCGTCGGGATAAAGAAAGAACGCGACCTGGGGCGAGTTGATGTTGACTTCGGGTTCGTTGATCGTCAGTTCCCAGTCCTCTTCGACCAAGAACAGGACGGGTTCGATCGCTGCTGCGACGCCGGGGAGCGACGCGAGCAAGCAGAGACCTCCCGCGATCAATGTGGCGCGAACGGCGCCGAATCGGTTCAATGCGTGTGACATGTGGGGTTCCCTAAAGAGACGAGGCAGAAAAGATGCTGCAGCCGAGCTCGGCAATCCCCTTCGGTGGTCTGGCGATCCGAACGCTTCGAGCGAAGCTGGCCGGACCCATGACTTTGCGTCCCACGTTTGCACGTGGTTTGCCGTTTCGAGGGCTTTGAAAGGGGGAACCGTTCGAGCTGATTTGGCATTGAAACGCTATGTCGATTCGCGCCCGAAAACTTGAGTTTCCCCAGAAGGATGGACCGTGATGAGGCTTTCCCCCCTGCACGTCGCCACGGTCGTGGCGGTTGTCGGGCCGCGCTGAGGGAATGCCCTCAATTTTGCGGGGTGTCAACACGGTTTTCGGGTAGTAGCGACCCAAGGTTGTGGTTCGAGGGCGGTGACGTGCCGGTCGAAATTCGGCGAACGCCGAGACGGCAACGGGCTCACCAATCGTGCTACTGGATCAACCGTGTTCCGGGGCCACTGGCCGTGGCGGTCTCGGTCGCTCGAGCAACGGGCGGCTGTTCATAGAGATTGAACTCGGCCCACAAAGGAATGTGATCACTGATCGCATTGGCCTGTTTTTCGGTCAGGCCCAGGTCGGCCTTCAAATCGATCACGCCGAGTCGCCCCGAGTATTCGGCGGTCACGCTGCTGTCGATCAGGATGTGATCGTTGGTCTTGGTTCGATTGATGTTGGTTTGAATGTCGGCCGCCAGCGAGAGCACGCCGGGGATCGATTTCAGCTGTCCGAGGTTCTTTTCGCTGACGTTCAGATCGCCCAGCAGGATGAAGTCGTCTTCGGAGTACTGTTGAAACTCATATTCGCGGACGCGTTGAAAGACGTCGGCCAGCACGTTGATTTCGCTCTCCTGATCGGCGGGATCGACGCGGTCGGGTTTGGTGTGGACGTTGATCATCGTGAATCGAAACGGCCGCTGGGTGCTTTCTTTGGGGACCACGGTTTCGAACGTTGCCACCATCGGTTCGCGATACATCCGTTTGCCGGGATCCTGCACCACATAGGCGGAGCCGGGCACCAGGTTGATCCGTGACCGATCCCAGACAAAGGCGTACGATTCCAGGTAGGCTTCGCCGATCGGGTCGCTCATCGTCGCGGCAAAGTTGCCTCCGGATTCGTTTAACAGTCCGACCAGTCGTTGCAGGGCGATGCCGTCGGCTCCCTGCAGTTCTTGGATCGCCACGACATCAAACGTGCTGACGATCTTGGCGATCGTTCCCAACACATCGACGCCGTCCTCGTTTTTTCGGATGCTGGATTTCTTGTCCGCAAAGTGTTCAATATTGAAGGTCGCGATGCGAATGCGATCGGGCGGACGTTCGGTTCGGTCGCCCAGCGAAATGGTTTCGCCGCGAAAGGCCGTCTCGGGATCTGGACCGAGTAACCCGTCAAGCGACGAAAAACTCAGCCCGCCGGTCAGCATCATGTAGAGCGCGTAAAGCAATCCGAGCGTGGTCGCGCCCGGACCGAACCAGCGGAGCAGCGAACTTGTGCTACTGAAGGAGCTTTTTCTTCGACGTTTGGAAAAGATCCCCACCTCGGCCTCCTTGCCGAACGTTGCTGGGCCCAACCGTGGTGGCTGGGGCTGACGTTGATCACCCTCTCGATTGTTTTAGCTGGCTATAGGTAAACTTGGGCGTCTTGGGCAATGGCAATACGACAACCGGGAGTGCGTGAGATGTCGCAATGGCAAGATGTGGAGCGGCGTCTGGTGCGGGTCCGCAAGTTCGCCGGATTGATGGATGACAAATTTGCATTGCCCGGAACCCGCATCCGATTTGGGTTGGACACGTTGGTGGGACTACTGCCGGGGGTGGGCGATGCGGCCACCGCGGTGGTCGGGCTCTGGTTGATCGGCGAGGCGTTTCGCATGAAGGCGTCCACGGGCGTGTTGATCCGCATGTGCGGCAATGTCTTGATCGACGCGACGCTCGGGGCCGTGCCGATCGCCGGTGACCTGTTTGATTGGTACTGGAAATCCAATCGTCGCAACGCCGTCCTCTTAGAAAAACATCTCCGAAAGCGAGGGGCCGATCCCTGATGCAATCGATCGACACGTTGCCGCGGTTTACGATTCTGATTCACGCGGTCGGCTACGGCTTCGCCAGGCAGCAACCCTCCGACGGGAGCAGCATTGCCGCGGGACCGGTGCATTGGGATTGGTTGTTCCAGCCGCCGGATGATCGATCGAGCGGTCGAGCGGGCGATGCATGCGCGGACCCTCTCGAAAACCGATCGCCGTCGGCTGCAACGTTATGGACCTGGGCGACGGACCCCTTGCCCGAGTTGGACAAGCCGCCGGCGCGATGGAGGGATCGCATCACCGCGCCGGCGCTGCGGTTGGCCGATCATCGCGGGCGTTATTTGGATTTCGAAGGTGACATCGGGGCCGGCCGCGGGTCGGTCCGGCAACTTGCCACGGGGCGATACGAACTGCTACGCCAGACGGCGTCCTGCTTCGAAGCTCGGCTGCAATGGACGAGTTTGTCGGCTGGAGGTTCTCCGAACGAGTGGCCCCACGGCCGAGACGCCGACGCCCGGGTCGTGGTTCGGTTTTCGCGGGCGGGTGGAGAGGCGTCAGAGCTGTGTCACCGGTGGACAGCGACCCTGTTCTGCGAGCGGGACACTTAGCGAAGAGCGACCGATCACAGGGAGGGGCCGAGGGGCCTCGTCGATGCCGGACCGAACCTCGACACGTCGTCGTAGCCCGCTCACAAGTCGTAGCCCGCTCACAAGCCGCGGGATGAACGGGGGGCAGAGAGCGTCTCGGATTCCGGTTCGTCGTCCAGCTGTGCGAGCTTGTAGATCTCACCTTGGGGCGTGAACGTGGACGATTGCAGGTCACCGGTTTGTCCGGTGACGGTGAGGTATTGGTCGGCGAGTTCGATCGATTCGATGATCACGGATCCGTCCATGTGCCCCGGATACTGGTCAGGCACGTCGATCAGTGCGATCGATTCACCGTCTTGAGTGTCCCATTGCAAGTTCAGGTTCGTCTTGGATGCGATCAACTTGATGCGATCTTTGAACTGAGACAGTGGCAGCGGCAACGCACCGGCGCGGATTTGCTTGATCGAAACGGCCAGACGGTTGGGTTGGTCGGTCAATTGGACACTTAGCTCGCATGACAGAACGGCGTCGAGCCGCTGGTCTTTGAATCGAGCGGCGGCCATCAGCAGACCGTCTTGAATCATCACACGAGGCTCTTGCAGCCCTTTGGCTTCCAGTGTGGGGAATCGCTTGGGAAGTTGATCGATCAGCCAGGCGTTGATTTGTTCGGCGGCAAACTGGGCCTGCCACAGACCGGGTTGGGCGACATCGTCTTGCAGTTTCTGAACCTCGGATTCGATTTGTTCGACCGACTCGGCGACGTCTTGCGGTGGCGGGGCGGCGATGGCGCGCTCGTAGAATTCGGGCACCTTTTTGGTTTCGCGGTGAGCCCAAAACGCAGTGGCACCGAGTGAGGCGACGAGTAATGCGCCGACCAACAGCAATCGTTTGATCAGTCGCATCCACATAAACAGTCTTCCTCTTTAGAATCGAATCGGCTTGGGTAACCAGTCACGCAGTCGATCGGCGACGCTTTCGCGTTTCGGGTGGGGGGGCGCCATGGTATCGGCGTGGCCCGCGGTGGGGGGCGGAACCGTTCCGGAATGATGGACGACGCCGGCCGCCGGCGAAGAGTTCCCCGTCGCAGAGTCCGATGGAGGGGTGCCCCGCTGATGGGATCGAGCCATCAGGTATCGCGACCACCCATTATTTAACAGTCCGGCTGCTGGTTTCAAGTTTCCGCGTTGCAGACCTTGGATGGCCAGGAAGGCCTTGTCCTGTAACGCCGTTCGCTCGGCTCCGGTCGGAAACCGGTCGTGCAGATGGACGTCATCGATCCAAATTTTTCCCGGCGAGAGGCTGTCGATCGTCAATCGAACGGAATCCATTTCTTCGCGGTGGATTTGTTCGGCTTCCAAGACGACATGCCGGGGTTGCCAGTGTCCGTCACAGGGAACCTCGAATTCGGTTGAGATGCGAACGGGTTTCCCCAATCGATTTCCCTCCAGTGAAACGCGAACGCGGTGGCGAGGTGTCTCTTTGTGCGGAGCCGTCGTTGCGCTGGTTTTCAAGATCGGTGATGCGTTGGGATCGGGTTCGGCGGTCTTTTTATTTGCACGGATGGCAAACGAGACGGCCAGTCGGCCCGATCGCGGTACCGCAATGGGTTCGCTGACCAACCAAATGCGACCCGCCGAAGCGGTGTCAGCCGTCATGCGGATCGAATGGGATCCCTCGATGGATTCGGTGGAATCGAGCGTGACGGCGTCGGCGGGGAACTGCGTGTGCATCCAGCCGACGATGCCGACTTGGCCTTCGATCTCGAATCCGCCGTTGGTCAATTCGATGTAATCGTCGGGCAACGCGAGGGTGCCGATTTTGCCGACGACTTCACCGACATGCGCTTTGAGCCGCTTCAGCGTTTCCGCACCGCCGACCATGTTGCCCTGCCAAGCGACCAATTGAATCGGATCGGTTTCGCCGCGGACTTGCAGCCGGACGATGGACGTCGGAGCGACGGTCAGCAAACGTGTGTCGGCGACGCCGGTCGGTTGGACAATCGCGTTGGTGTCGTCTGCGCGGAGCAGGCTGCAGTCGGCGATCCGCTGCGTGGAAAATTGCAGTTTGACCTGACTGGTCCAAGGGGCCGTGTTGATCACGGTGAGCCGGATCGGCGACGGTTGATCGGGCGATGGGGATTGGTCGGATGTTGGAGCAGGGCAGGTTTGGGTCACCAACACCTGCACGTAATCTGAATCGAGATCGGCTGACGAAGGCAAAGGTGTGGCATCGATCGGCGTTTGCCGGTAGTGATGGATCGTTTCGCGAAACGACCGCTCCAGTGCGAGCGGCAATTCCCTGGCCGGAATCGAAACTCCTTGAGCGGGGCTCTGGACACAGGAGTCCAGGAATCGCAAGGACGTTTTCATCGAGGCGCGACCGTCGATCGCTCCCGTTTCCAGATGCAACAGCCGCCCCGGGTGTGCCGCTTCGTCCAAGTTCGGCCGGCCAGATCGACGTGGGGTCACCCGTACCGAACCGGAGGCGGACCACGCAGCGATGGCCGCGTCAAAGTAGTCGGCGAGCCACAGCGGGCCTGGAGCCGACTTTGTCTGTGCTGACGCTGGGGATGCAATCCATGCTCGTGAATCGATCGCAACGGAGACTTCATCGTAGCCACACCAAGCGGCGTGGGTATCCAGCCGCGAGGTCGCGTTCCACAAGAAGAACATCAGTGCGGTGGATTCGGCGTAATCACCTCGCGCGACTTGGGCCATGTAATCCGTGTTCAGGGCGGTCACCCAATCGGGCGAATCAACCCGCAGGGTGACGTGGCGTGACGTCGTGTGTTCGTCCAAGACGGATTTGCCGGTAACGGGTTCGTCCAGAACCAACGATTCGATGGAAATCGTTTGGTCGCCTGATTGGTTGGTGATCCGGACGAACTCATCGCCGTCGTGAGCGAAGTGCAAGAGTTGATGGGTGACGACAGCGGCAAGTCCGTCGGAGGACACATCCATGGGACGACCGAAGGGCAGCGTCAAGGTGCGCGTGACGGACTGGAATTCTGGCGTGCTTGCGAATTCGATGCGAGCGGTTTTGGGGGCCGCGTCGAGCGTCGATTCGGTCAACGTGATGGACAGTTGATACGGTTGATGCGGTTTCCGTTCGCCCAGAAAGCCGACCATGGACTGGCCGGGGGCGAGTTCATGCGACTGGTCTCGCGAGACGTTGCGATGCGGCGACAGGGTCAGTGATTCGCTGACGCGTTTCACGTTCGGGACCAATTTTGTTGCCCCATTGGGTATCCAGGCCGGTCGCTGCCAATCGGACGGATCGATCGGCTCGATGGGGCCGATTCTTCGCCAGGTGACGGATTCGACGTCCTGATCGGTCCGGCCTTGAAAAACCATCCAGGGCGTTTGCACCGAAGCGAGTTGGTTGGGCGAACGCGTCAAACGCGACCAGATGCGGTCGGATTTTTCGCTCAGCCGGCAACGGATTTCGTAGACACCTGGTTGGTCGGGCGAGGAAGCCGCGATCGCGATTTCCTCGGAGTCACCCGAGGGGCTGAGCCGAAGATCGGTCTGTTCGCGGCCGACTACCGCATCGTCTTCGACACGGATCAGCTCGTAATGGAGCGTCAGCTCGCGGTCGGCGTATTGCGGTAACGATCGGATCTTGACCGAAAGTTGATGTTCGTCGTCGGCATCGACCAACGGCCAAGCCGGGTTGGTCGAATGAAACTCGAACGGACCTGTCGCCAGATCCGGCCGCTGGCGGTTGGGCGGATCACTGGCCGACACGTCACCGGGCGTGTTTGCCGCAGAGGTGCTTGACGCGGGGCTTGAATCCGTGGCCCCAACCGTCGATGTCTCGATCGAACTTTCCGTGAACGCCTCTGTCGGCGTTTGTGCGCCACACTGCGTCGCCAGCGCCGTCCACACGACCGCCAGCGTGACGCTCGCCGCGAAGGCGAACGCAGCAGAGCGGTGCGGATTGCGGAATGCGGGAGGACATCCGTGTCCGATCATGACAGGTGAAAGTCGCGAGAGTGGAGGAGCAAGGCTGGTCGGAGACTAGCTCGCAACGGCCTTGCTCGGCAAGACGAATCGGTCACGAATCCACTCGGCGGCCGCGTCGAGCGTCTCCTGGGCGTCGCGGATCCGATACCCCAACTCGGTCTCGGCGCGGCGGCTGGAATACCAATGGTATTGACTGCTCATTCTCACCCCGGCGCTGTTGAAGTCGGGTTCCCGGCCGGTCACGCGTCCCCAGGCATCGCCGACCAGCCCGGCCAGATACTCGATTCCGGGGCCGGCCGCTCGGATCGGGGGGCGTGTCCCCATGCGTTTGGCCATTTCGGTCCACAGTTTTTCATAGCTCCAATTGTGCCCGGCGAGAATATATTCGCGTCCGTTAGGGCAATCCGCGTCGAGCGCCGCGATCACCCCGGCGGCAACATCGCGGGAATCACACAAGCTGCAGCCGCCCGAGGGAGCGATCGGCTTCCAACCCGATCCGACTTCCAGCATCATCCGCCCGCTGCTGGGTTTCCAGTCCCACGGCCCGAGCATGAATCCCGGATGCAGGATCACGGTTTTCAGTCCAGCGGGGATCGCCTGACGAATCACATCGACCGATGCGCGTTTGCTTTGGACATAGGCACAGGGGATCTGTCCTCCGGCGTGTTCCAAGGGCGTCGTTTCGTCAGCGATCGTGTGGGGTGATCCGAGGGCGATCGCGTTGACGGTTCCGATGGCCGCGAGTTTCTTGGCGTGCCGGACACAGGACTGGACGATCCGACGCGTGCCTTCGCGGTTGACCTGCATCGATCGTTCCATCTGGTGCCAACCCAAGTGAATCATCGCGGCGGCGTGGACGACCGCATCGCACTCGGCGATGGCTTGATCGATCGGGTCGTCCCGGTTGTCCGGTGGATCGGCAGCTGATTCCCCAGCGGGTTCGCCATTGACTTCGCCATTGACTTCGCCATTGACTTCGCCATTGACTTCGCCATTGACTTCGCCATTGACTTCGCCGTCGGACGGGCTCGTCGGCGGCACCAGTGGACTGTGGACCAGTTCGACGTCCAAGCCTGCAAAGACTTCGGCGTCCGGTTCGCTGCGGACCAACGCCAGGACGGAATCGCCGCGCTCATTGAGTTCGCGGATCACGGTGTTTCCCAGTAGTCCGGTCCCTCCGGTGACGAAGACTCGCATGGTGTGATTGAGTGGCTGGGGTTTGCGGTTCAAATGGCGGTTGGGGGGCCGCCGCGGCGGCGACTTTCGGCCGCCGTCGGCGACGGGAGCCGATTCCGGGATTTGGGGCTGCCAGAGAAATGTTTTTTAATGTGAAATTAGGTTCCCTTAAAGCCCCCCTGAATTTGCTCGCAACGCTAAAAATCGGCAAAAACGAGGTCAGAGGGGCTCAATCCAACGAAACGTTCTGAAGCAGGTGAATTGACAACTGACCTGTGTTTTGACCACCCTGTCGAGCACCAATTTGGAGCAGATCGATCGCGAGACCCCGGGTGTCACTCTTTGGAGTCACGCGTTGGAGTCTCGGTGCAACGATAGATAGGACTTCCCTGGTGTCGTTTCTAGGGCAACCTGTTGCGACAGATTCGAGTCTCGAATCGACGCTGGGTCTGCTCTTCCGAATCTGATGAGAGAACTGCATGTCGCAAGACAAGCTTGAGTTAATACGCAACGCCGGACCGAGTGTCTTGCCGAGTCTACTGCTGTGCGACTTCGGCGATTTAAAAACCGAACTGGCGCGACTGGAAGATGCCGGGACGCAGGTGTTGCACCTGGACGTGATGGACGGCCATTTCGTGCCCAATTTGACGTACGGCATGCCGATCGTCGAAGGCATTCGTCGACACAGCGATCTACCGATGGACGTCCATCTGATGATCAGCGATCCGCTGCGATATGCCCAGCCGATGGTCGACGCCGGTGCGGACCTGCTGACGTTTCATGTCGAAGCGGTCGAGGACGCAGGCGAGGTCGCCCGCGAAATTCGCTCGATGGGAGCCGCCGTGGGGGTGGCCTTGAATCCCGACACCGATCTGTCGGCGTTGGACGGATGCCTGGACGATGTCGACATGGTCTTGGTCATGAGCGTCAACGCGGGGTTTGGCGGACAAGCGTTCAATCCCGTCGCCCTGGAAAAGCTGGCCGCGTTGAAACAGTCCCATCCGGATGTGTTGCTCGAAATCGACGGGGGCATCAATTTAAAGACGATCGGGGCGGCCCGAGCGGCCGGTTGCGATCTGTTCGTCGTCGGATCGGCGATCTTCAAGCAAGACGACTACGCCGCGGCGATCGCGGCGTTGGATGCCGAAATCGCGGGAGGGGTCTCATGATTCGTTCCGCAACGTTGACCCGGGTGTTGTTGATTCGCCCCGGTGCGACCGATTTCGATGATCAGGGCCGCATGAAGGGGTGCTTGGACATGCCGTTGAGCAGCCGCGGTGCCGAACAAGCCGCGTCGTTGGCCAAGGAGCTCGCCAGCGTCAGCGTGAAGACGATTTATTCGTCTCCCTGTGAATCGGCACGCGAAACCGCCAAGCGGCTCGCAGACGAACAGCGGGCGGCCGGGCGTGAAGTCAAAGTCAAGATTGTCGATGCTTTCAAGAACCTCGATCACGGCCTGTGGCACGGAAAGCTGATCGATGAAGTGCGTCGCAATCATCCCAAGGTCTATCGCCAAGGGGTCGAGCGGCCCGATGAGTTTTGTCCGCCCGGCGGTGAGCCCGTCGCCGGGGCCAAGGCACGTGTCGAAAAGGCCCTGCGAAAGTGCCTGAAAAAAGGACGCGACCACGTCGTCGCCATGGTGATCCCCGAACCACTGGCGTCGGTCGTCCAGTGTCAACTCAGCGGAGAAGACCTGGCCAGCGTCTGGAAGAGCGAAACCGACTCGGCATCCTGGTCGATGATCGAAACCGAAATGTAGGGCATGCTGTGCATGCCAAGTGCCGTAGCCGTAGTGGACCGTCTAGCGGTTAACGTCATGCGCCGGTCATCCGTCTGATTGGATCGGGGAGTCAAACCGGCGGGTTGCAGTGCAACGCTGGAAGCGCCAGCCTGAAGACAGCCCCGAGTACCCGATTTAAATGAACCCACGGATGGCA
>NZ_NTFY01000111.1 GCF_002289565.1 Rhodopirellula sp. SM50 | reverse complement strand
TTCATGAGACCGATTGTGCCGGCCTTTCAGGCCTCCGTGATCGAGGTCTTTCCATTCCCGGTGGCTCACGCCACCGGCAAGCATTGTGCCAGCCCTCCGGGCTTCATCGCGAACAAACATAGAAAACGTTAGAGTCAGCAAATCTCAAAACTTGAAACCTGAAACTTGAAACCTGAAACTTCTCTCCCCCCCGCCCCACACCACACCGTCGACATCCTTGGGCTCTGCCCCTCGGTTCGCGAAGAGGTGCGTGTTGCGGTTCAGGTTTACGGTGGGCGGACGTGTTATGTGATCGAAGACGTATTGCGTAGCAAGTTCTATCGCCTTGGACTCGCCGAATACACGTTCGTTTCGTTGCTGGACGGACAAACGACGATCGCCGAAGCGATGGGCCAGACGGCCGAGATCTGCGGTAGCGATGGATTGGACGAACGCGAAGTCGCCACGCTTTGCAAATGGCTGCTGGAATGCTCCATCATCACGACCGAGCAGTCCAGTTCCGGAAATCGGCTGGAGGAAGGGCGTGTCAAACAGCAGACGCGCAGAGTGCTGGGCAGCATCAATCCGATGATCCAGAAGATTCCGCTGTTCAATCCGATGCGGGTTTTGCGTCCGCTGGATCCGTTGGCCAAACTTATTTTCGGCGTTTGGGGGTGGGTGATCTGGAGTCTTGTGGTCGGCTACGCGGCGTTTGCATTGTGGGGATCCTGGGACGCGTTTTCTGACGCGGGGATGCACGTGCTGGCGCGGGAGAACTGGCTGGTGCTGCTGGCGACTTGGTTGGGGTTGAAGCTGATTCACGAAGCCGGTCACGCGTTGGCCTGCCGTCGATTCGGAGGCCATGTCCGGGAGTCGGGGGTCGTGCTGATTCTGCTTGCACCGATGCCCTACGTCGATGTGACCAGCGGCTGGAAGATCGACGGCAAGTGGCAGCGGGTGATGATTTCGGCAGCGGGAATGTACGCCGAAATCTTCTGTGCGGCGATCGCGGCATTGGTGTGGACGTCCAGCTTTGATCCGTTGGTCCGTCAACATGCGATGAACGTGATCGTGACCGCATCGGTGATGACGCTGCTGGTCAACGCGAATCCGCTGATGCGTTTCGACGGGTACTACATGATGATCGACGCCTTCGAACTGCCCAATTTGGCAACGCATGGCCGGCACTGGTTGGCCTCTGCGACGCGTCGCTATCTCTTGGGAATCGATGCCCGCAGTCCCGATCGGGGCGAAGGCAGTCCGGCGGTCGTCGTCGCGTATGCCATCGCATCGCTGGTGTGGCGGTGGATCGTCTGTGTCTCCCTGCTCCTCTCGGCGGAGGTGTTGATGCACGGGGTGGGAAAGGCGATCGCGATCGTCGCAATCGGATTGTGGGTGGGACCGACGTGTTGTCGTTGGATCCGCATGATCCTGCAGAACCGCTTGGTGCGTTCTCGCCGCCTGGCTTGGATCACCGCGGCGGCCACCGGAACCCTGTGGATGTGCTGGTCCGTTGTGCCGTGGTATTCGCGTGGAACCGTACCGCTGGTCGTCGATTACCACCATCCGCGCGAAGTACGAATCGGCGCGGATGGATTCTTGGACCAACTTTCGGTGTCGGTCGGGGACGTTGTCTCGCGCGGACAACTCTTGGCTCGGCTGAGCAATCGCGAACTGGAATTGGAGTACCGCGATGTGTTGTTGGATCTGGAAACATCCGATGCCCGCCATCGCGGCTTTCTCAGTACCGAATCGATCGCCGCGGCGGGTGTGGAGCAGAAGGTGCAAGCGGCGCTGCGAAGCCGACTGGTACAACTGGAACGACAGCTCGCCGGACTGGTCGTTTGCTCGCCGGCGGACGGCGTGATTGCACAATGTGATGTGGAATCGTGTGTGGGGACGTTCATCCACCGAGGCGAACGTTTGTTGGTGATCGGATCCCGGAAAAACGAAAAGCTGCTCGGATTGGTCGATCAAGCCGATGTCGAGGCGTTTCGGCGTGCCCAAGGACAACCTGTCGACGTTCGCTTGTGGGGCATGGGCCAGCGACCGATCGCGGGCCGAATCGATCGCGTCTTGCCGCGGGCCGAATTGTCGCTGCCAAACGCCGCCCTGGGGGCGGATGCCGGTGGCCCGTTGCCGGTTCGGCTGAATCCGCAAGCGACGAACGATTCGGATGCGATGGAGTTGATCGACCCCAGGTTTCCGGTGCTGATCGATCTGGTCGGCGACGAAACCGATCACGTGATGGCTGGACAAACCGGCTACGCGCGGCTGGTTTATCGCGACGGCACCCTGGGACGAGCCATCCGGGATTCGCTGACCGACTGGATTGAAGACAAACGGGCGATGTTGAGAATGCATCGTTAGCGTATAACAGGGCATCTCGCAAACTCCGCCCCCTTCGACTCGGTTCACCCGCCATGAGCTTGACGACCGCTCCATTGACCGCCCAGGCCGGCTTGCAGCAGGACCATTGGACCGCGTTGGGGAACATGGTTTCGACTTGGACCGCGGCGGGGCTTTATTCCTTGCGTTGGCAAGAACGCTCAGGCTCTCATGACGGAACAGACGCCGGTGACCGGCGCGTGGAAGATTTGGATCAACGCTTACGCGAGTACTTCGTCACCGGCCACGCGGATTTCGATGCCATCGAGCTGGACACACAGGGCTGGGCGCCGTTTACCAAACAGGTCTATCGGTGTTGTCGAGCGATCGCACCGGGCACGACGATCACCTACCAGGAATTGGCGCAGCGGGCGGGCAACAAGGCAGCCAGCCGCGCGGTCGGGGCGGCGATGGCACGCAACCGCATTTTGCTGGTCATTCCCTGCCACCGAGTGGTCAGCGCCGGGGGTGGCTTACGAGGCTTCAGCGCTCCGGGCGGGCTGCAGACCAAACAGTTTCTCTTGGATTTGGAAACAGAATGAGCGAAACGCGGTTCGCGTTCGGCGAAAACTGGGCATCCTTTCTCAACCACCTGGACGAAGATCGCATCGACCAGGCATGCCGTTCGTTGACCGGATTGCTGTGTCTTGATGACGCCGCCGGATGTCCGCTGGACGGTCAACGCTTTCTGGATCTCGGCAGCGGCAGCGGACTGTTTTCACTGGCCGCCTATCGGTTGGGGGCGGAGGTCGTGTCGGTCGACTTTGATCATCACAGCGTCGCCTGCACCGAACAGCTTCGGCAGCGTGAATCGGCCGACCCGACCAAGTGGGAGATTCTTCAGGGGTCCGCGTTGGATGAATCGCTGATGGAATCGCTGGGACAGTTCGACGTCGTCTACAGCTGGGGTGTGCTGCATCACACCGGGCAAATGGACCGAGCGATCGAGTTGGCAGCGGCGCGTGTGGCGACCGGCGGACGATTTGCGATCGCGATTTACAACGACCAGGGCGGCGGCAGCCGGCGTTGGCTGGCGATCAAGCAGATGTACCATCGATTGCCGAGCTTGGCGCGTCCCGTTTGGGTCGCGCTGGTCGCGGCGTGGTACGAATTCAAATTCGCACTGGCCCGGCTGGCCGGCGGGCGCAATCCGCTGCCCTTTGCCGACTGGCGGAAAAAGCGAACCGATCGCGGCATGTCGCCATGGCACGATTGGGTCGACTGGATCGGCGGGCTGCCGTTCGAAGTCGCCAAGCCCGAAGCCATCATCGTGCCGTTGGTCGCCAAGCATTTTCAGCTGATCAACCTGACCACCGTCGGCAACGGCTGGGGCTGCAACGAATACGTCTTCAAAAAAGTGGCGTAAGCTTCCAGCTTGCGAACCGTGGCGTAAGCTTCCAGCTTGCGTTCCGTGGCGTAAGCTTCCAGCTTGCGTTCCGTGGCGTAAGCTTCCAGCTTGCGAATTCCAGGCTGAACGCAAGCTGGAAGCTTACGCCACTTGGCCGCTATCGCACTTGCTTGACCGCTTCGGTCAGTTCTTCGATGAACCGTTCCCGATCGACCGGCGAGACGAGATAGAAACGCGAGGCGGTGCTGATTTTGACCCGCCGCACCGACAGTGCCGGTCCACTCAACCAGCTGCCACTCGGCTCGATCGCCTTGACTTGATGCAGCGGCACGCGTTGGAACAGGATGCCGCAACGGATCGACAACGTGTCCGGCAGGATGGTGTATCGGCAGGGGACGGTGAACATGCCCGTGACCAGCAGGGTCCCGGCTCCGGCCAGCAGGCAAGCCAGGGCGTCCTGTTGCCTGCCCTGTTGCAACAGCACGGCCGTCAAGCCGACACAAATCATCGGCCCCAGCATCAGCAGGACCGCGATCCACCAATCCACGGCTGAAACATAGACGGATTGACGTGGCGTCGTCGTGGTGTGGCCGGGTGCCGCGTCATCGGTCATGGAGCTGACTCGTTCGGGTCACTGGGATCGCCGGGTGGCAGTTCGTCTTCGTCCGTGGCTGCTTCATTCAACGCCTCTTCCTCTTCCCTCATCAACTGGACGGCTTCCGCCATGGCGGCAGCAAAATCGACGATTTCGTCACGCTGGGCACGGGTCACGCTCAGGTGACGAAAGATATCGGTTTCGTTCTTTTTTAGCTGCCCCTCGTCCACCGTCAATGTGATGCCGATCGCGGACAGATAATCACTCTCGTCGCAGGTCGGACAATCGGCGAGTCTCAGTTCGACATAGGCGGCATCGGAATCCGATGCGATTTGCAGTTTCTTCAGTGCGTCGAAGTTTCCGTTGCGGATCTGCATCCAGGCCGGGTCGGTGGTGGAAACCGGCAGCACGGCCAGCTCTTCGGTCTCGTCGTTCCATCGGTAACAGTGTTCGCAGAAGGGCCGATTGCCGTAGGCGGCCATTCCTGACACGTAGGCGGTTCCAAAGATCAGTGCGGCTTCCAACACCCAGATCGCCACCGCTCCCCAACCCGAAAGCGCCCCCGCGCCGCCCCCGCCCATCGCCCAGATGCCCTCGGCAAAGATACCCTTCATCCAGCCCACAATCACGGTCGGGTCAAAGCCTTGGAGCATCAAGGGGACGAAGTCACCGCCGAGTTCGCCGGGGCCGATCACCAACGCCGGGTGCACCGCCCACGAACTGTAGTAACCGATCGCCGTGAATCCGATCACGGTCAAGAACGCCATCAGCCGACTGCGATACTTCAATTTGAAACACAGCGAACCGGCAATCAGACCGAACCCGCCGCCGACGAAGAAGGTGACCAGACCACGGAGCTTGATGAACGGCAGATAGACGACGGCCGCCGAGTAGATCGCGCCAAACAGAATCCCCAACGGAATCAGCACCGCGGCCGCGACGACCAGACTGACCGGCGAGACTTTGCCGCTATGCCGATACAGCGTCGGAGCTGACGCGATTGTCGAACCAGGGGGGTCGGAAAACGTCTCGCTCATCTCATCCGCCTTCGTATTGAATCCGTGAACTGTGAACCGGCCACTGAGAATCAGCTGCCGAATGACGCGGGCATCAGTCAAACGGGATGCAGCAACCGTTGGTGTCTAGCCTGTAGGCCAATACCGCTAAGTTAACATGAATGAGGGGGCCCGGACGCTGGCGCGAACCGGCTGATATCAAACGAATATCAGCCGTTTGGCGCGAGCCTACGGGCACCGAGTTAAGGAAACCACGCTTAACTTAGCGGTATTGGGCTAAAGTCTGCACACCAACGCTGATGACCGTGCCATTTCTACCTGACCCCTTTTTCGCTTGGAGAATGGGGCGTGCCTAGTTTATCAAGAAAGTGGAACGATCGCGCGTCCGTCTTCATCACTGACCGATCGGGGCGTTACGCTCGATCGGTTTAACCGGACGTCTCGGTCAGCGAAGCACCACGAATCTCTTTGAGTCGTCGGATCGCGATCGGCGGCAGCGCCAAACTGACGAGGGTCGCGACCGACAACGACAGCACGAAACTGATCCAGCGGTAGTGCAGGGACTGTTCAACGTCCGCTGCCATCGCGGCGGCGTGGACGTACAACCATTGTGGCAGCACCGCGACCGCGGCCGCCGTCACGTAGGGTGCGAATCGGGCGCCCGCGGCGCCCATCGAATAACTGATGACGGTGGTCGGGATCGGGGCCAAGCGAACGAGTAGATGGATGCCGAAGCCGGCATCGTGCGCCAATTGCCCTGCCGCACGTGGCCAACTGATCGGCGGTTCGCTCGACGCGTCCGGGGCGTCCTGCTGCGGATCGAGGTGCGGTGGATTTGAATAAAAATAACCGCCCGCTCCGATCCAGTACTTTCCGATCGTGTAGTTTAGGGCGGCGGCAGTGACGGCCGTCACCAACATGATCGGACATCCGTCTTGCGTGCCGAACAACGCCCCCGCGGCCAGCGACACCATGGTCTTTGGCATCATCATCGTCATCGACAGCGTTCCGGTGACGATAAACAACAGCGGCGCCCAATGCCCCGTCGATTCCAGCCAGAGAGAGAGGTCGTCGAAACGAAACCCGGATAAAACGAGCAACAGACCGAACGCAACCAGCCCCAGGGGTAGAGAAACCCTTCTCAATAGCGAGGGAGGGGGTGGAAAACGAATCATCGAGAGGACCGTGTCTGTCATTGCAGCATCGACAGGCTGGGAACCGATCCCGCCTGCCTTCCCGCCGGATAGCCACTGATCCATCAAGCAAGCCGCCCGCTCCAGCGAGCATCATAGCAAAATGACAGAGTTCGCGAAAACTTCCGCCTCGGCCTCGCCACAGAATCTTCATCCTCGCGTGCCCCCAAGCGACCGCGATTTCGTCCCCTCAGACGCTTTGCAGCCCGCGTCGCGGTGGCCGGCGGCCAACCTGTTTCGCAACCCCTTCGGCGAATTGACGCGCAGCGAACGCGCCGAGCTGGCGGTGGTTTCGGTCGCCGAGATCGTCGCGGCGATCGGTGAACCAACCGTCGACGCACCGGCGATCGGCGGCGCCCCCATCACGTTTCGCCCCCGGTCCGCCTACCAGATGATCGGCGAGTGCGGCCGCGGCAAGACGACTCGCATGCTGGCGATCGCCAAGGCCTTCCCCTCGTCCAGCTACGTCTACTTGCCCGAAGACCAGCCTTGCCCGACGATTCCCACCGGCGAACCGTTGCTGATCGATGAAGCACAACGGCTCCCTTGGCGGGTCCGCCGCAAGGTGTTCGCCAGCGGAGCAACATTGGTCCTGGCCACCCATCAAGACTTGTCGTCGGCGCTGCGACGGGCCGGTTACACGGTGACGACGGAGAAGATCGGTCTGTCGCTGTCGGTCGGACAATTAGCTGAAATCCTCAACCGGCGAATCGCGGCATCGCGCCGCGATCACCGGCAACCCGTTCCACGCATCAGCGACGAAGATGCCGACGCATTGATTCGGCGGTTCGGGACCGATGTGCGGGGCATCGAAAGTTATCTTTACGACATCGTGCAGTCTCAAGTGAATCATCATGGCGAAATGCGATTTATCGATTGAGCTCGACCACCCCGAACGAATTTATTCAGGTGGCGACAAGATCACCGGCACCCTGCACGTCCTGGCCGATGCCGACGTGAAGTGCAAAGGGCTGGAGGTGTCCTCGGGCTGGCGAACGCATGGACGCGGCAACATCGCGCGGGGCACCGCCGAGTCCATCACGCTGTTCGTCGGTGAATGGACCTCCGGCCAGCGCGAGTCGTATCGCTTCGAGTTGGAGGTCGCCGATTGGCCGCCCAGTTACCACGGCAACTACATCAACGTCGATCACTACATCGATGCACGGGCCAAAATCCCCTGGGCATTCGACCCGAAAGCGTCCAAGGAATTCGTGATGCGTCCGGCCACCGGGCCCGACACTGCCGATGCACAGGTGGCGACGGCGGTCGGCGGATGCATCGGATATGGATTGGTCGCCCTGGTGCTGGGCTTGATGGTCGTCGCGTTCGGCTTCCTGCTCGTCACCTTTGTCGTCAATCCGTTTGCGGGTCTGGTCGCCGGAGCCATTATCATCCCACTGTTCGGCTTTTTTGCCGCTAAAAAGCTGTTGCCGAAGTGGCTGCTGGGCAACGTCCACGCCGAACTGCTGACGCCCCAGGTGGCACCCGGTGACCGCGTTCGCGCCCGACTTGCCTTCCAGCCCAAGCGTCGCTTTACGATCAATTCGATCAGCGCCGAGTTGACCGGAACCGAGGTCTGCGTCAGCGGCAGCGGCAGCAATCGCACGACGCACCGAAACACCTTTTTCACCGATCGACACGAACTGGAAGGCCAGTCGACGCTGCAGGCCGGCGACCGCAAGGAGTTCAATCTTGATTTCCCGATCCCCGGTGATGTGCCTTATTCGTTTGATCTGGCTGACAACGACCTGAATTGGACGATCGAATTGCGTGTCGATATTCCACGCTGGCCGGACTGGACGCAATCGCTGAAATTGCTGGTCCATCCCAATGGCCAACCGATTCAGCGGCCCGAGACGGCCGAGCCGCATGCGGCGCTCGGCGCGACCGGCGAAGGGACCGACGCCGCATCGCCACGGCACGATGAGATCACCTTTGCCGAGACCGCCACGCATCTGTGGGAAGCTCGCCACGACGCCGAACAGGTGGATCTGTTGGTCGAAGCGGTGACCGGAATGACGTTCGAGATCGACACCTTCATCGAACGGCGCTTGCTCTACAGCGGCGAAGAAGACCCGCACGTCTACGACGACGGCTATGCCGTTTGGGCCCGCCACAGCGATCCTCCGCTGCCGCTGGTGCTGTATATCCCCCACGAATTGGCGGACGAATTCGAGCAAGCCGGCCGCGACCTGTGGCGCTGCCGCGGCACGATCGTCGGCTGGGACCACCAGCACCGACGCCTGCAAATCAAGGTTTTGGTCCGCTAGGAAAGCAAGCCGGCACGGAATAAACTCCGGGCACCGGAATAGGCCGCCCGCCGCTGCGATGCGGCCGTCTGCCTATCGTGCCCCCCAACCATCCGTCTCGCAAGCCTTCGACATGTCGTCCCCCCGAGTCCTCGTGTTACGTGCCCCGGGCACCAATTGCGACGAAGAAACTGCGTATGCCTTTCAACGTGCCGGCGCGACCACCGAGCGGGTTCACGTCAATCGGCTGATCGAAAATCCGACGCTCAAGGACCGTTACCAAATCCTCTGTCTGCCCGGCGGTTTTAGCTACGGTGACGATATCGCCGCCGGCCGCATTCTGGCGACGCGAATGCGCAACCACCTCGCCGATCTGGTGGACACGTTCGTCCACGGCAACGGCGACCGACTGGTGCTGGGAATCTGCAACGGAATGCAAGTGCTGATGCGGTTGGGCGTGCTGACCGAAAACGTCGAAGCGGCCGGCGGTCACGAACCGGCCACCCTGGCCTGGAACAACCACGGTCGGTTCGAGGACCGTTGGGTGGACCTGGCCACCGACGGGTCCAAGTGCGTGTTCTTGCGCAACATCGAACATATGTATTTGCCGATGGCCCACGCCGAAGGCAAATTTGTCGCCCGGGATCAAGCGGTGCTGGGCGAGTTGCGCGACGCCGGACGACTCTGCTTGCGTTACGCCCGTGATGCCGAGGGCACCGTCGAAGAGACTCCGCTGGAATTCCCCGCCAACCCCAACGGCGCCGACGCCAACGTCGCGGGCGTCTGCGATTCGACCGGCCGCGTATTCGGCTTGATGCCGCACCCCGAGCGGCACATCGACCCGACCCAGCACCCGTACTGGACGCGACGCAAAGAACAGCCGGCCGCCGGCGACGGTTTGGCCATGTTCCAAAACGCCGTCAACTACTTCGCCTAGCGGCAAAACGTGGGATAGGCTTCCAGCCTGTCATCGTCCAGGCCTGACAGGCTGGAAGCCTATCCCACCCCACTTACTCCCCGAAGTGGACCGCGCACGAATCATTTTTGCAGGCCCCTTGGCCGGATTTTTTGCCCGCCAATTTGTAGCGGCGTTTGGCAATTTGGTTGTACATCCAACGCCACAGGCTCGCCGACCCGGGCAGGTGCAGAATCGGTGCGGCCAACCACAACAGCGGCAAACGCCGGCTCAGGTAGCGCACCGCGTCCCCGCCCCCATGCCGGCGGCCCTGGGAATCGACGACGTACATTTCCGCCATCAGCTGATCGTGTGTCAGGTCCGGATACCGCTCAGCGACCCGCGGATCATGCAGTGACAAGAAAGACAATCGGCCGCCGCAACAGTCCAGCCGCCGCAGGTTTTTGACCTGCGCGATGCAGAAATTGCAGTCCCCGTCATAGATCACCACATCGGCATCAGGCAGCTCCGCCGGGTCGGGTAAACCGTTTTCGGCACCAGTGGAGAGCGATTGGGTGGCGGTATCGGCCATGAAATTGCGAAAAAAGGGGTAAGACGGGGGGGAATCACGCTGCCATAAAGCTGCCCACGGTTCCTATACTTGATTGTAGGCCGCAACACACCCAAGGCTACCGCCATGAACCGAATTGAATCTCAAGTTCGCAACGCACGACGTCGCCTGATCCTAGGCAATTTCGGGCGTGCCCTCTGTCTCGCCCTGTTCGCCGCGCTCATCGTGGCGACAATCGCCTGTGCGGTCCCGGGCATCCGCGCACTCGATGTTGACGTGGAAACCTGGAATTTGGCCTGGATCGTCGGCTCCATCGTGGTCGCCGTCGCCGGAGCGTTGGTTTACGCCCTGGCCACCGCGCCGAGTCGTGACCGCGTCGCTCTGGAAGTCGACAAACGCTTCGGGCTGAGCGAACGGCTCAGCAGCTCGCTCTCGATGTCTGCCGCAGACCGCGAGTCGGAGTTCGGTTTGGCCGTGATCAGCGACGCCGATCGGCGCGCCGACAAAATCAAGATTGCCGAAAAGTTCGGCTACCAACCGAGTCGACTCGGTTGGCTGCCCCTTGCGATCACCCCCATCCTGGTCCTGGTGTTGATTCTGGTCGACCCAGCCACACCGGTTGCCCCCGATGGCACCAACGAGATCGATCCCGCCGTAGCCGCCCAAGTCAAACGCGCGTCGCTGCAACTGAAAAAGCGGATTGCGCAACAAAAACGCAACGCCGAAGCCAAGGGGCTCCAAGACGCCAAGGATCTGTTCGAAAAACTCGAGAAAGACCTCAACCAGATCACCGAAAAGAAAAACATCGATCGAAAAGAAGCGATGATCGCGCTCAACGATCTGAAGAAACAACTCGAAGAACGTCGCGAGCAACTCGGTTCGGGTGACCAGATGCGCAAGGCGATGGCGCAAATGAACTCGCTGCAAGCCGGGCCGGCCAACGAAGCCGCCAAGTCGATCGCCAAGGGTGACTTCGGAAAAGCCGAACAGGTGATGCGCAAGCTGGCCCAAAAGATGAAGGACGGCACGCTCAGCGACAAGGAAAAAGAACAGCTAGAAAAGCAAGTCCAGCAGTTGAAGGACCAACTCGAAAAAGCGATCGCCGAGCAAAAACGCAAGCAGGCAGAATTGAAAGAAAAGATCGAGCAAGCCAAACGCGAAGGCCGGTCCGAAGACGCTGCCAAAATGCAGCAGCAGCTCAACGAAATGCAGCAGCAATCCAAACAGCAATCGCAACAAATGCAGCAGATGGCCGACAAGCTCGGCCAAGCAGCCCAGGCGATGCAAAACGGCGACTCCAAGCAAGCCGCCAACGCCCTCGATGCGATGGCCGACCAACTCGGCGACATGCAGCAAGAGATGAGCGAACTGCAAGACCTGGAAGACGCGATGAACGACCTGTCGCAATCCAAAGAACAAATGCGTTGCAGCTCCTGTGGCGGCGGCGGTTGCCAACAATGCCAAGGCATGGGGATGGGCATGGGCGAAGGCGACAAACCCGGTAACGGCCTCGGCGAAGGCGCCGGACAAGGGGATCGTCCGGAAGAGGAAGGTGACACCAACACCTACGAGACTCAGGTCCGCGGCCAAGTCAAGAAAGGCAAGGCCGTGATCTCCGGTTTCGCCGACGGACCGAACCGCAAGGGCATCAGCCGCGAAGACGTCAAACGCGCGATCGAAAGCTCGTTCAGCGAAGAAAGTGACCCGCTGGAGAACCAGCAATTGCCCCGCACCGAACGCGAGCACGCGATGGATTACTTCAACAAGCTGCGCGCCGGACAATAGTGCTGCAAGCATCCTGCTTGCCAATCAGCAGTGGGGTAAGCATCTTGCTTGCCAATCAGCAGTGGGGTAAGCATCTTGCTTGCCAATCAGCAGTGGGGTAAGCATCCTGCTTGCCAATCAGCAGTGGGGTAAGCATCTTGCTTGCCAATCAGCAGTGGGGTAAGCATCCTGCTTGCCAATCCTGGATCTCGCAAGCTGGAAGCTTACGCCACGGTTCGCAAGCTGGAAGCTTACGCCACGGTTCGCAAGCTGGAAGCTTACGCCGCGGATCGCAAGCTGGTAGCTTAGGCCACATGGACTGGCCCACTCCTCGATCCGCGTATGTGCATGTGCCGTTCTGTCGGCACCGATGCGGCTACTGCAACTTCAGTGTCGTCGCCGATCGCGATGACTTAATGCAGCGGTACCTCGCGGCGATCGATCACGAACTGGAACGGATTGCCGGGCAACTTCAACGTGTCCCGACCATCGACACCTTGTTCGTCGGCGGCGGGACACCGACGCATCTGCCCGACGCGCTGCTGGAAACGTTTCTCCAGTCGCTTCGTCGCCGCTTCGAACTCGCCGATGGGTTTGAATGGACGATGGAGGCGAATCCGGAGGACATCACCGATGAAAAGCTGGCGATGCTGTCCGAATTCGGCGTCAACCGCGTCAGCCTGGGCGTTCAATCGTTTCAGGATCGCAAGCTGGCGGTGCTGGAACGAAGTCACTCGGGGCAGTCGGCCGAGGCGATCGTTCGGCAGGTCGCCGACACGATCCCCAATGTCTCCATCGACCTGATCTTTGCCGCCCCCGGTGAAACCCTCTCCAACTGGGCACGGGACCTTCGCACCGCCACGGCCCTTCCGATCACGCATGTCTCCACGTACTCGCTGACGTACGAGAAAGGCACCTCGTTCTGGACCCGTCGTCGCCGCGGTGATTTGTCCGCCGTGGACGAGTCGGTTGAGATCACGATGTATGACTTGAGTCGCCGCGTCTTAGCCGAGGCGGGATTGACGCACTATGAAATCTCCAACTTCGCGAAACCGGGATTTCGTTGCCGGCATAATCTGGCGTACTGGCGGGGCGATGGCTGGTTCGCCGCCGGTCCCGGTGCCGCCGCCTTCATCGATGGCGTGCGGGCCACCAACCATCGCAGCACCACGACCTATTTGAAGCGGATCGAACAGGACGACAGCGCGATCGCGGAGTCGGAAACGATCTCTGCGGTCGAAGCGGCGCGCGAAGGCGCCGCGTTCGGCGTCCGCATGATCGACGGAATCGACCTGCAACAATTACAGGAACGCACCGGTGTTGCCATCGAAACCCTCTGCGCACCGCAGCTAGACAAACTTCAATCACAAGGCTTGATCGAGCGCGACGGTCACCAAATCAAATTGACCCCGCGAGGCATCCACTTCGCCGACAGCGTCGCATCCGAACTGCTAGGCTAAAAGTGGCGTAAGCTTCCAGCTTGCGTTTCACGAGTAAAACGAGACGGCAAGCTGGAAGCTTACCCTACTTTAAAAGTGATGATCGTGTTCGGCCGTTCCGTCGGGGCTGTGATCGTGGGTGTGGCCGGGCAGGTTTTCGATGCCGATGGCGACGACGACCCCCAACAGCAATGCGATCGTCAACTTGACACGGTCATGGTCGTGAAAGGCCACTTCGGGTAACAGATCCGCCAGCGCGATGCAGATGAAAAAACCGGCCGAGATCGCCAAGCCCCAGCCCAGAATCCCGGTGCCCTCCAAGACTGTCGTCGCCCCCAAGTACATCAAAAATGCACCCAGCGGACAGGCCAGCGAAAACAGCATGCTGACCAGTCGCTGCGCGGCCGACGACCAACCCTGCTTGCTCATCACCGAAGTGATCGCGAACGAATCGAGCGGGATGTGCAGCGCAATCACTAAGAAGGTTCCGATGCCCGCCAGCCCCATCCAGGAACCGTGGGACGCGTCGGCGATCACGCTGCTGGCCAACGCGACGCCGTCGATCAGCGTGTGCAGTGCCAGGCCGAAAAAGACGCCGGCCCAACCGAACCGTTTCGGCTTGGCCGAGTGGTCGTGACTGTGACTGTGGTCGTGATGGCCGTCACAGTGATGCTCGTGTTCGCCCGCCTGCTCGCCCACCTGACCGTCGATCCCATCGGGCTGACTGTCGGAACCGTTTGCGAAGCTTGATTCGCGGGTGCCGTGATCGTGCGTGTGGAACAGCCGGATCAGCAAGAACATCGAAATCAGACCGAGCAGCGCGCCCATCCCGGTCATCGAAGACGATCCCAAGATCTCACCGGCATGTGGCAGTAAATGCAGCATCGCGATGCCGAGCATCAGCCCGCCGACCGCACTCATCAAGAGCTGTGTTCGCAGGTGCGTCATGCGGATCAAATCGGACAGCCGTCCACCGGTGTTGGAGGCGACGAAGATGAACACGCAATAGACGAACAGAAGTGAAACGGGCGACATGGCTGGGACAACAGAGCTGGATCAACAGAGAAAGGGGCTGACCGGCGAAATGGTACGCCAACCGGCCGGCTTCGCCTATGGGTAACACGAGTGCACTTGCAACCGCATTGCAACTGGGTACGATCTGGTGCTGTGTCAGCGTTCAATGTTCGGGTTGCGTTTGACAGCGTCCTTTTGGCATCGTTCCCCGGCCGAACAACAGAAATCCAAGCGATGACTGCACCGAATGATCCCCTCAAGGACGAAATTCGTCGATCCGGGCTGCGCGCCACACCGGCTCGCATGGCGACGTTGAATCTACTGCGAAAATCCGGTTCACCGTTGACACACGCCGAAGTGTCCGAGCAGGTCGCCGACAGGGGCATCGACAGGGCGACCGCGTTTCGCAATCTGAATGATCTGGCCGAAGTCGGGCTATTGCGTCGGACCGAACTGGGCGACCACGTCTGGCGATTCGAAGCCGTCCGCGGCAAGTCGAAAGACGGCGCGGGGCACCCGCACTTTTTGTGTGTCGATTGCGGAACGGTCTCCTGCTTGGACGATGTCAAATTGACCGCCGGAAGTCTTCGGCAAAGTTCCAAGGTCGGTGAAATCACCGAGATTCTCTTGCGCGGTCACTGCAACGAATGCGTCGGCACGTAGGTGACAGACCAATGAGGTGCGATCCGAGTTCACGACCGTCTGGGTCTAGGGTATTGTCGACTCAAACGCTGATTTTTGGAACGGAGATGGCAAGGTGAAAGAACGTTTGGCAGGCTATTGGCAATCGTTTTCATTCGTCGGATTGATCGCCGCGACGCTGTTTTTTGCCGCTTCGGTGACGCCGTCGTTGTTACCGAGACATTACGGGGTCCAGGGAATCCTCTCGGGATTTTCGCTTGCGATCGGCTACGGTGTCGGGATCGGGTTGCTGACGGCTTATCGTTTCTTTGAATTGCGTGAGCCGACCGGAAAGGCACAGCGTTTTGCCAAACGCGTGACCGTCGCCTTAGTCGCCGTCGTCAGCGTCGGATTTGTGTGGCGTATGACGTACTGGCAGAATTCGATTCGCGAACTGATGGAGATGCCGCGACTGGAAACGGCCTATCCGTACCGCGTGGCACTGATCGCCGTCTTGTGCGGCGCGATCCTGGTCGCCGGCGGACGTTTGTTCTTGCGATGTGGTCATTTCATTTCTGGCAGACTGCAACGATTGATGCCACGGCGGGTCGCCCACGCGATCGGTTTTACGATGGCCGTCCTGTTGGTATTGTTTTTGACCAACGACGTCATCGCGACGAGTCTGTTGCGTTCGGCGGATCATTTTTTTCTGAACCTAGACCACCTGGTCGATGACAACACCGGAAAACCGACCGACCCGATGTTGACCGGCAGCGAATCATCACCGGTGACGTGGGAAACGATCGGTCGCCAAGGAAAACTTTTTCTGACCGATGGCCCGACGCAGGCGGAGATTGCTACCTTCACGCAGCGCGAGGCGCTGCGGCCGATTCGGGTTTACGTCGGGATGCGTTCGCGGCCGACGGCACACGAGCGTGCGGAGCTGGCGTTACGGGAACTCAAGCGGGTCGGCGGTTTTGAGCGATCGGTTCTGATCGTTGCAACGCCCACCGGCACCGGTTGGTTGGATCCCTCCGCTGTCGACACGCTTGAGTATTTGCACGGCGGCGACTCGGCCATCGTCAGCACGCAATACTCCTATTTGCCCAGCTGGATCACCATCCTTGTCGACCCACGGCGTTCGATCGAATCCGCCGAGGCACTGTTTGAGGTGATCTACACGTATTGGAAAACGCTTCCCAAAGACACGCGTCCGAAACTCTATTTGCACGGTTTAAGTCTTGGTTCGCTGGGATCGGAGGTGTCGGCAGACCTGTTCACGATTTTCGAAGACCCGATCGATGGCGCCACCTGGAGCGGACCACCGTTTCCGAGTCAAAACTGGAAGCTGATCGTTCAGAACCGAAACGAAGGCACGCCGGCCTGGCTTCCCGAGTTTCGTGACAGCCGAATCTTGAGATTCACGGGGCAGCGAGACGCGCTCAATAGCGGCGACCCGTGGGGCTCGATGCGTTGCGTCTACGTGCAATACGCCAGTGATCCGATGGTCTGGTTTTCCCCCGACCTGGCTTGGAATCAGCCCGACTGGCTCGGGGATCAGCGCGGCCCCGACGTGTCGCCACATCTGCGTTGGTATCCGCTGATCACGTTCTTGCAGGTCGCCTTTGACTTACCGGTTGCGACTGCCGTGCCGTTGGGCTACGGGCACAACTATTCCCCGTCCAGCTACATCGACGCCTGGATCGCCGTGACCGATCCCCAGGACTGGACGGAGCAAAGAACGACAGCCCTGAAGGCAATGTTCAAATCCCGCGAGACGCCCAAGCCGTAGTCCTCCTGGTTTGTCAACTTGAAGTTTTCGGCCTGCATGGAACGAGCGGAAAAGGCGTCCGCTACGAATGGCACGTGCATCAAGGTCGCTGTGCAGGCTTTAGCCGCCCTGGGTTGCTGTGCAGGCGTTAGCCCAATGCCGCTAAGTTAACATGAATGAGGGGGCCCGGACGCTGGCGCGAACCGGCTGATCTCAAACGAATATCAGCCGTTTGGCGCGAGCCTACGGGCCCTCATCTGAAGAAACGACGCTTAACTTAGCGGTATTGGGCTTGAGCCGCCCTGGGCCGCTGTGCAGCAGCGACAAGGAGTCGCCTAAAGGCTAGACACCAACGGTTGCTGAGTTCCTCTTTTACCTATGCCCATTGCTGGCAGGCGTCGCGCAACTGGGCGACGTCGGCAAATCGATCTTCGGCTTTTTTTGCCAAACACTTCTCCACGAGCTTGGGCAGTGCGAAATCGATTCGCGCCAATGCTGTCAGATCGGGTGTCCGAAACAGATGGTCGGCGACCAACTGCGAGACCTGGAATGCTTGAAAGGGAGGATCGCCCGTCAGGCATTCCATCAACACGCAACCGATCGCATAGATGTCACTGCGACCGTCTAGGGAATCGCCACGGATCTGTTCGGGCGACATGTACGCGGGCGTGCCGCCGACGACGGCTGCATTGTCGCCCTCGGTTTCCGCCCGGGTGACGACGAGCCCGAAGTCCAACAGCTTGACGACATCGGAAAACCCGCCGATTTCAGCCAGAAAAATGTTCGCCGGTTTGATATCGCGATGCACCAGCCCCTTGAGATGCGCCTCCTCCAATCCGTTGCACAGCTGAATTGCGATGTCCATCGTTGGCTTGAGATCAAGCGTCTGACGTTGAATCAGCCTCTGTTGCAAGGTCATGCCGCGGAGGTATTCCATGACACAATAAAAGTCGTGCGATTCGGTGATGCCGTAGTCGTAGATTTGCACTGTATTCCAGTGCGACAACGTTGCGGTCGCCTGGACTTCTTTCTCGAACCGAGCAATTGCACCAGGGCTACCAGCAGCTTCTCCAAGGATCAGCTTGATCGCGGCCGGCCGCTTGAGCATCTGGTGTTTGCCGAGATAGACGACGCCCATGCCGCCGCGACCGATTTCTTCGATCAGCTGGTACTGTCCGTAGTACTTTGCCGATTCCGCTTCGCGGCGAACGCGATGCACGATTCCCGAACCCACGGTCGCGGCAAATGCCATCGCCAGGATCAGGGTGGGATTCAAGAAGTTCATCCACTGGACGCCTGGCGGAAGGGCAGCCGCGGGTTTTTGATATCGAGGGAGTCGTGATCGAACTCAAGGATGGAAACGAATACACCGTGCCGTTTTTCTTGTTCAGCAATGAAAGCTTGAAGATTTTGAAAACCGGTTGGGATGAATGGCTCGCGGCCCACGGTGATGCCGGGCAAGAGGATTACGAAGCCAAGAACGACCAGTCGTTTCGCTTGCAATCGATGGCCGCCGCGATGCAACACCAGCGAGCGATCAATCGCGAGATCGCGGTTGCCAACCTGGCGATGAATTCCGTCACGGCAGGGCTGACCAGTTTTTGGGAAGTCACGCTGTACCCCAACAACGGAAACATGGCGGCGCCGACTTGGGTCGTCGTTCCCGGACGCAACAGTCAACAAGCGAGGTTCAACGCGCTTCAGCAGTACCCCGGATTCACCGTCGGACCGATTCGCAAGGTCAGCCGATAACGCCTCTGCGGGCTCACAAAGTGTTCGCCTGATCCGCCGTTTGTGAAATCTGAAGCCTGACCAAACGGGCGATCACAATCGCGACGTACAGCTGGCCGGCCATGGCCTGGAGCGACGCAATGATGCGAGCCGGTGGCGACAGGGGAACCATGTCTCCATAACCGAGCGTGGTCAACGTGACGTTGCTGAAGTAAACGAATTCGCCCACAAAACCAGGACGGGCTTCGTCGGCCACCGCGTCGGAAGGAAAGCGAAATGAACCGGGGAGACACAATTCGGTCAATGCGATCAGCAGTTCCAGATGACCGAGTCGGCGATGATTGGTTTGGGAATCAGGCTATGGATCGGGTATCGTCATACGTTCGAAGGGCGAGAGGTGCACGATCAGGTCGGTGCATCGTGAGGTCCCATCCAAGCCGGTTCGATATCAAAATAACAAGTGGGGAACCATCATGACATCGTGGGAAATCGTACTTGCGGCACTCGGCTGGTGCACGCTCATCAATCTGGGCATTCTGACGCTCAGCACCGCAATCGTGGTCGGTTGCGGAAGATCCGTCGGGCGGCTTCACCAAAAGTGGTTTCATTTGGAATCGCATGAGATCCGACGGGAGTACTTTCGCTACCTGGCGAATTACAAGCTGCTGGTACTGGTTTTCAATCTGGTACCGTATCTGGCATTGCGGCTGGCGATCCCCTAGGTGCCGCAGAAAAGGGGGCAGGTACCAAAAATGCGAAGTACCCTTCGGGCCATTTGTCCCGATTGGCCGGATGAATCTTTCAGGAATCGGTGGCAAACTGACGTTTTGCACGACAAAGGCTGTTTCTTTTGGCTCCATAAAGGCGAAAAGGGTGATGGATCCGCCCCGATCGAGGTCGAGTCCCGGCCCTGCGATCGGGTGGGCTCAAACGCTTAGGAAGGGGCTGTGCCCCTTGACCACCCGATTGCGACGGAATGGCCCCAATCACTGGTTTTGGGCAGGAGATCGGGGGCTCTGGGGATAAAATTTCCAGTCCCACTGAAAAAACGGATTCGACCAACATCATGATTGCAGCTAAAATGCCGGCCGCAGGAAGCGCCCGTTCACGTCTCCCCGGCGATTGAACGATATCCCAAAGGATTCGCTTCAACGTCAAGGATTGCATTGTCTGTGCTACTCAATCGCTCATCTCCTTCTAAATCAATGACCACTGCCAGGATCGACCCTGCCGGGATTGTTGAGATGGGTACAGGGGACGAAACCGTGCTGTTTTTGCACGGCTTATTTGGAACGCCCGAACACTGGCGGCAGGTGATGGAGCGGCTGGCCGATCGCTATCGCGTGATCGCCCCCCAGTTACCGGTCGACCCCCAACCCGGCCGTCGCCAGCACGGGATCAACGCGATCGCCGATTTGAGCGATCAGGTCGCCGATCTCGTCGAAACGCTTCAAATTGATCCCTTTGTGATCTGCGGCAATTCCCTGGGCGGCTTGGTGGCCATCGACCTCTGTGCCCGCCGAAAAGACTTCGCCAAAGGCCTGGTGCTTGCCGGCAGTGCCGGATTGTTCGAAAAGAACCCGATCGGCGGCATGCGGCCCAAACCCTCGCGCGAATTCGTCAAGAAAACGGTTTGTGGCATCGTCCACAAGCAGGAATTGGTGACCAATGAACTGGTCGACGATTGGCATTCCTCCATCCAAGACCGCGACTATGTCCGATTCGTCTTGCGAGTCTCCCGCGCCACCCGCGACCGATCGGTCGAAAAAGAGCTGACCAAGTTGGATCTGCCGACCATGATCATCTGGGGCCAGGAAGACTCGATCACGCCGCCGGAGACCGGTCGCGAGTTCCAGCGGCGGATCAAGGGATCGAAGCTGCAATTCATCCAAGACTGTGGGCACGCGCCGAACTGGGAACAACCCGAAGCGTTTGCCGAACTGCTGGATGAATTCCTTCCGACCTGCTTTGCTGACTGAAATGACGCGATACGCCATCGCGATCGTTTTGTTGGCTGTGATTTCGTTTCCGCTGATCGGCTACGGCGCGCTCCGGGCGCTCAAGAGCACCTCGAACGATCCCCGGCAATGGCTGCCCCAGTCCTTTGCCGAAACGGACACCTACGACTGGTTTCAAAGTCACTTCGGCACGGACGAATTCGCCGTCGTCAGCTGGCCGGGCTGCGATCTGGATGACCCGCGCGTCGGGCAACTCTCCCAAGCGCTGCTGAACACGGCATTCTTTGATCGCGTGCGGACCGGTCAGAACGCGATCGAGGAGTTGATGTCGCCGCCGCAGAATTTTTCTCGCACCGCGGCCATCAATCGTCTGCGACGCATCCTGATCGGCGCCCAGGACACGACGACCTGCCTGGTGCTGACCACCTCCGTCGCCGGTCAAGCCGATCGCAGTGCGGCGGTGCAAGCAATCGAAACCCTGGCCTGGGACGTTTGTCAGTTGCCGGCCGCAGAATTGAAACTGGCCGGTCCGACGGTCGATGCCGCGATGATCGATGCCGAAAGCCGGAAGCTGTTGTTCGGCTTGGCCGGACTCTCCGCGCTGGTTTCCTTTTTAGTCGCGACACTGCGGATGCGCAGTATTCGACTGGCGATTTCGGTCCTTCTGGTCGCGGTCTACAGCACCGCAGTCTCGCTGGCGATCCTGTACTTCAGCGGCGGCAAGATGAACTTGTTGATGACGATGCTGCCACCGTTGATCTATGTGTTGACGATCTCGTCGGCGGTGCATTTGGCAAACTACTATCGCGATGCGGCGCGCGGGCCAGCGTCACCGGTTCCCGCAGCGATCCGGGCCATCGGCCACGGTTGGTTGCCCTGTTCGCTGGCCGCGATCACCACGGGAATCGGCCTGGTCTCGTTGATGCTCAGCAAGATCGAGCCGATCCAAAGTTTTGGCTTCTATTCCGCGCTCGGTGTCGTGGCCAGCGTCATCGTCCTGTTTCTGTTGCTGCCCTCGGCGCTGTTTCTGTTTCCCCCCAAGCCCGATACCGAATCGGATCGTCCAGCGGCCGACGATTCAACCCAAAAAGGCAACGCGTTTATCGATGCGATCCTCAATCACCACGCGTTCTTTGCACTGGCGTGCTTGGCATTGATGTTGTTGTGCGCCTCGCGCATTCCATCGATTCAATCAACGGTCAAACTGCAAGATCGCTTTCTCCCCAGCAGCGATGCGATCGCCGATTACCGGTGGCTGGAAGAACGCATCGGTCCGATGGTGCCGCTGGAGGTCGCGATCCATTTCGACAAAGACGACCCACGCGATCGCGTCGAGCAGCTCAAATTGGTGGCGAGGATACAGAGCAAAATTCAATCGCTCGACGAGCCGGTGGCGACCCTGTCGGCTTTCAATCTGTCTCCACGACTTCCCTCGGGACACCGTGTCCGTGACATCGTCCAACGCAAGGTGATCAACGGTCAGCAAACCAAACAACGCCTGATCGAGACGAAGTACTTGAGCGACGACGAAGATCAAACGCTTTGGCGCATTTCAGTGCGTGCCAACGCCATCGGCGATTTGGACTACGGGATCTTTGTCGAACAAATCCGAACAGCGGTGACCCCCCTGCTGGCCGAAGAGAACGTCCGAGGGACGTTCACCGGTGTGATCCCGCTGATTTACAAAGCCCAACGTCAATTGCTGTTGGATTTGTTTCGCAGTTTCCTGGTCGCCTTCGCCGTCATCGCCGTCGTGTTGCTGGTGGTGCTGCGAAACATTTGGGCAACCTGCTTGGTGATGTTTCCGAATATCTTTCCCGCCGTGATCGTGTTCGGCGGCATCGAGTGGATGAACATTCCTGTCCAGATCGGCTCGGTGATGACGGCCAGTGCGGCACTTGGGATTGCGGTCGACGACACCGTCCACCTGCTGACTTGGTTTCGCCGCGGCCTCGACCGAGGGCTGTCGCGCCGAAAAGCGGTCGAAAGCGCGTTTTCGCGATGCTCCGGTGCGATGGTGCACACGACGCTGATCTGTTCGTGTGGGTTGATCGTGTTCGCGCTCAGCACGTTTGTGCCGATCCTGCACTTCGCCTGGTTGATGGTCTTCCTGCTCGCCTCGGCGCTACTGGGCGACCTGGTGCTGCTGCCGGCGATCTTAGTCGGACCGCTGGGCCGATGTTTTGAGAAGAAACGGTAGCGCGATTTCAGTTCCGCTCGCTGCTCGGGACGTCAATTTTATTACTGCAAGATTCATGGCTCCCTTCTCCCCCACAAATCGTAACAAGCTTGCTTGTCGATTTGTGGGGGAGAAGGGC
>NZ_NTFY01000110.1 GCF_002289565.1 Rhodopirellula sp. SM50 | reverse complement strand
GGTGGCGGTCACTCCGCTGCGCTCGTTCCCTGACCCCAGGCTATGTTGTTGATGCCCTTTGGGCAAATGCTGCGGAACGGTTTCCGCCTAAGATTCGGACCGGCTGCAACAATCAATTCCGCACAGCCAAGGCGGAGCCTTGCAAGGGAGTCGAAGCCAGAACTACTCGTCCTGTTCCGGCTCCAAGATCTCTAGCTTCATGTTTCGAAACCGCACTTCGGTTTTGCCGCCGCTGTGCAGTTGAAAGGCGATGATGCCGCTTTCAGCGCCGTCGGGATCGTGCAAGTCGACACAGAGTTGATCGTTGATCCGCGTTTGGATGTGATGTCCCCGGACAAGGACTTCGTACTTGTTCCAGTCGCCGGGTTTGACGTGTTGCTCACCCGACTGATCCCACAACAGGTTACGCCCGTGTTCTTCGTACAGCTTGCCCCACCATCCCTGGCCGATGTCGGCCTGGTAACCGGAAACCTCACCGTCGTCGGCGTGACTGCGAAATTGAATGCCGCTGTTTCCCGCGTTGTCGACCAGTCTGACTTCGACGGTCAAACGAAAATCTGACGCCGCCATGTCGCTGACGATCCATTCGTTGCGTTGCAAACCATCGGTGCGACCGACGAGTTCGCCGTTTCTCACCGACCACAGCGCCGGGTCACCGCGCCAACCGGTCAGATCCATCCCGTTGAAGAACGCGGCGGCGTTCTCTTTGGTCGCCCGCATCGGAACTTGTTGTTTTCCACGCAGGTACGCGATCAGCGAACGGACTTCGTGCGGCGAAAATTGTTTCAATTGATCGTCCGGCATCATCGACTTGTCGGCCGTTGCCCGCTTTTCGATTTCCTCTTTGGGGATCACGACGACGGCATCGGACGTCTGGATCGTCAGCGAAAACTTGTCTTCGGCTTTGATCAATCCGTTGACCACGCGTCCGTCGTCGACCAGAACAACTGTCGGGACGTATTCCTTGGCCATCACGGCACTCGGATCGACGATGTTGGACAACAAGTACTCCAAGTTGGATCGGTTCGATCCCGTCAAGTCGGGTCCGACTTTGAACCCGACGCCGTACAGCACGTGACACTTCATGCAGGTCTTGGCGAACACCGCTCGGCCGAGTTCCAGGTCCGCCGGCGGGTGCTCGGTCGATGCGACCAACTGTTTGTACTCTTCAATCATCGCCAGTTTGTCGGCCGCCGATTCGCGAGCGACTCCCCAAACGCTGTCCAGCATCGCGTCGATCTTCTTATTGCTCAAGAACTGCAACTGACGCACCAGATCGGCGGTCAAATCCGTACCGGGGATTTGTTCGGCTTCGATCGCCTCGAGCAAAGCGATCCCCGGCTTCACTCGAGAACAGAGGGTTGCGAGGGCCGATCGCTTTTCGCTCGGGCTGAGTTGTTCGTACACGGCGAGCAGGGCCGGCGCGATCAAAGCGTCGTCATACTGCGCCATCCCACGGATCGCCGTTTCACACAGTGGCGAGTCGACTTTCAACAACCCGATCAAGGTCGGCACCAAGTCGGGATCGTCGAGATCGAGCAAGGACTGCAAGGCGACTTGTCGCGATGGGAGCGGTGCGGACGAGTCGACGACTTGGGTCCGCATCGCGGCAAGTGCTTTGGGGTCACCAAACGTGACGCCCAAGGCAACGGCCTTTAACCGGACTTCGTCGTTTTCGCTGGACAACAATCGCTCGGCAACCGAACCCCATTGCGGCGGCGCGTCGACCTGTCGTCGCCCTTCCAACGACGATCGGATCGCGTTGATGTACGTCAGTTGCATCGCGGCATCGGTGACTTGGCCGAGACCATCGACGAGGACGGCGAGCGAGTCATTGCCGCCTTCGCCGATTCGACGCAACATGAATTCTCGTAGCAGCGGGATCCGCTCGCCGGCTGACATCGCCAATCCGATCGCTCGCGCCGGATCAAGATCGGCCAACGGTTCGGCCGCATACCAATACATCAGCGGCAGATTGTGATCGCGGGCATCTTCGGCGTGCGACGTCAATGATTCGAGCAAGTCCCAACGTGAATCCAAGGGCAGTTTCTGTGCGGCCGAACTGAGGTACAAACGCACGATCGGGGACGGGTCGCTGTCGGCCATTTTGACGAACCGTTGCAACAATGGGGGCAAGATTTCGGCACCCGTCGATTCCATCGCCATCTGGATCGCCCAACCGCGTACATAGGGGCTTTGATCCGCCATCAACTGTCGCACCAGGTCTGAACCCAGATTTCCCGTGACGTGCAGAACCCATGCGGCGCGCAACCGACGCGTGTCGTCGTGGTGGGTTTCAGCGAGCTGCCGCAGCCGCATCAGGGCGTCGGATGCGATCGGGCGTTCCGCGGCACGCTCCTGCAAGACGCGTCGACTGTGGCGGACGTACCAGTCATTCTGATGCAGCACCCGTTCGGCCAATTGCAAATCCGTTGCCGTCGCAAGATCGATCATCGGCGCCGCGGCCCCGTCGTCGCCGTAACTGATCTTGTAGATCCGTCCGTTGCTGCGGTCATGCAGGGTGGATTCGCGGCGGTGACAGGCTTGCATGTCGTACCAGTCGATCATCCAGGCGTTGCCATCGGGTCCGTAACGCAGATTCAGAATTTGTGAGGCCTGGTCTCCCGTCAACAGAAAATCGGGCCCGTGTCGTCCGACGTAACCGGATCCGGCGGGCTCCAGTAGATCGACGTTCAATCGTTGCCCGTGAATGTTGTTCATCATCAATTGACCACGATACTCTGCCGGCCAACGATCGCCTAAATAAATCATTGCGCCCGCATGTGCGTGGCCTCCGCCGGCGGAATCGGATTTGCTGTTTCCCCCGTGCGGCGTGGCGCCCAGGTAGTGCAGGTGGTCGGCGATGGTGACGATGTCGCGATAGGTGTGCGAGTTGAAGTGCCGTCCTCCTTGTCGCTGATAGCGGGCGCCATCGATGATGTGGTACAGGTGCGGAATCACACAGGCGGTGATGAACGCTTGCCCGTGATCATTGAAATCCACGCCCCACGGATTGCTGGTCCCATGGGCAAAAACTTCGAATTCGTGGCGTGTGGGGTGATACCTCCAAACGCCGCAATTGATCGGCGTGCGTTGCTCGTCCGGTGTTCCCGGTTTGCCGACTCTTGAATGCGTGAACACGCCGTGGCAACCGTACAACCAGCCATCGGGCCCCCAGATGAATGCGTTGAGGGTCTCATGCGTGTCTTGATAGCCCCATCCGTCCAACAGAATCTGGGGCTCGGCATCGGGGACATCGTCTCCGTCCTTGTCGGGAATGAACATCAGGTACGGTGCCGCGCCGACCCACACGCCACCGAAACCGACTTCCAGTCCGCTCACCAAATTGAGTCCTTCGGCGAAAACCTTTCTGCTGTCCAACGATCCGTCGCCGTCGGTGTCTTCGAAGATCAGGATGCGGTCGCGTCCACGGTCGCCTTCGGCTCGAATCGGATATTCATAGGCTTCGGCGATCCAAACACGTCCGCGGTCATCCAGCGCCATTGCAATCGGTTGTTGGACGTCGGGTTCGGCGGCACCGACGGTGACGCGAAACCCGTCGGGGACTTGCATGGCATCGGCGGCCTGCTGGGCTTCCAACCCGGCGTGCGGATACTCGTCCGCAGTCAGCACCACCATGGCGGGTGTGGGACGCGCGGGCGGTTTCTCGTGCAAGCGAAAATCGTCAAAGTTGACGTGTCCCCAACCCTCTTGAGATTGGTCGACCAGCCGCACGATGATCTCTTTGCCGACATGGGCTCGCAGGTCCACGATGACGCGTCCCATCGTCTCGCTGTTCGTTCCGTTGCTCTGAAAGAAAACGTTGCCGCTGTCTTTGCGGAGCAATTCCACTCGGGTCGATTCGTGGTCGCCCCCGTTGGACAAAAATGACGCGTAGGGTTGAGAGACGACAAACGGCGCCGAGGTCAACGTTCCCTGTCGCTCGTCCCCAAATTTTTCGTAGCCGCCGATCCAGTATTGGCCGTCATGATTGCTGTGCATGTCTTTGCGACGTGCATTGACAGTGTCTCCCTTGATCGGTTGGCCTTCGAAGGCATCGCCAGTCGCGGTCCAATCGTCCAGCGTGCCGGTTTCAAACCCCAGATTGAGCACACGTCCGTGGATGTCTTGGGGACGAATCCCGACGTTTGCCGCTTCGTTTGCGGCCACGGCGTTGCGCGGCGCCGGCCCGGCTACGTAGCTGCCATCGGATTTCTTGATTCGCAGGTAGTCGAGGGCAAACATGTACGCTTTTTTGGCGTTCGGATTGGCGCCGACGATTTTGACGCCCAGCGTGTGCTTGCTTCCTTTTAACGACAGTTTCGGAAACGACAGCACGCCGGTCGTGACCACTTGGCGATCGAACAGGTCGATGGGGTCACCCAGGGGTTGATCGTCCAGAGACAGCTGAACGATGCCGTAGTCCACGGCACAGGTCAGCACCAGATCCAAGTCAATCACTCCGGTTGCCGGTGGCAGCTGAATCGTCAACGTGTCTCCCGGTCTGGCATCGGTCCACCACAGTTGGGACTTGCCGCTCCACGTGTCGGCTTGAAAATTCGACATGTCCTGGGCACGCGTCTCTCCTCCGGTCGTACGGAACTTGAGCGATTCGCCTTCGATCGCACCGACAGCTCGCGCGGTCTTGGGATCGATTTTGGACTTCGGGCCGCGTCGTGCGTTTGCGTTGTCGGCGCGAGCTGGCTCGGGGCCGGTGTACGGCTGGGGTTGGGCAGCCATCCAGTCCGCTTCGCTAACCGATTGACGCGAATGATGCAACACATGGGCGCCCTTCATGCCGCCGACGATGATGTCTCGATTGCCGTCACCGTCTAGATCTTTGACCACGATTTGGCGTCCAATCCCGGCTTCGCCATCGGCTTGGTAGGGAACCCAGTCGACTCCGTCTTTCCCGCGAACGAGGCGAAACCAGTAGACCACCGCACCGGCATCCCACATCGGGCTTTGCCTGTGGTGCGACCAATAGGTCTTTCCCGTCACGATGTCTTTCAATCCATCGCCGTCGATATCCGCCAATTCAACCGAATGGGGCTCGCTGAACAGGACGCCGTATTTGTTTTCCGACGGGTGCGCCCCCATGATCAGATGCTGTTTGAACGTGCGTTTCTCGCCGTCGACGATCTGTTCAAACCAAGACAATCCGAAGTTGTGCGCAGAGTCGCTGGTGATGATGTCGTTGTCGCCGTCGCCGTCGACATCATAGGCGTACATCTCCGCGCCGCCGCTGCCGCCGCAAAGCTTCGCTTCGTGATGCATCCAACGCGATGTCAACGGGTCGGTTTCCGGTTGTTCGAACCATCCCTTGGCATGGATGATGTCCAACCGGTCGTCACCGTTGACGTCGCCGATTCCCAGTCCGTGGCCAAACCGTGGCGCGGCCATGCGCGGCGAAATGGCATGAAACTCCCACGTTCCCAGCGGGTCCGCTGGATCAATCGTGGCAAAGCCGAAAAAGCCGTCCCGCGTGCAGACCAATTCAGGCCGTTCATCGCCGAGCAGGTTGATCAATTCGGGCGACTCGTTGGACACCCAGTCGAACACTTGGTGCTTTTTCCAATGGGCATCGAGTCCAGCCTGCTTGGGATTTTCGTAAACGTACGCCGGCGTGCCTGGAAATCCGACGACGAAGATGTCATTCCACCCGTCGTCGTTGAAGTCATCGATCCACGAGAAAAAGTTGTCCGCATAACGATTCATGTCTTGCGGAACCGGTGGATAGATCTCGTGCTTCGATTCGTAATCTGGTCCCGCGAACCAATAGGGTCCATAAACAATGTCGTTGACGCCGTCTCCGTTGATGTCCGCCGCCGAGACGCCTTCGGAAAAGTAGGTTCCGGTCAGTTGCTGTCGTTCGAACTGGTGCAGCACATGGTCGTCTGCGGCAGAAAGATCAAGGTGGCCAAGTGTGGTGACGAACGAAATCGCGACCCACAGAAGTCTGCGACAGGAAAGCGTGAGGCTGTGATTCTGCATCGGAAGCATGCCGGCGAGCGTGGGGAAGGGAAATGGCGGGGGGACGTATTCTACAACGGTCATCGCACGGCTGCACCTTGCTGGGAACACAATGCACGGTCGATCCAGCCACCGTGCCCTGTCAAGTCGGTGGGGAATCAGGGACGCAATGGCAGAATCAGAAGTGGGGTAAGCATCCTGCTTGCCACCCACGCCGGCTCCGCCGGCGATCGTGTATCTTGTGGGACCTCCGCTCCTTTGAACCGCCCCGCCCGTTGAGATCCCCCTGCGATGAAACAACTGTTCTTCTCCGCCACCGCGTGTTTGCTGCTGGCAATGCCAATCCATCCGAATCTGTTCGCCGAATCCCGCGGCGATCGGATGAACGTCTTGTTCATCATTTCGGATGACCTGACGTACACCGCACTCTCGTGCTACGGAAACACGGTCTGCCAGACCCCCAACATCGACGCGTTGGCCGCCAGCGGAACCCGATTCACGCGGGCCTATTGCCAGGGGACGTATTGCGGTCCGTCGCGTGCCTCGTTTATGTCCGGGTTCTATCCGCACGCGACGGGAGTGCTGGGCTACAAGAATCCCCGTCCGCAAATTGGTGACCGCGCGACGTGGTCCCAGCATTTCAAAATCAACGGCTATTATGCCGCGCGGGTCAGCAAGATCTTTCACATGGGGGTTCCCGGCGGGGTCGAAGATCACGGACCGGGGCGTGACTACAACGGAGCCGACGACGCCTTGTCTTGGACCGAGCGGTTCAACAGTCCCGGGCCGGAGTGGCGTGCCGCCGGCGATGGCGAGACGTTGGAAGGCAATCCCGATGGCAAAAAACCCGTCGTCGGCGGAAACACGTTCGTGGTGGTCGAAGCCGACGGCGGTGACGACGTTCACAGCGACGGCAAGACCGCCGCAAAGGCCTGTGAGTTGATCGCGCAGTCGCGTGACCAACCGTTTTGGTTGGGCGTCGGATTTGTGCGTCCCCACGTGCCCTTCGTCGCGCCGGCGTCTTACTTCCCGCCCTACAAACCGTACAGCAAACTGAACCTGCCGCCCAAGATCGACGGCGACTGGGACGACATCCCCAAAGCCGGCATCAATTACAAGACCAGCCAAAACATGAAGATGGATGTTCGTCGGCAAAAGAAAGCCGTCGGGGGCTACTACGCGTCGGTCGCGTACATGGATGCTCAGGTCGGAAAGGTGCTCGATGCACTCAAATCATCGGGACAAGAGGACAACACGATCGTGATCTTCACCAGTGACCACGGCTACCACTTGGGCGAACATGACTTCTGGGCCAAGGTTTCACTGCGCGACGAATCGGCGGGCGTGCCGCTGATCATCCGCGTGCCAGGAAAGCAACCCGCGGTCTGCCACAGCTTCGTCGAACTGCTGGATCTGTACCCGACCGTTGCATCCTTATGCGGGTTAGAGACCCCAGAACACGTGCAAGGCAAAGACATCTCGAAGATGCTGGATGATCCCGAACATCAGGTGCGCGAATTCGCGTTCAGCGTCGCGCCGATGCGGAAAGGATTCTTGATACGCGAGAATCGGTTTGCGTTCATTCAATACAAAGAGGATGCATCCGGGGGAATGGAATTGTTTGACACCGACGTGGATCCGCAGGGGTACCGGAATTTGATTGATGACGAGAATTACCAAGACGTGGTGATGAGATTGCGATCGACGTTGGCGCAGAAGCTGGCCGACATTCGCGACAACGATTTATCGCGCGACCGGTGAATGTCTTGCGAAATCGACTCCCCAGCCGGTCGCGGCCGGCTTGACAGGCTGGAAGCCTATCCCACTTTTCTCCTTGCTTGCTTGTCCTCGACGCACAGACGATACTGGAACGGTCTGCCCCTCCTCTTCTCATTCAAGGACATCGCAACATGGATCGCCGGAAATTTCTCGCCGGATCCGCACTGGCTGCATCCGCAGCCGCCAGTCGCCACGCCTATGCCGCCGCGGGCGACAAGAAACGCCGCGTCGGTTTGATCGGATGTGGCTGGTACGGCAAGTGCGACTTGCTGCAGTTGCTGAACATCGAACCGGTCGAAGTCGTTTCGTTATGCGACGTCGATTCGAACATGCTCGACGAAGCTGCGGACTTGATCGCGGCGCGGCAGGTTTCCAAGAGACGGCCTCGGACCTACGGCCAGTACACCGAGATGCTGGCCGAAAAAGACTTGGACATTGTCCTGGTGGCCACGCCGGATCACTGGCATGCCTTACCGATGATTGCGGCAGTCCAGTCCGGCGCCGACGTCTATGTCCAAAAACCGACGGGCGTCGATGTGCTGGAAAGCAAAGCGATGTTGGACGCGGCGCGGGCTCACGACCGAGTGGTCCAAGTCGGGACGCAACGCAGAAGCACGCCGCATTTGATCGAAGCGAAACAGCGTGTCGTCGACGCGGGGCTGCTCGGCAAAATCGCGCACGCGGAAGTCTGCTGTTACTATCACATGCGAGCAAGGAAGAATCCACCGGACACCGCGCCGCCAGAGTATTTGGACTACGAGACCTGGACGGGGCCGGCACCGATGCGGCCTTACAACGAATTGGTGCATCCCCGATCTTGGCGTGCATTCATGGAGTACGGCAACGGCATCGTGGGCGACATGTGCGTTCACATGCTGGACATGGTGCGTTGGCAGTTGGGGCTGGGATGGCCGAAGCAGATCAGCAGCAGCGGCGGCATCTATGTCGACCATGACTCCAAGGCCAACATCTCGGACACGCAGTCAGCCCGCTTTGAGTTTGACGAACTGGACATCAATTGGACGCACCGCAGTTGGGGAAACGCCCCGGATCCCGAATGGCCCTGGGCGGGCATCATCTACGGCGATCGCGGCACGTTGAAGTTGGATGTCCACAAATACGAGTTCACGCCCCGCGGCGGCGGGCAGAAACTGACCGGCGAAAAGCTGATCGAAACCGACACGTACCCCACGGACGTTGCCGATCAAAAGGACTGGCGTCTCGAATTGCACGTCGCGTCAGCGATCCGCGGTCATATGCGAGACTTTCTCGATGCGATCGACGGCCGCACCAAGCCGATCGCCGACATCGAGCAGGGACACATTTCCAGCGCATCGTGCATCATGGCGAATGTGTCGATGGAACTGGGGCGGTCGCTGGAATTCGACCCCGCGACGCACACCATCGTCGGTGACGACGAAGCGACGGCCAAATTGAAACGTCCGTACCGCAAACCCTATATGCATCCGTCGCAGGCGTAAAGCGTTTGCGAGGCAGAATGAAGCTGTCCAGCTAGGGACGGCCGGAAAATTGGTGGGTTTCGTGACACGTCTCGCTGAACGCCACCACAATTGATTCAAGGTGCCCGTTGGACGACGGGGAATTGGTCAAAAAATTTGGTGGTCAAAAAATGAAGAGTTCCGCTAGCTAGGGGGAGGCAGATTTTATTTGCCGGGAACCCCAACGAGATAGTAAATGGACAACTGTGATTCAGCACGGCCTTTGTGGTTGATTCTCACTGATTCACTCGTACTCGTGTGCAGTGTCTCATTTCTTATTTTTTGACCAACCAATTTTTTGACCAACCTTTTTGCTCCCGGTCACTTGATCCCGCTGCGTTTTATGTGCCCGAGCTGACGCGAGAATTGAAGGTCAGAAGAGCTATTCGGGCAATGCCCTGGTTTGTGATGATTGACGCACTGGTTTTCTACATGCTCCGAACTCGAAAGAACGGCGAAGACGAACGCTCCGATGGCGAGTCAGTTTTGGTTCGCAAAACTTTCGGGACGTGACTTTGATGACTTGGCAGGGACCATCACTTGGCAGGGGCCATCTTTCCCGGAAATGCGGTCGGTCGGATCAGATGCTTCGCGACAGGGGCGGGTTCCACTGGATCTTCCAGCCTGCGTCCATCATGGATGCACCGCCGTCTGTGGGAGCGGGCAAATCGCTGTCACCCTCTAGTTCGGGACGGTTCAGCTCAATCGCGTCATTTTTGTCCGCAGCGGGCTCGGGGCCGGTCGTCTCAATGCTTTTCAATCCGGTCTTCGGTGCGGCGTCGAAGGTTTCGGCCGGCTTCAGACTCATCTGGCTGTCGGCCGAGGGCTGATTGATCGTCGCAGAGGAGCTGCTGGTTTCGGAGAACGACGAGTAGCCGTGGGTGATCGCGCTGCCGAAGGGGTCGTAGTACGACATCGGCACCCGCATTACGGTTTGGCGTGGCACGACGACGGTCTCGGTGTAGGGTTCGTAAACTTGACGGGTCACCGGACGACGGACCGTTTGAATGACCTCTTCATACTCGGTGTACTGAACGGTCTGCGGCACCTTTTTCGTCTCGTAACGAATCTTGCTGGTTTGCACCGGCACTTTGCGGACCTGTTCTTCGGTGATCCAGCGTTGCTGTGTCACGGGTACCTTGCGGGTCATGGTTTTGGTGACCGGCCGCTGAACGACGTAGGGAACCTTGCGAACCATCGTCGTCGGCACCATCCGCGTCGACTGGACGGGAACGTTTTGGGTGACCACTTCGGTCTGCATCCGCGTGGTCTGGACGGGGACTTTCTGGGTGACCACTTCGCTTTGCATCCGCTGCACCTGGACCGGCACTTGGACTTGCTCGGTGACGGGCATGTAGGACGTTTGCGCGACCTGCTGTTGGATGTAGTTGGGTCGGTAAACGTACTGCGTTTGCGCCGTCGGCGGCGTGACGACTGGCTTGGCAACATAGCCGCCGTGGACACGAGCAAACAGTCCGAGCGGACCTGGGGTGGCGTACAGTCCCCGTTGGTACTGCAATCCGTAGCCCACCGAACCGGGAGTGACCGTGGTCTGGGGGACGTAACCGCCGGCGTCGACGGTCTGGTTGACCATCGTCGTTTGGGGACGCAACGTCGTGTACTGTTGTGTCTGCATCTGCGTTTCAACGACCGGCCGCTGAACAGTGTATTGCTGCTCGTAGAAGCTGGTTTCGGTCAGAGGCCGCTGAACCGTGTACTGCTGTTGGTACATCTTGGTTTCGGTCACGGGGCGATACGTCGTGTATTGCTCTTCCCGCTCGGAGGTCTCCGTGACGTACTCGGTCTCGGTGTAGGTTTCATCTCGGTAGCTGGTTTCGGTGACCGGCTTCCACACGGTGAAACGCTCTTCTTTGTAGGAGGTTTCGACGGTATTGACGGGGACGGTCACTTCACGCACTTCGGTGCGGGTGCGGACGACCGGCCGGAACGATTTGACTTGTTCTTCGACCATCTCGGTGCGGTACACCGGCCGCATCCGCTGGACCGTCTGTCGCTCGTAGGTGGTCGTGGGCTGGAGTCGGTAGGCCTGGGGATAGCAAAAGTCTTGAGCACCCGCCCAACCGCTCCATAGACAAATGGCGGAACCGGCGAGAACCAGATTGCGAGCGAACAGACTGCAGGGGAACTGGCGATACATCGCGAGGGGACCTTCTGAAGCAACTAAAACATGGAACGCGATCAAACGAACGCTGGGCGGCCTGTCGGCAGAGCCACCGGTTAAGGTTACGCAGTTCGTTAGCCAAATGCCAAAAAAAGAGCGGAAAAACCAGTGTTTTGGCTTTAGAACGCCGCGCCAGCTTTACCATTTTGCCTGACTGTTTGCCCACTTCGCCAGGGGGAAGCGGAGCGTCTGTGGGACAGTTTGTCGGTTGGGAGGGTTGTGCGGATCGTCTCGATTGAAGCCCATCAGGTGCCGCTGACGCAATCGTCAATCGAAACCGAACAATCAGCTTGGGAGACGGAGAAGCCCTGGACGGATGCGGTTGCCATCAGCGCGTGCGTTGTCTGTCAACGAATCAACTCACGGTGAGCCTTGGACGGCTCGCGGGCTGTCGATTTTGTGAGCCGTGACGCGTAAGCGTCCGGGCATTCCGGCGCCCGCCCGAGGCCTTACGGCCAGCGGCTCACGATTGACTCAGCAGATCCCGATTTAACCGACAGCCCGCTCGCGCCGAGCCGCTGCGATGTTAGCGGCAGGGCGCAAGCCCTCCCGTTGGAGCAACCCGCTAATTAACGCGAGACTAAGCACTAGCCCGTATTGGTCAACCATTCCGCTTGGGGTAACCGTGCCAACCAGGCCAACCAAGCGTAATTCGAGGCCGAAATCATCGCCTCTCGGTGAGTCAATTGGAGTGCCTTCAACCCATAGGCTGCCTCTTTGCGCCCGCCGTGCATGATCATCTCTGTGCCGCTGGCAGGCCCGACCAGGTGGGCCAACTCGTGGACCATCGCGTCGGTCATGAAATTAATGTCTTTCCCCTTCATGTTTTTGACGCACACCTTGACCCGCTTTCGGTCTTCCACTGCACTGTGAAACCCGCCGGGAATGGCCTCGGCAAAGATCGCATGGCCTTTCTCATTCCTACAACTGCCTCCGGATCGCACGAATGGCTTGACGGCGCGGCGGGCACGCGAATACCGATTGAAGATCTTGATCATCTTGTTGATCGCGTGGATTTGCTGTTTTTCGGTCGGCAGGCTTTTGATTTTGAAACAACGATCGACGAGATCGTAGCTCGGTTTTTGTCCCTTCTTGCCTTCCAGGTAAAGAATCGCGTTGAGCAGTTCGATGACGGCTTTTAGAGCCCATCGTTCAGCCCGATTGACGCTGGAATTGATCCGCGTCATGACGTCCTTGTCCGATTCCGATGTGGGCACGAACAGGCTCGTACCCGGCACCGACGCCCCCCCGCCACCGCCCGATCCACCGGCGGACATGCCGGCGGACGGTTGTAACTCATTCAATTTGGCGATCGTGCGATGTCCGGGGTCGACGCGGGCGTCGGCGCGGGCGGCTCCGAAGTGATGCTTCTGAAAGAGGTAAATCGCTCGCTCGGTCTTGGGGCCGTTGAGCCCGTCGACGACGAGAAGCGGATTGGGGCGTCCGGCATTGAGCGGGACGCGGTTGAGGGCCTGCTGAATCGATTTCACGTCGGAGCGGAGATTCTTTCCCTGGCGACCGACCGAACCCGAGAGGGTGATTTCAGCGGCCGTCCCACCGGGTTCGTCCGAACCAGCCGTGGGTGAACAACGGCCAAACAACCCGTACCCCATGCACTCTTCGCGGCGTGCAGACATGATTCGTCCCTTGCGTTCAAGAAAGATCAGCAAGCTGGATGATCGTGGCCTGTTGCGATTTGTTGCGTGCAATTTTGAAAATTCACGGTTTTATCGGGCATTGCCCCAATCAGACAGTTGGCATGCACAGCATGCCCTTCCTGTCTGGACAGTTGACTCGCTGGACGGCGGCAGCAGCGTCAATCGCCTGAGGGGCCGGGACGATAGCCGGCCGCCGACCCGATCAGGTCGGTTCATCACCCGAAGCGGCGTCGAAGGTGGATTCGATTTCTCGATAGTTGGCCTGCATCGCATCAAGCTGCTGTTTCAACCGCTCCAGGTCGCGTCCGTTGTCGATCGATTCGTTCAAGATCGGTCGCAGCCATTCCTGCATCAAGTGGAATTGACCTTTGATCAGATCCGCCAGCACGCGCGGGACCTTGTGCTGCACGTAGACCTTTTGGTCGGGCGGCGAGGCGGTGGCTTGATGCTCGCTGATGCGTTGCAGTTGCTCGCCGGTCGATTTCAAGCATGCCGCGACCTGGTCGGCCGACGCGGTCATGCTGTGTCGCAACGCGTCGATGCGGGCGTCCATCCGCTCTTCGGTGCCGTCGCCGCCGACCGCAATCGCTCTTGAAATCACCTGCCGAATCGATTCTAAACCGTCGCGCATCGATGCCAACTGCCGCATCAGCTGCCCCGCCTGGTCTTCACTGTCGAGTCCCTGCATGCGGACACTTTCGACGAAGGCATACTTGATGCTGTCCCAGCGCTCCTTTTCTTCGGGGGTCAGAATCCCCATCAGCTCTTTGAACTTCAGCACGTTGGCTTCGTTGTCGGTCGTCAGCGTCTGTGCGTCCTGTTCGTAGCTACTAACGATCAGTGATTGCAATTCTTTGGCGTTCATCACGCTGGCGACTTTTTCTGCCATGCGATTCATGTTTCGATAGCTGCCCTGCAGCTTGAACGGTGGTTCGGTGCGGTAGGCGTCGGCCTGGGCGGCGCTGCGGATGTACGCGCGGTTGACACGCAGCACGACGTCGCGGACCTGCAACAGCTTTCGCATCACCTCGTACATGTCGCGGACTTGGTCCGGCGAAAAATTGCCCTGCAGTTCGATGCCTTCCATCGTGTCGCGTTCGGCGGCCCGGATGATGGCGCGTGCATCGTCGGGCGAAGCTGATGACAGCGGCGCAAGCGTCGGATTGCTGGTCAAGCAGTTTTCCAGGTAGCTCATCTCAAACGCATCGGCCGACTCCCCGATGATCTCGCCGAGGTTGTACACGTCGGCGCGGTTGGACAACATGTCGGGAATCTGGAATCGGTCGCCGCTTTCGGTGTAGGGGTTGCCGGCCATCACGACCGAAACGCGTCGGCCGCGCAAATCATAGGTTCGCGTTTTCCCGTTGCTGACGCCTTCGATCTTTCGCGTCGCATCGCAAAGCGAGATGAATTTTTGCAAGAACTCGGGATGCGTGTGCTGGATGTCATCCAGGTACAACATCACGTTGTCGCCCATTTCCAGCGCCAGATTCAACCGTTCGACTTCTTCTTTCGCGGCCGCGTTGGGCGCTTCGGCGGGGTCGAGCGAGGTGACTTGATGCCCGATCGCCGGTCCGTTGATCTTCATGAAGACCAGGCCGAGTCGATTGGCGATGTATTCCATCAAGGTGGTCTTTCCGTAGCCCGGCGGGGAAATCAGCAACAACAGCCCCATGCGATCGGTCCGCTTGTTCTCGCCGGCGGCCCCCATCTGTTTGGCCAGGTTGTCGCCGATCAGCGGCAAATAAACTTCGTCCAGCAATCGGTTTCGAACGAAGCTGGTCAGCACACGTGGTTTGAACTCGTCGAGTCGCATGTCCTCGCGGGCCACGTCGACGAGCTTGGATTTGGTCTCGTTCAGTTTTCGGTAACGCGGCACCACATCTAACAGGTAGCGTCCGACGCGTCGCAGCAATTCATGATAGTGGACCACCATCGAGCCGCCTTGGATCCGTTCGTGGTTTCCGACCAGTCCGGTCAACGATTTTGCAACCGCCACCTCCGCGACCCTTAGATTCGACACGCCACCGGAGAGGATGATCCATGCCAATTCGTCCAAGTAGTAGTGCGCCGGATCCACTTGATCGCCGCCGGAGTGATTGGCCAAGAACGCTTTGGCCCAGTTGCGTGCCAGGACGAATGCACGCACCGGATCACTTTCGTTACTCTTCATCGCGGTTTCGAGCAATTTTTGCCGATCGACTTCGGGGACCGAATCGGTGAATGCTTGAAAGAGCCCCGCGGCGCGAGCACTGCAGACGTTTTTCCGTGAGTTGTCGACGAGTTGGTCGAAGAGGTAATTTGCGATCGCCTCGGCAGTGACGTTGTGATCGAACAGCGGCCCCCAGTACGGAGCGTCTTCCTCGGCCAACTCGGCCAGTCGTTGGCGGAATTCAACCGCTGGTTCGGCATTCGGATAGGCTTTGGCCAGTTTGGCAAACCCTCCGATCCAGTCGGTCATTTCCTTACGCGTCTTGCCCACCAACAGTTTGCCGAACCAGAGCAGGCTGGCGGCCCGCACGCTGGGCGGATGCGCGAGCAGTTCGATCTCCGCATCGATCTCGAGCAGAGCTTTCAGAACACTCGCGGCATCGTGATCGTGAACCCCTTTGGCATATCCCTGATCGAAGCGTCCGCCGATTCGTGATTGAACCCAGGCGGCATCGACTTTCTCTGCAGTCAATGTGCCATCGAGCGAATGACGGTTTTGGAACAAGTCCACGGCCAAAAACTCGGCTCGGTAAACGTGGCGGTTTTCGCTGATCAGTTCCTGATTCCACAGATCCCTGGCATCCGAGAGAGCCGGATCTTCCAGCGGAGAGAAATACTGGGTGCCGGTCAAATGCAAACACATCGCATCGTTGCGAAGGACCGTGGTCAGATCCAGCGGCTGCGTGTTGACGGCGAACTTTTGTTTCCCCAGGCGAATGATGTCGCCTCCATCTTCGTACAGATCCTGTCGATCCTTCAGCTGGCGAACGGAATCTTCGCGGATCGTCTTCATCCGGCTTTGCAGATCGCCGACCCGCACGGCATCGTCCAGGGCCTGCAACTGGTCGATGATGTCGCGGACCTTTTCGACCATCAGATCGCCGGCGAAGTAGGCCGCAATGTCGTCGGCCGATTCCATCGATCGCACACGATTGTCGATGCCTTTGAGAATCCGATCGGCTGCCGACGAAAGCGATTCGGCGCGGCGGTTGCGTTTCTCGACCAACTGGACCTTTCGTGACTCGAACGCCGCATAAACTTCTTCGCGGCGGACGGCCAGTTGCTCGATAAAATCGTCGAACTCGGCGAACTTGCCTTCCAGTTCTTCCAGTTGCACCATGACCTTGGTCAGGTATTCGTCGCAGCGTTCGGGGCTGTCACACACATCCAAGTAGCCGGACGTGGTTTGTTCGAGCAATTTCAACTGTGATGCAAACTCGGCGCGACCTTCGACGCCGACCAACTCGGTCGTGCGTGCCTTGAGCGCACTGCGAACACGGTTGACCGAGGCGAACACGTCGCCGATCGCGTCGATGATCTCGGTGCGTTTGGTTGCATCTTCGATCCGCAGGTTGCTGACGGTCTCGGTCAACAATTCCAATTGCGATGCGGCGGCGTCGATTTCTTCGCCCAGCGCTTTGGATTCCGCGACGGTGGCGACTTCGGCGACGCGTTCGTTCGCCGCGGCAATGCGTCGGATGTAGGGATCGAGCGCGCCCGGGGTGAGCAAGAAATCAACACATCGACGGCTCAGTCGTTCGCTGCGTTCGGCCGTGGTGGACTCGAGTTCCTCGACGACTTCCAAGTCGACGTATCGCAGTTCTTTCAGTCCCAGGGCGTGTCCACGCTGGGTTCGCAGCTCGGCCAACGATTTAACGAAATCATCGATCGACTCGAAACGACTGCGTTCGATCTTCTTGATCAAATCCTCGATCGCCGTCGACACCTCCTTGGTTCGCGCGTTTGTCTCCCGGCGGGCACGGACGACTTTGTCGAATTCTTCGACGGCCGCGCTGGAGGCCTCGCGGATTTTCTGCAACGGCTCGGCGAGATTTTCCGTTTCTGCCTTGTTGATCCAGAAGTAGCTGTCCAGGATGTCGGAGGACTTCTTGTTCAGGTCCAGATACAGACCTTCGTAGCTATCGTCCTTGTCGATCAACTGTAGCAGTTCGCTGCACTCGGCCATCCCTCGGACAATCTCTTTGTTGCCGATTTTGAACAGCAACGAGTCGGTTTGGTTTTCGGGGACGAAGTTGGGGCCGGTGAACGGTGTCTGCCAGATTTGGACGGCGTGGTGCTTTTGAGCTTCTTCTTGGCCGCGAAAACAAACCATCTCGCCGCGTTCGAAGAAGGTTTGCCCGTGACAAATCAGCGGCGTATCAACCGTCTGATTGATCAGGTTGTAACGCAGTTGAACATAGGTGCCCGAAATCGGCGCGTAGAACAGGTACAAGTAGTCTTCGCCGTTGGACGCGGCGACGGTGCGCTGGTAACGCATGTCGCTGAGCCCGGTTTCGAAGCGTTTGAATTCTCCGGTTTGCAGGTAATAACCGCCGGGAAAAATCAAACCTTGATCGCCCGGCAACATGACGCACGCCGCGGCGATTTCGTCCAGACGGATGACTTGCTGGATCTTGCTGTTGTAAACCAGGTACCGGAATTGGTCTTCCTGGTAGGGCTTCATCTTCAACAGCACCAGATTGCCCAGGATCGCGTAATAGATTTCCGCGTCATCGAGCGTTTGGTCCGGATTGTCGACCGGTTCGCAGTAAATCCCTTCGCCGCTGCTGGTGTTGTTTTCGACCTTGATCGTCAGATCACCGCCGACGGTTTCCACAAACACGAGGTCTTCGATCGAGATGTGCGGATGGTCGCCATAGTGGTGCTGGTCGCGGGTGGTGCGAGTCCAGCGGAATTCATGCTGTGCGGGTTCTTTGACCTCGTGATCGCTGCGGTTGTCGATGTATTGGATGGCGTCGGGCGAGACCCGCCATTTGAACGACTTGATATCACGGGTCGTTTTGCCGACCTGAAAGACCATGTGCAGCATCGGGCCGGAACGATAGAAACGCGAAAACCGCGTGTCTTTGTAGAACCGGTACAGTTCGCTGAAATCGTTGTGAAAACGCGAATCGCCGATCAGATCCAGCGAGGCTTCGTGGAACTGGTTGTCCTCGAATCGGTAGGCCGAAAAGACGTCCGAAAGTTCGATCTCCGTCTTCAGGCCGAACTGCACGTTGTAACCGAACAAGAACTCGTCGCCGATCGAGACCAGATCGCGGGGCACGCAATTGTGCTCGGTGGTGACGCGTTCGGTCGAGATCAGCTTGGTCTCGATGTTGCCAAACACCTCCGCACGCGACTCGTTCAGCTTGGCTAGACGCTCACGCAGGTTGTCTGCGGCATCACGCAAGCGGTTGCGCAGAACTTCATAGGTGCCGGCGGCGAGTTGGGAGTCGGGCATGGGTTGGCTCCCGAAGGGCGGGTATGAAAAGCAGGCGACGGAATCAAAATGCCCGGGGACAAACCCCCGGGACGCTTGGCGAGGTAATCGGAGGTTTCAATCCCGCCCGTGGCCGAGCGGGAAGAAATCGAAGATCGGCGGCAGGCCGGTGGCCATGCCGCCGAGTCCCGGCCGAGTTACGCTAAACCGCCTTTCAGATTTTTACCGTTGCCGGAGGGGGTGGCCAGCAGACGGCTCGCTTTCTGGTCCGCGATGTTGGCGGTTCCGGCCATGCCGAGCAGGCTGGTCAGTTGTGACCGCATGTCGTCGGTGTCGGCCAATCCCATCATTTTGGCGATCAGGGCGGCGATCGACAGGTCCTTGACGCCGTCGGTGTCCAAGTTGAATTGGCCGATCATCTTGGTCAACTGGTCGCGAAAGTATTCCGCGTTGCCGTCGAAGAACGTGTCCTTGATGTCCGTCGCGACTCGGCTGTTGTAGACGAATCGGTCGATCGCCTTGCCGCCCTTGACGGCCGAGGTGATCTGATCGAAGAACTCGCCGTCGCCACCGACGATGTCGATGCGAGCGGCCTTGAGCGCTTCGCTGACAACCCCGGCTTGGCTTTCGGCGATGCCACGCTGGGCATCGATCGCGGCGATTTCGACATCCTTTTCTTTGCTGAGCTTGAGTTTGAATTCCTCGTGCTCCTTTCCGACGCTGTCGAAGATCTTCATCGCTTCGGCTTTCTCGGTGATACCGACAGCCTCGCTGCGGTACTTTTCCAGTTCGACGCTGGCTTCGGCCATGCCCTGCTTTTCGACCGCAGCGGCTTTGGCTTCGATGCCCTTGGCCTCGGCGACGGCTTTCTTCTCCAAGACCGTCGCTTCGGCGAAACCTTCTTTTTCCAAACTGGCAGCCTTGGCTTCTCGCACACGCGCTTCGGCAAGTCCCGCCGCGGCGGCTTGAGCGGATTCGGCTTCGGCAAGCATCTTCGTTGCCGCGGTTTCCTTTTCCGCCGCGTCGCGTTTGGCTTCCGCTTCGATGCGAATTTTCTCCGCCAACAACTCGCTGGATTCCTTCTCCGCTTGGGCCAGTTTGGTTTGGCGAATCAGCTCTTCTTCGGCCTTCATTTCCGCAGCCGTGATTTGGACCTTTTTGGCCCGCTCGGCTTTGGCGATCTCTTCGGTGTCCTTGATGCGTTCCTGTTCTTCGACGACGGCGCGTTCGACGGCGACGCGTTCGCGGATGACTTCTTGAATGTTCCGCTTTTCGGTTTCGATCGCTTTTTCCTTTTCGACTTCGGCGACCCCGACGACTCGCAGTCGCTCGGTGGCTTCCAAGTCACGGTCACGATTGACACGTTCCAATTCGACGGCGTCGGTTTTCTCTTTGTTGCGCTGGGCGACGAGGATTTGGCGGTCCTTGTTTTCCGTTGCGATGCCCAATTCTTCTTCGGTCGCGATTCGCGCCCGCTCGGATTCCAGTCGCTGTTCTTCTTCGACCTTTCGGGCCGAAGCCTGTTCGCGGGCGGTGATTTCGGCGATTTCGCGTTTCTGTTTCTCGACCGCTTCGACACGCTGTCGCTCGAGCGCGAGGATCGTTTCCTCGGCTTCGACGTCCTGCTTTTTGAGCGTCTTTTCCTTGTCCCGGGTGAATTGATTTTCCTTGACCTTTTCCGCGGCGGTCAATTCGGTGATCTTTTTGATCCCTTCGGCGTCCAGAATGTTGTTGGGCGAAAGGAGTTCCAGCGGCGTTTGTTCCAGATAGTCGATCGCCGCGTCGTCGAGCCGGTATCCGTTCAGGTCGGTACCGATGACTTTCAGAATTTCGTCTTTGAACTTGTCGCGTTCGTCGTACAGTTCGACAAAATCAAACTGCTTGCCGACGGTCTTGAGTGCTTCGGAGAACTTGGCGTCAAACAGTTCACGCAGTGTTTCGAGTTCCGAACAGCGGCGTGCCCCGATCGACGCGGCGACTTCCTTCATTTCTTCTTCGCTGCTGTCGACGCGGATGAAGAAGGCGACTTTGATGTCCGCACGAATGTTGTCTTTACAGATCAGCCCCTCGCTGCCCTGCCGACTGATTTCAAAGCTCTTCAGCGACAGGTCCATCAGCTCGTAGCGATGGATCACAGGGACGATCAGCATGCCGTTGCCGGTGACGACGTCCATCTTGCCCATCCCGGTCTTGACGATGGCTTGGTCCGGGCCGACCACCATGTAACATTTTTTGATCGTCGCGACGATGCCGAGCAGCACCACAAAGAGAATCCCGACACCGATCAGGACACTCGTCAGCAGGCCTTCGGCCAGCAGCGGCGTCGCAAGAATACTCCAAGTCATCACGATTCGTTCTCCGGTTCAAGTTCAGTAACGGTGTAAATCCGTTTGGTTGGGTCAAACTCTAGAATCCGCACTTCCGTCCCTTTCGGAATCTCAGCCCCCGTGGTGCGGACATTTAGCAATAGCGGAGCGGCATTCGTCCGAAACTTAGCTTGCCCGAACGTGGGGGAAGCCTGGATTGACGAAATTTCGCAGGTCGCCCCGATCAGCCGGTCCTTGTCGTAACCCGGCTCGGGCGTGAATTTGCCGACGATCGGTTGGGTGACGAATTTGGTCGCCACAACAGCGATGACAAAGTTTCGCACGCCCAACAAAATCGACGGCAGCCAAACCGGTTGGTATCGCGAGGCGTCGAAACCGTGCCACAGGCCGTAAGACACCATCCAGAACAGGACGGTGAATGCCCCGAACCAAATCACCAAGGGCACGCGTCCGAAGTTGGACCAGCGGACCGTGGTGGCGGCAAACCCGCCCAGGAAGTCGAAACCTCCCGCGTGTCCGACGTCCGCATCCCCGCCGGCGACGTCGAAATCGACCGCCTCCAGGTCCGGCGTCCCCACGTCCACATCCATGTCCATCGACATGTCGGCGTCCAGGTCAATGTCGGGCGCATCTAAATCCAGTTCGATCAGCCCGATCAAGGCCACCAACGTGTACATCACCATCAGGCAAACCAGAATCGACGCCGGCCATACCGGACCGACGAACATTCGATTGGCGAGATCTGTCAGTACTTCTTCCACAGCCGTCATGCCCAGCAAGAGTCATGCGATTCCTAAACCGACTCGTTAGCGTAGGGCATTTTCAGACCGCAGGAGGGGCGCGGGGTTGCCGAGAAAGGGGAAAACTTACGAAGTCGCAGCGAAAGCAAGTGCGACGGCGCGAAACTCCGATGGATCGCGGGGCCCGCGGTTAACGCCACGTGCTTTGGATCTGAAGGTGTGAGCGGAACGGCGCGAGCCGTCCGGTTTCACCGAGAAAGACCGGAGGGCTCGCGCCCTGCCGCTAACAAAAAACACCCGATTGGCGGCGTCAGCCCTGCGCCGCCAGCCCCGCTCGGACGCGGAGGGTGTCCAGATCCAGCAGGCCGATCAGACGGCCGCTGGCGTCGGCAACGGCGAACTGGCGGCAGCCTTCCAAGGGCCGCGTGACGACGGATTCCAACGATTCATCCGGAGACAACACCGGCGCGTCATAACGAGCCAGTTGGCCGACGGTGGTGCGGGGATCGGCTCCGCGCTCCACGGCTTCGGTGACGGCTTCGAGCGACAGGATGCCGACGACAAACTCGTCTTGGCCGACCACCGGAACCGCGGTCGTCGGGCACGATCGCAGCGACGGAAGTAATTCCTCCAGCTCCATGTCCATCAGCAAGCGGGGTGGCTGATGAACCATCGCGTCGTTGACCGTCAAATCACGAATCGGCTCAATCACCTCGACCTGTCGCGCTTCGCTCAAGCCCGCGTAACAGATAAACACCGCGATCAGCCCCGGAGTCACCTCACCGTGGTGCAGCGCCAACCCGCCCATCACGATGGCGCACAGGACGCCGATGTAAGACGCAATTCGCGTCGCACGCCGATATTCAATCCCCATCGCCAAGACGCTTCGCAGCACCCGCCCGCCGTCCATCGGAAACGCCGGGATCATGTTGAACAAAACCAGCGCCGTATTGACCACCATCATCGACAACAGGTACGCCAACGGTGTCGGCGAATTGAGCACTTCGATGACCCGATTGCCCGCTTCGACGTCCGTCAAAACTTCGCCCAGCGAGGGCAGACCTAACTCGGGCACGAGCCACAAAACGGTTCCCAAGATCAATAGAATCACGATGTTGACCGCCGGACCGGCAACCGCGACCAGAAATTCTTGCCAGGGAATCCGGGGGATCTTCATCAAACGGGCGACGCCACCGATGGGAAACAGCGTGATGTCCAACGTTTCGATCCCGAAACGACGGGCCATCAAAGCGTGGCCGTATTCATGCAGCGTCACGCACAAGAACATGCCCAACAAGAGCGTGACTCCGAAAACCGTGCCGATCACACCATCCTGGTATCCTGCATAGGCGACGTAGGCGACCAAAAGCGCGAACGACCAGTGGACGTAGACGCCGATTCGAAAGTAAGTTCCCAGTTTGAGTCGTCGTCGCCACACGTCGGGTCGGCCCGTTCAATAAGTCCGTAAAATTCCGTTTGTTCCTCAACCGCATCACACTATGTTACGCCACAAACTGATTCACCCCCAGATCTCCTCCATCCTGGCTGCCTCGGGACACCACAGCAGCATCCTGATTGCCGACGGAAACTACCCCGCAGCGAGTAAACGGGGCCCCCGTGCCGAACTGGTCAGTTTGAATCTAATGCCCGGTGTCCCGACCTGCAATCAGGTTCTCGAAGCCGTCTTGTCGGCGATTCCGGTCGAAGCGATCCAGACCATGAAGACGGAGACCGAAGGCCCCTACGCGTTGGACGGCGATCCGCCGGTCTGGGACGACTACCGGGCGACGATCAAATCCGAAGGCCTGGATCTGGAATTGGAACCGATCGAGAAATGGGATTTTTATAAAGCGGTCAGCACCGAAGACCACGTGCTGACGATCCAAACGGCCGATCAGCAACGCTACGCCAATATCCTGCTGAGCGTCGGCGTGCGGATGTAGCTCCGAGGAACCGTCTTAGCGGAAGGGCGCGAGCCCTCCGGTTTTTCACGGTGTTTTTGAAGCGCGACCGGACGGCTCGCGCCGTTCCGCTAACACCTTTAGAGACTTAGCGGAAGGGCGCGAGCCCTCCGGTCTTTTACGGTGGTTTTGAAACGCGACCGGACGGCTCGCGCCGTTCCGCTAACACCTTTCGAAACTTAGCGGAAGG
>NZ_NTFY01000011.1 GCF_002289565.1 Rhodopirellula sp. SM50 | reverse complement strand
ATTCCGCATTGCCACAGCTGCGCTGGGGGGAGGGCTGCGCCGTGGCAAAGACGCTCAACGCCGAGCACAGGGGAGATGCTATAAGGGGAGGGTCGAGCGCTGAACTGCAGGACTCATTTACGATTGACGGCCGCCGCCCCCAACAACAACACAAACCCACTCCCCGTGGAACAGTGACGAAAACCCGCAAAAAGACGTGAGTTTCCCACCGACTGGCGGATTCCCGCCCCCAGCCGACACAGAGAGGGGACAAAAGCCTTCCTCCAGGCCATTTGACAACCACCCTTAATGACGGTCCTCAGCAGTCGGTTCAAATTACCGAAAAAAGTCGGCGAGCGAGCTCCTGAACTTAACTCGTCATCGCTCAACGGGTTACCGTCACGGGGCTGCAGGGGCGTTCTTAAAACTCCAGAATCTGCGGTTGACCACACCGGCTGGCTGCGTACTCTTAGGCTACCGATTGGGTTGAATCGACGCAGTTCAGGTGGCCGCTGGAAATCCACTCCCGGAACGTAAACCATTGCTATCTATTGGTTTGCGGAAAAAGGAGGTTCTGGTAAACCACTCCGGCACCGCGCCGTCGTTTCGATCTCCTATCTTCCGCGAGTTCGCCTCGCGTGGGGTTCACGCGGTCAGCTTGCGGCCACGGGCTGACGATCGTTGATGGCACGGAGTCCTCCGCTACAGTCATCTCCGAAAACCTCACGGACCGGGTACACGACGTGCCCGGTCGCGAACGCTCGCGAAGGTAGTCCTGCTATCAAGGTAGACCTGCTATCTACGCTCGGCCACACGCAGCTTGGCACTGCGGGACCTCGCATTGACCGCGACCTCTTGTTCGCTCGGTCGCAACGGTTTCTTGGTCAACACATTCCAGCGATCATCATCACGGAATGCATTCTTGACGATCCGGTCTTCCAGCGAGTGAAAACTGATCACGGCAAGACGGCCGCCCGACGACAGCCACTCGGGCGCCTGCTGGAGCGTCCGTGTCAGGATCTCCAGTTCTTCGTTGACGGCGATCCGCAACGCTTGGAACGTCCGCGTTGCGGGATGGATGTCGTGATGTTTGCCGCGCGGGACACAACGACGACAAATCTCGACCAACGCCGCGACGGTGCGCACGGGTTCGCGCCGTTTGCCACGCGCGACAACCTCGCGTGCGATCCGCCGGCTGAACCGTTCTTCGCCAAATTGGTAAATCGCGTCGGCAATCGCCTTCTCGCTATTGCGGGCGAGCCATTCACTGGCCGGAATCCCGTTCTCGGGATCGAAACGCAAATCGAGCGGACCATCGTGCTGAAAGCTGAATCCGCGATCGCGATCGGCTAGCTGATCGCTGGACAGCCCGAGGTCCAACACCATCGCATCGGCATGCTCCAGCCCGCTGGCCTCGAGCGCCTTGGCGGCCTGCTCGTAACTGCCCAAGAACACCGACAAGCGATCGATCGCAGGTTCGGATTCGACGCGGGCGAGCACTGCCGGATCGCGATCAAGCCCGATCACCATCCCCTCGTCGCCGACCACATCAAGCAACAGACGCGAATGACCGCCGGCCCCATAGGTTCCATCGATCACGACCTTCGGAGAACATTCACTCACCCAATGAACGATCTCGTCGGGCATCACCGAGACATGGCAGGGGCGATTGTCGTTTTGCTCAGTCACGCGTGTCTGGCCGAAGGAAGATGTTTGGTTTGTACGACGGCCCGTTAGCCTTGTTCCCAGGCTCCGCCCTACGCCGTGAACGACTTTTTTAGCGGTAGGGCGCGAGCCCTCCGGTGTGTTGGCAACGATGTGGAACCGGAGGGCTTGCGCCCTGCCGCTAAAACCTCGTCAAACACAGGAAATAAATCGTTCACGGCGTAGGGCTCCGCCTGGGAACACACCGTCTGGAAGGCTCCGCCTTCCGAGTGCACCGGCAGAGCCGTTAGCCACCCGTCACGCACAGCGTGACCTACTTACTGACCGAGCAGTGCAGGGCGGCTTCCATGTTGCCGGCAACTTCCTTCAACCGCGCCAGGTCACCACCGCCGACTTCGGCCGCGCACCAACCTTTGAAACCGATTTCGCGCAGCGCCGCTTCGACTGCCGCCCAATCGACATCACCCTCGGTAATCTTGGTGAACTTGTTCTCCGCTCTGGAAAAGCCTTTGATGTCCAGCTTTTTGATTCGCGGGCCGAGTTCCCGCACCCACTGGGCCACGTCGCCATATTTCCAGTGGTTGCCCAAGTCGAACTGCAACCCGACCAAGGGTGAATCGAATTGGTCGATGTACTTGGCCAGCGGTTCGACCGACTGATCGCTTCCGCCTTCGTGGTCATACAAAAAATGGTTCCAAACGTTTTCGACCAAGATCGCGACGTTGTGCTTTTCGGCGGTCGGCAACGCGGCACGAATGTTGTCGCTCGATCGCTGGTAAACCTCTTCATGCGTGCCGTCCTTGCCGTGGCCGACGACCAACAGACAGGAATCACCGCCGACCGCGGCGGTCTCTTCGATGCCACGCTTCAAGTTGTCCAGTGCCTTCGCGCGGACCTCCGGGTCGGGGTCGCTGTGCCGAATGTTCCAATGCGTGCCGCCCACGCTGCCATCGACGATCAATCCGGACGCCTTGGACGCCTTGTTGACTTCGTCGACATCGATACCGGGGACGTTGACTTCGACGCCTTCAAACCCAGCCTCTTTGGCCGCCCGAAACTTCTCTTCCAGCGAGCCCTTGACTCCGATCATCCCGATCTTGAGCGTCTTGCGCAGCCAATCGTGTCCGTCGCCGGATTCGGCAAACAGCGGCGCAGGTCGCGTCGTCGCGGACAGGCCGACTGCCCCGAGGGCCGCCATGGTCTGAAGTGCAGTTCGTCGTCGCATCTCGAATATCCTCGTCGTGGATTGGGGCGTGTAGGCGCTGGGCAAATCAGTGGGACAGGCTTCTAACCTGTCAATTTCGCATCGACGAGCCTGGAAGCCTATCCCACATCTTTTCCGCTTGTTGCTGACCCGATTCTACTCGGCTTTCTTGGCCAGGCTACGCAAATGCAGTTCGGTCAACTGATCTTGATCGACCGACCCGGGCGCCTCGGTCATCAAGTCTGACGCCTTTTGCGTCTTGGGGAATGCGATCACTTCGCGGATGTTCTCCAAACCGGCCAGCAGCATGACCCAGCGGTCGACCCCCAAGGCGATCCCGCCGTGGGGCGGTGCACCGAATCGAAGCGCATTGAGCAGGAACCCGAAACGATCTTCCGCGGTCGCCTCGTCGATTCCCAACAACTCAAACACTTTCGACTGCGTTTTCTGGTCGTGAATCCGAATCGTGCCGCCGCCGGCTTCGCTGCCGTTGATGACCAAGTCGTAGGCTTGGGCGCGACAGGCCTGCGGATCGCTGTCGAGTTTTTCAAGATCGCTTTTCAGCGGCGCGGTGAAGGGGTGGTGCATCGCCACCCACCGACCCGATTCCTCGTCGCGTTCGAACATCGGAAACTCGGTGACCCAACTGCAATGCAACTGATCGGCATCGTAGAGCTTGAGTTCCGCACCGAGCCGTTTTCGCAGCGCGTACAGGCCCTTGCAGGTGACTTCCCAACTATCGGCCAGGAACATCAACAAGTCACCGGGCTCGCCAGCCATCAAGCTCTTGATCTCGGCTAGGTGCTCGGCATCAAAATTCTTCGCCACAGGACTCCATAGCGAACCGTCTTCTTCGACGCGGAACCAGGCCAGTCCTTTGGCGCCGAAGTCCTTGACGAATTCGGTCAGCTCGTCGATCTGGCGACGGGAGTACTTTTCGGCGGCCCCTTCGGCGCGGATGCCACGGACGAAGTTGCCGGCATCGGCGGTCGCCCGGAACACACGGAACTCGGTCTTCTTGGCGACGGAGGTCACATCGACGATTTCCATGCCGAATCGCAGGTCGGGCGCGTCGTGGCCGAACCGCCGCATCGCCTCGTCATAGGTCATTCGTGGTAGCGGCAATTTGACTTCTTTGCCGAGGACGTTCTTGGCCGTCTGAGCCACCAAGCCGTCGATCAACCCCATGATGTCGTCGGCATCGACGAAGGACATTTCCAGGTCCAACTGGGTGAATTCGGGCTGACGATCGGCACGCAGGTCTTCATCGCGGAAACACTTTGCGACTTGAACGTAGCGATCGAACCCGGCGACCATCAAAATCTGCTTGTACAGTTGCGGGGACTGCGGCAACGCGTAAAAGCTGCCCGGGTGCACGCGGCTGGGGACCAAGTAATCGCGTGCGCCTTCGGGCGTGCTGCGTCCCAAAATCGGTGTCTCGACATCGATGAAATCATGCTCGGCAAAGTAGTCGCGCATCTCCTTGATGATCGTGCTGCGAAGCACCATCGCCCGCAGCATCTCCGGCCGTCGCAAATCCAGAAAACGGTACTTCAGCCGCAGGTCTTCACCGGGAAGATCGGCTTGACCGGGCGTGAACGGCGGCGTCTGACAGGCGTTGAGGATTTCCAGCTCGGGACAACGCACTTCGATCGCACCGGTCGCCAGCTTGTCGTTGGTCTTGCCTTCCAAGCGATCAGCCACTTTGCCACGCACCAGGATGACACTTTCGGCTGGGACATGTCCCGCCGCATCGATCTGAGCCTGATCCGCCTCGGGCGGCCCGATCACGACCTGGGTCAATCCGTATCGGTCCCGCAAATCGATAAACACCGCGCCGCCGTGGTCGCGTTTATTCTCAACCCACCCACAAAGAGTGACTTCGGTTCCGACGTGTTCTTTGCGGAGCTCTCCGCAGTTGTGGGTGCGTAGCACGGATCTTGACTAATTCGGGGGGAAGGGAAAGGGGATCAAAACTGCCGATGGGGGCGGATTCTAAACTGTGGCGACCGAATTGCTTAGGGGCCCCAGGGCGGCTGGTAAAAATCCAACAAAAAACGCCCCGAATCCAGCTGGAATCGGGGCGTTGAACGCGATTTCTAAAGTCCGGTCGACCGGATCAATACTCGGCAGGACCCGTCTGGGCGATCTCCTCGGCTTTCTCCGGCGGCACCTGCTTGGGTGCCTTGAATCCGAACAACAAGATCAAATACAGAACCGCCATCGTCGCTGGGACTAAGGCCGTCACTCGAATCGCCATCCGGCTCCCGTGCAGCGTCGCTTTGGCGACCGGCTCGGCATCAACCGACGCGTATTCTTTGTTCTCTTGCCACCATTTGTATTGCGCCCGCAACCCTTTGAACTCTTCTTCGTCGATGCGATCGCCGGCGATCTCGACGTCCGACACGATCGACTCGCCATTGTCGGCCAGCATCCCCGCCTTGGCACCGTCGATCCCGGTGATCGGAGGGAACACCAAGAACTGGTTTTCGTTGGGCGCTTTGACGCGCTGGAACGTTTCCGGTGCCTGTTCTTGGATGTACTGCGATGCAAAGTAATCCTGCTTGTAGCCGATCCCCGGACCGCCGAGCAAACCGGCCGACGTCATCCCGACAAATCCCATCAGGGCCATCGCGACGGTCGCACTTTGCGGGAACCGCTCGCCAACCACACCCAACATCGTGGGCCACAAGAACGTCTTGCCCAACGCGTAAACCGTGGCGGCGAAGAACATGAACGGCACGCTGTCGCCGATGCTGATCAGATAAAGTCCAACGGCACCGGTACAGGCGCTGATCAGCAGCAATCCCAACGACGAGATCTTGTGCACGATCGGCCCGGCAAAGAAACGCAGCCCGGTCATCAACAAGGACGTGTAAATGAACAGCGTCGTCCCCAGGAAGGCACTCTTGAGAATCCCACCGGTGATCTTGTTGATCCAACTGTCGGTCCCCAATTCCACGTACCCGACACAGGCGTGGGCGATCAACAGAATCACAAAGAACGGACCGATCAACTTGGCGAACATCCCGCCGTAGGAAATCGAACCCTGTTGGGCATCGGTCTGCGGAAACGGCTCCTTGACGGAGATGAAGCCGTACATCGCGACGGGAATCAAATACGTCGCCAACAGGATTTCCCACCCCACGCTGCCTTTGAGGAACACGATCAGGCCCCCGAGCACGAGTCCGGCCGGCCATCCGGCGTGCAGGATGTTCAAGTAGTGCGTCTTCTGCTCCGGATAAATCGCCGCGGTCAGCGGGTTGATGACCGCCTCGCAAATGCCGTTGCCGACCGCAAAAATGAATGCCGACCAGAACAAGATGTTGTAGACCGCGTCCTTGCCCGCCGCATTAAACACCGGCGTCGCCGAAAACAGCATGATCGCTGAGATCAGGTGACAAGCCATCGCGATGACCAACAGCGTCTTGTAGCCGACAAAATCGACCAGCAAGCCCGCGAACAAAATCACCAGACCAAACCCCAGCAACCCCCCACCGGTGATCTGGCCGAGCTCGGTCATCGTGAACCCGTACTGCTTTGACCAAACATCCAACAGCCCCGCCCGGACTGCAAATCCGATCCCTGCGGCAATCAGGGTCAGAAACCCTGCGGTGAGAAGCTTTTTCCGGTTTTCCATCGTCAATATCTATACGGGGGGAGGAGAGAATTGGAAGGCGGTCGAGATGCTGCCACTATCGGCCAGCCAAGTCAAGCAATTACGGCGTTAAATGACCGAATGCCAAACGTAATCCCCGCGGCCCCCCGTCGCCACTAGCACCCCCGCTATACTCCACGCAGAAGTCAAAAATTGTGCGAAAAGACGCGTCCACCGTTGGTGTCCAGGCTTTAGCCGCCTCCCCACCGTTGGTGTCCAGGCTTTAGCCCAATACCGCTAAGTTAAGCGTCGTTTCCTCAGGTGGGGGCCCGTAGGCTCGCGCCAAACGGCTGATATTCGTTTGATATCAGCCGGTTCGCGCCAGCGTCCGGGCCCCCCCATTCATATTAACTTAGCGGTATTGGGCTTTAGCCGCCTCCCCGCCGTTGGTGTCCAGGCTTCAGCCGCCTCCCCGCCGTTGGTGGCTAAAGCCCAATACCGCTAAGTTAAGCGTCGTTTCTTCAGATGAGGGCCCGTAGGCTCGCGCCAAACGGCTGATATTCGTTTGATATCAGCCGGTTCGCGCCAGCGTCCGGGCCCCCCATTCATGTTAACTTAGCAATATCCGGGCTAAAGCCTGCACACCAACGAATCCCGCCCCCCTTTCGCCGCTCACCTTGACTTTCTGGCCGATCTGTAACAATCCACTAAGTTTCCCTCCCCACCTCAACGCGAGTTCCCCATGCGACTGATCCTCTCTGCCGTCCTCTGCCTCGGAGCCCTGACCGCCATGTCCCACGCCGACAAAGCCGCCAGCGGCGAACACAAACACGACCACGAATGCGCCCTCGATTTCAAAATGAAGGATATCGACGGCAAACAAGTCGACTTGGAAGATTACGAAGGAAACGTCGTCCTGATCGTCAACACCGCCAGCCAGTGTGGCTTGACGCCACAATATGCGGGCCTGGAAGAGCTGTATGGCAAGTACAAAGAAAAAGGCTTCGTCGTGCTTGGGTTTCCGTGCAACCAATTCGGCAGCCAAGAGCCAGGCACCGAGGCAGAAATCAAGCAGTTCTGCAACTCACGCTACAACGTGTCCTTTCCCATGTTCAGCAAGATCAATGTCAACGGCGACGACGCCACGCCGCTGTACAAGTACCTGACCAGCAAGGACGTCAAACCGGCCGGGAAAGGAAACGTGAGTTGGAACTTTGAAAAATTCTTGATCGACCGCGAAGGTAACTTGATCCACCGCTTCGCCCCCCGCACCAAGCCCAGCGACGCCGAGTTGGTCAAAGCGATCGAAGGCCAGCTTTAAGAGACGCTGTCCACTTAGTAACGCACGATCAATAAGTGTCGGTTTTCGTAGTGGACGAGGTGACGAGTCCCTCGCGATCGGACTCGTCACCTCGTCCACTACGCCTGCGGCGATCCCGGCCCTGCGGGCCTCGCCCGAAAATCGGCTAAAGCCCAGCCCCCAGCGCGCTCGCAAATCATCCGTCGCTGGTCCGTCGACCGCCGCGACCCTCTTGCGCACGGTTGCCACGGTCGTTATCGTTTTGGAGAGAGGTCTCGCCCCCAAGTGTGGGATGAAATCAACGCGAGACGAATCACTGAACAAACCACCCTCTACTCGGAGAAAGCTCGCTATGGCTTACTCACTACCCGAACTTCCCTACGCCCTGGACGCCCTGGAACCCCACATCGACGCCAAGACGATGGAGATCCACCACGGCAAGCACCACAACGCCTACGTGACCAAGGTCAACGCGGCGATCGAGGGGACGGACCTGGAGTCCAAGTCGATTGAAGACCTGATCGCGGATCTGGCCAGCGTGCCGGCAGACAAGCAGGGCGCGGTGCGGAACAACGGCGGCGGACACGCCAACCACTCGCTGTTCTGGACCGTCATGGGCCCCGGCAAAGGCGGCAGCCCGAGCGGCGATCTGGCCGCGGCGATCGATTCCACCTTCGGCAGCCTGGATGCGATGAAGGAACAATTCAACAACGCCGCAGCCACCCGCTTCGGCAGCGGCTGGGCTTGGTTGTACGTCGACGGCGGAACACTCAAGGTCGGTAGCACCGCCAACCAAGACAACCCGCTGATGGGTGCCGACATCGCCGGGATCAGCGGCACGCCGATTCTGGGCCTGGACGTCTGGGAACACGCCTACTACCTGAACTACCAAAACCGCCGTCCCGATTACATCAGCGCGTTCTGGAACGTCGTCGATTGGGACGCCGTCGCCGCCCGCTTCGCCGCGGCCAAGTAGTCGCTAGCGGAAAACGAGTGGGATAGGGGAGAAAGCAGACGAATAGGACCTACTTGACTTATAGGTCCTATTTGTCCTATGCAATCCGGCCAGCGCCGCAGCGGCTCGTCGGACCGACAAGCCTCTGGCGAGTTTCGCTACCGCAATCACTAAACATCGCACGATCAATCATTGTCGGATTTCGTAGTGGACGAGGTTACGAGTCCCTCGCGCCGGGACTCGTAACCTCGTCCACTACCCCACTAATTAACCGACCGTTGCTAATTCCCTGGAAACCCGGGGAACTGCATGTTCTGCATTCCCGGCGGCATGGCGGCCGGATTGGGCGACGACTGCCCCGAGGTGTCGAACAACTCTTCGCGGCTGATCCGCAGCTTCGAATAGGTTGCTTCGGGGATCACGTAGTACCAGTCGGCGAACCGCGCGTTGAGAGCCTGACTGGTCAGTCGAGCCTGCTGCAGGTTCTCCTTTCGCTCTTCCAGTTTGCGTTCGTTTTCCTTGGTGATCTTTTCTTGCACCGCGGCCAACCGCTCCAGCTTCTCCTCTTCAGTTTCTTCGACATCGCTGGAAGCCGGCTCCGGCTTTTCGGCGGGCGCCGTCGTTTCCGCGGCTTGGCTATCGGCAGATTCACTCGCCGCCTCTTCGTCGTCTGCCGCAGGCGATTCATCAGACGCCTGCTCGTCGACTTCTTCCTGGGCTTCACCGACCGTGGTCGATTCGCCTTCGCCGTTGGAATCGGTCTCGCCGCTGGCGGGCTCTGTGCCGCCATCGGGGTCGGTTGCATCAGCGTCGGCCGATTCAGCTGGCTCGCTTGATTCGGCTTCGCCGTCTTTCTCAGCGGTCACTTCCTCGACAGCCTTTTCCGTTTCAGCTTCTTCGTTCTCGTTGCCGTCCTTCTCTTCGCCTTTCTTCTCGCCGTCTTCCTTCGGGGTGGCTGCGTCTTCGGTCGCTGCGGGGTCCGCCTCGGCTTCCGATTCACCTTCTTTCATTTCCGGCGTCGCCGAGGCAGGCTCTTCGGCGGGGTTCAGTTCCGTCGGCAACGGTTCTTCCGTCGGCGGGGCGGGGTTGTCGAGCGCGTCCAATTCTTCGAGCGTTTGGGGGATCGGCTTCAGTTCTGGCACGGGGAACTTCGATTCGTCGACGACCGTGCTGACCATCAAGTAACGATTGACGCCGCCGGTGCTATCGTTCTCGCCAGTCGCTGAGGCGTCATCTTCGTCACCGCCCTTGTCATCGTCGGCGATTCCGCTGATGTTGCCGAACCGCAAGATGTACTTGACGCCTTCTTTGGTCGTCGCCGTCAGTTCTCCGTTGGCGGACAGGATTTCGATTTCGCGGTTGGGACCCAACGGCACCGGGATGAAACCTCGCCCGGCGAGCTGCGTGGCGGCTTCTTGATCGGCGGCAAAGTCTTTGTCAGCTTTCAGGTTGGCGCTGATGCCTTCGGGCTTGCGATTGACGTCGACGAATTTCAAATCGTCCAGCGCGTTGGCGAGGTCGTTTAACTTTTGCGAGTTCAGCTCTTTGTCTGGTTCAACCGGAACCAGGGTCGGCTCGGCCAGCGGATTGGTCTTGTCGTATTCCTTCAGCGCCGTCAGCGACCAAGTCGTGTTGTCCTTGGCCAATTCGACGTCATAGTTTTTCGTCAACGAAACGCCTTGCAGACCCAACGAAGCGTTGTAGTCCTTCAGTTCGACGTTCTCGATGTCGATGCTGCTCAGCTGCAGCAAGTCTTCTTCGATCCACTCTTGAAATTCGGTCGATAGCGGCGTGTCGTCCAGCTTGACCACATAGACCGGATCTTGCCCCGGCTTGCGAACGTAGACCTGACCCTCCTGGCCTTTGACTTCGTTGCCGACGACCAACGAGGCCAGCACCTTTTGCGAACTGTCTTTGAACGTGACCAGTCGTCCGACGCCTTCGTCACCCGGCTCCAAATCTTCCAGCTTCGGTTCCACCACTCCCATCCCGGCGTGATCTTCGGGGTTGTCGGTGGGCACGTCCAAGACGTCCAGACCGACCAGGGCATTGGCGGCGTCACGCATCTGCTCGATGGCATCGGCCGGGTAGCCGCCCTTGGACGGAATCGTCCACAGTCCAGACTCGGCGTCCTTTCGGACTTCGAAATTCTTGAGTTCACCTTGGGCTTCGTTGAAGGTGACGATCTTCAAGCTGGCTGCGGTCAGCGGATCTTTGAACTCGGAAAACAGCGGAGTGCCGATCACGCTGCCGATGTTCCCCCCGTCGTCGTTATTGGACGAGGGCCAGGAGACGATCGCAGCGATCAGTGCCACCACGACAGCGACGCCCCAGAAAATTCCGGTCTTTTGTGTTTCGTTCACCGTCAAATCTCTCGTAACGAACTTGTTGACGTTTTATGGAAAGGTGAGTGCGTGCGGCCGAAAAAGACCGCGACGCTGGGATCAAATTATTTCAGCCGCGACTTGCTGATGTTTTCGCGTTCTCGCAATCGGCGCGAGGCAAACACGACGACGCCGACGATCAGCGGCGGGATGCAGGGCAACGCAACCGCGTAGGCTTTGACTTTGTTTTGGATCGCCGTGACCTGTTGGTCCGACTCGCGTTGAATCTTGGCGATGTTCCGCTCGGCTTCGCGTTCGAACTTCTCGCGTTTGACCGCGAGCGCCCGTTGCAACCGTTCGGACTTCGTCTGAAACTCGATCGACTTGGCATCGATCAGCGGCCTGGGGATGCTGCCGTCCTTGCTTTTCTTTTGCAGCTCGGCGACTTCCTCACGCAACTCTTTGAGCTGCTCATCGCGGGCTTCCTCGGCCTCACGAATCGCTTCTTCGGATTGCCGTTGAAACTCCTTTCGCTTGGCACGGACATCCATGCTGGCGGTCTCCTTGACCTCATCGATCATCTTCAGACTGGCAAAGATGGGTTCGTGTTTGCGGACGTCAATAAAGTCCGTCTCGCCGGTCAACCAATCGATCGTGTTGAGCAGGAAGGTGACGTTTTGGAATTGGAATCGCAGATCGGTCGCTTGATTCGGATCGGCACGGATCTGCAGGAACACGGGCAACATCAAATCGATGTCGGCGACGTAGGCAGCGCGGATCGGATTCTCGGACGATTTACCGTCGCCTTCGGATTCGTCACCACCCTCGGCCGACGAACCAGCGGCGGACGTTTTGCCTTCGACCGTCATCGCCAAGATCTGGTTGGGCGACGGACCCTCGATGGCGCCGGACAATCCTTCCATTCCGGTCTGCATCAGCTGCACCAACTTGGTGACCGGCAGTGTCCCACTGGCCGTTCCGGTGGCCAGCAATGGTGTGTGCGTCAACGTCGCACCGTCGGCCGGCTGAATCGTTCCGGCGTAGAGTGCCAACACCTGACGCAGCCCATCGGTGATCGGGCTGGCGGCACTGAGCGCTTGACCGGGTTCGACTCCGGGGGCATTTTCATCGATGAACGCCCAGAACGGATCGACGTTCATGTCCAGGTTCGGATAGGGATTATAATCCTGCCAAACGATGTCGCTGTTGTAATACTGGACGCCGGGCGAGCCTGTGCTTTTCAGCTCCAAAATATCCCACAACTCGCGAATGTCGCCCTTGGGCTGCTGCCCGCCGCCGCCCATGCCGAACATGCCACCGGGCTGTTGTTTGGGCTCGCCTGTAGCCGTGATGTCTTGACGGGCGTAGGGAAGCGGGTCTTCAAAGATCGCCGTGGGCACGCCCGCCTTGATCGCCTCGAGCAATCGTTCGAACTGCGGTGGCGCCAGCGAGGAGGGCTGAACCACGAACAAGGCATCGTAGACGCCGGGACTGATCGGAGCCTCCAGGCTGACCTCTTCGACCTCGTACTGCTTGCTCAACTCGTCGACCAACGGGTGCTTTTCGATCGGTCGCATTTGCATGCCGGCCATCGACATGCCGCCCATCAACTGGGCATCGGTGCGGACGATGCCGACGCGTTTGCGCTCGCCGCGTGCAACGGTGTTGATCGACCGAACCAACTCATACTCGACCGGAATGCCGTACTCAAAAATCGGCACGACGACCTTTTCCAGGCCGGCCCGGAACGCGGCCCCCATGATGATTCGTTTTTGCTGATACGAACCTTGCTCGCGAACCATTCGCGTGACCGGCTCGATCCCGAAACGATCGGCAGCCTCAGCGGCTTCGTCGCTGAACAAATCAATTTCATCAAACAGATTGACTTCGATCGTTCGTCCGCTGGCGGCCGCTTCGCTCTGAAACTCTTTCAGCAAGTTGACCAGCTCATAGCGAGTCCGGGCGTACATTTCGGGAATGTCTTTGCTGATGTACGCGTCGATCTTGATCGGTCGATCGGATTCCAAGTTCTTGATCAACTTGGTCGTCGCCGGGGCCAGTGAACTGACCTGGCCTTCGGTCATGTCGTGGCGAATGATGTCGCGGTTGCGGAACAACACGACCGCGCTGGCGGTGACCACCAACAGGGCGATGATTCGCCCCAGGTAGTGATACGCCATCGTGTTGCCGTCCTTGCCGCCGGTCCAGTGGCGGCGACCGATCAGCACCATGCACATGTAGAGCGCGACCACGGTAACCAGGACAAAGTAGATCATCGAGGACGTGCTGATCACGCCGCGACCGAAATCATCGAACGGCCGGGCGATGCCGCTTTCTTTGATCAGTTCGGCAAAGTTAATTCCGAACACTGCCTCGCCGCTACCGACGACCGAGTCGGCCAGCGAAGCGAACGCCAGCGGTGCGTTGAACAACGCGCCCAAGATAAATCCGACGGTCAGGTTGCCGGTCAAGAACGAGGCGACCATCCCGATCGCGATCATCGTGACCCCGACGAACCAGTACCCGATGTACGTGGTGAAGATCAGCCCAGTATCCAACCCGCCGTCGGTCAAAATCGTCAGCGTGACAAACGTGCTCAACTGCGAGAACAACAGCGACGCGGTGAAGATCGCCGCGGCGGCCATGTACTTGCCGATCACGATGTCAAAATCGTCAGCCGGCAACGTCAGCAACAACTCATCCGTCCCCGCCCGCCGCTCTTCGGCCCAGATACTCATCGTGATCGCCGGAATGAACACCAGCATGATCAACGGGTACCAGTAATTCAGCTGATCCAGCGTTGCCAGGTTTTGATTAAAAAACTCGTACGGCCAAAACGCCGCGACCGAGGTCAAGAACACGAAGATGCATAGAAACACATAGCCGGTCGGATTGCTGAAGTAGCCGACGAAGTTGCGTTTCATGACCGCAAAGGCGGCGCGTTTGGTTCCGGCGACCAAACCGAAAACGGCCAACACGATGCACAGAAAAATGGCATCCATGACGACCAGGTTCAACAACGCAGCGATGTTGGGGTTCATAGCGAATCGGGCAGAGAAGGTGTGGGGTGGGAACGTGTGGAACAGGCATCCGGCCTATCATCGTGGGATAGGCTTCCAGCCTGTCAATCATTCGTGGGATAGGCTTCCAGCCTGTCATTCGTGGGATAGGCTTCCAGCCTGTCATTCGTGGGATAGGCTTCCAGCCTGTCAAAACTCGTGGGATAGGCTTCCAGCCTGTCGTTGATGACAGGCTTCCAGCCTATCCCACAGTTCTATCACGCGTCGAACTGGGTCAATTGATGGAATGCTTGATCCAAATCGTCGTTGCCGTGCTCGCGCAAACCTTGCACGTCGCCGTCGTAGACCAGACGCCCTTCGTTGATCATCACGACGCGGTTGGCCATCGCTTCGACCTCTTGCAAAATGTGGGTCGACAACAAAATCGTCTTGGTCTCGGCCAACTTCCGCATCGTCTTGCGGACGCCACGAATTTGGTTGGGGTCCAACCCCGCGGTCGGCTCATCCAGAATCAACACATCCGGATCATGCAGCAAGGCCTGGCTCATCCCGACCCGCTGCTTGAATCCCTTGGAAAGCTTGCTGATCGGTTTGTACATCACCGACGACAGGTCACAGATCTCGACGACCGCTTCGACACGGTCTCGCTTCTTGGCTCCGACCAATCCCCGTGCTTCGGCGAAGAAGTCCAGCATCCCCGAGGGCGTCATTTCCATGTACAGCGGACCACTTTCGGGCAGGTAGCCCAGATGACGACTGCCCTCGATGCGGTCGTCCATCATGTTGTGCCCGGCGATCCTCGCCTCACCTTCACTCGGCGCGATGTAGCCGGTCAGCATTTTCATCGTGGTGCTCTTTCCGGCACCGTTGGGGCCGAGAAAGGCAACCAGTTCGCCCTGCAACACCGAGAAGGTAACCTCGCGGGCCGCCGCGAACGGACCATAGAACTTGCTCAGTCCGTCCGCTTCGATCATCGGACGCCGCTGTTCCGTCGTTGTCATGTTCGTCTGTTGGGGGTAGGGGTCGGGGTAGACGTCAAGCGTCAGGTACGCCTCAAGCCGAAGCGTGGTTCAGAGACGTCGCCGAGAAATTTCGGCGGACGCGTGCCATGACGGTGACGACAGCATCACAAACCGCCATGCCGAACGCGAGATGGCCAAAGACAGCCTCGCGGCGGGGCAGGGGGGGCGAGTGAAGAGTCCTGCGGCGGCACAGGCCGCGAGAGGGCCGAGACAGGAAAGCCGATCGGCGGGACGCCTTAGGACTTCAGGCCTTCACGCTCGATGATCACATCCGCACCGGGCGTCAATCGTTTCAGTTTTCGGACCACTTCCGACTTGTCCATCGTTCCGGCCTTGGCTCGGGCCAGCAATTTGGCGACCTTTTTACGGCGGGTTCGAAGGCGTTTGATCTCGCGGACTCGTTCGATGCCACTTGGCATAGGGAACTCCAGAAAGTGAATGGGGGTTAGAAATGTTTGGATGTTTTCGGTGGGGCCGCGAAGTTTAGTCAGTTTTCGGCCCGCCGAGTAGTGCGTTTCGATGTGGGACAGGCTTCCAGCCTGTCGGGAACAGCGGATTTGACAGGCTGGAAGCCTATCCCACTTCGCCCTCGTTGCCAGGCTCCGCCTGGAAACGCGAGGACGGTGTGGCTCTGCCACATGCGGGTCCCTGTCCAGAGGCGGAGCCGTGAACGACTTTCTAGCGGTAGGGCGCGAGCCCTCCGGTGTGTTGGCAACGATGCGGAATCGGAGGGCTTGCGCCCTGCCGCTAAAACCTCGTCAAACACAGGAAATAAATCGTTCACGGCGTGGGCCGGAGCCAGGGAACAAGTGGGCAGTGGATTCGACAGGCTGGAAGCCTATCCCACTTTCAGCTACGCCTTTTTCTTGACACCCTTCTTCTTGGTGGCCTTTTTCTTCGTCGCCTTCTTCTTGGTCGACTTCTTTTTCGTCGCCTTTTTCTTTTTGGCGGCCTTTTTCTTTTTCTTCTTTTTCTTCGAACCACCCTTGGCGGCCCGCTCGGCCAACAGATCGATCGCGGACTCGAACGTCAACTCTTTCGGATCGACGCCCTTGGGCAGGGAGGCGTTCGTGTCGCCGTCGGTCACGTAGGGCCCGTAACGCCCGTCGAGCACCTTGACCTCGCCTTCGGTCACCGGCGATTTGGCCTCAAACACCTTGATCGGCTCCTTCGGCGCCGCGCGACCTCGCCGCTTGGGCTCGCGCAGCAATTTGATCGCCTCCTCGAGCGTGACCTCCAGCGGGGAGACTCCGTCGGGCAGCGATCGCGTTTCCTTTTCGCATTTGACGTAAGGCCCATAGCGACCGTCGAAGGCTTGGATGGGTTGGTCGTTGTCGGGGAAATTCCCCAGCGTTCGCGGCAATTCGAGCAGCTTGCACGCCATCTCCAGCGTCAAATCTTCGATCACCATGCCCTTGAGCAGCGATTGGTTTTTCTTTTCCTCGTCGTCGGGTGCGCCCAATTGGACGTAGGGGCCGAAGCGACCGATTTTGACGTAAATCGGCTTCCCGGTTTCCGGGTGAATCCCCAACGGCTCCTCTTCGACCTGCCCGGCATCGAGCAACTCGATCGCCTTGGTCAAATCCAATTCGTCCGGCGGCAGGCCTTCGGGAATGGGCGCCTTGCGTTCGCCCTGTTCCAAGAACGGCCCGTACTTGCCGACCCGCACGAACACCTCGTCGCGGTGCTCGCCCTCGGTCGGCGTCCCGATCAAAAACCGCGCGGTCACGCGGGGATCGATCTCTTCGAGCTTCTTTTCCAGCCGCGGTTTGAGCGCGACGTTATGGTCGGCCGCCAATTGCTTGATCGCATCGCTGGCAGGACCGTCGTCGCCGAAATAGAACCGCCGCAGGTACTCTTCCGAACCGCCTTCGTTGCGGCTGATCGAGTCCAAAAAGTCCTCCATGTCGGCGGTGAACTGGTAATCGACCAGCGTCCCGAAGTGCTCTTCCATCAACCGCGTGACGCTGAAAGCACGCCAACTGGGGACCAGCGCGTTGCCTTTTTTGTAAATGTAATTCCGGCGTTCGTCGGTGATCGTGCCGATAATCGAAGCGAACGTACTCGGGCGACCGATCCCTTTTTCTTCCAGCGTCCGCGTCAGCGAAGCTTCGGTGAATCGCGCCGGCGGCTGGGTCGTGTGACTCTTGGGATCCATCGACTTTGGATCTAACGGATCGTTTTCGGCGACATTGGGCAAGATCCGCTCTTTGTCGGCCAATTCGGCTTCGGGGTTATCGCTGCCTTCGACGTAGGCTCGCAGGAAACCTTCAAACAGAATGCTGGTCCCGGTCGCGGTGAACGTTGCACCGCCGCCCTCGATCACCACGCTGATTCGCTGCTTGCGGGCATCGGCCATCTGGCAGGCGACCGTCCGTTTCCAGATCAGGTCGTAAAGCCGGAATTGATCCGAATCCAGCTGGCCCCGCAGCGATTCCGGGGTTGGAAAGCTGGTACCGGCCGGGCGAATCGCTTCGTGAGCCTCCTGGGCGTTTTTGACCTTGCCCTTGTACACCCGCACGCTCGGGTGCAGGTACTTTTCGCCGTACACGGACTGGACCAGCGAACGGGCCGCCGAGATCGCCTCTTTGGACAGCGTCGTGCTGTCGGTCCGCATGTAGGTGATGTAACCGTTTTCGTACAGTTTCTGGGCGGCACCCATCGTGCGTTTGGCGCCAAATCCCAGCTTGCGGTTGGCTTCCTGCTGCAGGGTACTGGTGGTGAACGGTGCTCGGGGGCGTTCGGAAAACGGCTTGACCTCGACCTTGGACACGGCGAACGGGGTGGTCCGCAACCTTTCGGCCAGCTCGTTGGTTTCCTGTTCGCTGAGCAACAGCAAGTCGGGTTTGGTCGGCTTGCCGGTTTCGGAATCAAAATCCTTCCCCGTCGGCACTTTTTTGTCGTTGTACCGGGTCAGGGTCGCCGGCAGCGATTCGTTGCTGCCGGTTTGGAACACCGCATCGATGTCCCAGTAAGTCGCTTTGACGAACGCGATTCGCTCCCGTTCCCGCTGGACGATCAACCGCACCGCCACGCTTTGCACCCGGCCGGCCGAGGTCCCGCTGCCGACCTTTCGCCACAGCAACTGGGACATGTCGTAGCCATACAGGCGATCGAGAATCCGCCGCGTCTCCTGTGCCCGGACCAACCCCTGGTCGATTTCCCGGGTGTGTTGGAGCGCGTCGGTGATCGCTTCTTTGGTGATTTCGTGGAAAACCAGTCGGTGCACGGGCACTTTCGGCTTCAACAATTCGTGAAGGTGCCAGCTGATCGCCTCACCCTCGCGGTCTTCATCGGTCGCCAGATACAGGCTGTCTGCTTCCTTCAGTGCCGCCTTCAATTTGCTGACGTGTTTTTTTTTCTCCGTCGGCACGATATAGAGTGGCTCGAACCCCTCGTCGACGTTCACCCCCAGGTACGCCCACGGCTGATCCCGATACTTATCGGGAACATCTTTCTTGCCTTCGGGGAGATCTCGGACGTGCCCGATGCTGGCTTCGACTTGATAAGCCGCGCCTAAAAACTTCGAGATCGTGCGTGCTTTTGCGGGTGATTCGACGATCACCAGGCTCTTGCCGTTGCTCTTTGCCATCAAAAAAAGCTGTTGTTCTCGGGGTCGGTAGATCGGGTTCGCTCGGTTTAGTGGTAGCGGTGAAGGCAGGATCTCGTCAATCCGCTAAGCTCAAGAAGCTGCCGCCGCGATCCGTCTGGATAACCGACAAGCCGCCGGCAAGCAACGCGAATTAGCGTGATTCCGGCTTGACCCTTGAAAAGACGCGGCGATACGCTTTCCGCTTCCCATTTCTGCACCCCCGTTCCTTTTCTCCACTCCGAAAGCCCCCACTATGAGTCCTCTGGAGCTGTTTCGACGCAATCAAAAGGTCACCATGACCTTCCTGATTCTGCTGGCCATGTTCGCCTTTGTGGTGCTGCCGACAGTTTCGGAGTACATGCGGCGGACCGGACCCGGCATGACCGATCCGGTCCTGGCCGAGTTCAACGGCGTGTCACTGACGGCCAGCCGCGTCAACGGATTCACCCAGAAACATTACGCCACGGTGCAGTACCTGCGCAAATTGGCCGAAGAAACGATCCGCCGTGGGGGCACGCCGAAAGTCCCCGGATTTACCTTCGACCAACAATCCAATCAGATCCAATCGGTCGGAATCAACGGCTCGCCCAGCGACGACATGTCGATCCGAACCCTGCAATTCGCCGCCGAAGCCCAAGAACAAGGCTTTGCACTCGATGACACCTCGCTGGACATCTGGATGGAACAATTCACCGACGGCAAGCTGAGCGAGCGCGAGATGTTCGCGCTGCTGCGGCGCGAAACGAACAACCAAATGGGCCAGTACCAGCTGTACGACATGCTGCGAAAACAGCTCCTGGCGAACCTCTACCTCCGCGGTGCCAGTGCCACCGTCGCCCGCGGCCAGTTCCCGCTGCAATCGCCGCTGGATCACTGGAATAACTTCCTGAAACTGAACCAAAAAGCCACCATCAATGCCTACGGCGTGCTGGTCGATGACTACGTCGCCGAAACCGACGCCAACCCCTCCGAATCCGAAGTCGTCGCCGTCTACGAAGCCGGAAAAGACCGCTACCCCAACGATCAATCCCCCGAACCAGGCTTCCGCCGACGCGAAACGGCGAGCTTTGAATACGTGCTCGGCGAACTGCAAGCGTTTCGCGATGCCGAAGTCGCCAAATTGTCCGAAGAAGAAATCAAAGCCGAATACGAACAACGCAAGGCCGGCGGAGCGTTCCAGTTGCCGGCGGATGTCGTGATCTTGCCGGAAACGACCGAACCGGAAACGACTCAACCGGAAACGACTCAACCGGAAACGACTCAACCGGAAACGACTCAACCGGAAACGACTCAACCGGAAACGACTCAACCGGAAACGACCGAACCGGAAACGACTCAACCGGCTGAGCCCGGTGAGTCCGAGCCCGCCGCCGCGGACGAATCGAAGCAGATGAAGGACGAAACCGCCGACGAGCCGCCGGCGGAAGACACCCCGGCTGCTGACGACAGCGAATCGGCCGAAGACACCCGAGCCGCCCAGCAAGAACAAGTCGAAGCGTTCTCCAAAGAGCTCGAAGAAGCCGGCAACCTGGACGACGCCACCGGCGACTCCGGCGACCAGTCGGCGATCGCCCCTGACCGCAACGGCGTTCGTCTGGTCGTGATGCAAAGCGACGTCTCCACCGAAACCGCCGCCCCCCAGCAAGACGAACCTCAGCAAGACGAAGAAACGGCGACCGAGAAAACCGAGCCCGAGACCGCCTCCGCCGAATCAGAGACCGCGGCCGAGCCGGAAACCTCTGCCGAAGAAACCGCGACCGAAGAAATGGAAGCGGCCGAACCGGAACCGCGATACCGGCCCTTCGAAGAGGTGCGCGATCAGATCGCACAAACCATGGTCGATGGCCCGGCCCGCGAAGCCCGTGATCAGGCGATCGCCAAACTACGCAACGTGATGCGAAAGTACTCGCGGGCTCGCGCGATCTACGGCGACGGGACCGACGCGACCACGCCGCCGCCGGAACGTCCCAACCTGAAAGCGCTCGCCGAAGAACTGGGACTGAGCTATCGCAAGATCGGCCCCTTCGACCCGGTTTCGCTGGCCGACGAACCGATCGCCGACTCCGTCGAAGAGAGCACCGCCCTGACCCAACGCGGCGTCCCCTTTGCCGCGATGATGTTCGGCGTCGAAGGCCAAGTGATCAAACAAGAACGCTTCACGCCGGCGACCTCGGTCGACCTGGAATCCCAGCGAACCTACCTGAGCTGGAAAACGGAAGAGAAAGAAGCCTACACCCCCGAGCTTGATGAAGTCCGTGACGAAGTCGTCGCCGCGATCCGTTTCGCCCAAGCGCGTGAATTGGCCAAACAGGCCGCCGAAGCGATGGCCGAAACCGCCAACAGCGGCACTTCCCTGGAGGAACTCGTTCCCGAAGATCGCCAGGAAAATTACTTCAAGGACCTGGGACCCTTTTCGTGGCTCAACATGGTCGGCTTCGGAAGCTTCACCATCGGCAATATCCCCGAGCTCGACTCGATCGATGAAGACTTCATGAAAACCGTTTTTAATGCCGAAGGAGGCAAACACGTCGTTGCCCCCAACGGCCCCAAACGGGTTTACTACGTCATCAAACGCACCAGCTTGCAACCGGCGACCTCGGACTTGCGCGCGATCTTTTCCCAGCAGTCCGAACGCATCATGGCGATGTTCATGTCCGACGGGACCGCCGGCAAGGTGCAGCAGGGTTTCTTCGAAACCATCGATGAAAAAACCGGCTTCGAGCAATACCAGTTGCCGCAGTAACCCACGTGCGGCCGGTTGAGCCTTCGATCGCACTGAGCCTTCGATCGCACATGGGATCAGCCGTTTCGCGCTAGCGTACGGGCCTGTAGAGCGTACGGGCCTGTAGCACGAAGAAAACACACCTGGGCCCGTAGGCTGGCGCCAAACGGCTGATGCTCGATTGATATCAGCCGGTTCGCGCCAGCGCGAGCGGCCTCACCCTTTTCCGCGGCACCCTAGTTCAAGAGCTGACGCAGCGTTAGCCCACCGTCTCCAGCGCCGAATCGATCGCACTCACGACCCGATCGATTCGGTAATCGGCAATCCGACGGCGACATCGCTCGCTCAGCCGTTCTCGGTCCGCCGGCGTTTGCAATCCCTTGATGATCTCGGCGGCCTGCTCGATCGCCCCGTACCGCAGTGACTCGGGAACGTATTCGACATAGCTCAGTCCATCGGGCGTGACCGGAATCGCGCCGGCCCAGATCGCTTCACACATCGCGATGCCAAAAAACTCGTGTTCGGCGGTCGAGACCACGACGTCGATTTGGCCGAGCCGAGCCTCATACGCCTGGCGCGACTCGGCGTAGTCGTCAAACAGAATCGATGCCCCGTGGCGAGCGTGAATCTGATCGATCACTTCGCGACGACGTCCCCTCTGACCGAGCAGAATCAACTCGAATCGCACCGCTCGATCGGCCAGGCAATCGAGCAACGCCAAGAACCGATCGGGTCGCTTGTCATGCTCGAACCGCCCCACCCACCCCAACCGGATCGGTGCATCATCGCGATCCGCCCAGTCACGGATTTTCGGCGGTCGAAACCCCGGAGCGATCACCCGGCTCGCCTGCTCGATCCCCGTCAGATCGATCGCCCGACGAGCATCGGGCATGCGGCTGAGGAAGTCGCGTGACAGCTCAAAAAACGTCCGTCGATTGAATTCCGAATTGAACCAACACGCATCCGACGCGGCGGCGGTCAACAGATTCGTGAAACCGAAATGATGGTCCGTCCTGGCATCGGGTGCCTGCGGATAGGCCCACTGGTTCTCGTGAAAGTAGGTCACCACCGGCACGTCACCGAGCCAGTGGAACCGGGCGTCGCGCGACGCCAACCCCAGCCAGGTCGGCAGATCCAACATGTCGCTGGCCAGTACCACCTCGGGCACGCCGTGTGATGGAACCAAATCGGCGACCAGTCGACAGAGCTGAACCGGCGCCGACCGCATGCGCCATTTCCAATGACGCGGCGGCAACGTGGCCAGTGACCAACGGTGCCGGCTGCCGGCGATCACACCATCCAAGAAGGCCTGATGGCTGCCACCGTAATAAGGCTCGATCGCGAGGACCTGCATCAGCACTTACGAATGCGTTCGCGATGCGACTTGACCGCCGCGGTCGCGTTGCGGGTGTCGACGACCAGCGCGCTGTGCCGGACGATTTGTTCGTAGTCGAACGCCGTGTGGTCGGTCGCGATCAACACCGCATCCTGCGACGCCAAGAATTCCGGGGTGAGCGTCTGACTGTGCATTTCCGGCAGATCGTAGTGCCGCATCGAAGGCAGGTGGGGCACGTGGGGATCGCTGTAGGTCAGCTCGGCACCTTGTTCGAGCAATAATTCCATCAGCTCAAACGATGGGCTCTCGCGCGGATCATCGACGTCCTTTTTGTAGGCGACGCCCAACAGACAGATCTTGCTGCCGTTGACGGGTTTTCGAAACTCATTCAAGAACTCCGAGGTGCGTGAGACGACATACGCGGGCATCGAGCGGTTGACTTCACCGGCCAACTCGATGAACCGCGCGTTGCAGCCTTGCTTGCGTGCCAACCAAGAAAGATAAAACGGGTCGATCGGAATGCAGTGGCCGCCCAGCCCGGGGCCGGGATAAAACGCCTGAAACCCGAACGGTTTGGTCTTGGCCGCGTTGACGACTTCCCAGACGTCGATGCCCATTTCGTCGAACAACACTTTCAACTCGTTGACCAACGCGATGTTGACGGCGCGATAAATGTTCTCCAGCACCTTGGCCGCTTCGGCGACTTCGCAATTGGAAACCGGCACCACGCCGGCCACCGCCGATTCGTAGAGCGCCGCGGCACAGGCCTGGCTGTCTTCGTTGATCGCACCGACGACCTTGGGGATCCCGGCGGCGGAGAAATCGGGGTTGCCCGGATCTTCGCGTTCGGGACTGTAGGCGACAAAGAAATCGTTCCCTGCCGAGAGCCCGGCCTGTTCAAGAATCGGCACCATCACGTCGCGTGTCGTCGTCGGATACGTGGTGCTTTCCAGCACGACCAGTTGCCCTGCGCGGAGCGTCTTGGCAATCGCCTGGCAGGTGCCGACGACGTATTTCAAATCCGGGTCGCGGGCTTCATCCAACGGCGTCGGAACACAGATCAACAACACGTCGGGCTCGGACAGACGCCCCATGTCGTCGGTCGCGTCGAACAGTTTCTTTTCAATCCAAGCGGCGATCTTGGAATCGCCGATGTGCTTGATGTAACTTTTCCCGCCCAGCAAACTGTTCACCTTGCCCGGATCGACATCGAACCCCACGCACTTGAAGCCGGCCTGGGTGAACGCGTCAATCAACGGCAATCCGACATACCCCAGCCCGATCACCCCGACGGTGCAAGTGCGGTCAGCGATGGCACGGAGTAGCGACTGACAGGAATCGGAGGACATCAAACGACCTGGGGGCAAGGCAATGGACGAAAACGCCGAAAACGGGCAAGTTTAGTCCTGTCAGCCAATCCTACCAGCGCCCACCCCGACAGCTTTCTCAGTAGCGCCGCACCCGATTCACTAAAATCAGCCCGATCGCGCCAAGTGCAACGTTGCCCAGCCAGACCCCGTAGGGAGGGATGGCGCTGTCCTTGGCCTGATTCAATCCCAAGATAAACAGCGGGTAATACAGCAGCAGCGTCGGCAGAAAACAGCGTCCAAACGTCGTCCAGTAGTCGCTGGTCCGAGCCAGCATCGCCAATGGAGCGCCGATAAAGACGAAAAAGAAACAGCTAAACCCTTCGGCCCAGCGGCGCCACGGTTCGATCCGCAGCCGCGTCAATCGCCGTTTACTCGCTTCCAGCTGAGCCATCTTCTGCTGGCCGGCCGGACCCGCGATCTCCTCGGTCCGGCTGGTCAGGATCGAAAAGCCGGTGTGCGCGGCCAATTCGCCGATCGCAGCGTGCGAACGCGCGTCTTGGCTCAAGCGTTCAATCTGGATCAGACTCAACGGCAGCTCGCTGGGACGCGTTTCCGCTTGCGACGGCGTCCGCAGCGTGCGGGACAACGAGATCGGCAACTCCGTTTTGCCCGGCACGATCCCCTGAATCGAGCCGCCTCGGTCCCAACGGCTATCGGTCAGTTCCAACAGCAGCGTTTCGTTCTCCACGTCCAATGTCAATCGGCCCTCACGGGCCTGGAACTTCATCGGCCCCCCGTCGCTGTGGACCGTCACGGTCGGATACTCCAACCGTTGCCCCTTGACGTCATGGACGTGAATCGAAAACCCTTCATCGGTGTATGAAAGCTGACTTCGCATCTTGCGATAAACGATGTCTTCGATCGATAGCATCACGACGCGATTGACGCCCGGACGCCCCCAGGACACCGCCAAATCACTCATGTAGACCGCGATCGGGCTAAGCAAAAACGCGAACACAAAGGCCGGTTGCAGGATTTTCAGCGGCGAAATCCCCGACGCCTTCACCGTCGCCACCTCGCCATCGCCGGCCATCCGCCCATACACACATGACACCGCGAATAACGCCGTCGCCGGAAACGCGAACTGAAGCGAAATCGGCAGCACAAAGGGCAACAGTTTGATGATCGCAAACGGGCCCAACCCCTCGCGCAGCAGCGTTCGCCCGACGCCGATCAACAAGATCAACAGCGTCAAAGCGATCAGGGCAATGACGAAAATCTTCATGATTTCCGCCAAGATGTAACGAGTTAGCCGAGTGGGCATGGAGTGGATTCATTCACGTGCGGCGAGACACCCTACGACGGACCAAGCGTTTGGATCCCGCACCAACCGCCACCCCAACGAACACATGAACAGGCGGCCAGGCAGGAAAGTGATCCCACGGCGCGTCGGCTGCCGGGCGTTCCATCTCCCGACCTTACCGAGTTCGGTAATCCACCGATCGCTGCGTGTTTTCACTGCGGAACCGGTTCGTAACAAAAGGACACCTAAGGGGGGTAGCCCGGTTTTTCTTTGAAAAATGGAAGAAGCGAAGCATTTTTCGAGACAAACTGTCTACCTTTATTCGTCTATCCACTGCCCCGTTCAATTTGAAACCTCGGGGTCCGCGGAAAAGGGGCACGCGCCGAAGAGGGGTCAGGTGCCAAAAAACAAGTGCCCGAAGGGTGCCTTGCCCTTCTGGTAGCTGCGCCCTTTTCCGCTCGCCGATCATTTATTTGTGCGTCTGGACTCACCCGGTCATACTACCGGGTACTCCTACCCTCCTCCTTCCCTTCTCTCGATCTCGGTGATTCGCGGTGCCCCAACGACGAATTCTTCCCCAGGATCTGGCATCTCTGATCCTCCTGCTGATCATCGCACCAGCCTCACTTTGGGCTCAAGCACCGACGATCACGGTGACCGGTCCGGATGGCAAACCACGGACGATGGCCGCTCCGTCAGGCCCGTTCTCAGGCGCCAAGCCGGCGTCCCCCAACGCCAAGCCCGGGGAAACGCCGGAACCGGGGAAGACGGAGGCGAAGGACGGCGACAAGCAAGCTGAGAAACCGCCCGAACCTAAAATCATCCGACGCGGCGATCAGGAAACCGGCGATGCCGATCCGGACGAATTGAAAGCCACCGTCGGTCCCGACGGCATGGTCGCGTTCCAATTCCGCAATCAGCCCTGGGTCGAACTCGTTCAATGGCTGGCCGAGATTGCCGACCAACCGCTGGACTGGCAGGAGTTGCCGGCCGACCGCGTGAACCTGCGCTCCCCGGGACGATACACCGTCGAAGAGACCAAAGACCTGTTCAACCGCCATTTGCTCGCCCGCGGCTACACCTTGTTGGAAATGCCCGGCGGGATCACCGTCGCCAAAACCGAAGGCATCAATGCGGCGATGGTGCCACGCGTGGACATCGACCAGTTGAACGAAATGATGCCACACACCTTTGTCCGCGCATCACTCGAACTCGGCTGGTTGTCGAGTGAAAAGATGGCCGAAGAACTCAAACCGATGATCAGCAGCAACGGCCGGCTGACCGCGTTGACAACGACCAACCGCATCGAGGCGATGGACGCGGCGATCAATCTTCGCCAAGTCGTCGAATTGCTGGAACAGGAACGCAACCAATCCAGCCGCGAAGCGCTCGCGCCGGAATTTCGATTGCGGTACATCCCGGCCGAAACGGCCAAGACCATGCTGGAAGAGTTCCTGGGCGTCGAAAAAAAATCCAATGCCCCGATGACGCCGCAACAGATGGCGATGATGCAGCAAATGGCGCGGCAGAACGGAGGGCAACCGCCGCCGCCGGCGAAGAAAGCCGAAATCTCGATCGTCGCCAACACGCGTCAAAACTCCGTCTTCATTCGAGCCCCCGTGGATCGGATCGCGATCGCGGGCGAGTTCATCAATCGCATCGATGTCCCCAGCCAAGGACTCGCCTCGCTGTCGGACATCGAATCGCGCCTACAAGTCTTTCGCTTGACGTCCATCGACCCCGAAAAGCTGATCGAAATCATCGGCGAAATGAACGTCATGGAACCCACCACTCGGATCCGAGCCGATGACACCAACAAAGCCCTGATCGTGTCGGGCTCGGCCGCGGATCGATTTATCATCGACCGGCTGATCCAGCGACTCGATGGCAGCGGACGACAATTCGAGGTGCTCCAGCTGCGCCGACTCGAGGCCAACGAGGTCGCCGAGTCGATCGCCTTTCTGATGGGCCAAGACAAAGACGACGATAAGAACTCCAACTCGCGGCGTTCTTACTACTACGGCTATGGCTACGGCAACCAACAAGAAGACAAAAATGAAGACGAGTTTCGGGTCGCCGCCAACTCGCGGTTTCGGCAAGTCTTGTTGTGGGCCAACGAATCGGAGATGGAACAGGTTCGCAACCTGCTGATCAAGCTCGGGGAATTGCCGCCGCCGGGAGGCAGCCCACGCACCGTCCGCCGCATCGATGCCACCTCCGGGCCGGAAACCTATGACTACCTGATGCGTCTGAAACAACAATGGTCTCAGTTGTCCGACGCACCCTTGGAACTGCCCGACGCGACCGAGTTTGTCGACCCCGTTGCCCGCGAGGACGAAGACGACACCGACGACGACGCGGAGCAGGGCGAAGCAATCCCCGAGATCGACGGGGGATTGGAAACCAGACATGAATCGCCCGACAGGCTTGATGCGTCCTCCTCGACCGTGACGGTCGAGTCGCCGCCGTCGAGCAACGGCGATCGATTGACGGCAACCCAGGCGGAAACGCCGCCAACCTCCGAGCCGGCGACAACGCCCGGCGAATCACCCGACGAATTGAGCGACGACTCGCCCGTTCGATCCGCCCAAGACTTTGATCGCTTGTTCAGAAGCCGCGACCAAGACAAAGCATCGAGCGAAAACCAACGCGGATCAGGTTCACAACAGTCCCCGTCCGATCCGTCGCCGATTCAAATCCAGCTCGACGAAGACGGCAATTTGTTGTTGCTCGGATCCAACACCAAAGCGCTCGACCAACTGGAAAACCTGATGCTTCAGGTGGCGCCCCCGAAACGGCCCTATCACGTCTTCAAAATCAAACACCAGTCCGCCGGGTACATCCAGCTGAACCTGGAAGAGTACTTCGAAGACCAAGACGACAAGAAGGATGACTCGGACAGTTTCTACCGTTATTTCTTCTATGACTTCGATCAATCGTCCGACGACGGACCCAAGGGTCTGGAAAAGAACAACGAACTGCGATTCGTCTACGACCCCGACACCAACACCATCGTCGTCAGCGGCGCGACCTCTTCACAGCTACGCACGATCAGCGAGCTGATCGAGTTGTGGGATGTCGCCGAACCGGTCAACAAACGCCGCATGCGTTACACCAAACTGGTGAACATTGAATTCGGCAGCGCTGAAACCATCGCCGAAACCGTCAAAGAGGCGTACCGCGATCTGCTCAGCAGCAACGACAAGACGTTTGCCAAGGCGGGACGCGGCGGCGGCGGCGGGGCTGGAGCACCGGGAGGCGACGAGAAATCGTCTGGACGAGAAAAACAAGGCAGCGGTCTGGTCGACGGCGACAATGGACGCGACGGCGGCGACGTTGACTTTTCCTTCAAAGGCAAACTGTCGATGGGCGTCGATACCGTCGGCAACACGCTGCTGGTCAGCGCCGAAGGCGAGCCACTGCTGGATCTGGTGATCGAAATGATTCACAAATTAGACCTGGCTGCGAAACCCGCCGGCGACATGCAAATCATTTCACTCTCGGGCAACACCAGCGCCAAATCGATTCAAGACGTCCTGAAGGCCTTCGGCGGCAAGGGGGCCAGCGATTCAAGCCCGCCGCAATCCCCCGCCCGGCCCGGCAACCCGCCGACGGGCGACCGCGAATCTCGTTAGTGCTCCGGCGAGAGTTGCGTTGGGGGCAAGATCGTTCACACGATCCACGCCCCGGTCATCGAGCCGTGAAAAAGGGTGGGTGCAGACACACCACCCCACCGGCGGCCAGCCGATTGGAAACGGGCCCCCGCATCACAAGTTGCCCCCATTGGTGTACGCTTGTCGGACGACGTTTTGCCGCGGTGTTTAAAATGCCCGGCCGTTGACATCCCCGCGATGTCCACCGCACGACGCCCACCGCCCCCAATCCACGATGCTCGCTCATTTAACGAAACGACTTGCGAGATTCGTCACCCACCGCTGGCGGCCCGTGCTGGTCGTGTGGGTCATCGCCACGGTCGTTCTGTTTGCGATCGCGCCGAAATGGAAGGACGTCGCCTATGACGGTGATTTCGAGTACTTGCCCGACCGCATGACCACGGTCGCCGCCGCGCGGGTGCTCGACGAAGCCTTTCCCGGCGATCGGGCGCGGAGCCAAATCGTGATCGTGCTCGGCCGCAAGGAAACGTCGCTCGATAAAGACGACTTGATGGTCGGTGACGATTTGCTCCGCCGCTTGCATCACCGTTTCGGCGAAGTGTGTTGGCAACGCGCGATCGGTCTCGGCTATTCCGGTGGCCCGATCGACCAGGCCCCCGAACTTGCCCAACCGTGGCTCCAACGCGCCCTCGAATCTCTCGACCATAGCATCGCCGTCGACCAGCGATTCTACGAAAGGTTCGCCGACTCGGTCCCGGATCTGGCCCCCACCCTGACCGAGCCGCGGATGGCGATCGCGTACTTTGATCGGGCAAAGTTACTCGAACAGATCGGTGTCCAAGAGCGGCAAGCCCGAGACGATTATCGCGATGCCCTGCTGCTGGTCCCGGACATCGAGACGCTTGCCGAGCCGATCGCCGAGCGTGATCTGGCAGCCTGGGCCTCGATGCTGGACCTGCTTTCCTGGGACGATGCCGTCCTGGGGTCGTTGTTAACCAAACCGTCGGCGCGTTTGGCCGTGATGCAACTGAGCAGCGAGTTGGCTGCGACCGGAAACATCAACACCGTCGAATCGGTCGGCAACATTCTTGACCAGGTTCGCCGCTACAGTTTGGCCCGGATCCCGCAACCGGAGAATGCCGCGGAGCGTTTGCAGTTGGAAATGACCGGCTCGGCGGCGATCGGCGGCGAAACCTTGATCGCCGCCCGCGATGCGATTCGTTACACCGAATCGATCACCGTGATCATGATCCTGTTGATTTTGATTCTGGTCTATCGGGCACCCTTGCTGGTCGCCGTCCCGATGATCTCGATCGGTGTCGCGGTGATCGTTTCGACGTCGATGGTGGCCACGCTGACGGATTGGTCGATCCGCGGCGTGCTGCCCTGGCTGGACATGCGTGTGTTCACGACCAGTCGCATTTTCATCGTGGTGATTTTGTTTGGCGCCGGAACGGATTACTGTCTGTTTCTGATCTCGCGACTGCGCGAAGAAGCCGCGTTGGCGCCGTGGCCCATCGCGTGCCGCAATGCATTGACCGGGGTCACATCGGCGTTGCTGGGCAGCGCGCTGACGACCGTCTTCGGACTCGGCACGCTCTGGTTCGCTGAATTTGGCAAGTACCATTACACCGGCCCGATCATCGCAATCTGTTTGCTGGTCGGCCTGGTCGTTTGCTTGACGCTGGCACCGGCGCTGCTGCGGGCGCTCGGCCCGAACGTGTTCTGGCCCAACGTGGTGACTCCCGAAACAGTAACCACGCGCTCGCTGCTCTCGGTTCCGGTCGGCCCCGATGCGAAATCGACGCGGCGTTCGAGTGGTTTGTGGGAATGGATCGCGATCACCCTGACCCGCCGGCCGTTGACCGCCTTTCTGCTGGGCATCGTCCTCCTGGCCGCCCCGGGGTGGTACGGATGGGTCAATGAAGATTCCGTGACGTACAACTTGAGCAGCCAGTTGGACACCGACGCGCCGAGTCGACGCGGCTATCGCTTGCTGTCGGACCACTTCAAAATCGGCGAGATCAATCCGGTGACGGTCTTGATGGTTCGCCCCGAAGACGAACCACGAGAGACGTTAAAAAAGCAACTCAAAAGCCTGTCCAACCTGCTCTACGCACAGCCGGGCGTCGTCGCCGTGCGGACGCCGAACGATCCCTTGGGCGACTTCCCCCCGGACCGCGAGATGGGACTGCTGAGCGCCGACTCGTGGCGTCGACGGGCCCTGCAACAGCACCGTGTCGCGCAGAATTATTTCTTTTCAAACAACACGCCCTACCAAGACCGCTTGGCACGCCTGGACCTGATCATCGAAGGCGATCCGTTTGCACTTCCGACGCAGCAGTTGGTCTCACAGATCGGTGACACCCTGAATCAACTCGCCAGCGACCCGGATTCCGACTGGACCGGATCGAAGGTTTATTTGACCGGCACGACGCCTTCGATCATCGATCTGCGAAGCGTCACGATCGCCGACAACCAACGGATCAAAATCGCGGTTGTGCTCGCCGTCTTCCTGATTCTCGTCGCCGTCATCCGCCGGCTCGGGCTGTGCCTGTACCTGATCTTTACCGTCCTGCTCAGCTACTACGCCACGCTCGGATTGACCGTGCTGTTTTTCCGTGGCATCTACGCCGATCAATATGTCGGCCTGGATTGGAAACTTCCGCTATTCCTGTTTGTGATTCTGGTCGCGGTCGGACAGGACTACAACGTCTACCTGGTCACACGGATCGTCGAAGAGCAACGCAAGAGCGGCTGGTTGTCTGCACTCCGCCACGCGGTTTCCAAAACCGGCGGAATCATCACCGCGTGTGGAATGGTGATGGCGGCAACCTTCTTCAGCATGACCGCCTCCGCCTGGTTGCCCGGCTTGCTGCACCTGCTGGGGATCGAATCCGATGCGTCGATCGGACTCCGCGGGATCATCGAACTCGGCTTTGCACTCGGTCTGGGCGTCCTGATCGATACGTTCTATGTCCGCACCATTCTGGTGCCCAGTTTTGTCGCCCTGATGGGACGTTGGAAACCAAAACAGCGACGGGTGGTGAAGTAGGGAGTAGGGAGTTAGCAGTTAGCAGTTAGCAGTTGGCAGTAAGGGGCAAAACGATGGGGGCAAAACAATGTCCTGTTCTCGATCAATCACCACCCCATCATTCTGCCACCCCCATCATTCTGCCACCCCCATCGTCTTGCCCCCATCGTCTTGCCCCCATCGTCTTGCCCCCATCGTCTTGCCCCCATCGTCTTGCCCCCATCGTCTTGCCCCCATCGTCTTGCCCCCCTTCGCCCATGATCAACGGATCGGCCGCATCCGAATGCCTCTCTCAGGATGCCGGATCAGGTCGAATCCCATCGATCACCACGGGATGATTCGCGCCACAACAAGCCGCACAAGACGTCCCAGATCAACCATTCCACCACGAGCATGGCCAACGGCAGCGCAAAGAGCCCGAACTGCATCACCCCTTTGCGATCCGCCCACGACGGGTCGGAGTCGACCAAGGCGCCGAACAGGACCAAGGTGGCGGTGCCGTTGACGAGCAGCAACAACGTCGTAAAGAACGCGAAGCACAAGGCGCCGCCCAGGCCTCCCAACACTGCCCAAACACCGCCACTCGGTCGCGAGGTCGATCGGAACCGGGTGTGTCGAGGATTCGCTTGAGCGACTGGCCGGAGAGGTTTCTTCACCGCGTTCGCCGTTGCCGCTCGATCCGAATGCGGCAACCGATCGGAACCGTCTCGGTGACCTGGACCTCTCGACCGGCCAGGGTGGCTTCGATGGCATCGATGAGGTAGGTCTTTGTCACCTCGTCGCCGGTGGGGCTGTCATCCATTGCTCCCATGTAGACGACTTTGCGATCCTCGTCCAACACATAGAACTCCGGTGTGTACTTTGCGCCGTAATCTTTGGCAATCTGTTGTGACTCGTCCCACAAGTATGCAAACTTGAAACCCTTCTCCTTGGCCCGCTGCTTCATCGCCGGCATCCGATCTTCTTCGACCTTGTTGACGTTGATCGCGACCACGGCGACTGACTTGCCCTCAAAACGATCGACCAACGCATTCAAGCGGTCTTCGGCATCGACCGCATAGGGACAGGAATTGCACGTGAACGCCACCACGACGACCTTCTTCTGGTCAAGCGTCTTGAGAGAGTGCACACGGTCGTCCGTCCCCGGCAACTCGCTCCACGCCGGAGCGGTCTCGCCGATGTCCAGAACCGTGTTGTACTTGCCGGCCGACGCAGCGGTCGCCGCCAGGCAAACCAGCATCAGGACGGTTGTCGAAGCGAAATGCCTGGATCGGATCATGGGGAGGGCGTGGTGATGGTTTGGGCTCGTTTGACGGGATACCAATTCTTGATTTTCTGCGCCAATCGGGCAACCACTTCGGGGTTTTCTTTGGCCAGGTTGTTGTTTTCGGCGGGGTCTGCGATCAGATCGAATAGCTGCGGCCCTTTCTCGTCTCTGGGGTGAGTCGATTGATAGCGATTGACTTCCCCGTCATAGGTCAGCAGCAATTTCCACTTGCCCTCGATACACCAGCGGTAGAGCAACGTCGCTTCGGGGTCTTCGATGTCCGCGATGTCGTGCGCGAATCCCTCGCCGAAGATGGTGTCGCGGGGGATCGCGTCGCCGCTGGTCAAATGGGGCAACAGGTTCAATCCGGGGCGATCATCGGGCAGGGGAGCCCCGGCGGCGGCCAACATCGTCGGGTAGATATCGATGCTGCTGACCAATTCGGGTCGCGTGACGGCCTTGATCTTGCCCGGCATCCAATAAAAGATCGGCGTTCTCACTCCGCCTTCATAAGGCGTTTGCTTGCTCCGCGGTGCGTACCCGTTTTTCTCTGGATTTTGGATCCAACCGTTGTCGGTCAAATAAACGATCAATGTGTTTTCGGCCAGCCCACGTTGTTCAAGCGACTCCATCAATTGGCCACAGGTTTCGTCAAACCACTCACACATCGCATAGTACTTGGCAATCGTGATCGGCCGCCCGTCGCGATACTTGTCCAACAACCGCTGGGGAGGCGTGTGGGGAGTGTGCGGCATGAAAGGGGCGTACCACAGATAGAACGGTTTGTTCTCCTCTACCGCTAGATCCAAAAACTCATTGATCGGCTCGATGCCGTTGCGTCCAATTTTCAATCCGTCGTCACCGTGACGTCCGCCGGGCTGCGGGAATCCGCGTGTCATGCCGTGGGTGAAACCGGCATTTTGATAACTGCCCTCCCACAACTTGCCACTCTGGTGACTCAGGTAGCCGCGTTTGCCGAGCGCTTCGGGGACGGTTTCAAATCGATCCAAATACGAGATCAATTGAGCCCGCCGCTGGTTAAACAACTCCGAATCACGGGCAGCGTACTTGGGTGACGGATCGTTGCCGGTCACTCCATGGGTGGACGCGTAATGGCCCGTCAACAACGTCGCCAATGAGGGTCGACACAGTCCGGTCGGCACATAGCCGCGTGGGAACACCGCAGCTTCGGATGCCAGCTTGTCCAAGTTCGGCGTCTCGATGTCCGGATGGCCCATGAACCCATAGTCCGTCCACGCCATGTCGTCACTGAGCAGCAGGACGATGTTGGGCGGAGCGGCCGAGCCGAATGGAACAAACAGCGCGCTGAACAAAACGACCGAGAGGAAAAGCCGAAGTCGGTGAGCCATGATGTGAAGGTAAGCAGGTAGTGGGGGGCAGGAATCGAGGACAAGGTTGTTATTGTAACTCGCACGCCGCGGCGGCGCAAATCCGCCGGAACCGGACGGCGTGGTCAGGATTCGGCATCGTCATTCAGCGATCAGTTCGACGACGACGCCCTTGAAGGCCGGCGTCCTGCTCTGCGGATCGGCATGCCGGGCAACCAGCACGTTGGATTCGGGATAATACATCAACGCATTCCCGCTGCGAATGGAATCGTACGATCGTGCCAGAATGCCGCTCATCGCCCCGGTTTCGCTTTTGACGGTGACGCGTTGGTCGTTTTCCAGACCAAATCGTTTCAGGTCGTCCGGGTGAATTAAGATCAAATCGCGACGTTCCTGATTGCGATACAGATCCTCTTCTTCATAGACAACCGTATTGAATTGCCCTTCGCTGCGTACGGTCATCAATCGCAGATGATTGTTCTCGGTGCCCTTGAGATCCGGCAGTCGATGGCAATGCAGCACGCCGCGGCCGTCGGCGGTTCCAAATTTCGGATCGTGAAAGGTGCGACCATCGATCTGAAATTCCTGTTTGGTCTGATCGATCTCGGCGATCTTGCCGTAACCGGGAACCACCGCGCCGATCCACTTGCGAATGGTCGAGGGATTGGCCAAGTCATCCCAGTCCACGCCGGGCACGTCAGGCACCACGGCTTTACCGATCGCGGCGATCACCGACACCTCGCTGCGAGGTCCGGGCAACCGAGCCGGTCCGCCGTCGCTCAGACGCACAAAGTTGAACATCGACTCCTGTGTCGTCGGCGCCGGTTCTTCGTCACGCGCCAACACCGGCAAGACGATCGTTTCTTTCGCCAGACCATGGGCATGGCCGGTATTCATGGTCGTGTTCACCATCACGTTCATCTCCAGACTCGAGAGCGCATGATCGGCGAACGTGGAATCGGGATTGGATCCGTACAAATTGCCGCCCAAGCAGAAGCCGACTTTGATCTCGCCGCTCGCGGCGGCCTCCATGCATGCCAGCGTGTCTTTGCCCGGTGTCTCGGGCAACTGGACCCCGAATTTGTCTTTCAGTGCGGTAAAGATCTGATCCTTCAGCTTCGGCGTCACTCCCATCGAACCGATGCCTTGCACGTTGCTGTGGCCGCGGATCGGCATCAGCCCACACCCCGGACGTCCCACCATCCCTCGGGCGAACGCCAGATTGGCGATTGCCTGAACATTGTCGACGCCGTGGGCATGATGAGTGATGCCCATCGTCCAGGCGAAGACACACTTTTTCGACGCGGCGTAAAGTTCGGCGATCGATTCGATCTCGCTGCGAGCGACGCCGGACTTGGTTTCGATCTCTTGCCACGTCAAATCGTCGACCGCCGCCAACCACTCCTCGGACCCGCTGGTGTGCTCGGTCAAGAACGCGTTGTCGATCGCACCCAAAGACTTCGTCGCTTTGGCCAGCCCCCACAACAGCGCCAGGTCACCGCCGATGTGCGGCTGAACATAGTGACTGGCGATCTTGGTGCCCGCCAACAGCGAAATCGGATCGCTGGGGATCCGAAAATTGATCAGCCCCGTCTCGCGGACGGGATTGATCACAATGACTTTGCCACCGGCACGACGCACCCGCATCAAACTGGTCATCAAACGCGGATGATTGCTGGCCGGATTCCCACCGATCAGAAACACCGTGTCGGCTTTTTCCAGGTCGTCCAAGACGATCGTTGCCGTGCCGCTGCCGACGCTACTCTGCAACCCGACCCCGCTGGCCTGGTGACAGTAGTAGCTGCAATTGTTGACGTTGTTGGTGCCGTAAACCCTGGCCAACAACTGCAGCAAAAAACCGGCTTCGTTGCTGCTGCGGCCGCTGAAATACCAAAACGTCTCATCGGCCGCGGTCGCCGAAAGCTTTGCCGCAATGCTTTCGAAAGCCTCCTTCCACGTGATGACCTCGTAATGCGACTGGCCCTGACGATAGCGGAGCGGATGGATCAATCGGCCCAGCGATTCGAGCTCGCGCGGCGAGAGCTGTTTCAGTTGCTCGATCGAATTCTGTTTCCAAAAATTCGGATCGATGCCCGGCTGCATGTCGGCGACCATGGCCTGCAGGCTTTTCTTGCAAACCTCAAAGGAATGGCCGAGTTCATTGACCATGCCGCCTTGTTGACCGCCCATCCCGACGGCGCAGGTCTTGCAACTGTTGCGGGTCCGCATGGCTTTGAACAGCTTCCAAACGCCCCCCGCCTCACGCCCCTTTTTGAACGTATACCAGATCGCCCGGAATCCACCACCACTGCCAACTTTCACTGCGTTTAATCCTCGAACGAAATCTGCGTTTGCCAAACCCAAATCTTATCACCGCTGGGCCGGTCGCGGGACTAAGCGTGAGGGGAATTCGAGCGCAGCGGGCGGAATTCGAGCCACTTCAAAACCGCTGGCGCCAAGTCTGCGACAGCATCGCTCAATCTCCTGCCCCCCGCCGGGAAGGTGTGATCTATGTTTGTGAACCCCTCCTAACAAACGAGCCGAAAATTCCGAGAATTCATCATGAAGTACGTTGTGCTCGCGGTCGCGATTCTAGCGATCACCCTGGTCTTCGCGATCGGACAGGTCGAACAACCCGCGGGCTCGCATTCCGGACGCGAGTCCGGCATCGAGCCCTCTCTTGTCGCCTCGACGTCCCAGGTCCGGATCCCCGCCGACGTCGCCCGAACACTCGGCGATGGACTGCAAGCACAACGCATGCTGGTCCAGACCGACGGAATGATTCGGCGCAACCCCATCCTGACGTTCGATGATCTACCGGATTTGATCGAGCAAGCCAAAGACGCCTACGTCATCCTGGGCCGCTATGATCGCGACGTGCTGGCAACGGCACTGCGAGGACAAGGCAACCTTGAAAGCTACCTGCAAAGCGATCAATTCGACGCCGACCTTCGAACCGCCGAGGCGCTCTTTCAATACGTCCAGGAACAATCACGGTTGGAAGAACAGCACCCCAGCCCCCCGTTCCCGGACGACCGCCCCCGACCCCGCGGCATCATGCCGCCCCTGTCGCGTGTCAACGATCCGTCGCTGATCATCTGCGATCGCTTCGAGATCCAGGCCAGCCGCTTGGACGACACTCTGACGATCTCCCTGGCGACGGATCTGCCCGACAGTGCCTCGTTGATGGTCAACCTCTCACGGAGCTATCGCGAAGTCGGCAGCTCGGCCGTCTACAGCCTGGACTACTTTTCCGAAAAGTCGACGGTCGCGCGGTGGCGATCCCCCAGAACGTTTTGCGTCGACGCCGATCGCTGGCGGCGGTCGATGAAAGCCAAACAACGAGAAATGGCGGCACTCGATCTCGGGTTCGACGTCGCTGAGATCGACGACACGATCGACGTCTCGATGGTCGTGCACGTCAATCAAAGCGACAAACGCTTCGGACACCAAAACGCAAATCTGTTCGGGAAAGCCGTCCGGTCCTCAGGCTTGCGAACCATCCGAGGGGAAAAATCAATTCTGTTTCCGCTGGAAGACACCGCCGGCCAACCCGCCAAAGACAGCTTCGATGAGTCAGCCTTCTTTTTCACTCCATCAACGAAACCTTCCTCAGGCAAGAGCGACGAGATGCCCCCCGCGGGCAACCCGAAGCTCCCGGAGACGGCGGACTTCGTCGTGGGAAAGAAAGGGCGAACCTTTTCCGTCTCCCAATTCCATCCCTCCAACCCACTCTCGGGCATGCGTCAGATGCGACGGGCACCACCCTCGGCAGGCTTGATAATCATCGCCTCGGCCACGCAAGATTCGGTGCAGTGGGTCAAGCTGGAATGCTGCCAGATCGGCAATCTCAAGCTCTGGACGGGCTGGATCAAACGCGAGGAACTGCATCCGAGCGACCAAGACGAAGCGCGCTGATGGGTCGATCTGCCCGATTCGATCGCCGGGGCATGATTCGATCGCCGGGGCAGGGCACATTGCGTCGGGCCGCCGACAGGGCGAAGATGAAGGGTGCCCGATCACACTCTGTTTTCGCATCACTCCACTCGGACGAATGTCATGCCCTGCGAACACCTGCAAGAACTGTTTGCCCTTTGCGAAAAACACGACCTTCACATCGCCAGCCAAGACGCGATCAAGGTCGTGTGCCGCCAGTGCCATGAACAAGAGGTTTGCCCCTCCTCCCTGACCGACGGCGAAGAAGTCCTGGAGCTGCCACGACCGAAGCCGAGCAAGGCAACAGAACAGGAGTTGGACTCGGGGAATTGAGAAACGGGTAGAAAAACGTCGTGTCGGATCTTAAGAGTGGGAATCGACCGTCCCGGCGCGTGGCATCAACAACCCGTTGTAGTTGTAAACGTGTGACGATCACTTCCTGGCGCGTTTGGGATCCAGATTGGCATCCAGATCGTTTTTCGTCACCGAGGACTCAACGCCGCCTTCGGGCACCTCGGCCTGGGCGATCCAGAGCAGGCCGTTGAGCACGACTTTGCGGAAGTTGTCGTTGCCCCAGTTGTCATGAAAGTGACCGCCGGTGAAGCCGAATCCCCGGCCGCCGTCTTCTCGCTCGACCGTCCACATCATCGCTTCGGCGCGGCCCTCGGACGCTTGGATGTGCGGGTACGGGCCTCTCGGATAGACATAGGGGCCGTCGCGGACGTCCGCCGAGGGCACCGCGACCAGAATCGGGACGAACTTGATTCCGGCCGGCTCATCGGATCGGTTCCCGACGATGTCGGCCACGAACCGCATGTTGAAATACCATTCGTCCTTGATCTCGAATGGCTGAACGCCCCGCGTCACCGGATGTTCGGGAAAGGACTCAAACGCCGGTTGCCAAATCGGGTTGCACGAAAACAGGTGCTCGTAATGGCCTCCGATCCAACGTTTCAATTCGTTGCCGGCTTGATCGGCCAGGACTTCCACCCCGTAATGCATGAACCCCAGCCCCACGCCGCGCTTGGCCCAATCGTCGATCAATTTCAATCGGCGACCCTCCTGCTGGACGATTTCGTGCTTGCCGCCGCCGTCCATGAAGAACACCACGGCATCGGCATCATCAAACACCGTTTCGTCCTGGGGCCAGCCGTTGAGCACAAACTGGACGTCCACCTCCGGCACGCCCGACAAGCATTTCGCCATCAGTTGCACCCCGGCGTTGAACTCGTGCATCCGGGGCGGGTGGGACGGCTTGCCCGCGACCAACACAATTTTTTTCGTCTCGGCGTGTGCCAGGCCAAACGAGAAGGCTGACGTGATCAGCAATCCAAACGCGATGATTGATTTCAAGGGACTCACTCGCAAGAAGACGTAAACGGGGAACGAGTAACATAATCGCTCCCCTCGGCCACTGCACCTGCTCGAACAGCTTCCAGGCCTCGGTGACGAGACATCTTGAAAGCCCCCTGCCGGGCAGGGAGAGTCGAGCCGTTGCCACTGCGAGATTCCAAGCCGCACGCCCCATGCCACTTAGTTTGACGCCAAGCGGAGTGCTGTTGTTAGCGGTAGGGCGCGAGCCCTCCGGTCTTTCACGCTAAAACCGGACGGCTCGCGCCGTTCCGCTAACACCTTCAGGGGAGAGTCGAGCCGTTGCCACTGCGAGATTCCAAGCCGCACGCCCCATGCCACTTTGTCTGACGCCAAGCGGAGTGCTGTTGTTAGCGGTAGGGCGCGAGCCCTCCGGTCTTTCACGCTAAAACCGGACGGCTCGCGCCGTTCCGCTAAMACCTTCTGTCTATTGTTAGCGGCAGGGCGCGAGCCCTCCGGTCTTTCAAGCTGTTGTTGAACCGCAACCGGACGGCTCGCGCCGTTCCGCTAAAACCTTCTGTGCCAGTGCAGCTGGCATTTCGCTAACGCCCCTCGTGCAATGCTACAACCACAAACAATCGATCGATCCGGCGACCAACAACAACATGCTGATCGCCACGTTGGCGTGAAAGAACGCTTCATTGACGCGATTCAGATCGTTCGGCCGCACCAGCGTGTGCTGTCGCACGACCAACGCGGTGATGCAGACCAGCGTGATCCAGTACAGCCAGCCGAATCCGACCGTCGGGGCCAACCCGGGCACCAACGCCAACAGGACCAGCATCACCACGTGTGATCCGGCCGCGATTCGAAAGGCACCGGCCACCCCGAATCGACTCGGCACGCTGTGCAGCCCTGCGGCAGCATCAAACGCCTGATCCTGGCACGCGTAGATGATGTCGAATCCCGTCACCCACGCGGCCACGGCGGCGGCAAGCAGCAACGGCGCGACCAGATCGCTCGGCCAGGCGAACACCTCCGGCCCGCGAATCGCGACCCAGGCGCAGATCGGCGAAAGACTGAGCGCCACGCCAAGCCACAAATGCGCCGCACTGGTAAATCGTTTGGCCAGCGAATACCCCAGCAAGAACAACAGCACCGGGACCGACGCCGCGAGCGGAATCCAGTTGGGCAGGAACAAGGCGGTCGATGCGACAAACAACGCCCCACATCCCACCGTGAACGACAAGACCGCCTTGCGGGAGAGCACGCCGGCGGGAAGGTGGCGTCCTTTCGTGCGGGGGTTTTCCGCATCGATCTGGTGATCGACCAATCGATTGAACGCCATCGCCGCGCTGCGGGCGGCGACCATGCACAGCAAGATCCCCAGCAGATCGCGGAAACGCACCGACACGGCATCGCCATCGGGCAACGGCGTCGCGATCGCCATCACGGTCGCCAAGGCCGCAAACGGCAACGCGAACAAAGTGTGACTGAATCGAATCAACCCCAGCCAATCGGCCAATCTGCCGCCGCCAGCGCTGCTGCTTGTCGGTCCCTGATCGCCTGAATGCACACCGCCTGATGTCATGATCCGTCCTTCCATCTTTGGATCAATCGGTTGTCCAACGTCAGTTGATCCATGATCCGACTGACGACAAAATCGACCAACGAATCGAGCGAGTCGACGTCGTGATACCATCCCGGCATCGCCGGCAAGATCACGCCTCCGGCCAACGCGATTTTGTGCATGTTTTCCAACTGCAACGCGCTGACCGGTGTTTCTCGAGGCACGACGACCAGTTTGCGCTGCTCTTTCAAGTGGACTTCGGCCGCCCGCTGAATCAAATTACTCGCCGCCGCCCGTGCGATGCCGCTGAGCGTGCTGCCACTGCACGGACAGACAACCATCGCGCTGGTACGAAACGAACCGCTGGCGATCGGGGTCATGTAGTCATCGTATTGGTGATAGTGAAACCGCCGGGCCAACACGCTTTCCCAATCGGTTTGCCGCACCAATTCGCGATGCCGATCGGTCGACCACGCCGGGATGTAGGAAACCAGCTGGATCAAATCCAAACCGCGCAGGTTGATCGCCAGCCCCGTTTCCTGTTTGATCACCGCCGCGCCGCTGGGGCTGATCGTCAAATGCACGTCGATCTCGGAATGGGCCAGTGATTGCAGCAATCGGATCGCATACATCGCCCCGCTGGCACCGGTGATCCCGATCACCAGTGGATCCCTTGGCGCGGCCAGAGTTCCCGCGACACTCATTGGGGATCCCCATCGGGGTTGGAATTCGACTCGGGTTTGGTGCCCTCGTAGATCGTGCAAACCCCAAACGTCAGCGGCGTGAATTTGACGTCCGTTAATCCGGCAGCCTGCATCCGATCGGCCAGTGCTTGCCCGTCGGGAAAACGGCTGACCGAATCAGGCAGATACGAATACGCCGACTTGTTGTTGCGGGCGAACCATTGTCCGACCCGGGGCAGAATGTGCTTGAAATAAAAGTTGTAGGTTTGCCGTAGCCCCGGCAAGGTCGGCTTGGAAAACTCCAACACCATCACCTGACCGCCTGCACGGCACACCCGCGTCATCTCGCGCAGCCCTCGATCGGTATCGGCGACATTCCGCAATCCGAAAGCGACGGTGACGCATTGGAATCGGTCGGACGCAAAGGGTAATTGCTGGGAATCGGCTTCGAGAAAATCGATCGATTCCGATCGCGAACCGGCGACGCGTTTTCGCCTGGCGATTTCCAACATCGCGTAACAAAAATCGCTGCCCACGACCTCGACGCCGTCCGGCGCCGCGTCGGCGATCGCGATCGCCAGATCGCCCGTCCCGGTGCATACATCCAACGCCGGCACGCCGGGAATCAGACGCAATCGCTTGACCGCCTGGCTGCGCCAGTACTTGTCGATATTCAGCGACAGCAGATGGTTCATCAGATCGTAACGGGGAGCGATCTGGCGAAACATCTCACGCACCCGAGCATTGCTCTTGTCCAGTTCCCCGGCCGGTTCAGTGGGGGACGGGTCGACGGTGGGAGGCGCTGGTTCAGTCACGTTGGCGGTCATGGCAGGAGGTTCGATGGACAGGCTGGGGGTGTGGCCGCGGCTTGAGTTTCGGGGTAGCGAGCGAGCGTCAACGGATTGGCGATTGAATCGTAACCGAAACCCTAGGTTCTGGCATGACTGTCCCGATTTGGGAAGGACAGTGGAAGGAACCGCAAAACGGGACCGGCCCAAAACAGGCCGCCCAAAAATGGGACGTGTGTGTCGCGGCGGAATCGGTGCCAAGGTGCTGCTGCGGGGGCCCGATATCTGCTAACTTTTTCGCCATGCGGACACTTTTTTTTGATATCGATGGAACCTTGCTCGTCACCCAAAGAGCCGGCAGCGGTGCGTTGGTACGTGCGATGGTGAGTGAATTCGGGGTCGCCGACCTGGCCATCGAACACATTTCCTTCGGCGGACGCACCGATCGCGATTTGGTCTGTGAGTTTCTGGCGGCCGGTAACATTGCCCCGACGCCAGAGAACCAAGGCCGATTGCGGCGGCGTTACGCCGTGACGCTACGCGAAACGCTGCCCACGGTCCGCGGCGAAGTGTTGCCGGGGGTCGCGGAATTACTGCCGGCGTTGTCGGTGACGCCCCACGTTTCGCTGGCCGTGATGACGGGGAATTTTCCTGAAACGGCGCGGATGAAACTGGAGACATTCCGTCTGATCGATTTCTTTCCCTGGGTGGTCGGCGGCGATCTGGACGCGGTTCGCTGTGACATGGCCCGCCGCGCGGCCGACCAATTGGTCCGGCGTCGAGGCGAAGCGGCCCGCGACGACATGATCGTCATCGGCGACACTCCCAATGACGTCCGCTGTGCCCACACGATCGGCGCCAAGTGTTTGGCGGTCTGCACGGGAACGGCCAGCCGCGAAGACCTGGAAATCGCCGGAGCCGACCGCATCGTCGATGACCTGACCGACCGGGACGCGATGGAGTTTTTGGTTCGGTAGGGGGGGAGAGGGGGAGACAAGGAGACGGGGAGACAAGGAGACAAGGAGACAAGGAGACAAGGAGACAAGGAGACAAGGAGACGGGGAGACGGGGAGACGGGGAGACGAGGGCGGAGCGAAAGACCGGAACGAGAACGGCGGCCCCCCCGCTGCCACCCCATCGTTTTGCCCCCATCGTTTTGCCCCCATCGTTTTGCCCCGATCGTTTTGCCCCGATCGTTTTGCCCCCATCGTTCTGCCACCCCATCGTTCTGCCACCCCATCGTTCTGCCACCCCATCGTTCTGCCACCCCATCGTTCTGCCACCCCATCGTTCTGCACCTTCCGGTTCGGCGTGTTTCGCTTTAAAACTCTCGTTTCACCGGTTTCCCTCCTCCGCCAGCGTAACCAGCGAGCATGACGACACCCGAAACTGACGGAACGCAATTCCCCGCCACCGATGCCGTGGTCGGCGTGATCATGGGCAGCAAGAACGACTGGGAAACGATGCGTTCGGCGTGCGAGATTCTGGACGCTTTGGAGATCAAGCACGAACGGACCGTCGTCAGCGCCCACCGCACCCCGGCACGGATGTTCGCCTATGCCCAATCGGCGCGGCAGCGGGGATTGAAAGTGATCATCGCGGGGGCCGGCGGCGCCGCCCATCTGCCGGGGATGGTGGCATCGGAGACTTCCTTGCCGGTGATCGGTGTTCCGGTGCAGAGCCGGGCACTGCAAGGTCTTGATTCGCTGTTGTCGATCGTGCAAATGCCTGGCGGGATTCCCGTCGCGACCATGTCGATCGGGACCAGCGGGGCCAAGAACGCCGGCTTGATGGCCGCTCGCATGCTGGCGATCAGTGACGAAGGCGTCCGTGCGGCATTGGAAGCGTTCATCCAACAGCAGACTCAGCAAGTCCTCGCCGCCACCGAACTGGAGTGATCTCGACGTGTCAGCACTGAAATCGGACCAATCGATCGCGATGCCGGGGGCGACCCTGGGGATGGTCGGCGGCGGACAACTGGGACGGATGTTTGCGATCGCGGCGATGCAGATGGGATATGACGTCGTGGTCTTTTGCGGCTCGGCCGACGAACCGGCCGGACAAGTCGCCACGCGTACCGTGGTCGGCGATCTGCTCGATCACGCGGTCGTGTCACAGTTTGCCAAGCAGTGCCAGGTGATCACGCTGGAATTCGAAAACATTCCGGCCGAAACCATTCGCTGGTGCAGCGAGTTCGCGCCGACGTATCCCTCGCACCATGTCCTCGCCACCGCACAGGATCGACTGGTCGAGAAAACAACGTTTCGCGATGCCGGTCTGGCGGTGACACCCTATGCCGCGGTGGATTCGGCCGCCGGCGTCGGCGAGTTTGCCGAGCAGCATGGCTGGCCGGTGATCGTGAAAACGGCGCGGAGCGGATACGACGGCAAGGGACAGTACCGCTTGGATGGCCCCTCCGACGCGGCGGCGGTGCCGTGGGAGTCGGCCGATGCCTGGATCGCGGAGAAATGGATCCCCTTCGAACGTGAAGCGTCCGTTGTGGTGGCGCGTTCGACCCAGGGTGAAGTCCGCTGTTTCCCACCCTTTGAAAACGATCATCGCAATCACATTCTCGACGTCTCGTTCTGCCCGTCGACGTTGTCGCCGGCACAACAACAATTGGCCACGACGATCGCCACCCGGGCCGCCGACGTGTTGCAATTGGTCGGCGTGCTGTGCGTGGAATTTTTTGTCGTCGACGCAGAAACACTCTTGATCAACGAAGTCGCGCCGCGGCCGCACAACAGTGGCCACCTGACGATCGAAGCGTGTCACACCAGCCAGTTCGAACAACACGTCCGCGCCGTCTGTGGACTGCCACTCGGATCGACCGAACTGCGTGTCGGCGGCGCGGCGATGGCCAACTTGTTGGGTGATCTGTGGGGCAGCCAAGGGCAGCCGCCGAGTTGGGACCGCGCGGTGGCCGTGCCATCGGTTTCACTGCACCTGTATGGAAAATCGGACGCCAAAGTCGGTCGGAAGATGGGGCACCTGACCGCCACGGCGGATGCCGCATCGGAGGCCGTCGCCACCGTCCAACAGGCGCGTGAAACGCTCGAATAGGCCACGCACTTCAATCGGCTGATCTCAAACGTTGATTAGCCGTTTGGCGCGAGCCTACGGGCCCCAACGAGAACAAACGACACTTGACTACTTGGCCGAGCGTCAGGCGTTCATTGCCCCACCGAGACCGATTGAAAATCAATCCCACATGTCAGCGGTTCTGGACGCTGAAGGCGAGCCGCTGCAGTTCGCTGGCCAAGTCGACATTCACGACGGCCGTGGATCCCGGCAACCGCAACGTGGTGGGCGCGAAATTTAGGATCCCGCTGATGCCGGCGGCGACCAAATCGGCGGCGACAAAGGCTGCCTGATCGACCGGGACGGCCAGGATGGCCAAGTCCGGCGAGAGTTCGGCCAGCTTGCCGGTCATCGTGGCGGCATTCCAAATCGAAACGCCTCCGATCTGTGTTCCGATCTTTGCCGGGTCGAGATCGAACGCGGCGACCAATCGAAACCCCAATCGCTCGAACCCTCGGTAGCGGAGCAGGGCATCACCGAGCGATCCGACGCCGACCAAGATGACTTGCCACTGCAGCCCACTTCCGAGCACCGCGCCGATCTGTTCGGTCAGTTTGTCGATCGGATAGCCCACGCCGCGGCGGCCGATCGTTCCCAAACTGCTCAGGTCGCGGCGGACGACGGCGGGAGACACGTCGACGAGTGCACCGAGCTGTTTGCTGTTGAGGTGGGTTTCGCCCTGATCGGCCAAGCGATGCAATTCGCGAAAGTACAGACTCAGCCGCCCGACGGCCGGTCGCGGCAGTTTGTTGACGCCGCTGTTGGGGTCCGATGTCGTCTTGGGGTCCGGTTCTGAAGGCATGGGAGGATTGTAACGACCGAGCGGACGGCAAAGGGGCGGCGGGAGCGGGCAGAAAAATGGATCACCCGGGGAGAGTCTCCAGTGTGAAACCTGAAACTCGAAACCTGAAACTCGAAACCTGAAACTAAGCCCGTTCCCCCCGCCGTCCCGATCGCTACATCTGTTACGGATTGCAATGACGGCACTCCTGGACAGCCTAGGCGTCTTATTTTGCCCTGATCGTGCTGTTTACTTGGTCGGATCACTTTACGCAGACGATGAATTGACAGCATAAGGACCCAATTCGTTGGCACGCAGAGTTTGTGTGTCCGCACCATCTTCCTCCCACCGTTAGTGCGGGTAGATGGGAAAGAGGTTAATTCGGGCAACGATCGGCATCTTCGGGTGCAGTGACCGGAGTCGGATTCATCTTGAACGGGGGGTCTTTCGTCGCAGTGCACGTGCACGCAAAAAGTGCAGGAAGGTGTGAGCAATGGGTCTCGCATCATCCAGTGCGTCCCTTTGCAACCCAAAAGTGTTTTCTGGAGAAAGAAGAGATGAAAAGGCTGTGGTTATTGCCCGCCTTGGCGATCATTGCGATCGTCTCGGGGGCTCAATCCGCACGCGCCGCTTATTGTGGTGCGATCAGCTATCAAGGCTGTAGTAATTGCGGAGAGTCAGTGGTCAGCGACGGCACCGTCGTTGATGGCGCGTCACCCGTCGCTGACGGAGCTGCATCGGCTAACGCCGATGGAAGCTACACCGTCATGCGTAACGTGACCGAGACCGTTTACGAGCAAGTTGAAGAGACTCGCTATCGTACGCGGAACGAAGTGTATTACGAAGACAAAGAAGTCCAAGCGACTCGTGTCGTCCCTTACACCGAACAGCGTGAAGTCCAGTACACCGTGATGGTGCCGACGTACGAAACAAAAACTCGTACGATCAACTACACCGTCAACAAACCGGTTTACGAGACTCACGAAAAGGTCATCAACTACACGGTCAAAAAGCCCGTGTACGAGACCAAGACGCGTACGATCAACTACACGGTGATGAAGCCGGTGTACGAGACGCACGAAAAGGTGATCAACTACACGGTCAAAAAGCCCGTGTGGGAAACCAAGACGCGTACGATCAACTACACCGTCAACAAGCCGGTGTACGAAACTCGCGAAAAAACCATCAACTACACCGTGATGGTTCCCGTTCACGAGACCAAGACGCGTACGATCAACTACACGGTTTACAACACCGTGCGTGAAGACAAGGTTCGCACCGAGAACTACACCGTCATGGTTCCCGAACAGTACACCAAGACCATCACGGTCAATGGTGGACACTGGGAAACGCAAACGGAAACCGTTCCTGGTCCGATGATGCGACGCACGGTTCGTGAACCGGGCACGTGGACGTACGACCCGGCGACCTGCCGTTGCGTGTACTGCCCCGGCAAGTGCCGCGTCGAATGCGTCCAAGGTTGCCCCAAGACGATCTGCAAGAAAGTCTGGGTTCCGACCTGCGAGCAAAAGGAAATCTGCTGCACGCGGTACAAGAAAGAGTGCCGCACGCGTGAGATCCCTTACACCGTCTGCCGACGCGTCCCTGAGTGCAAGACCAAGACTTGCACCTACACCGTCTGCAAGATGGTTCCCGAGTGCCGCACCAAGACCTGCAAATACACCGTTTGCAAGATGGTCCCCGAGTGCCGCACGAAGACTTGCGAGTACAAGGTTTGCAGCTACGTCTGCGAGCAACGCAGCAAGGTTTGCAAGTACACCACTTGCAAGATGGTTCCCGAGTGCCGCACCAAGACCTGCAACTACACCGTTTGCAGCTACGTCTGCGAGCCTCGTACGAAGGTCTGCAAGTACACCACTTGCAAGATGGTTCCCGAGTGCCGCACCAAGACTTGCGAATACAAAGTTTGCAAGATGGTTCCCGAGTGCCGCACCAAGACGATCTGCGTCAACAAGTGCCGCACCGAGTGCTACACGAAGATCTGCAAGGTCAAGAAGTGCCGTCAGGTCTGCGAGCCTTACACGGTCACCAAGTGCGTTCCGCGTACGGTCTGCAAGCAAGTCCCCGTGACGGTTTGCTGCCCGGCCCCGGTCTGCTGTGGTGCCGCTGACGCTTGCGGATGCTGCGAGCCGGCTTGCGGATGCAGCAAGTCTCGTGGCGGATTGCTGAAGAAGCTGTTCGGCGGACGCAAAGGCTGCTGTGACAGCGGCTGCGACGTCGCTCCCAGCTGCGGATGCGACGCTGAGCCGACCTGTGGTTGCGAAGCCGCTCCTTCCTGCGGCTGCTAATTGAAAAGGCCGGGCGGTCTCGCCGAGCCACCAGGCTCGGCGGACAGCCTTGCCGCTCAAAACTGCACGCGACAAGCCAGGCGGGGTGAGCCCCTCAATTGAGGTGGCTCACCCCGTTTTTCGCGTCTCGTCTTGATTGGGAAACAAGTGGGGGAGACTTCCGGGCTGGTCCGCGTGGACGTCACCAGACTGAAAGCCTCTCCCACTTCCCCAAGACGGGCGGATTTGACGAGCGGATTTTTTGTCTGCTCTGGACAAATGCGATATACTGCGTAGAAGCAACGGGAGCCGCGGAACTCTTTCTCTTCTACCTTTCGAGTCGAATGCTGTGTCGCAGAGTCTTTTCACGAGTGACTCCTCGTCTGCCCGCACACCGCGATCGATCGATATGCCCTCTGTCCCGCCGGTCCCGCCACCTCCACCGCGTCGCGGAACTCCGCGTGAGCGCAGCCCCTGGGCCGCTGCAGACGGTGACGCTGCCGACGGGGACGACATATCGGTGCCCGGACCGCCGCAGCCCGCCGACGTGATCGATTCGGACGAAGAAACGCTGGGGGCCGAACCCGTCGACGCTCCACCAGATCACAACGCCCCCACCCAACACGGCAACGTCGCGCCAGCCCGGGACGTTCCCTCGATCCCTCCGCCGCCCCCGCCCCGCGCCACCCTGCCTCCGACTCGTCCGATCACCGAAGTGTCCCAGCCGCGGACCGGGATCGGATCCGCCGTAACCCGCTGGCGTGGAAGTTTGCCCGAAGTCACGACGGCGGAGACCGAAAACGCCGAATCAGACGCCGCGGTTGCCGCGGCAGACCAAGACGCCCCCGCGGACGTCGTCACCCGGTCGGCACCCTCCTGGCTGCTCAGCTTGGTGATCCATTTGATCGTGCTGCTGATTCTGGCCCTGATCACTTCACCAACCGGCAACGGTTTCACCAACTTGGTGCTCGATTTCGGGATCAGCAACGAACCGATCGAAGACGCGCTGGAACTGGATCTTTCCTCACCGCAATCCGATGACCTGATCGAAGCCCCGGAAGACGCGCTGGACGACACGCTGCTGGAGACTGAAATCCCGGAGATCTTCGAAACGGTGGAACCGGCCGAAATGGAGGCGATTCAGCCGGTGCTGCTGGGGGCCGAGCCGATCGAAATTACCAAACCGATGTTCAGCGGACGGACCGGGGCGATGCGAAAAGCGCTGATGGCGATGTACGGCGCGACCGATGAGACCGCCAACGCCGTCAAGCTCGGACTCGCCTGGCTGAAACGCCAACAGCATCGCAGCGGTTACTGGAGCATGGTGCAACCCTACAGCAACGGTGCCGTGTCGGAAAATCGGCCGGCCGCGACCGCGATGGCGCTGATCGCGTTTGCCGGGGATGGCAACACCCACCTGGAAGGCATGTACCGGGACGAAGTCGACAAGGGGTTGAAGTACCTGGTATCGCAACAGGATCGCGGCGGGTTCATGGCCGCCTCGGCGCGCGGCAACGAGCGAACCTACGCCCAAGCCCAGGCCACGATCGCGCTGTGCGAGTTGTACGGGATGACCAAAGATTCCTGGTTGCGCGCCTACGCCCAACGCGCCGTCGATTACGCACTCAAAGCCCAGGCGTCTGACGGCGGATGGAGGTATCGGCCGAACGAACCCGGCGACACCTCGGTCACCGGATGGTACGTGATGGCACTGCAAAGTGCGCTCGGCGCCGGGCTGGAAGTCGACGCGGAGAAAATGAAACTGATCGACAAGTACCTCGATTCGGCGAGTGTTTATTACGGGGCCGGCTATGCCTACCAACCCGGTCGCTCCGACGCCACGCCCACCATGACGGCTGAGGGACTGCTGTGCCGCCAATACCTCGGTTGGGAACGAAATGATGGCCGTCTTCAAGAAGGCCTCAAGCTGTTGCGCACCGATGCCCCGTTCGACATCAATCAACAAAACGTCTATTACTGGTACTACGCGACCCAGGCGTTCCACCATGTCGGCGGCCCGCTGTGGACCGAATGGAACAATGAGATGAAAGTCAAACTGCCGGCACTGCAGATCAAGGACGGCAGCGAACGCGGCAGTTGGGCACCGCAAGGAGACCGCTGGAGCATCGGCGGCCGGCTCTACACGACGTGCTTGTCGATCTATTGCCTGGAAGTCTACTACCGCCACCTGCCGCTGTACGACCAGAACTAGCGCTGCCGAAGTGGGGTAAGCTTCCAGCTTGCCATGCTGGTTTCACCTGTAAAAAGTGGGGTAAGCTTCCAGCTTGCCATGCTGGTTTCACCTGTGAAACGCGGGGTAAGCTTCCAGCTTGCCATGCTGGTTTCACCTGTGAAAAGTGGGGTAAGCTTCCAGCTTGCCATGCTGGTTTCACTTGTGAAAAGTGGGGTAAGCTTCCAGCTTGCCATGCTGGTTTCACTTGTGAAACGCGGGGTAAGCTTCCAGCTTGCCATGCTGGTTTCACCTGTGAAACGCGGGGACCAGAAACGGTACCCGACGTTCAGCCAACCGTCACGCACAGCGTGACCTACTGCCCCAACACCCGCACGCCCCAGTCAGCCAGGGTCACCGCCGCGATCGCGATCAACGCGATCGTGTAGCGTCGAATCGTCCGATCGGCCGGCATTTTTCCGCGACGGACGATCGGCAGCATCGTCCCCAGACCTGCCAACGCGTACGGGACCAACAGGAATCCGCCAAGGTTGGCGCGCGCCGCGGCGACAACGTTTCCCTTCATCGCGTGTGCCCACGACGTCGTCATGCCGCAGCTGGGACACCGAATCCCGAACAGGACACGAACGCTGCACGGCGGGAGTCCCAATTGGTGATGCGTCCCCAAGCCGGACGAGTTGGGATTCAGCGTCCATGCGGTCGCCAGCAATCCGACCAGCACCAAAACCACCGATGCGGCAGCGATCCGCAACAACCAGGAGCGCAGCGGTGACGCCTCGCGTTCGGGTTGCGGCGACGATCGCGATGAGTCCACGCGTGTGATTCCTCAGCGGTTGGAGTTGGAGATTCAAATTCGCGTCCGTCCGCATGGCCGGCGACGCTGGGCCCGTGCGAACGGATCTCCCGGCTGTTATTCTGTCGGTTCGTTTTAACAGTCCGCAACTTGAACCAAAACCACAGCCCGTGAAGTACGCCATTTGTAACGAGACCTTCGGTGAGATGCCACTTGATCAAGCACTTCAGATCGCTCGAGAGGCCGGCTATACCGGCTGGGAAGTCGCCCCGTTCATGATCACCGACGACGTGCCGTCCTTCACGGCCGACCAGCGGGCGGCGTATCGCGACGCCGTTTCCGCGGGCGGATTGGAAATCATCGGGTTGCACTGGCTGTTGGCCAAGACGGAAGGCTTTCATTTGACCACGCTGGACGAGTCCGTGCGTCAAAAGACCAGCGACTACCTCTGCGAACTGGCGCGGTTGTGCCGTGACCTGGGCGGAGACGTGATGGTGTTGGGTTCACCGCAGCAACGCAATTTCCCGGCCAGCCAAACCGAAGAGCAGGCGATGGAAGCGGCGGCGGCGTGTTTGCGCGGCGTGGTGCCGACCCTGGAAGAATGCGGGGTCCGGATCGCGATCGAGCCGCTCGGGCGTGGCGAAGGCAACTTCCTCAACACCGCCGCGGCCGGACGCGATTTAATGAATCGGATCGACAGCGGTCACGTGGGATTGCATCTGGATGTCAAAGCGATGAGCGACGAACCGACACCGGTTCCGCAGATCATCCGTGACAACGCCGACGCGATGATGCACTTTCACGCCAATGATCCCAATCTGCTCGGTCCGGGGATGGGGGAGGTGGACTTTCGTCCGATTTTTGAAGCGATCAAAGAAGTCGGCTACGACGGCTGGACCAGCGTCGAGGTCTTCGATTACTCGCTCGGCGCCGAGACGATTGCCCGCCAGAGCATGGCCAACATGCTCGCCGCCCAAACGTGATGCGAACCCGCCTGGCTCCCTCTCCGACCGGTGCTCAGCATCTCGGCAACGCGCGAACCCACTTGATCGCCTATTGGGCCGCGCGTCGTACGGGAGGCGAATTGGTGTTTCGCATCGACAACCTTGACTCGCCCCGCGTCAAGTCTTGGGCGATCGACCAGGCGATCGAGGACCTTCGCTGGTTGGGCATCGATTGGGACGGGCCACCCACGCTGCAAACCGAACACGAAGACCTCTACCGGCGCGCCTTGGCGACGTTGACCCACGGCGGCGACAATCTGGCGTACCCTTGCGTCTGTTCACGCAAAGACATCGCCGAAGCGCTTTCGGCGCCCCACGAGAGTCGTTTTCGCGGTGAAGGGCCGATCTATCCGGGAACCTGTGCCGGCTATCGCGACGGCGACAAGGTCCCGGAACAGCCTCACTGTTGGCGGCTTCGTGTCAGCGACCAGACGTTAGCATTCGACGATTCGGTGCTGGGGCGACAGCGTTGCAATCCGGCCCGGGAACTCGGCGATTTCCCGATCACTTCCAAAAACGATCAAGTCTCGTACCAGCTGGCCGTGGTGGTCGACGACCATTGCCAAGGCGTCGACTTTGTCATCCGGGGCAACGATCTGGTCGCCAGCACGTTTCGGCAATTGGATCTGTATCGTCACCTCGGCTACCCGGCTCCGCATTACGCCCACGTCCCCTTGGTTCTGGGCAGCGACGGGCGACGGTTGGCCAAACGTCACGGCGACACCCGGCTGAGCCACTATCGCGAGTGTGGCGTCGCGCCCGAAGCGATCGTCGGCTGGGCGGCCCATTCGCTCGGCTTGACCGACACCGCCGAGCCGCAAACCGCAGCCGACCTGATCGACCAGTTCGACTGGTCACGGTTGCCCACCCGCGACACCGTGATGGACACGGATCGATTGTTCGGATTGTGAGCATCATCGCGCCCAGGCGTTAGATGCCGTCTGCCAAATCGTTCTCGCTTAACCCATCGCGGACGGTTGTCTCGATGCGTCTGGCAAACACGATTGCGAGATCGGGGTCGACGCATCCCCGTCAAAATCGCCTGACAATCGCGGCGACGGAGCGCCGTGGAGTCGATGCAAAACGACAGCGACCGTTCGTTTCCGTTGAGTTCACGCGTGACCGCCTTCTCGACCGCACGTGCGATCGCCAGCCCCTCGTTTCGCCTCCCTTTGATGGCGTTGGGCTTTCCCCCGCACCCGTGGTTGGTTCGTCAACGTTCTCTCACATCGAACGCGACGAAGCCGCCTTCGTTTTCCAGGCCGACAGTGTCCGAGTAGGAAGCGACTTAAACAGGATGAAGGAGTAATACTGTGAGAACTCAATTGATGCGGCACTTCGCAATCGCACTCGGATTCAGTCTCGGGGCCGCCGCCGCCCTGGACTGCACCGCAGGCCATCCCGGCGTTGCCGACAACGGCACGTCTCAGGCCCCCGCCCGATGGAACAATTTTCGACGCCCGACCGCGCCGATCCAGCCCAATCGGTCCAGCAACCACGCATTGCCCTTCGGCGCTTCGGTTCAATCGGTCGCCGCGCAAAACGCGATTGAAAACCTGCCGCTTCCCGAAGGCGATCGCGTCTACCCACCGGTGCCGACCATGCCGGCGGCACCCGGAGATGCACCGCAGCACCATCCTCACCCCCATCCCGCCGTCGCGGCGCAAGCCCCGGTCGCCGCACAGGCGCCCTTGGGATCGTCCTGTGCCCCCGCGGGATCGTCATGCGCGCCCTGTGATTCCTATGGGCACGCCAGCCCCTACGCCGCCGCCGCCGCGGCACCCTGGCAGGGTGCGCCCAGTGGTAGCTGCGCGACCGCACCCGCCCGGGGACCGCGGCCGATTTCACCTTGGTTTGGTGGATCGAATCTATTGTTCTGGAATATCGCCGGCAGCGACAACACTCCGCTGGTCACCGACGACAGCAGTATGGTGCTGTTGCGAAACAGAGACTTGGAGCCGACCGACGACACCAGTTTTGACGTGCACGCCGGTCGCTACTTCGGATGCGGTCAGTACGCCATCGATGTCAACTACATGCTTTGGGACCCGGACTGCTTGTGCCGCCAAGTTCCCGACAGCGGTGCCGGATTGCGATTGATCAACCCCGCGCTGCAAACGGCATCGATCAACCGCGGCACCGGTGCGACGACCGTTTATGACGATTACGACATGAACGCGGCGAGCATTCAAGTGATCCGTGACTTGAGAATCCAAAGTCTGGAAGTCAATCTCGTCGGCTTCGGTTTGATGGGTGCCCGACGATTGGGATCCTGCAGCCCGGCTTCGATTTGGGGCGGCGGCTGTGGTTTCGGAGGCTGCAAAGACAAAGCGTGCGGCAGCGCCATCGGTCCGCTCGCACGGGCCGCCGGCGGGCGACTTCGAATCCAGAACTCGCACGGTTTCCGCTGGTTCCAACTCGAAGACGAACTGGAAATCGGCGGCGACGTCGACGGCATGACCGGCTACGGAGCGAATGACTTGTATTACAAGTCGATCACCGAGAACAACTTGTTCGGGTACCAATTCGGTTCGCGGCTGAGCTATTGCATGGGCAGCCGAGCGATGTTCAACCTGGGCGGAAAAATCGGCGTCTACGGCAACGATGCAGAATTCTTTCACAGCATCACCACCACAACCGCAACCGGCTACACCAACTCGCAAGGTGCCGGTGCCGGCGACCTTTACACCCGGCAATCGGATATCTCGGTGGCCGGACTGGGTGAATTGGACCTCGGACTCGGATACCGGATCAGCAATTGCTGGACCGTCAACGGCGGCTATCGCGTCTTGGCGGCTTGCGGGGTGGCCACCGCAGTCGGACAGATGCCGACCGAATACACCTCCGCCGCTTCGGCCGGTGCGGTACGTGCGGACGACTGCTTGATCCTGCACGGAGCCTACGTCGGATTCGACTACAACTGGTAAGCGGCGCGAGTCCCTCGCCGACGTCCCCTTTCAAACGCGAGCGTGCTTGCCACGCTCGCGTTTAGTGGGATAGGCTTCCAGCTTGTCGACTCTGCAATGACAGGCTGGAAGCCTATCCCACTGGCAAGATCCGACATTTATTTCCCGTTCGGTTCCTACGACTTCTGCCCGGCGTAGCGCAGGCTGCGGCAGACCAGTCCCTTGACCGCTTCGATGTCTGCCGACAAGGCGACTTCCATGTTGGCTTGCCATTCCGGACGCAGCCGCTGGTCGAACACCGACATGCCGCGGGTGAGCAGACCTTGCGTTTCGACCTTTCCGGCCATTTCCGTCCACTGAAACAACTCGGGTTCGACGACCGCTGCAATCGTCGCCGCATCGATCAACGGGATCAGCTCGCGGCCCAAGCGTTGATGGGCGGTGCGGAACGCGAACGGCATCATTTGATGCAGCAACTCGCCGGCCCGAGTTTCAGCCGAAGGCAATTGTTCTAACAATTCGACGCCAAACTGCACCTCGCCGGTGACATCCAACGGCAGCAGACTCTTGGTCGTCGGCGAGGCGAACACTTCACTGGCCGCAGCCGGATCAAAAAACAAGTTGAATTCGGCCACACAGCTCGCATTGCCGGCGACATTCACCGCTCCGCCGCTGATCACGATTTTATCGAGCAAGTTGATGGCCGCCGGATCTCGCCGATAAAGTCGAGCCACATTGGACAGCGGTCCCAGGCAAACCAGCGTGATTTCGCCGGGATACTTGCGGACCAGTTCCGCAATCACCTTTTCGCTGCTCGGTAAATGCTGTCGCTGAGTTTCACCGACCGACAGATCACCCAGGCCGCAGCGACCGTTTAAAAACAGATCGTCGATCGCCGACGCCGTCTCCGGCGGGATCGCCTTGCCGATTCGCGGGTATCGTGGGGGATCGAGCATCGAGACGATCGCACAGACATTGGACGTTGCCTGTTCGGCCGTGACGGTCCCCGCGGTCGCGGTGACCGCCAAAACCTCCAAGCGAGGGTCAAACAATGAGGCCGTCAGGGCGACGGCGTCGTCAATTCCAGGGTCGGTGTCGATGATGATTTTTCGTGTCATGCGAAAAGTGTAAGTTCACGGGCGTTTCGAAACGAGCCCGATCCGCTAAAGTGCTGGCCGCTAAGGTGCTGGGCGTTCCAGAAATCCGACGCGATCCCCGCCCCATTTGGCTCAGCAAATCCCCCCAACTGCCGATGACAACTTTTGATGTGGCGATCCAGCAAGCCACCGCCGGAAAAGACCTCTCCGCCGAGCAAACCGCCGTCCTGATCGACAAAATGCTCAGCGGTGAGGCAGCCGAAGAGCAAATCGGGCAGTTGTTGCTGGCGCTGAGCAACAAGGGCGAAGCGGTTTCCGAAATCGTCGGCGCCGCGACCGCGATGCGCCGCCACATGACGCGGATCCCACACCATCACGACCTTTTGCTGGACACTTGCGGAACCGGCGGCAGCCGCAGCGGGTCGTTCAACATCAGCACGGCGATCGCGATCGTCACCGCCGCCTGCGGCGTCCCGGTCGCCAAACACGGCAATCGCAAAGCCACCAGCGTGACGGGCTCGGCCGATGTGCTGGAGGAACTCGGTGTGGGGATCGAATCCGATGCCCAACAAGTGGCCCGTCGGCTCGATGAAATCGGCTTGTGTTTTTGTTTCGCCGTGAAATTGCACCCGGCGATGCGACATGTCGTCGGCATCCGACGGAAATTGGGCGTCAAAACGTTGTTCAACCTGCTCGGTCCGCTCTGCAACCCGGCCGGGGCGACGCACCAATTGCTCGGGACCAGCAACGTCGACGCCCAATCAAAAATCGCCGACGCCATCGCTCAACTGGGCACGGCGCGGTCCTTCGTCGTGCATGCCGCCGATGGCCAAGACGAAGTGTCCCTGGACCGCTACACCGACGCCGTCGAAGTCGCGGGCCATCAAGTCACCGAGCGGTACCGCTGGACACCGGACGATTTCGGCCTGCCAGCGGCGACCGTCGACTCGCTGGCCGCCAGCGGCCCCGCCGAGAGCGCTGCGATCATTCGCCGCATCCTGGACGGCCAGCCCGGTCCCACGCGCGACACCGTCGTCGCGGGCGTCGCAGCGGCCTTGTTGCTGACCGGATCCGCTCCATCGCTGTCCGCCGGCGTCCAACAAGCCGCCGAGGTGATTGACAGCGGGGCGGCAAAGGCCAAATTGGAGCAACTGGCCGGCGCCTTGTGAGCGGAGAAGCGCCTTGTGAGCGGAAAAGGGGGTCAGGTACCCGCGATGCCGAAATGACAGGCTGGAAGCCTATCCCACTTGTTTCCGCTGATTGCTCGGCTGGACAGCGCCCCGTTAACGTTTCGCCAAATTTGCGGTTCTCAACCCGTTTCAAATCAATCCACCCGATTTCTGCATCCCACCATGCCTGCAACCGATTACGCCGCACGATTCCGCGAAATCCGTGACAAAGTTGAATCCGAAGAACGGCTCAGCTTGGACGACGGGATCTTTCTCTACGATCCCGCCGTGCCACTGCAGGAAGTCGGCCAATTGGCCAATCTGGTCCGTGAACGCAAGAACGGCAACGTGGGTTATTTCAACATCAACACCCACCTGAACCCGACCAACGTCTGCGTCTATCGCTGCCGGTTCTGCGCGTTCCGCAGCGACCTGCGCGATCCCAAGGGTTACGTGATGAACGACGAACAAATCGTCCAGCGCGGCCGCGAAGCCACCGAAAACGGATGCACGGAAATGCACATCGTCGGCGGGCTGCACCACAAGATGCCGTACCAGTGGTACCGCGGCATCATCGAACTGCTGAACAAGACCTACCCCCAAATCCATCTCAAAGCATGGACCGCCGTTGAAATCAACTGGTTCGAATTCCAGACCAAGAAATCCAAACAATGGGTGCTGCAAGACATGCGGGACGCCGGGCTGGGAAGCATGCCCGGTGGCGGGGCAGAGATCTTTCACCCCGAAGTCCGCGACCAGTTGTGCGAGCACAAAGCGAACACGCACGAATGGCTGCAGATCCATCAAACGGCCCACGAAATCGGCCTGAGAACCAATTGCACGATGCTGTACGGTCACGTCGAACAGGCCTACCACCGCATCGATCACCTGATCCGGTTGCGTGAGTTACAAGACCGGACGGGCGGATTCCAAGTCTTCATCCCGCTGGCGTTTCACCCTGAAAACACCAAGCTGGACAACATCAAGAAACCGTCGGCCCTGATGGATCTGCGGACGATGGCGATCAGCCGGCTGATGCTCGACAACGTTCAACACATCAAGGCGTATTGGATCATGTTGGGCATCGAAACCGCACAAACCGCGCTCGCCTATGGCGCCGACGACATCGACGGCACGGTCCGGCACGAATTGATTTATCACGACGCCGGAGCGACGACCCCGGAATGCCTGAGCGTCGATCACATCAAACAGTTGATCACCGAAGCCGGTCGCGACCCTGTCGAGCGCGACACGGTGTACAACCACGTCCACCGCGAACCCCACGATTTTACGAAATGGACGTCCGGCGCTCCGGTCAGCGTCTGAGAGAGAGACCCGCGGGAGCATTGGTATCAACAAAAAACGGCACCCCCGCGGGCAACGCTGTGAAGCATTTTTTGGCGGCAGGGCGCGAGCCCTCCGGTGTTTTGGCAGAGATGAAGAACCCGAGGGCTCGCGCCCTGCCGCTAAAAGCTCAAGAATCACATGGGAAAAATGCTTCACAGCGTTGCCCCTCGGGACGGGAGGTCGTGCAGTTTTTAAGTACTTGATTTCAAAGGGTTTTTGGTCACTCTCCCTCTGGGAGAGTCGAGCGTAGCGAGGAGAGGGTTCACTTTGCTGCTCGCGACGCAATCATTGCCGCCGTCGCAACGCCCGCCCATGCCGATCTGGCCGGCGAATCGCTCGCCGCGGCCAAAAAAGCGGCGTCGTTTCTGGTCGCACAAGTCGGCACCGAAGGCGGTTACCAGTGGCGTTATTCGGCGGATTGGCAACATGGTGAAGGCGAAGGCGTTGTCGAAACGTCGACCGAAGCGGTCATGAAACATTCACAATGAAACACGGAAAGATCGCCTCGGCCAGACGGTATAAATCCGTAATCATGGCTGACCCGAATTCCTCAATGAGTAACCAATTGATGACAAAACACGTTCTTCTGATCGCCTGTCTGTGCGTCACCGGCTCGATTTTGACGAGCCCCGATCGAGTCAACGGCGAAGACTGGCCGGGCTGGCTCGGTTCCTCGCGAGATGGCGTTTATCGCGAGTCCGGCGTGATCGACCACATCCCCGATTCGGGATTGCCGGTCAAGTGGAGAACTCCGATCGCAGGAGGGTACGCCGGCCCCTCCGTCGCCGACGGCAAGGTGTTCGTGTTTGACTATCAACGCAGCGGCGGCGAAGTGGTCAACGATCCCGGCCAGCGCGCCACCCTGACCGGCAAAGAGCGTCTGCAAGTGTTGGATGCGAAAACCGGCGAGAAAATCTGGGAATACTCGTATGACCGCCCCTACGAAATCAGCTACCCCGCCGGCCCCCGTGCGACCCCGACGGTCGACCAGGACAACGTTTACCTGCTCGGTGCCGAAGGCGATCTGACCTGTCTGTCGGTCGCCGACGGTTCGTTGGTTTGGACACGCAACTTGCCCAATGACTTTGGGGCCGAAGTGCCCATCTGGGGCTTCGCGTCGCATCCCTTGGTGGACGGCGATTTGCTGTACACGATGGTCGGCGGCCAGGGACAAGGCGTGGTCGCGTTTGAAAAAGCGACTGGAGAGGTGCGTTGGAAATCGTTGGACGCCAAAGCCGGGTATTGTGCGACGCGCATCATCGAAGCCGGCGGAACACGTCAGTTGATCGTTTATCACCCCGAAGCCGTCGAGGGCTTGGATCCGGCCACGGGAAAATCACTTTGGAACATTCCGATCACGCCCGCCTATGAGATGTCGATTGCCCAACCGATGATCGAAGGCGACCTGATGTACGCCAGCGGGATTCATGCCGAAGCGGTCATGTTTCAGCTGGGCAGCGAATCGCCCACCGCGAAAGAACTCTGGCGGGGCGGCCCCAAGAACGCCGTCCATTGCAGCAACGCGCCGCCGATGATCGTCGATGGAGTGATTTACGGAACCGATTGCGTCAAAGGGAACCTGATCGCGGTCGATGCCTCCAACGGTGATCGACTTTGGGAAACCTTCCAGCCCACCGTGCCCGGCGAAAAACGATTCGCCCGACACGGCACCGCGTTCTTGACACGCTTGGGACAATCCGATCGCTACCTGTTGATGAGCGAAACCGGCGAATTGATCGTCGCCGAACTGACCGCCGCCGGCTACGAGGAAAAGGGTCGGATGCAGGTGCTGCAGCCGACCAATGAATCGTTCGGCCGCCCGGTACTTTGGAGTCATCCGGCCTACGCCGACAAGACCGCGTTCATCCGAAACGACAAAGAAATTGTCGCCGTCGATTTGAGTCGCTAGGCTCTGTCCCTAAAGTTCTGCGAGCGAAAAGGGGGTCAGGAGTCAATAGTGCGAAGCACCCGTAGGGCCGTT